>JAUXMV010000059.1 GCA_030683155.1 Bacteroidales bacterium
GGCACCTCGATGTCGGCTCGTCACATCCTGGGGCTGGAGAAGGTCCCAAGGGTTCGGCTGTTCGCCGATTAAAGTGGCACGCGAGCTGGGTTCAGAACGTCGCGAGACAGTTCGGTCCCTATCTGTTGTGGGCGTTGGAAGCTTGAGAGGGGCTGACCTTAGTACGAGAGGACCGGGTTGGACAAACCTCTAGTGTACCTGTTGTGGCGCCAGCTGCATCGCAGGGTAGCTACGTTTGGTGAAGATAAGCGCTGAAAGCATCTAAGCGCGAAACTTACCTCAAGATGAGGCTTCCTTTAAGAGTCCCCGTAGACCACGGGGTTGATAGGCTGCAGGTGTAAAGGTGGTAACATCATAGCTGAGCAGTACTAATTACTCGTAAGCTTCTTTATATAAGCATAGATGACGATTGTCGGGTTAATGCAAAGAAGTAAAGTTATAGTCATAGATAAATAAATCTGTTGATTGTTTTGATGTTTCCTTTCATATGTTTAAGTTTATATTTTGCCCATCAGGCTGATGGGATCAAGGTATGAGCACAAGATTTTTCAGGTGACTATTGCGACAGTGTCCACCTCTTCCCATTCCGAACAGAGAAGTTAAGCCTGTCAGCGCCGATGATACTGCAGTGAAATGTGGGAAAGTAGGTCGTCGCCAAATCATAACAAAAACCCCGTCCATATTTGGATGGGGTTTTTTGGTTTGGGGGGGTAAGTGCTTAATTCCCAAATAAATGATTTGAAGTTTTTCGAACTATTTTTTTATATTGGTGCTAAACCTAAATAGACTGTAGGCCGGACAAAAGCTTAAAAAAGCAGTTGCAATAGGTACGATCCCGATAAGTCCCAGCCACGAATGATTCATGATTCCAACAGCGCCGATTATCAATCCTAGAACAATGCGAATGATACGATCAATATTTCCTACATTTTTTTTCATAACAATGTTTTTAAAGTTTATCACGTAAAAATACTTGATTTTAAATGAAAAAGCAAGATTATCTTTTTGAGTTTAATAATACGAAGATTAAATTAGCATTGACTACTTATGTGCTTATCGCTATTTCTGCTTATCTGACATTCAATTCAGTTATAAGTATTTTAAGAACTAATTGGGCTTTTTCAAGTTTTTGATTGCTTCCCGTGCAACTGAAATGTCGTTTTTACTGATAAGAAGTTCAAGCCATGTTGCACCTGTATCTTTTTTGAAAACAAACCACTGATAGATAACTGTTGCAGTATAAGCCAGCGAAGCTGCAGCTCCCGCACCAGCAAGCCCAAAAGCTGGTATCAGTATAAATACTGCAGGCAGTGTTACTCCAAGTCCAACCAAAGACGCATAGAGATTATACACTGGTCGGCCTGTGCCTGAAAAATAATGACTGAAAATGGCATTTGCGGCAAGCGCAACAACTCCCGGACTCAGACTGATGATAACTATACGTATCTCACCAAATCCACGACTGAATATGAATTCAAAAACTGAGGATGGAATCATAGCAAGTGTTCCAATAGCTACTGTGGTTAGTATCACAGAAAATTTAAGCAACTGCAGACTAAGGACTTTTGCATATTTCCTGTCATCGCTATTGCTTAGACTAGATATTTGCACCAATGCAATGCTTTGACCGATCATTCTTAACCCTTCTGTCAGCTGTGATCCTGAATTATATATACCGAGTGCAGAGAGACCTGTGAACTGATTTATGAAATAGAAACTTAATCGTTTATTAAGCATGTGGGCGATACTCGAAAGCTGTGTCATGCTTCCAAAACGAAATAGTTCACTGAAAGAAGCATCTGGCTTTGAATGATTTTCCCTATTGAGGATGCGAAAAATAAAAACATAACCGATGCTAAGAGGAAAAATGTAGGAAGCGTACAAAGCATAAACAAAGGCTCGCTCATCTTTGATGTTGAAAAAATAGATTAATCCTGCCATGCTTAGCAGCATAGTGCTAAACTGAATTATAAAAAGACTGTTAAAAGCAGTTGTTCTGTTTTTCCCAAGCAGGATATACATATTGAAACCGTGAAAGCCGTTTAACAATACCAATAATAAAATGTGAATTCCATAGCCTTTAGGTATCAAAAAATGATAAATATCTGGAAATAATTGCAATAAATAAAACAGCAAACCTGTTGCTGAAACTACAATACCAATCCAGAGATAAGAAAGCTTCAATAAACTTTTTGTGTTACGTCTGGAACTGAAAAACACCAATGCATTTCCAATCATATCAGCGATCAGCAAAAGCAAGGAGATGTCGAGCAATATCAAACCGGACAAACCCCATGCTTCACTCCCCAGTTTGTTAGTAGCCAGCCATAAAAGCAAGAGATTTGATGCCGCATGCAGAATACGTGAGCCAGATGTCCCGAGTATTTTTCGTAAAATCATCGCTTCTTTAATTTTTGCTTCAACTGATGTCTGAAACCAGCAAAGGTAAAAACATATCGCTTTCCATCGATTACGGTGTTTTCAGTGTTGCCGTTTAGCGTGTGGATTCCGTAACGAAATGTTGTGTTCTTATCAGGTTGAATCTTTTTTAGAACAACTTCTTTAAATGTATCTGGAGTAAGTTCGATGATTTTATTGAGGGTGATTGCTTTTCCGTAATGTCCGGCGCAATCCTGCGAAGGACGAATGAGCATCTTATTATAAATGAGTGGATTACCAGCATTGCGTGCTGAACTGATGTTTGTCTTTACAGGGTTTTGTCTGTGTGCTTTAAATGGTCCAAAAGGATTTTGACTATAAAATGCGTATAGATTAACACTGGGCAAATCTTTTGTAGAAAACATCAGCCACCAGCGACTTTCATGCTCAAACAAAACAGGGTCAACAGCTCTGTGCCCATCTAAAATACATTTTTCATGCACCAATTTCCCTGAAACTTCATCATAATGGTAAAGTTGAACTCCATCAGATTCAAAGCATTCAGGAAGGCAGTAGAGCTTTTCTTCCCATTTAAAAAGAAATGGAAAAGATAGATGAAGTTTTTCAGAAGTTACAGCCTTAAAGGTCGAAAAGCTTTCGGAAGCCTTTGCTAATACAAGCTGACCTTTTCCTTTGCGATAATCGAATTGCTCGGCAAAAAGTAGTGTCTCATCTTTAAAATCTATGATAAATGGATCGGCAAGATAGCTGCTATTGTTTTTTTTAGGAAACCAATAGGTCTGTTTTAAATAATTTTCCGGCTCTGAAATTACATTTGAAACGGAGGTTTTAATAATCCCGATATTCCAGTCTTCTTGTCTGAATAGATCGTTAAGATGAAAAGAAACTCTTCGGTAAGCCATTTTAATAAAAAAGAAAAGCATCCTGAGATTTCCAGGCGGATGAAAAACTGTAGCTTCTGAAACCGATGGTGTTGACTCGAAATTGCCATGCATAATTGCGCTGCAAATATGGACAGGCAAAAATGCGCTATTGCCGTATATGCTGTCCAGATGCGCTTTGTAGGAGTGTCTTATAACAGGGAAATGAATTTTTTTTAATAAAATTCCTTTGTCAAGACTATCGGTAAGCTGCTGTAAAATCACACCATTTGACACCATTTTGTGGTAAATTTCCCAAAAACCCGGAGGCCCGCCACGAACGACCATTTCATCGTCATGGTGAAACGACCAGACACCATATCGGGCTGCGTTCAAAATGTCTCCACGAATGATATTAAATCCAAAGCGAAGTAAAAAATCAAGTTGATTCTGCTTGATGAATTGTACGTCCTTTGTATCAAAGAGCTGCTTAATTCCATTCTGAATTGTTTGACAATACAGAACTTTCGTTTCTCCATACAGTGAAGAAATATCAAATGGTTGCTTGGATAATGGTTTAAATAGGAATCGATGCCATACCCTGAAAACAAACCTATTCCACGGGTAGTTCTGAAGTCGTTTGATAAAGCTTTGTTTAATCTGAGGATTGTCGTTTTGAACAATTAGTGTAAGTTTATGGCCTTCATTTAATAAAAGGGTTATTACCTCAGCCTGCCATTTTTCTATGATGGGGCCATTGACTAAGATGCCAAAAGTTAATTTATCTGCCATTTCTTGAAGTCATTTTTCAGAGGTAGAAGTTCAAATGTCACGATTTCAGTTATTGATTTTTTGGGGTAATTCACAAATATCCGTTTTTTTTTCATTGGCAGCGACATTAACCAGCAGAATCACTTATTTTGCAGTATGAATTAAAATTATGCCAGGTCTAACTTTGGCGGTCAACGCCACTACACAAAATATAAGCAATGCATTATCGTCACTTTCAGATAATGATTACCTTTTTCATCAACTTGATTTTGAAATAGAAAATTGCTTTGCAGGTGTTTATGCTGAAAAAAATTATCCTTTCAGGCAATATAAATCCGGGGAACGATTCATTTTTTTTGAAGGTATGATATACTCCGGTTGGCCGGCATCGGAAGAGGATTTATTTGGCATCTTCTTTTCGAATGAAGGTTTCAGGCAGGACAATATTGCCTCATTTGTAAAAGCAACGGATGGGGAATTTATTTTCCTGCTTATAGATGCCAAACAAAAAACAGCGCTTTTATTTAATGATCGATTTGGCAGACTCCCCGTGTACATTCAAAAAGGAGAGAATAATTTGGTGCTAAGCAGGGATATTCGTCTGATAAAAATGATGAATGCTGATCTCAGAAAGGACAAAATAGCGCATGCTCAAACCTTGATGTTTGGATTTTCTTTAGGAAAGAGGACGTTATGGGAAGGCATCGAACGGTTTCCACCTCACGCTCAGCTTGAGATTGATTTAGGGGTTTATGCAATACAGCAAACTGAATATTTTAGATTTCCGAAACAAACTAAATCCTCAGCAGAAAAAGCAGATATTGAGCTTTTAATCAAGTATTTGAAAACTGCTTTGCAAGCCAGAATCAACAAGCTAAATAGTCCGGCTCTCTCTTTAAGCGGCGGTCTGGATTCGCGATTGCTCGCCGTCATACTGGCTGAATCAAAAGCTGAGATTCCTTTTTTCACCTATAAAGATGAGGAGGGAACTGCTCAAGCCGATATTGTTGCAGTGAATGAACTTATTGCACGACTTGATTTAAACAGTAAGCACAAGTTTATCAATGTTCCTGCAGGAAATGAAGAGGGTGTTTTTGAGCTTTTAAAAATCAAGCAGGGATTAAATGGCGCTGATATGGCGTTTTTATTGCCTTACCTAAAATATTTTCAGCAAAATGGATATTCGCAGATTACAGGTGATGGTGGTGACAAAGTGCTGGCCGACCTAAGTCCTTTGGTTGGGGTTTACAACCAAAATCAACTATTGCGCTGTCTTCTGAGGAAGCATTCATTGATTTCAATAAAAACAGCGTCAATCCTTTCAGGCCTGAGTTCTGATGTGATTATTGGTTCAATCAGGGATGTTTTGAATGGATATAAGCTTCATCCGATTGCTGAACAGCATCAAAGTTTCATGCTCAGGGAGCGTGCTATGAACTGGCTGTTTGAAGGGGAGGATCGAAACCGCTATTATTGCTGGTCAACATCACCTTTTTATAATCCTGATTTTTTTGATCTTGCAATGTCTCTTCCAATGAAGGAAAAAGCCTTTGGAAAACTATTTCTTCAACTTTTCAAAAAGCTACCGGCCAATGCAGGGGACATCATAAATCCAAACTGGAATGTTGCGCCATCAGATAAAAGAGGTTTACAAAGCCTTATTTTTCGTCAAAAAATTCAATTGTTTTTGCCAGAAAAGCTAATTAATTTTTTGAAAAAAGGTACTCCATTAATCTCTGTTGATGAATTTGAATTTGCTGATTTAATTAAAGCACATTTGAACATCGCTGATTCGGATAAAACATTATCAAAAGTCCTTAATTTAAAACTTCCTGCTGCTGTTTGGTATAGGGTGCTTACGATCTGTCTGGCAGGTCTTTAAGTTTTTAGAGTCGCTATTAAGGGAAAGTTTTAATCAAAACGGACATAAGGCCTAAGTTTTTTTATTGTTTCAGCTGTATAGCCTTCCAACTTGCCAAGTTCGTCAAAAGATTTGACAAAGCCTCTTTTTTCACGGTGGTTTACAAGTGTTTTTGTTAAAGCGTAATCGATATACGGATGTCGGATAAGTTCCTTGAAACTAAGATGATTGATGCGAATTTTCTGTATCAGCAATGAATCAATAACAAGGTGTTTTTCAATCTGATTGTAGCGCGAACTATCAAATCCATGAACTTCAAAAAGTTGTTTTTTATCATAAAAGCCACCCAGAATATTTCTGTATTGGAGAATCCGGTGAGTTGTCCATGGACCAACACCAGGAATTTGTATAAGCTGAAGAGAATCAGCTAAATTAAGCTCAAATACTTGATCAAAGGCGGCTTTTGGACTTTCAAATGTTGGTTCTTGAGTTGTTTTCCTTTCTTCCTTTTCTACTTTTTTTCTGGAGACTTCAGGTGTCGGAATGACAATAAATGGCTCAAGTATCGCATATTCTGCCTCACTTATTGTGTACATCTTTTTAACATCTTCTTTGCGAAAAAACTTTCCTCCACGTGCTTCATAGTTTTTTATTCCTTTGATCTGACGCTCACTAAGACCAATTTTCTTCCAGTCTTCCTCCGAAAGCATATTGGGATTGAAAGGAAAAGGAGTTAATTTATTTACCGCAGATGATGTCTCAGGATTGGTATATTCAAAAGATTTAGAAGTTTTCTCTTCTATACTTTCAGCTTGAAATTGAATCACAATAGAATCAAAATCAACGGGAGGATAAACAGTAGGATAAAACAATTTTCCAGCAAATAGATTTAGCAATGCAAGCAAAATAAATATCAACAGTAGTACCGCAATGGAAAACTGCTCTTTTTTTGAAAAAGTCATTAATTGCTTAAAAAACTCCATTTAACAGTGATAGCAAATGTTAATAAAAGGAAATAATTGGTTGATATAAAAGCCTAAAAATAAATAAATTACAAAACTGAACCATCAGTTCCTCGTAGAAGGTCTTACAAATCTCCTCCGCCAAACATTCCAAACAGACCAAGTCCATTAAGGAAAACCAAGGCAATAGCGATGGGAGCAATGAACCTGATGATGAATAAATAAACCCATTTAAGCCTAACTTTCAGAATACCATCGTTGCTTATTTCTGCAAAAATATTGTTTATACCCATTCTCCAGCCGACAAAAAGCACAATGAATAACCCGCCCAAAGGCAGAAAGATATTGGCAGAGAGCTTTTCAAGTATATCAAAAAGATTCATTCCACCAAATGAAAGCCCTGGCAGCGGCCCCATACTCAGGGTGCAAAAGATTCCAAGGATTGTGATTCCGCTTGAAGCGATTATTGTTGATTTTTTCCGACTCATGTCCAATTCTTCAGCCAGATATGCAACAGCAACTTCAAGTACTGATATAGTGGATGTAAGCGCAGCAATGGCAAGCAAAATGAAGAAAATAATCTCAAAGAAATAGCCTCCGGGCATTTGTTCAAAGATTAATGGGAGTGTTATAAAAACAAGACTTGGACCAGCTTCAGGGGTGATGTTGAAGGCGAAAACTGCCGGAAAAATTGCAATACCGGCAAGGATGGCAATAAGGCTATCCGCAACAGAAACAGAAACTGCTGTCAAACCTAAATTGTCTTTTTTGCTGATATATGAGCCGTAAGTGATCAATGTACCCATGCCGATACTTAACGAAAAAAATGATTGTCCGAGCGCTTGAAGCACTACGTTGCCATTTATTTTTGAGAAATCAGGTTTGAAAAGAAAAATCAAACCCTCGCTGGCTCCGGGCAAGGTTAATGCTCTCACGCATAGTCCGATGATAATTATAAACAATAAAGGCATAAGGATTTTAGTGTATTTCTCGATGCCGTTTTTAATACCTTTAAACACAATCCAGGCCGTAAGGAGCATAAAAACAACCTGCCACACCAATGGTCTGGTTCCGCTTCCTACAAATTCACCAAAATTATTTTGAAGTTCAGCTTTGTTTTGTCCTTCAAATCCATTTGAAACAGATAGATAAAGGTATTCGAGTGTCCAGCCGGCAACTGTTGTATAAAAAGCCAGAATCGTGAAGGCAGCCGTAATTCCCATAAAACCTATCAACGGCCAACGACTTCCGGGTGCAAGCAAGCGAAAGGCGCCAACTGGATTGCGTTGAGCCCGCCGGCCGATAACAAATTCTGAAAGCATCACCGGAACGCCTATCATAATTATGAATCCAATATAAATGAGCAAAAAAGCACCTCCGCCATTTTCACCTGCAACGTATGGAAATCGCCATATATTACCCAGGCCTATTGCGGAGCCGGCAGCAGCAGCAATCACACCTATTTTTGAACTAAAACTATCGCGGTTGGAGAAATCAAATTTTGCCATTGTACTTTTTTAGTTAATGGGAGATTTTTATTTTGTTGTAAGCGATGTTTTTTGCTGAGTATTTTCATATTCCAACTCCATTATCAGACCATTCGAAAGGTCAAGCATCCAGGCATGAATCTGGAAATCAATTCTGCCTTCAGCTACAGCTTGCTGTATGACATGGGTTTTACAAAGATTACCAACTTGTTTAAGTACATTTAACTCTGAAAGTCTGTTCAGTCGCTTTTCTTCATCCTGAATAGCTTCAAGTTCCTCTTTATGTTCACGTGCAATATCCCTGATCGGACTTATCCAGTTTCCTACAAGACCTCTGGCAAGTCCATGATAAGCAGCAGTAACGCCGCCACAACCGTAATGACCACAAACGATGATATGCTTAACACGCAGCACATTCACTGCATAATCAAGTACAGAAAGGAAGTTGATGTCAGTTATTGAAACCTGATTGGCAATATTCCGGTGTACGAAAAGCTCTCCGGGTTCTGTTTGTGTAAAGGTGTCTAAAGGCATTCTGCTATCTGAACAGCCAATATATAGAAAATGAGGCTCCTGCCGGAGCTTAAGGTTGTCGAAATAGCCAGGACTGTATTCCTTTTTCTTCTTTGCCCAACTTTTATTGTTTTCAATCAGTTGCTTATAATTATTAGGCATACATCTAATTATTGGACCGAAATTAGTTAATTATTTTCGAGCTGATCTTATTCGTATCTCAACGACTCAATAGGGTCAACACTTGCGGCTTTATTTGCCGGAATTGAACCCGAAACAAGCGCAACAACAAAACAAAGTACAACAGCCAGGATAATCCAGGGCCATGGAACAATGAAAGCGCTGCCAATGAAGTAAGAGAGAATATTTCCAACAAGGATTCCGGACACAATGCCAAAAAATCCGCCTATTTGTGCAATTACTACTGCCTCGATGAGAAACTGATCGCGTATGGTTTTTCTGGTTGCTCCGATGGCTTTCCTGATCCCAATTTCTCGGGTGCGTTCAGTCACCGACACCAACATGATATTCATCAGACCTATTGCAGCGCCAAAAAGTGTTATCAGTCCGATGAAAGTGGCTCCAAGTCTGACCTGACCTGTTAGTCCGAGCAACATATTGGCAATATTATCGCTTTTCATTACCGAAAAAGTTTCGGTTTTTCCGGGTGTATCACCACGTATGACTCTAAATATACCTGTTGCTTCGCCAATTGCAGGCTCAAGTTCTTCAGCGTTTCTTGTTCGGACACTGATTGTATAGTTCATGTTTGGCCGTGAGAAATATTGCCGCACATTGTTGAGAGGCATCAAACAATTGCGATCGCCGCTGAAACCCATGCTAGATCCTTTTTCTTTCATTACCCCAACAATACGGTATTTTCCCGGCCCGACAGAGATGATTTGTCCAACAGGATCCTCATTGTTTTTAAATAAATCTTTGGCGATGGCGCTGCCAACAACAACAACATGTGCGCCTGAAGTAACCTCTTGTGCAGTTAGATTGCGTCCTTGTTCAATATCATATCCGGCGTTATAGATATAATTTTCATCGATGCCAACAATCTGAATATTTGGATTTGTTTTTTCTGATTCAAATTTTAAAGTAGCTATTCCGGTTCCGAAAGTATACATGCTTGTTGAAGCCGGAAAATTAAATTCATCCTTGAAGCGCTGCGCTTCGCGGTATGAAATGTTTTTATAGGCATTGGCAGTGTTGCTTCTGCCTCCCATGCGAACAACCATTTCACGGTTCCTGATATTAAAAGTGTTGGCTCCCATCATCGAAAAATTCTCATTCAGATAGTATTTGATCGAATCGATAGCTGTTAAAATGCCGACCAAAGCCATGATACCAAAAGCAATAATTGCAACGGTTAAAATTGTCCTTAGCAGGTGGTTGCGGATTGATTCAAATGATATCCTGATATTTTCAAAGAATGCTTTGTTCATTTTATCGTTGAATTAGTCGCTTTTTTTTCCAAATGCTAAATCTCCTGCATCTCCCAATCCAGGTACGATATAGGCTTGAGCTGTAAGTTCATCGTCGATAGCGCCAACCCAAATGTTAAGATTGTGCAGTGATAAGTGTCTTTTAACATATTCAATTCCTTCGATGCTCGCCAAAGCAGAAACGATATGAATATGTTTCGGCATTCCTAACGACAGCAAACTTTTGATTGATTTCACAATTGAGGCGCCAGTGGCAAGCATCGGATCGGTCAGAATGACGATTTTGTCGCTGATGTCAGGGCTTGAAACATATTCAACCCGAATATCAAATGCCTCACTTTTGTCATATTTTCTATAGGCAGTTATGAATGCGTTTTCTGCTTTATCAAAGTAATTCAACATGCCTTGATGGAGAGGAAGCCCTGCACGCAGAATTGTTGCTAACACCGGTTGTTGGTTGCAAAGTTGAATTTCAGCCACACCCAGTGGAGTCGTTATTTCAATTGGATTGTAATCGAAAGTTTTGCTTATTTCATAGGCAAAAATTTCACCGACACGTTCAAGATTTCTTCTGAAACGCATGCGGTCGGCCTGTATTTCAGAACTTCTTAATTCTGCGATGAATTGATTGAAAATTGAATTTGTCGCTCCTAAGTTTTTTACCATGATCTGCTGTAATGTTTGATAACAGGACAAAAATAAAATATTTAAGCAGATAAGTGGAGCATTGTTAAAACTATTTTGGAAACAAGATGGAATTATATTTCTGATCCTTCATTGTCATGTTTTAAGCAAAAACGACAAATGAGGATAAATGTGATGACTGTTTCCTTGAATGAAAAGAAAGTTTTGATTTAAAGTTAGTGCAGACATGGGTTTAGCGAGATTCAGGCTAGCAAAAGTTTTCCAGACTGCAACTCAATTTTTGCAATCTGAATTGGCAATCAAAGAATACCCAATGCGCTTGCAACAAATTCCATCCTCTAAAGTTTTTGAAACTCTATTGTTGGATATCCTTTTTCTCCCGATTGATTGTAAAAACTTACAAATCGCATCTTGAAATAAAAACCCTCTTGTGTGCGGATGAAATAATTGTTTTCAGCCTTCACCTCATAAAAAACAATGCCACTGCTTACATCACCGACCACATCTTTCCAATCATAGCCAATCGCATCCAATCGATTGATAAAATTTGCTTCCATCGCATTTTCGCGGGTGATAGAATCAAAAACCAGCTCTTGGTTTAAGGAGGAAAAAGTGTTGAAACGATTGAGCAATACACCGGTAACCAGATATGGGTAAGGTTCGCCGGTATTTGTAAAAAGCAATGTAGTGTATTGTGTAAACAATAAATCATATTGATTTTTGTCAGGCTCTGGATACAATTGGCCTTCAACGCTGTTGAAAGCGTAATAGGAGAAATTCGCTTCAGGCATTTTGGTTACCTGAGCGGAAACTTCATTTGCACCATTCAAATTGGCATATCTGAAGTAATATGTTTGTCCTTTCAGGCTGTCAAAAATGATTTTTCTGTAACCAAGGGTGTTTCCCAAATCGTCGTAACCACGGTTGATAACGTAAACCTCATTTGTGAAAATGGTGTCATTTCCATTGATGTTGAACCAGTTGCCAATTGCTGTTGAGTCGCGGTTACCGGTTGATGGATCAAATTTCATTTCAAGTCCGGCGAAACTTGTTACATCAGCAAGATTTGTTTTTCCTGTTCGTGCAGCAGTCATAAAGTTGGCTGAATTAAGAAAAATATGGCTTCCGGCAGGATTGGTTTCAAACATGAGATCGAAGCTTTGTTTGTTTACAACTCCAACAACCTGAGCATCTTCAAGATTAAAGTATACCTGATATTTATAGGTTTGGGTCATTTCAATCATTGCTGTGAGCTTGTCGCCCCGGTCATAGGGCATAATTCGTTCGTCTTCTTTGAAGCAGGAAGTCAGCAACGACGAAATTAAAAGCAGTAAAATATATGGCTGATATTTTTTCATGAATCTATTTGAATTTTCTAATTTGCATTGCAAGCCTGACAAAATATGTGCGGCCCCAGCCCACTGGCGAGAAACTGCCTCCACCGTAGTGAATGCCTCCTCCGCCTGTATCACCTTTGACGGCAATATTCGTGTTGTTGAAAATATTTTTTGCACCAATCTGAGCTTGTAACCTGTTGTTCCACAGTGGTTTGCCAAGTGTAATATCAAATGTGTGATAACCCTCCATTATGGTACGGAATATCTGCCCATCCTGATTTATGAACACTTCTGGATAATCGCCATTGTATTTGTAATAAAGGCCAAAGTTAAGATCAGTCAAACGCCATTGGTAGTTGATGGTTGTAAGCACATCGGTGCTGTAAATCATATTTATGTCAACTTCCTTATTTTGAATCTGTTTGCGCCCTGTTTGTCCGAAGCCAAGTTTTATTTCAAGCCATGGGTAAAGCCTGTTGTTGAATTGCAATTGATATCCCTGCGTAATCATTTTATCAAGATTCACATAGGTGTATAAGGCATCATTAACGTTGACCGTAGCAAGACTTATGCTGTTTGAAATATTGTTGTAGAACAGGTTCATTTCCATGCCATAATCGTAGGTTTCCTTTTCATGATGGTACTTCATTGACAGATTGACGTTGTGCGAGTTTTCCGCTTTTAGATTTTCATTTCCTCTGATGTTGTGATTGACATCAACAAATTCAAGATAGAGTTCTTTCAGTGAAGGTGCTCTGAAACCTTTGGCATAGGAGGCTCTAAGGCTCAGATCTTCAAGCAGGTCCCATTTCAGATTTAATGAATAAACCAATGGCGAATTATATTTTGTGTTGAATCCATAGCGAAGACCTGGCTGTAGCATCAATCTTGCAGCAGGCTGAAGTTTAACGCTGAGAAATGCAGCATAATCACCAATAGATTGTTGTTGATTGAGAATGCGGCGTCCAAAACCATTTTCATAGTTTAAATCTATACCCAGCTGATAATTAAAGGGACTGCTGGCAGTGCTTTTGCTGAATTCTGCCCGCAGCAGATATTGATTAAAACTCGATGTGTCCTGATCGTAGATATTGGCAGTAAGATTCTTCTCAAGGGTTGTAAGATCAATGAAATAGGTGTTTTTTATTCTGTCATAATATGAATAGGAGCCCAGCACTGTGAGATAACGGTCTTTGAATAATCTTTTGCTGACATCAAGTTTGGATGTTAAACGATTGGATTTGAATTCACTGTCAAAAGCAGTTTCATAGTAAGGTTTGAGCAAATTGCCTTTGTCCTGAAGCATTTCGTTGAAGTAGGATAAGCTCAATCTTACCTTAAAATCATCTTTGACATATCCAAGTGTTCCATCAGCATTGTACTGGCGCTTGGGTTTCCAGCGCTTGGATCTGGTGGTATCGTAAGCACTGAAGCCATCAAAAAAATTCCTTGCGCCAGCTATAGAACCACTCCATCTGTTTTTACTTACAGCAGCATCGGCGTTAAAATTATATACTCCAACAGATTCAAGATAGCTGCCTGCATTCGTGGTGTAGGCTGTCTGATTATTTTCTTTTGTGATGATATTTATTACACCGGCCAAAGCATTTGAACCATAAATAACTGACATTGGTCCTTCAATAACTTCTATCTGCTTGACATTGTATAGATTCAGCTGGCCGAGATCGATGTTTCCGTTCATGCGACCAATGAGTGGTACGCCATCAATTAAAAATTTTATGTGTTCACCACCAAGGCCTTGCAGTGTGATTTTTGATCCCAATGCACCATCAAAAGAGCTTCTGATATTCAGTTCGCCCGACATCAGCTCGCTTAAGTTATTGGAGGCTTTCTGTTCGATAAGTCTTGAGCCGATTACTTTCACCCTGAAAATTGATTTGTCAACAGGTTGCGGTGTATACTGCCCTGTCACAACAACTTCGTCCATATTGTACACCGAAGGTTGAAGCAAAATCGTTTTATTTTCACCCGGATTTATGCTGTCTGATTGATTTCGATAGCCAAGAGCTGTAACTGTCAAAAGACCTGGTTTCTGTATTGCGAACTTCACTTTGCCGTCATAATCAGTTACCAATGTTTGATTTTGACTTTTATCGAAACTTTCGAAAAGCAGATGTGCAAAGGAAACGGGCTCTTTGCTTCTGGCATCACGCACTGAAAGTGATACCTCCTGACTGTATCCCTGAAAGATACAGCCAGTAAGCATAAGGATTAAAATGATGTATTTATTCAAATGCATCGCAAAATTTTAGTGTTTAACAATTAGTTTTTGACGACTTGTTGCGTTTTCGTTTTTAACTTCTACAATGTAAAGTCCATTGCGTAAGTTTTCAATATTGACCTGATAATTTTGAGCTTTCGCGGAGGTGGTTTCTGAAAGAACCAATCTTCCGGCCTGATCAAAAATTCTTATTTCAGCATTTTTTTCACTTTCAGGTAGCACAACTGTTATCACTGAAGCTGAAGGATTTGGGAAAACAGAAAGCGCACTAGTTGAGGGCTGATCGTTTACTGATACCAATGAAAGTAGTTTCTTAATCAGACCGGTTTTTCCTGCCCCGCTGCCACTGAAATAATCAAATTGAAGTTTATAAATGTCGCCTTGTCGGTTTTTAACAAAATAAGTCAAAGAATCCGTTATCAGCCATTGAAACTGTGTCATATTGAATTCTTTCCAGTTGTGACCTATCGGTGTTTTATAGGCTTCGAATGGTTTTGTGAACCAACTATCAAAATCAGGCCCAACTGGGTGATGTTTGCTTGTTTCAACCTCCAGATTATTCGTAACACCAACAACAATGTAGTAGGATGGATTTCCTGAAAGATCATAAACAATTGCTGCATAGCGGCTCCATTGCAAATCCCAGCTGTTAATATCCGGCTCACGATCGACAACAGATTGCGTTACCAAAGAGTAATAAATGAACATCCTGTTGCTTTGGTATGGAGTTACGTTAAGTGTTTCGTTCACCTCTTGCAACCCGTTAAGATTGGCATACTTGAAATGGAAAGTGTTCGTGATCGAATTCTTTCTTTTTATCCAAAGCTTTTTCAAGCTTCCGTTGGCAAGTTTTATGATATACAACGAATCGCCAACCACATCGTGGTTAATCATATTGTATACGCCCCAGCCATAATCAGGGTGTCCAAGTGAATTGCGGTTGAAAGCACCATCTTCCCAGATCGTATCGGAGTTGTGCAGGTTTATCCATTCTGAGATCCCTGTTGAGTCAATGTTATTCCATGCAGAAGTATCTCCAAGTGGATAAGTGTATAGCATATGCCCTGCACCTTCGTTTATGATGATTCCGGCACTCCAGCGATTGGTGTAAAAGGCTATATCCCAATTGTTTCTGGGCTCCGTTTTTACAACGCCACTACTTAAACTGTAAAAAACATCGTTTCCATAACCCGGACCCATAGTGACAGTATCATGTACCTGATTTGCGAATGAAGAAAAAGTTAACAGCCCTGAAAACATCAATGCTGCAAAAAGTAATATTTTTTTCATGATATAAAATGTTAATAATGAAGTATATATAAATATTAATTAAAGAATAGGCAATATTCTTATTTAAGAAAGATCACATTTAATAGCTTTTATAATAAAGTTTCCTTGTCGAAAAAAGCATTATTGAGAACATTCAATTTAATGTTGTCAATCCTTGAACTTACATTCAGCAAAGAGCTATTGCACCATGCGAAAAACAGGAATGTAAATGGCTTTAAAAAGATGTGATCAGAAAATAGACAAGGGAGGCGCCCGCAGGCTGTTGAAAAGTGTGAAAACTTTGTGTATTGGCTGCACAAAGACAGTCCTTCGTTTTTCCAGATAGAATAATTTCGGACTTAAATTTAGTTCAAATGAAATAATGGCAATGAAAGAAGTTTTTCCGGAATCCTGCTTGTCGCCACTTTTTTGGGTCTTAAAGTGTGTCGTGTTTCCATCTTCGCCGGATTTAGGTTTTGTATATGGATGATGGTTTCCAAAAAAATCGTTGCCAAAAATAACCCTTTGGTGATATGTAATGAGCTCACCAATAACCATATAGAATATGGCAAAGGCCATAATCAATTTGATCGTTCTGGATGTTGTTGAGTTCTTCATATACACTTTCTGTTTGCAAAAGTATATCAAATAGGCAAATAAATACTTGAATTGAGTCAATTCAAAAAAAGAAAATTATTTTTTTTATTCAAAATGAAAAAGGACAGAAACACTTTTAATGATTTTGTCCTTTTCAAAGGTTTTTGAAATAAAATTTTTTGCCCCTAAAAAACATTCAAGTTTTAAAAAGCAAAAAGGGATCAACGTTTTTAAATAAACTCTTTTTTTACTTGTTCGACCCAGGTTTTTACACGATCATCTGTTAACTCAGGTTGTTGATGATCATCAATAGCCAATCCTACAAACTTGTCATCCCTTTCGGCAAGTGAAAAGTAGTATTTGTAGCCTTTAGTTGGCCAAAAGCCTGTTACAACAGACTTATCCGGAAGCCTGCAATACATCGTTCCAAGTCCGTCGACAAAGCTTTCCGGATATTCCGCCTGATCGCCCAATCCGAAAAGTGCTACTTTTTTTTCCGTGAAATCAACTTCACTCAGGCTGTCAATAAAGTCTTCCCAGTCGTCTTGCATATCGCCAATGCCCCATGCAGAAGTTCCAAAAACGAGGTTTGTATATTTAGCGATCATTTCAGGCGTAGCTTCCTTAATGTCGTGAAGGTCTGCATTTTTTCCAAACGCTTTTTTAATCTTCTCAGCTACTGATTTAGTTGATCCGGAAGTTGATCCATAAAAAATACCTACTGTTTCCATATTCAATTCTTATTTATATTCATTCTAAATTCGGCTGCAAAAATAAACTATTTCATTCCATTTTCAAAGTGAAGTAAAGATTTTGGTCTTTAGCTGTAGTCTTTAAATTTCACAGGAATACAAGATAAACATTTAACAGCCCTAAATGTTTGCACGGAAAGTAATTGATTTTATAGCCTTCCCTTAAGTTCCTCAGTTTTGATGAGTTTGTTTAAAATAGCGTATACAGTGAGTCCTGAAACAGTTTTAATGCCCAATTTTCTGGTAATATTTTTTCTGTGTGTCATTGCCGTATGAACGCTTATAAATAATTTTTCGCTGATTTCATTGTTGGTCAGGCCAAGGGCCACGAGACGGAGAATGTCAATTTCACGGCCGCTGAGTGTATTGCTTTCTTTTTCAGAAGATATTATTCCGGCCTTTGTCAATATTTCTTCTGTTTCTTTAATTAGCTCTGTTTTTGAGGCACATAGATGCAACAAAGCGTCAAACTGACTGCTTAAAGCATCAGGCAAATCATTCTGAACAAGTGCGATGAAAAAAACACCTGACAATTCAGGATCGGAGCGCTTGATTAAAAGATTTTCCTTCATCATTGAAGGGTTGATCATAACAAGTCCCGGATTGCTTTTTTGAATCAGACGGTTCAAATTGTGAACCACAGCATCACTTTCATCCATACGGAATGCTATCTCCATTTGACTCAAAAGCGTTTTTATACCCTCCCTGATCAGGAAAGAGGGTTCGATAATCAAAATTTCGACAGGACTTTGCATCAGATCAGGCTGTTATCGGCTCTTGTGGTTAGCTCTCTTTCCATTTTTTCGACGATTGGCACGAGAATCAGATCTTCAATATGCGCGTGATTGTTGAGATCCTTTTCAAGTTCAAAAAGCTCATGAAGGATTACATTCAGGATCCGGCTGTCTTTTGGTTTTGGTATATACTTAATAATGATGTTTTTAAGGTCAAATAGTTTCGCCTCCACATCATCATGATCTTCCTCATAATCATGGATTGAGTACTCTTTGAGCCTTTGAATAAACTCAGCTTCATCATTATTGGTGTCGAGAAAATGTTCAAGCGCCCTCACATAGGGATAAACAGCTTGCTCCTCCTTGTTTATATGGGTCGTTAATTCAGCTTTATACTGTTGAAAAAAGTCAGAGAGCAGCTGTTTTATTTCAGGTTCCATTGAATCATCAGATAAAAGCCTTTTGATATAATTTTCAAGCTCAGGAATTTTAAATTCAAGATAATACTGATGTGTTTTTTGCAGATAATCTACGAGCATTCCAGCTTTGAACTGAAGCATATTACTTACAGGAAAGTATGAAGGATCATGAAAAGTATTTACAATTTCCAAAAAAAACAGCAATGGAACATCATAATCAGCGCAAACATCCTCGACAGTTTTCTCGCCAAAACCAAGTTGGATGCCAAAACGATTAATAAGATGCAGTAGGTGATGGTTCAGATGGATGACTTCTGCCATCTTCATGTCTTTATGTATGAGCATGCTATTTCTTTAAATGTAATTATCCGTTTGTTGCAGCAAAAATACAAAAACATTAAAGATTCTTTATCCATTGTCTTAAATGAAGTTCTGTATTGACCATGGCGAATGGTTCGGAAATTACTGAAACATGCTCTTTTTCAATGATTTTACTAAGGTTGACATCGTTCTGAGCCATGAAGTTGAATCGTTTTTTGCCAGACAAATATTGAGCCAGATACGCTTGTTCAGTTTGACCCGGTGTGGGTATCAGTGTGGCTGATTTGCCGAGTGCAACCAAATCCATAATTGTTGAATAACCTGCCCGAGCTACAATAAAACGGGCATTTCTGATCAAGGATGCAATTTTTATATCGGATGCGTGGTTAAGGAATTCTATATTTCCCGTAGCTTCGGGTTGGGTGTTTTCATCAGGAAGTCCGCGTAGAATAGTAGTTTTCAGTTGCAAATATCCTAATTGATATAAAAGTATATTTTCAAGTAAGCTTCGCTGTGGTTCAGGGCCTGAAAGCATAATCAGCAAATCAGTTTTTTCAGGATTTTTTTCAATATTTAAGGCTGAAAAGCGGCTTAATGGTCCTATATAATTCGTTTTAATCCCTTTAAAGACAGGTCTTGACAAATTCCCCGAAAGATTATCATCATCCATGAAGTCGGGAATCCAGCAAGATGAATACTTTTTGATGCTATGTTTGTTAACAATGTCGAGCAATGGTTTAATAGCAGATAGTGGTTTTGGTGTTTGTATGTGTAACTGATGTGTTATGAAAACTGATTCAACTTCATTGCTGTAGGCACCAAAACGGTTGTCAGATATTACTGCATCAGCCTTTGTTTGTTTAACGATTTTTTCCAGAAAAAAATGGTCTTCCCTGATGCTTTTGAGGATGCCCGGAATCTGTTTTATTACTTCAAAAACCTGTGAATTGCTTTTGCTGTAATGCGGCCTGAAACCAGGAAATTTGATGAAATCCAAAGATGGAAAAGCTTTTTCGAGCAATGCCATAGGAGCTCCATCGGCAGCAATAATAACCCTTTGGTTTAGCTCAGTTAATATTTTAATAATCGGAACGCATCGTGTTGCATGTCCAATACCCCAATCAAGAGGGCAAACGAGTATGGTTTTCTTTGAAAACAAATTGCTGGGTTTTGTACAAAAGTAATTGTTTTTCGTCTAATTTTGGCCCTTATGTCTGAACAGCTTTTGTATAAAATTGGCCTTACACTTATTCCGGGAGTTGGTGATATTGGAGGCAAGAAATTGGTAGCATATTGTGGAGGTCCTGAAGCTGTTTTCAGGGAAAAGCGCCGTCAATTGGAGAAGATACCTGGCATTGGGACGCAAACAATTGACAATATTGTGAACCAGAATGTGCTCTCAAGAGCAGAAGAAGAGATTGCATTTATCGAGAAAAGGAACATCAGGCCTTTGTTTTATCTTGACAAAGATTATCCGAAAAGAATGCAGCATTGTGCCGACAGTCCCATGCTGATCTATTATAAAGGAAGCGCAAATCTGAATCAGCAACGAATAATTGGAATCGTTGGCACACGCAATGCTTCTGATTATGGCAAGCACTTTTGTGAACGCATTGTTGAGGAACTTATTCCGGATCAGGTTTTGATTGTGAGTGGACTAGCTTATGGCATTGACAGTTGTGCTCACCGAGCCTCGCTGAAATATGGGATTCCAACAGTTGGAGTACTTGCGCACGGCCTGGACAGAATTTACCCATACAGCAACAAGGGTTTGTCTGAAAAGATGATCGAAAATGGTGGCTTGTTGACAGAATTTATGAGTCAAACAAATCCCGACAGAGAGAATTTTCCGCGTCGTAACCGCATCGTCGCCGGAATGATTGATGCACTTATTGTTGTAGAATCGGCAAAGAGAGGAGGCGCTTTGATTACTGCAGAAATTGCAAATTCATATAGCAGAGATGTTTTTGCAGTGCCTGGCAGAATAGGCGATACATATAGTGAAGGCTGTAATTATCTGATCAGAATAAATAAGGCTGCATTGCTAGAAAGTGCGGCAAATATCAGATATCTGATGGGTTGGAATCAGCCAAGTTCATCTGTTTCAGCTCAAACCAAACTCTTCAAGGAGTTCACCCAAGATGAACAGAAAATAATGGATGTTTTTGGCCAGGAAAAGGAATGTGGTATCGACGATATCATGCTGCGAAGTGAGTTTCCGGCCTCCAAACTGGCCGGACTGCTTCTTACACTTGAGTTTGATGGAATTCTTGTTGCTCTGCCGGGCAAAAAATACAAGATAGTTTAATCGTAAATTTTAGACAGCCTGAATCTTTTGCATTTCAAAAATAGCAATGTCTATGCTTTCCCAAAGTTGTTGTTATTAGTAAAATTGCTAGACAGAAAACCCTCAGAGTCGGGGAGCGGCTTCCTCATCTTTCATGTTTATCGATTTTATTACCAGCAGTAATGAAATCAAAAGCAGTCCTATACCATATAAAATGAAAATGGTCTGATCGGTAGTCAGGTTAATAAAATAATAAAACCCATGAAAAAAACTGGCAGCACCTAAGGCTGTCAGGGAGTCAACAAGTCTGTTTCTGCGATGTTTGCCTAGACCGGTAAAAAAGCCTAAAACTACGGCAAAAGCAATGCTGGCAATTGTGTACGAGAAGAGAAACTGCATTCCGGTAGGGCGCGAGAAAACGCCTAATGTAAACAGGGGCAAGGCGACAAGTGCAAAGCCCAATGAAATAAAGATGGCGTAAATAATACCATCAAGTGAACCTTTGAAGCTTTTTCTTTTGAGAAAGTAATAGCGCAAGAAAATAAATTTCCCAAGTTCACTGCCAAAACCTATGATGACAAAAGAGTAGAATCCACTTCGCTTAAGGTTTTTCAACATGTCGTAACCCAAAGATTGAGCGACAAAATCAAAAGCAATAATCAGTAATGAAGAGACTGCCCCTAAGGCAATTGCCTTTAGAATAAGATTCCAGGATTTGATTTCAAAACGAAATTTTAAAAAAGCCATTAGAACAATCACAACCAAAAGTGGTTGACTAATTGAATAAATTAAATCAATACTCATTATATGTTGGTTTAAGGTTTGAGTACAAATATACAAAGTTTGTAAAGTGATGGATATATTTTCTTTCTTTTAAAAATTAATATTTGGAATTGTAGATCATAGCTTGAGATCTCATTTGATTTTTATCATTGTGTTTCCTCAGCGAAGTTTATTTTCTTTTGTACTTGCGGGAAAAACATTTCTTTAATTCAATGCTGATTTACATTATTATCCACAAAACCAATGCGATATAATTTAGAATAATTTTAAATACCCAAAATTGCACTTAAGTTTAAGCTTCATTTGTTTCTACTTTAAATGAGATCGTTACATTTGTTTCCTTAATTCGATTGTTAGTTTTACCTAAACATGTATTCAACATGAAAAAAATCTACAAAAGTTATTCATTTTTTATTGTTTCAATAATTTTTATTCTTTTTAGCATAGGCGCAGAAGCCCAGCGAACAGAATTAAAGTTTCAGAGCCCAACAGTAAAGGAAGGCTTTCAGATTCAACGCTCTGACGCTGCTTCATTCCGTTTTTCTCACGGTATTCCTGAAATGGCTATCGATGATTTTGATGCCAACGGGTATATGGGTCAGGTGATTGAGTTAAACAGTATCTATTTACCGGCCAATGCCGGAGCTCCAAATCTGCCCTCCAGCAGTAGGTTTATTGCAGTTCCAAACGGAGCAAAACCAAGATTGGTTATCAAAAGTTCAAAGAAACAAGTGATTCAAAACATCGATTTATTGCCTGCAGCACCCATTCCGCTTGGCAATGACGACGAACCATTGAAATATGACAAAGATCTTACAATTTACACCAAAAATGCATTTTTCCCTGCCGAGCCTTTCCAGATTTCAGAAGTGACAAATTTGCGCGGTGTTGAAGCGGTAACGATTGGTATCACCCCATTTCAGTACAATCCTGTCACAAAAGAACTCATTGTTTATTATGATATCGATGCAGAGATTGTTTTTGAAGGAGGAAAAGGCTCTTTTGGCGATGATCGTTTACGTAGTCAGTGGTGGGATGTAATTCTTGAAGATAACATACTTAACAGCAATGTTTTACCTAAAGTTGATTATGCTGCGAGAACACGTGATTTTGCTAACAACAGGGAAGAAGGTTGTGAGTATCTCATCATTATTCCCAACAATCCTGTTTTTGCGCAATGGGCCGACAGCATCAGAGTTTTCAGACAAAGGCAGGGTATTTTGACAAAAATTGTCAGTTTGACTGAAGTCGGAGGAAACACTGTCAATGCCCTGGAAGCCTATGTCAATAATGCATACAACACATGGACGATGCCTCCTTCAGCAATTTTATTGCTTGGCGACTTTAGCACAAATGCAGCCGATGGCATTATATCACACACATTAAATGATCATCCGGGTGGTTACAATCCCTACATTTCTGATCATCCTTTTGCAGATGTTTCAGGCAATAACCTGCCTGATATTGTTTTTGCCCGAATCACAGCCCGCAATGCTGCTGAACTTCAGCATATGATCAATAAATTTCTGAATTACGAGCGCACACCTCCAACAAGCGCAAGTTTCTATAACAACCCAATTACAGCAATGGGCTGGCAAACAGAGCGCTGGTTTCAGCTTTGTTCAGAAACTGTGAATGGATTCTGGGAGCATGCACTCGGAAAAAACCCTGTACGCCAAAATGCGATATACTCAGGAACTCCCGGTGGTGCCTGGTCATCAAATGCAAACACAAGCACCGTAGTAAACTATTTTGGACCTAATGGCTTGAATTATATCCCCGCCAACACTGCGCATCTAACCGATTGGGGTGGCAATGCAACCCGTGTGAATAACAGTATCAACAGTGGTGCATTTATGTTGCAGCACCGCGATCACGGTATGGAAACAGGATGGGGCGAGCCTTCTTATACCAATAACCATATGGGTGGGCTTACAAATCAGGATCTTACTTTTGTGTGGTCAATCAACTGCCTCACCGGAAAATTTAATTATAGCAGTGAGTCGTTTACTGAAAAGTTTCATCGTCACAATTTCGGTGCTTTGGGCCTGATAGCAGCCACCGAAGTTTCGTACTCTTTTGTCAATGATGCATTTGTTTGGGGAGCATACGACAATATGTGGCCGCAATTTATGCCTGATTATGGCACAACACCAGCTGAAAGGGGAATTCTTCCGGGCTTCGCCAATGCAGCCGGAAAGTATTTTCTGCAACAATCAAATTGGCCGTATAACACGGAGCATAAAGCAATTACACATAAGTTGTTTCATCATCATGGAGATGCTTTTATGACTGTTTATTCCGAAATTCCGCAACTACTCACAGTAAGTCATATGCCTGTTTTGTTAAGTGGATTGGATATTTTTGAGGTAACTGCAAATGCAGGCGCCCTTGTTGCCATCACAGTGAATGATGAAATTATTGGGTCAGCTATTGCGAATGGGTCTTCAGTGCAGGTGCCGATAGTGTCGCAATTACCTGGTGCACAGGTTAGGATTACAGTAACCCTGCAAAATTACTACCGTTATGAACAAATTATTGATTGTATTCCTCCTGATGGCCCTTACATGATTTACAATAGTTATGTTGTGAATGATGCCACCGGAAATAACAATGGTTTTGTTGATTACGGAGAAAATATCACACTCGATCTGATCATGAAAAATGTTGGAAGCGATCAGGCTGAAAATGTAACTGTTACTGCCACATCTGTTTCACCTGATATCACATTCACGAATGCAACTTTTGATCTGGGAAGCGTTGCTGCTAATTCAACTGTTACCTCAGTAAATGCACTGGAATTCAATGTTTCAGCATCAATACCAGATAAAACCAATATTCCTGTGCAACTGAATATCAGCAGCGCAACTGAACAATGGACAAGTCAGTTTTTAATTCCTGTAAAAGCTCCTGATTTTACAGTGGGTACATTTACCATTGCAGACCCACTCGGAAACAATAACAACAGACTTGATCCGGGCGAAACAGTTGAGATCACATTTACTGCTTCAAATACAGGTCAAAGCGATGTATCTGATGTGACAGGAACATTCTTGTCGAACAGCCCGTTTCTTACAGTTTCAAGTCCGGTTCAACAATTAGGGGCAATTTCGGCCGGTCAACAAGTCGCTGTTTCATTTACTGCACAAGTGAGTGGAGGCGCGCCCATAGGTAGTGTTGCCAATTTTGGGTTTAAGATTCAATCCGGAGCCTACGACGATGAGAAGACTTTTAATGCCAAGATCGGCCTCATCACCGAAGATTTTGAAACAGGGAATTTCAATCAGTTTACATGGACCAACGGTGGCAACCAGCCATGGCAGATAACAAATATTGAGCCCTATAGTGGTGTTTATGCTGCTAAATCCGGCACAATAAGCCACAATCAAACTTCTCAGTTGCTGCTGCAATATGATGTTGGAGTAGCTGATACAATTTCGTTCTATTATAAAGTATCCTCTGAAGCCAACTATGATTATCTGCGCTTCTATATCAACAATGTTCAAATAGCCCAATGGGCTGGAACAGTTAATTGGACGAAAGCCAGTTTCCCTGTTTCGGCGGGTATGAAAACATTCAAATGGGAATATATGAAGGATGGATCAGTTTCTTCAGGTCAGGATTGTGCCTGGGTGGATGACATTGTTTTTCCTCCGATTATTACAACGATGGCCTGGGCCGGTGCTGATATGATGCTTTGTCCGGGAAGCAATGCACAATTGAATGGAACTGCAAGCAATTATACAAGTTTGCTATGGACAACAAACGGAACCGGCAGCTTCAATAATGCAACTATTATTAATCCTGTTTATACACCAAGTGAGGCTGATCAGCAAGCAGGAAGCGTTATATTAACGCTAACAGCCACAGGTACAGGTACAGTAACTGACAATCTTGTGCTGGGATTTTATGCGCCTATTACTGCAGATGCCGGAGAGGATATTGCTACATGTGCCTCATCGCAAGAAGTACTGATTCACGGAGCAACAGTTTCGACCACCTCGCTTATTGAGTGGTTTACCAGTGGTGACGGAACATTCACAGCGCCAAATAGTCTGCAAACAACCTATTTGCCGGGCCTTCAGGATGTGACAAGCGGTGCTGTTACCCTTCGGTTTTTTGCCAAAGATGCCGGAGAATGCTTTGCGGCATCTGACAGTTTGATGGTTGAATTTATTCCAATGCCGGAAGTTTTCGCAGGAAACAACACAACAATTTGCTCAGGAAACACACTGCTGCTTTCTGAAGCAACAGCTAATAATCATTTATCCGTTGTTTGGACGAGTTCGGGCGATGGTAGTTTTGAAAACCAAGCCACTTTAGAAGCTTTGTATATTCCCGGTGAGTCAGATGTTGAAGCTGGAGAAGTAGAGCTTACACTTACTGCTCAAGGCATTGGCGATTGCGAAGATGTAGTATCTTCATTGATATTAAACTTCTATAGTGCACCAAGTGCAGATGCCGGAGAAGATTTAAGTGTGTGTTCAGGTGGAAACCTTACTTTCATTGAAGATGCCAAAGCAGCGTTTTTCACTTGTTTAATCTGGACAACAAGCGGTGATGGTGTGTTTAGCGATCCGATAAGCCTTCAGACAGCATACACTACTGGTCCGGCTGATGATTTAAATGGACAAGTAACACTCTATTTAACTGTTCACGGATTAGGTGAATGTGCAAATGCAATCGACAGTTTATTGATTAATATTCATCCTTTACCAACAATTTCGCTCGGTAATGACCAAACAGTGTGTTTTGGACAAGAGGCTACTGTCGAAATGACACTTACTGGCGTATCTCCCTGGACTGTTGTAATGGCTGAGCCTGACTCAACACATGTGATTGAATCATCTGGCTTTACAATGACAATGACTCCGCAAGCAACAATGCAGCTGGCCGTTGTGTCAGTTTCTGATGCACATTGTTCAGTTCAGACAAACCAAAATATATGGCTGCATGTAGTACATACTCCATTGCAACCATTGGCTCCTGCAGGTCCTGACTCGGTCGATTTTGCCAATGGACTGTCGTCCACCTTCAATCTTACTGAAGTTGAATATGCAGAAAGTTATAATTTTTCTCTGCAGCCCGAAAACGCTGGAAGTGTTACTGTATCAGACATGGAAGCAACCATCAGCTGGAATATTGATTTCCGCGGTCAAGCCTTGATTAAAGGACAGGCAGTGAATATGTGCGGACTGAGTGAATGGTCTTCAGCAAAAGAGGTTGCCGTAAAAAGCACAATTGGTATTCCTGAACTTGGCAATCAATCAATACAGTTGTACCCTAATCCAACCAACGGCTTGTTTACACTTGAGATTAAGGGATTTGAATCCAGCAAACTGAATATTCAAATAACTGATCTCCTAGGTAGAAAAGTGTTTGCTGAAACAATAAACAATGAATCAGGAAGCATTCTTCGTCAGATTTCGATGGAAGGAAATGAAAACGGCATCTATTTGTTAACGATTGATAACGGCCAGACAAAAGTTGTTAAAAAGTTAATTCTTAAATAGTAAGCTAGACTAATTTAGTCGGTAAATTTATCGAAATACACTAAAAAGCGGTTGTCTGAAAAAGCAGCCGCTTTTTTAATTGTAAATGATTTCAAAGAAATTTCAGAGAGTTGATAAAAAAATTCGCCACACCCATATCAGGATTAGGTTGAAAAATCAAATATGCTTAGCTGTTTTATTTTCACTCAATTAATCAAATACATGCATCATTTAAAGCATAAACGCTGCATCATAAAATAAGGATTCGCTGCTGCAAAATGCCGGGCGAATCCTTTTCGTTTTGATTTGAATTTTCTTTAAAAAATTCTAGTCTTGAATATCTGATTGTAAAATAACAGATTCTGTTTTGATAGCTTAATCCAAAATCACTGGAATTTAAAAGGAATACAATTTATATTCGCATGTGAGCCAAAACGCCTGGTTGTATAGGCGCGGATCAAAATCAGGTTGTTTAACATAGGGTGTCATGGTTGTAATTCCATGATATATCTTAAATCCAACATGAAATTGATTGAACTGGTATTTGATGCCAAGTCCAATACCAGCTTCATATTTTTCTCTGGGCAAATGATATGGATCGCCCGATGTAATTTCATCACGCGCCATATTGTCATAAATTAGCAAACTGTTATTGAATGATAAAGAACCCTTGAATTTTTTAAAGACCTTAATCTCCACTTCAATTGGTATTGTTAGATAATATATATTTTCCTTGTAGAAACCGATATCCGGCAGAATCCAGTCTTCCATTGTTGCTCCCATTGCCCTAAACATCAAGCCTGAATTAAAATTAAACAAAGAATTTTTAGGTTGATACCCTGCAGTGATTCCAATCGCTGGGGAATAAATTGTTGTATATATTTCCGCAATCAAGACATTTCCTTTATTATAATTTTTGAACCTGCTTAATCCATTATCAAGCTGAATACTAAGGTCGAACTGAGTATACGCAACCGAACTTATAAACAAAAATGAAAAGAAAAATAGCTTTTTCATAAATATAGGTTTTAGGATTTGGTTGCTTCAAAATTATGACATTTTGTTATTATAATAATAAAAACCAAAAAATATTTATTCTTTGTTTTTCTGAAATTTTATAGGGTTGATATTTAATTGTTTTTAAGATGTTTTTTATTGAATTAAGATTAGTTTTAATTATTACTCTTCCTCATAAAGGAATTCGATCAACAGTATTTTCGAGAATGAAGGAGTTTCTTTGACTTGTTGTAACATTAAGGAATATGCTGAAGATCAGGAATAGATTATTATGATTACCATATTCCAAAAGAAAATTGGAGTAACAGATTATTGTATTTCAATAACAGGAATCCTAATATCTCGGATAGATCAATGATATGGTTGAAAAGTACGTATCATATTGATAAAGACACGATATTCACGCTTCATGATGAATCATTTGTATGCCGGAAAATATCTATTTGCACTAAATATCGGGGGAAGGTATATTTTTCATCCATGTTATTTAGCGAATTAATTGGTTTTGTATATATTGATGTTCAGTTCATTAACGGAAAATCATATTCACTTGAACTCATAGCATATGATCCGGATTACTGCTCAGATGAATCAACAAGGTTAAAATAGCAGAATAGGATGGTCAATGCTGTTCAGAGTTTTGTCCGTAAAATAAAAATCATTCTGACTTCAAACACAGGAAGTGGTGCAGAGAAATATTTAATGAAAAATGTATATAATTGCATTTTAATCCATTATAAAAGTGTCAGAATAAAGTTTAGAATTGACAAAGAAAAAAAACACAATGAGACTACCCCCGTACGAAGATTTTCCAACCATATCTGGCGACAAAATTTCCTTGAGACAAATCCAGATTTCTGACATGCATGACCTTATCGAGATTTCCTTTTATGATGCTGTGAAAGCGAAAACCTTGCGACAGGCAACTGAAATGCAAACCAAAATTCATAAGGATTATCTTGACGGCAATTCGATACACTGGGGCATTGCAGACAATCTGACAAACAAAATAGTTGGTACTTGTGGTTACTACCGTGGCCTTGAAAAAGGTGAAGGGGAACTTGGCTGTGTTTTACTGCCTCAATATCGCGGACAGGGTTTTATGACTTCTGCAATACTTTTAGCAATTGACTTTGGTTTGAATATTATTGGTTTGAAACGTATCTGGGCTATAACAAGCCAAAAAAATGTGAAAGCGATTGAACTTCTGGAGCGACTTAGCTTTATTAAAACAAGAGTCTTGGATGACAATGAAATTGAATACGAATTAAAACGTTGCCGGAGAGAATCTTAAAGTTTTTCAAGATTTTCAGCATAACAATTAAATTGTGACAGGCTTTTCTCAATTGCCTTTGGTAGCATCTGGCTTCATAGCAATAGCTTCATTTTAATCGACTTACCTGCAATTGGATTGTCAACAATCATTGCAGAATTTCAATCGCCACAGGTGTAGACTTCATTTCAAACTGACTTTATACTCGATTTAATTGCCATTGGCTTTAGCCAAATTCATATTCAAGCCATTGGCTTATTAAAATCGAGTTGTAATATGACATGGCAATTCTTCAAAAACGGCAGCAAAAACATGTTGCCAAACCTTTACCTGCAGGAATGAGGAACTCCCGACATTGTATATCTTTGTCGCAGAAATAAAATAAATTATGGTCTTATTAAATATTTTTGAGGCTACATTACCTTTAACAAATCCAGTATTAAAATTTCTTGTAATACTGGTTATAATATTGGCTGCTCCAATTCTTTTTAATAAGCTCAGAATCCCTCATATTCTTGGACTTATCATTGCCGGAGCTATCATCGGGCCAAATGGATTTAACCTCCTTATGCGTGATAGCAGCATCATTTTATCTGGTACAGCAGGCCTATTATACATCATGTTTTTGGCTGGTTTGGAGATAGATTTGGCTGAATTTAAAAAAAACAGCAATAAAAGTATTGTATTTGGTTTGTACACTTTTTTGATTCCAATGACACTTGGCACATTAACGGGGCTTTATATTTTAAATCTTTCTGTTCTCGCATCGGTTTTACTGGCCAGTATGTTTGCTTCGCACACATTAATAGCATACCCAATACTCGCTAAATTAGGAGTGACAAAAAATCGCGCTGTAAATATCTCCATCGGCGGAACGATGATTACCGATACGCTTGCTCTTTTAGTACTGGCGGTTATCGTTGGTATGGCAACAGGTGAAGTTAACCAGGCATTCTGGTTCAGACTCTCGACTTCAATTCTGGTTTTTGGTTTGGTCGTCATGTTTCTTTTTCCGATAATAGGACGTTGGTTTCTAAAGCGATACCAAGACAATGTATCTCAATACATTTTTGTGCTGGTAATGGTTTTTCTTGGTGCTGTGCTCGCTGAAGCAGCAGGTATTGAGGCAATTATAGGCGCATTTTTGTCAGGCCTGGCACTCAACCGACTGATTCCATCTACTTCCCCATTAATGAATAGAATTGAGTTTGTTGGAAATGCAGTTTTCATTCCGTTTTTTTTGATAGGTGTAGGAATGCTTGTTGATTATCGTGCGTTCTTCACTGATTTTGAAACCATTAAAGTTGCTGTTGTAATGACAGTAGTTGCCACTTTGGCAAAATTTATTGCTGCCTGGCTTACTCAAAAAACCTTTAAATTTTCAACAGATGAACGGCGTATAATTTTTGGATTGAGCAATGCACAGGCAGCAGCAACATTGGCTGCTATTCTGGTTGCATACAATGTAATTATTGGCGAAACAGCAAGTGGAGAACCAATCCGTTTATTGAATGAAAGCATACTGAACGGCACCATTGTGATGATTCTTATTACCTGCACGATCGCATCATTTGCCGCTCAAAAAGGAGGAACCAACATTTCATTGAAAGAAGCATCATCTTTTGAAAGCGATGACGCTGAAAACTCGGAAAGAATATTAATTCCGGTTAGCAATCCGGCTACCCTGGATGAATTAATTAATCTAAGCACATTAATAAAGTCAAAGGATAATAAAAAAGGACTCTATGCGCTAAGCATCATAAGTAGTGAAGCAGAAACAGATTCGGACTTAAAAGCAATAAAAATACTAGATAAAGCTGTTATTACTGCATCAGCAACAGATAATCAATTAAACAAAATATTGCGCTATGATATAAGTGTTGCCAACGGAATTATATCCGTCATAAAGGAACATAATGTAACTGACTTAGTTATGGGACTTCATGTAAATAAAGGAATATCTGAGTCCTTTCTTGGAAGATTAACAGAAGAGATTATGTCAAAATGCAACATTACAACTTTCGTTTATAAAGCGGTTCAACCAATAGCGACAATAAAAAAACACGTTGTCATTGTCCCTCAAAATGCTGAAAAAGAAATTGGATTTCCATTCTGGCTTTCAAAAGTTTGGAACATTTCAAAAAATACAGGTTCTAAAATGGTATTTTATGCAAATGAAAATACCATCAATGTAATAAAGGAAATCCAATCAAGTCATCCGATAGAAGCCGAGTTTAGAATGTTTGATGACTGGAATGATTTTTTGATTATTTCCCGCGATATAAAAAAGGATGATAACATCTTTATCGTATTAAGCAGAACTCACAAGCCATCATTTCATGAAAACATGAAAAATATTCCGTCATATCTCAACAAATATTTTCAAGCAAATAGTTTCATCCTTGTCTATCCAATGCAAATTGGCGTGACTGACAATGAGACAATTGACTTGAATAATCCTTCATTATTAGAGCCAATAGAAAAACTTGATGAAATAGGCAAGAATATTTCAAAATTATTCAGACGAAAGTAATAACGGTATAGCAACCTATATGGCTTTAACACAAGTGCAATTCTGCTTTTAACTAAGCTTGATTGTGAAATCCCTTTGCTAACAGCCACTATTTTTCATATTAATCCAAAAGCTCAAAAGTATAGCAGATGTGTTTGTAAATTAAAAATGATTTCTATCTTTGAGTCAGTCAATTGATTACTGATATCAAAAGATTGAAAACCATCTTTTTACTATAGTTGGTTTTATTTTAAGAAAGTGTGAGGGGAATCATACCACAACTTTTCGGTTGTTTAGTGAGTTTTGGGACTAGAATTTATGAAGAATTAAACGCACAATGACGATAATATTAACGAAACAAATACGCTTGACTAAATGAATCTAAACAACAAAATACTCAAGTATATAAATGGTAAAAATGAGAAAGAGTTTGATCCATATTATATCTACGACATACAAACAATAAAAGATCATTGTCGCCTTTTTCAAAATATTTCGTACAAAAACAAATCGATTCATCTTGCGTCAATGGCAAATATACATCCTCGGTTTTTAAAAATCGTAAAGAATGAAAAGGTAAACGTGTTTGTCAATTCCATGGCACATCTCAAAGCAGTAATGAAACTAGGGTTTAGTGGCCAAGAGATTATTTTTACATCCTCTGCCCTTAGTGAGAAAATTATGAAATATCTTGAACGTTTTGATGTGCAATTAAATGTCGATTCTCCTAATCAGTTGAAACAGTGGCAAAAATTATTTCCCGAAAAAGCAACCGGAATTCGTTGTAATATCGGCGATAAAGTAAAACCATATTCATCACATGCCGGTTTCTTTATTGGCAAAGAAAGCCGGCTTGGATTTACACGCGAAGAAATCAGACAAATTACTGACAAATCGAAAATTAAGGGATTGCATTTGTATGTTGGAACCGATATTTTCGACATCAATTACTTTGTCAATTGCTACAAAGAATTAATTGAAATTGCAGGTGATTTCCCGGAACTGGAATATCTGAATTTGGGAGGTGGATTTGGCGTATCTGAGAATGGAGAAGCTCACTTTGATATTTCTGAATTCGATTCCAGCGTCTCGGAGCTCATGCATCAGGTGTCGATACAAAAAAACAAAAGCATTAAACTGATTCTTGAACCAGGCAGGATAATTGGTTGCAAAGCAGGATACTTTGTTTGTTACGTAACAGATGTTAAAGACAGAGACGACAAAAAACTGGTGGGCTTAAATGCCTCTGCAGTGCAGTTTTCGCGGCCGCTACTCTATCCTGAGATTGCCAGACATCCCATCAGCATAATAAGAGATGGCGTTCAACTCGTTTCCGACACAGCAATTACAACAACAATTTACGGCTGTTCAACCTATTCGCGCGATATTTTTGCAAATAGCATTGAATTGCCCGAATTAAAAATAGGTGATACCATTGTGTTTGGAAATGCAGGTTCGTATTCAGCATCATCTCACTTACAGTTTTTAGGCTTTCCAAAACCCAAAGAATATTTTATATGAAAGTTGAGCATGTTGAAGGCAAATCGGGGTATAAAACGTTCGAAAAAGTAAGCGCTGATGTTTACTTTGGAAACAAGTATTTTAAAGGAACTGAAGGTAGTGTTGAACGATTGCTTTTAAATTCCAAAAGTGCATTTCAAAAACATTCAAGCATAAAAATGTTTGTTGTCCGCGATGGCAATGATTGCTTAGCGCGTTTTGCACTTATTCATGATCATCGTTTGGCTGAGAATATTCAGGTTGCTTTCTTCGAAGCACAAAATGAGCTGGGAGATCTTTTTTCACTCATCAAACAAGAAATTTTTCATCATTTTCCACAATGCAAAAAAGTGGTCGTGGGCTTGAATGGACATTTAAACTATGGTGCAGGAATCTTATTGAACCGTTTTGACGAACCACCCCTCTTCGGACTTCCATATAATCCCGCTTATTATGCTGCCTATTTCAAAGGATTGCAAAGTCGAAAAATGTTCACCTTTCGTTTCAGTATGGACGTTTACACTGCATGGGCGCATTCCTACTCTTCGCAACGCGAATTGAAAGGCCTTACTGTTCGGTTTATGGACAAGAAAAGTATTGAAAAGGAAAGTGCAATATACACTGAGCTTAACAATCAAGCTTTTGTAAAGCATCCTTATTGGGCCAATCGCGATAAAGCTGAAGACCTGGAATTGTTTAAACCGTTCCGGTTTTTATTGGATAACGAAAATTTAATCATCGCAGAGATAAACGGAAAACCCGTTGGATTCTTTCTCTGGTATCCCGACTTTAATCAATTGGTTAACAGCCAACGGGATTTGAATGCAATGGATGTATTCAAATACCGGCTTGGTAAATCAATCGATACTTTTCGCTTCACCGAAATCGGAATTCTTCCAGAATATCAGGGAAGCCCTGTGGCCTTGGCGCTGATTAATAAATCGTTGCCAACACTTATCAAAAAAGGCTACAAATACTGCGAAGGAGGTTTTATTTTTGAAGAAAACAGGGCTTCTATCGCTTTTGTAAAACGTATATTACAGCGTTGTTATGGCAAAGAACCCATAGCTTATAGAGAGTTTGCTACATTTGAGACTGCAATTTGATGATGGAGTTTAAACGCATACAAGAATCTATCAAACTTCCCGCTGAATGGGATGCGCTTGCTGATAATTATTTTCAGCAAACAAAATTCTTGTTGCATGCCGAAAAGTACAATTCTTGCCAACAACGCTATTACACATGTTTCGAAAATGGAAAACTGATTTCCGCCGCCATTGTTTATTCATTACGTCTTGATTTATTGACATTTATCAACATCAAGAGTCCTGTAAAAATGAATATTACTGGAATTCCATGTTCTGTTTCAAGTAAGGGGATTTTTGGAGATAAAGCCGCCGTTGAAGCTTTAAAAAAGCATATTTGCCAAGTCGAAAAAGGATTTGTTCTTTTCTTAAACTTGGAGGATGAACCTGTAAAAGGCTGTTTTGCATCGGGCAAGACCTTGCCAACCATTGTTTTAAAAAATAATTTTGAAAAGTGGGATGATTATCTTGCCGCGCTCCGCTCAAATTACCGCCGCAGACTGATTCTTCTTAACAAAAACAACTCGGATTTACGATTCGAAAGAAAGTCGTGTTCTGAATTTACCTACGAAATGTATCGGCAATATTTGGAGGTTTATAAACGAAGTAGTGGTAAACTCGAAAAACTAAACTGTGATTTCTTCAAAAATTTACCGCCGGAATTTAATCTTACAATTTGTTTCAAAAACGAAACCATCCTGGGATGGAATATTACACTCGAAAGTCCAACTGTATATTATTTCTTTTTGGGAGGGATTGATTATACACAAAACAAAGTCCACAACACTTATCTGCGATTGCTTTCGGCCATTATTGAAGATGGAATTCAGAAAAAAATGAAGACTATAGATCTTGGACAAACCGCAGAAACGCCTAAAATGCGTTTGGGTGGTAAGCCTGAAATTCGCTATATGCAAGCGCATCATCATAACAGATTTTTAAACAACACATTAAAGTCATTTAGTACATTTCTTGAATACAAAAGAAAGCTCGAAAACACCCAAGCAATGAAGGAGAGATTCGAATGAAAATACTAATGGTTCGTCCAAAACCTTCTCCGGAAACTATCGGTTTGCAACATTTAATGGTTGTTGAGCCTTTAGAATTGGAAATTTTGTGTGCTTTAAAACGCGATTCCGATTCGGTCGTAATTGTAGATATGATTCTCGAAAAAAGAACTTTCGAATCATTTGTAATTGAACATAAGCCTGATATTTTGTGTGTTACAGGTTATATTACCAATGTTTCAACCATTGTTTCTTACTGCAAATCGGCAAAAAAGATATCTGATAAGATAATAACTGTTGTTGGTGGTGTTCATTGCGAGGTTTGCCCCGAAGATTTTGAGCACGAATCAATTGATTTCAGGGTGGTTCGCAATGCTGCTGTAATATTTACTGATTTACTCAATCATATAGACAAAAAAACGGAGCTTCCGAAAGGTGTTTTTCGCAAAGAAGATTCACTTGTCAATACGACACTTCCCCCCTATAATTTCAGCATCCCTTTTCCGGATAGAAACTCCGTTGCCCAATATCGCGATAAGTATTTTTACATTTTTCACAATAAAGTTGCACTGATAAAAACATCATTTGGTTGTCCTTATCAATGCTCATTTTGTTTTTGCCGAATCATCACCGAAGGGAAATACCATCAAAGACCTTTGAATGAAATAATCCATGAGCTTGAACAGATTAAAGAAACAGAAATATATATTGTTGACGACGATTTTTTATTCGATAGAAAATGGCTGCAATCCTTTATATCAGAGATAAAAAAGAGAAACATCCGCAAACATTTTTTGGTATATGGCCGCGCCGATTTTATTGCAAAGAATTTTGATATCATGCACGAATTGGCTCAAATTGGTTTACAAACTGTGATCGTTGGTTTTGAAAGTTTTTCAGATAAAGAATTGAACAATTACAACAAGAATATTTCGGTTGAAATGTACAAGGAAACCATGGCTGTGCTCCATCGCGAAAAGATTGATGTGTTTGCAACCATCATTATTCCTCCCGATTGGGACAAAAGTGATTTTAAAAATATGGTTGCTGTAATAAAATCATTGGGAATTCATTTTGTAAACCTGCAACCTTTAACGCCTTTGCCAAAAACTGAAGTCAGTTTCCCTGAAGAACAGATCATTATTGACAAACGAAACTATCCGCAATGGGATTTGGCTCATATTTCGGTTCAACCAACAAAACTATCTGTTGCTGAATTCTATCAGGAAATATTAAATGCTTACAATTCAATTTTATACAGCCCAAGAGTTCTATGGAAGTATCTCACCACTTATCGCCCTGCAATGCTTTTTAAAATGCTCATTGGCGGTTATAGAGTGACAAAACAGTATAAAAAGAAAATTAAAGAAGCCGAAAAACATGCCTAAGATACTTTTCATACAACCTACGCAATATGCCGAAAACGGCAAGCTTTGCAAACAACGAAAGATTAATCTTCCGGGCCTGGTTTTTCCGCTTTTGGCAGCTTATACGCCATCGCATTGGGAGGTAGAACTTCTTATCGAAGTTGTTGATGAAATCAATTTCGACGCTAAAGCTGACATCGTAGCCATTGGAAGTATGGGACATGCCACTTTTAGGGGGCTTGAAATTGCTGCAGAATTTAAGAAACGTGGCAAAACAGTTGTTATGGGTGGCTATATGGCATCTATAGCATACAAGGAAGCGATGAAACACGTCGATTCGGTTATTATTGGAGATGCTGAAATATCATATCCAAAAATGTTGCAGGATTTTGAGAAAAATGGTACCGTTAAACCCTTATACAACCATCCGATTCATGAACTAAAAAACCTGGCTGTTCCTCGTTACGATCTGCTTACGCAAAAGAAGATTGGAGCCATGTTGCCCGTTCAGGCCGGACGTGGCTGCACCTTTACTTGTTCGTTCTGCTCAATTGCCTGTTTGTATGAAGGCAAATATTTATTTCGCCCGGTTGATGAGGTAATTCGAGATATTAAAGAGGTCAAACGCCTCGGATTTAAACGATTCTATTTAATCGACGATAATATTGTTTCAAATCCAAAGTATCTTAAAGAGCTGTGCGAAAAAATCAAGCCTTTAAAGATGAAATGGGCAAGTCAATGTGCAATTCATTTGGCAAAAAATGCTGAATTACTGAAAACAGTTCGAGATTCCGGTTGCGATTTAATGAGCTTTGGTGTGGAAAGCATTCAGCAAGATGCCATTGACAGCCTCGACAAACCCTGGTTAAAGGCCAACGAACACGAGCAAAACATCAAAATCCTTACTCAATCAGGAATAACTGTTAGCACTGAGATGATTATTGGAACTGATTTTGATACCGAGGACTCTATTCGTGAAACTTACAACTTTATTTATCGAAACAGAATACCTATTCCGCGTTTTTATATTTTAACTCCAGTACCAGGCACCGACTTACATACAACACTCAGGCATCAAGGGCGAATGTTAACCGATGATCTTCGGCTATTTGATGGAACGCGATGTGTACATATTCCAAAAATGATTGAGCCGGATAAACTTACCGAAATGTATTGGTGGCTCAACAACAAGGTTTTTTCTATGAAAAGCATATTTCATCGTGTGCTTTTTAACGGAAAACTATGGAGAAACCCCAGCATGGTGATGTTTTCATTGGCCATAAACTTTCATTACAGACATTATGTAAGAAGAAAAATAACCCCAAATATATTTTAGATGAAAATAACACTAATAAAACCTGGTTTAGGCCATATTATTTCGGGTTATAATTTGAACGAAGGGAGTATGGAGCCTCTGCAATTGGCTATAATTGCAGGACTTGTAAATGAACCTGACCATGCAATTATGTATGACGACAGACTCGAACCAATTCCGTTTGACGAAGAAACCGATTTGGTTTGCATTACGGTCGATTCCTTTAGTGCAGGCAGGGCATATGAGATTGCGGAAGAATATAAAAAGCGAGGCGTTAAGGTTGTCCTTGGCGGAATGCATGTTTCTTTGTTGCCAAACGAAGCTACACAATATGCTGATTCTATTGTGGTTGGCGATGTGGAACCAATATGGAATCAGCTCCTTCAGGACGTAAAACAAAATAAACTTCAAAAAAAATATTCTGCTCCATTCGGTCTTCCTCAAGACGGCTATTTTCCTAACAGAGATATTTTCAAAGGAAAAAAGTACCTGCCAGTATCGCTCATGCAGTTTAGCCGCGGATGTAAGTTTAATTGCACATTCTGCTCTGTATCTCAATTCTTTAAGCATTCACACAAATGCAGAAAACTAGAAGATGTTTTATTCGAAATTGAAAGGGACAAACTTAAAACCATCTTATTTGTCGACGACAATATGGTTTCGAATAAAGAAGCGCTTAAAGTTTTTCTGCGCGAACTAATTCCTTTAAAAGTCAAGTGGGCAAGCCAATCGAGTGTTGACATGGTAAACGATAAAGAGTTACTCAAGCTTATGGCTGATAGCGGATGTGTGGGTAATCTGATAGGCTTTGAATCCATCAATATCAATACCCTAAAATGGTTTAATAAATCCCCTAACATCCGTGATTTTAATAATTACAAAGAGGTATTAGAAGTTTTCAGAGATTATGGCTTTTTAACCTGGGCCAGTTTCATGATTGGAAACGATTTCGATACCATTGATACTGTTGAGAAAACAGTTGATTTTGCCATTAAAAACAAGTTTACACTTTCATTCTTTCATGTTTTAATGCCGTATCCCGGAACGCAGATTTATGAGCAGTTTAAACGAGAAGATCGTTTGCTCTATGATGGACATTGGTGGAATCATCCCGACTACAGATATAATCAGGCTGCATTTAAACCCAAATTAATGACTTCAGAACAATTAAGTGAAGCAACGATAAAAGCAAACAAAGATTTTTACAGTGTTTCTTCCATTTCCCATCGTTTGTTTGACAGAAAAACCAATATGCGAAACCTCGTCAATTTCATGGTTTACAGTCGATTCAATTATGTGCTTCGAAAAACGAGTATTTAGCATGAGAAACCCTATGGTGGGATGAATATTTCAATAATTGTTTAGTTTTTCGGGGGACTAACAGTTTTGGCCATAGACGCAGGATAATTGTGTACGAAGGAGGCAGATTTAATTCTGCTGAAGAACTTCTAATCAGAGCTTGTCTTTAAAAAGTCCGATGGTTGCGTTATACACGTCATTTATGCCAGTCATCCGGAATTTTTCGGGGCTACAGACATTTATTCATCGCAGGCTTTGACGTCAAGCTTTAAATTTCAAGCACTACATATTAATAGATATACACTAATCAATAATAGTCCAAATATTGAACCTTTATGCAAGATTCCATAAGGGCGGGCTAAAGCATTGAGAAGCTTATAAAACCATGCAGCGAAGGCAAAATGAGGTGCTCAAAACGCTGAGCTTATGTTTTGTAAAAGCCGGCTTTTGGTGTCAGTCAGGAATCTAAATGAAAGGATCATAATAAATGGGTTCTTCAGCAGCCTTCAACGCCTTTTAATCAATGAATCAATTGTTATTAAAAGTGATAGAGGAGTAGATACAACTTAAGAATAGATTCATTTTACCAAATGATAGTGACGAATTTTTTTCATTTTTTACCTTGGAAAGATTGTTAAGCATTACTTAATATGAAAATATTCTTTGAAAATGAATTGAAAGATTTCAATAATTTCAATAAATCATTGAATATTAATTGAGTAATAAATATTTCTTGCATTAACTCATAGCAATAATTAACTTTCCTTTTTCGTTTTGACAACTAAGTTTACCGAGCCCAACAGCAGTGGTTGGTTTCAACAGAAAGGAATCCTGTAATTGACAATTTTTCAAAGTGCAAACCTGAGGATGCATTATGCGAGCGATACGATTAATCTTCACCTTCTATAAATCTTTTGCGTTTGCAAGCTTGTTGATCACAATGGCTTGTGTAAGTATCATTTACAAATCCGGGATTAGTGCTTTTACTGTATTATTTTGGTTTAAGATCGTTACATTGGGTTTGATTTTCGCCTATCTCCACAGCTTCAAAAAGGATGTGTACTACTACTTCATAAATTTGGGATTAACAAGAAAGCACCTTTGGGTTGCGTCTCTTTCTTTTGACTTTTTATTGTTTCTGATACTAATAACCCTCACATTGAAAATCAGATGACAAATATTCTCGAAGTTGATAGTGTCATTCTGCAGTTCGATTTGAACAGGGTTTTGCAAGATGTTTATCTAAAATGTGAAACAGGAAAAGTGACCGGATTGTTAGGCAGAAATGGAGCCGGCAAGTCATGTTTGATGAAAATGATGTACGGAGAACTTAACACCAATGATAAATCCGTCCGTATAAACAGCAACACATTCGTTAATGCCTATCGCTCACCAAAAGACATGAGGTACCTGCCTCAAAATAATTTTATCCCACTATCCCTTTCATTAAAAAGGATTTTTTTTGATTATAAACTAGACTTTGCCGATTTTAAAATCAACTTTCCTGCGTTCGAAAAATTTTACAAGTCCAAACTCATTCATCTATCAGGTGGAGAAAGACGTATTGTTGAGATTTATATAATCCTGGCTTCTAAAACCAAATTTTGCATGCTGGATGAGCCATTTTCTCATGTTATGCCAATACACGTTGACACAATTAAGAAATTAATTTTGCGCGAAAAGAAAAATAAAGGAATTATACTAACCGACCACATGTACAAACATATTATTGATATATGTGACAATTTATATGTCATCAACAATGGCAAAACCTACTTGACGAATAGCCTTCAAGATCTGGAAACACTGGGTTATGCCAGAATAAATGATGATTGATTGTGTAATATCTCCAACAAAAAAGGGGAGCCATCCGGCTCTCCTTTTTTTAGCATATAAGCTTTACGCTTTTTCGAAGATTATTTCACGATGGTAGCACGTTTTGTAACAATGCCTTCGCTGGTAACGATGCGCAGCATGTAAACGCCTGC
>JAUXMV010000078.1 GCA_030683155.1 Bacteroidales bacterium
TGAAACAAATGCTATTGCCGAAGCAGTTAATAGTAAAATACAGAAACTAATATCTTCAAATAATGGAAACAGAGATAAGGATTTCTTCTTCTTTAGACTTACTCAATTCTATGCCTAGCACATCAAAATAAGATTTAGCCAGTATATCAACGGTAATGATGTTTAATTGATTTTTCATGGTATATTTGTTAATGCTTTTGGTTTAAAACACACCATGATGGGTCATATATTTTACGATTTACTTTCTCTTTTTTACCCGGAAGTTTGTCCATCTTGTGGCAATCTGCTCAACAGAGATGAAAAAACTATTTGCTTAAGCTGTCGTTTTCTAATGCCAAAAACGGGCTACGAAACTGTTGCAGACAATCCGATAGCCCGCATGTTTTGGGGTCGCGTTCGTTTGAATGCTGTAAGTGCCTGTTATTTTTTTGCCAAAAAAGGAAGGGTGCAACCACTTATTCATGAGCTGAAATATAAAAGTAATCGTGATGCCGGGTATTTCCTTGGTAGCGAAATGGCGAAAGAAATAATTCAATCGCCATTGTATGAAGGTGTTGACTTTATCGTTCCTGTTCCATTGCATCCAAAAAAAATCAAGATCAGGGGATACAATCAAAGTGAGGTCATTGCTGTTGGAATGCGTAAAGTGATGAATGTGCCTATAAATAAAGATGTTTTAGTGCGTCAGGTTGCCACAGCCAGCCAAACCAAAAAGTCGCGCGAGGCCCGATGGCAAAATGTAAAAGACATCTTTGTATTGCAAAAACCAGAACTTTTTGAAGGCAAACACATTCTTCTCATTGATGATGTAATCACAACGGGAAGCACGATAGAAGCCTGTGCCAATGTTCTTCTTCAGGCAAAAGGCATCAAAGTGAGCGTTGCAGCTGCGGCTTGTGCACCAAGCTAGTTTGGTATACTTTACACAATTACAGCAACTTACATTCTACACAAAAAATATTCTTGACATCTGATCAAAAAGTTTGTAGGTTTGTACAATAAATAACTAATTCTTTAGTTATACAACTACTTAAATAGTTTATATATGAAAGAACTTACGAAAGCCGAAGAACAAATCATGCAGATACTTTGGGAACTGAAACAGGCTTTTGTTCACGACATCATTGAACAACTTCCTGAGCCTAAGCCTGCTTACAACACAGTTTCCACCATTGTGAGAATACTTGAGAAGAAAGGTTTTGTGGATCATGAAGCTTTTGGAAAAACCCATCGCTACCACCCTGTTATTGAGAAAAAAGTTTATACTAAATTCATGTTCAAGGGTTTACTGAATGGCTATTTCAGCAATTCGATGCACCAGATGGTATCATTTTTCAGTAAAGAAAAAGGACTTAGTCTTGCTGAACTTGAGGAGTTAAAACAAATCATTGAAAACGAAATAAATACCAAAGAAAAGAATTAACGATGGAACTGTTTTTCCTCTATATTGTCCGCGTTTCTATCTACCTGGCTGTTTTTGCACTGGCATATAAAATGTTGCTAAGCCGCAAAATCAATCCGGAGTTCAATCGGTACTATCTTCTGTTTTCGGGTATTGGCGCTGCTTTACTTGGTTTTTTCAATGGTTTTGCATTTACTTTTACAGGCAGTATCGTCCCCAATCTGGTTGTTGATTTACCAGAAATTGTTGTATACGCCAACAGCGGATATATTGAAACGACATCATTTCTGGCAAATGGACTGCGTGAAATCGAAATCGTTCAAGTGTTGCTTTTGCTTTCCGGTCTGATTGTTTTGATGATTGTTTTTGTTCAGTTGATAAAAATAATACTGCTAATCACTCAAAATCCCCGCAGTAAATTTATGGGGCTTACTTTGGTTGAAATTGATAACAATACGCCTCCTTTTTCATTTTTTCATTGGATTTTTGTAGCAAAAGAATTAACAAATCAGCAGGATTTTGCTAAAATTTTCGCTCACGAGAATGCACATTTCAAGCGCTTGCATTCAGTTGATGTATTGGTTTTTGAGTTTCTACATGTGCTTTTCTGGTTTCATCCGGCCTATTATTATCTGAGAAAAGAACTCAAAACCATGCACGAATTTGAAGCCGATGCAATGGCACTAAAGTTTTTCGATAAAACGGACTATCAGCAGACACTGCTTTCATTGAGTTTTTCTGGTGGTATGATCCCAATTTCCAATCCTTTCAATGTTTCACTTATTAAAAAACGTATGCTTATGATGAATCAAAAAAAGAGGCACAAACCTGCCCAAAACTGGTTAAAATTATTGATTTTTCTACCTTTCATGATCGCTGCAATACTTATACAGTCATGCAGTTTCGATAAAAAAGAGGTGCAAACAGAACCCCGTCCTGAAGATATCATGTCGTATAAGGTTGATTCTGCTGGAAAAGTGACCGGATCAATGGTAAATCCAAAAGAAGCTTTTGCAGATGCAGAACCCATAGAAGGTGAAATTTTTAATGTTGTTGAAGAGATGCCGGTTTTTGCTGGTGGCACTGAAGCATTGTTGAAATTCATCTCAAATAACATTCAATATCCTGAAAAAGCACGTGAAAAAGGCATTCAGGGTAGAGTATTTGTTAATTTCATCATTGAAAAAGATGGAAGCGTTTCATCTCCAAAAATTTTGCGTGGAATCGGTGGCGGATGCGATGAGGAAGCCTTACGCGTGGTTGGAATGATGCCAGACTGGACTCCCGGAAAACAACGTGGACAAGCTGTAAGAGTATCTTTCAATATACCAATAAGATTCACACTGGAGTAGCTTTCGCTATTTTTTTAACCTGTATAACTAATTTTTTAGTTATGACCTGACAGAACTTCATTGATGATTCTGTCAGGTCTTTTAATTTTAATCTACCTTTGATGTCTTAAAAATTCTACCCAAAAATGGAAGAAAATCAAAAATCAAAAAGCCTTTCAAAGAAGGACTGGATCATCGCTTTACTTCTTTTGCTTGCAATAATTGCAGTCCTTATTTTTCAGTATCTCAACAAGGCAAATGCTGAAGTAAAGCATACCGGAAACCTGAAAAGTGTCCTCATGCCGGAAGCATCAATCAGCCAGATAAAATTGCTTTGTGAATTCAATGCCAATTGCTGAGAAGAAATTATTTTTGCAATTAAAAATTCTGCTGTGCTTTTCAAGGTGAGCGTTTGCAATTGATTCAGATTCAACTTTTTGGTGAATAAAATTAAAATTACAGAAAAATAAATTTTTCATGGAGCTCTATCAACTTCAAATAATTCAAACGCTGGCGGTAATAATAAGTCTTGTTGCAATAAAGTTCCTTTTGAGAGGATTCATAAACAAGCTTATGAACAAGCTGCACTTTGCACTTGAAAGGAAAAGAATTATCTCAAAAATCATCAATTTTTTTATCATCATTGTAGCCTTAGTTCTTATAACTGCCATCTGGGGCGTCAAATCTCAGGAAGTTACCATTTTCATCACTTCAACCCTGACAATTTTGGGTGTTGCATTTTTTGCGCAATGGTCTATTCTTTCAAATATCAGTTCCAGCCTAATTTTGTTTTTTAATCACCCGGTTCGTATTGGATCACAAATAAAAATTCTTGATAAAGATTATCCCATCGAAGGTATTGTAGTGAATATTTCCCTCTTTTTTATGTACATAAAAACAAACGATGGCCAACTGGTTTCGATACCAAACACAGTGGTTTTGCAAAAAACTATATCGCTTGACAATGAAAACATGGATGAAATCTGATGATATTACTCATCCAAATGATCCGGTTTTTCAGGAATAATTTCGTTCAGGCGCCCCTCTTTCATTAGCTGCTGATTATACGCACGCCGGTTTCGTTCCATTCTGCGTTGCAACCGTGCCACATCGTTGAAAAGGTCGTACAAAGTTTGAATTGGTCCTTTGATCGTGAAAGGAGCCGGATTCATATAAAGCAGAATATCCTTCAATTCCTCGTTGATGAAATCAAGATTTACAGGTTTTATGGGGCGCATATTCACGAAAATATGCTTAAATGTAGGCCAGTCATAAAACGATCGCACGACAACTTCCTCCATCATGATAGTGTCTTTATGAAGTTTCACTTGCCAAACGCTGCCTTCTGGTATCTTTTGTGCATCAAAAGGGACAATTCTTCTTTGAAATCCCATTGCAGAAAACATGACTGAATCAATTTCCTTACCGCGAAGAATAAATTTTCCCTGATCATCGCTGATGGTTCCACTGCGTGCCATCTGGCTTATAATATGCACGTTTTTAATTGGTAAGAGGCTGTCAGAAGAAATAATAATACCTTCAATCCAAAGGCGTTCCTGCGCAAAAAGAGCGCTGGAAAAAAGTAACAGAAAAGTAACAAAGATTAAGTGTCGCAATGTTTTCAATTGTCTGGCGAAATTAAGGCGAAGCATTCAAACATTGGTGCTTGTGCTACATAAAAATTGTTAAAGCATTGAAAAATAGCATAAAAATTTATTGCAGTAGCGCTATTGCTAAAATGTAGTTATAAAATGTTGATGGCAATAACTTAGCTGATAAAATTATGGAAATTGTATAATTCTTACATCATTTGAATAAAAAATTCCAAACCAATAAAACAATCGATCGAAATCTACTACTTTTATCCGCTAAACTTATTACAATTCTAACACCTAACAGGAATGAAAATGATTTTCAGTATACTTGGAGGCATCATCTTGGCAGTGATTTTACTCTTCGGTTTGTTTTTGCTTTATATAAATTTCACGGATTACTTGCCCGAACCAATAGAAGAGCTAGCGGTTACACATCGTAATCCTCAATATTTAGAAGGCAAAAAAATCAGTCTGATGAGCTGGAATATCGGTTATGCCGGCTTAGGTCAGGAAATGGATTTTTTCTATGACGGCGGCAAAATGGTTCGTGGCAGCAAAGAGCTTACAGACCAATATCTGCTGCAAGTGCTTGATTATTTAAAAACAAGGGATGCTGATTTTTGGCTGTTTCAAGAAGTTGATTTTAAAGCAAAGCGTTCCTATAATCAAAATCAGGAAGTGATTCTTGCAGATGCCTTGCCCGGTTTCAACCATGTTAAAGCGGTAAATTATGATGTGCCTTTTGTGCCTGTACCTTTCAATGAGCCGATGGGAAGGGTACTTTCAGGAATTATGACTTTTTCGAAAGCCTCTCCCCGATTAAGCCGCCGCTATGGCTTTCCGTTGATTGCCGGCTGGCCCGATAGAATGTTTCTGCTCGACCGATGCTTTATAGAAACACGCTATACAGTCGAAGACGGCAAAGAACTTATTGTTATCAATACCCATAATTCTGCTTTTGTTTCTGATCAATTACTTATGGATAAGGAGCTTGAAGTGATTCAATCTAAAATGCTTCGTGAATATGAACTGGGAAATTATGTAATCATTGGGGGTGATTGGAATTTGAATCCACCTGATTTTAAACCAGAAAACGATTACAACGGGCATATCTATGATGAACCCGTCGTAAAGATTCCTGAGAATTTTTTACCTGAAGGCTGGAAATATGCTTTTGATCCAACAGCACCAACCAACAGAAATCTCGACAAGGCTTATCAAAAGGGTGTTATTGGCTCAAAAACAATTGATTATTTCATTGTTTCTCCAAATATTTCTATCGAATCAATTAAGGTTGAAGACCTCGATTTTGTTTTCAGCGACCACAATCCCGTTCGTCTGGAGGTTGTCCTAAACTAATTTTATCCATGCAAGCTTGTCGACTGGTTTTTTTTGTTTTTATATTTTTTGCAGCAAGTCTGCATGCGCAGGAAAACCAGGTTTTTTTAACCGAAAAAGGACGTATAGATTTCATTTCGGATGCCCCGCTTGAATTAATTAAAGCAGGTTCAGGTGAGCTGAAAGCTGCAATAGATTTGAAAAATAAAACATTCATCTTTGTGCTTGACAATGCTAGTTTTGAAGGTTTTAACAGTCAATTGCAACAGGAGCATTTTCACGAAAATTATATTGAAACAAAAAAATATCCAAAAACTATCTTCAAAGGGAAAATTATCGAAGAGCCTCAATGGAAAAACGGCAGCACACAAATCGTCAGGACAAAAGGTATTTTGGATTTGCATGGCATTCAAAAAGAACGGATTATCTCTGCTGAAATCAGCTACAGAGAAGAAAATATTTACATAAAATCGGACTTTAGTATTTTTCTGGAAGACCATCAGATAAGAATTCCAAAAGTTGTATCCAGAAAAATTGCACCAGAGATAAAAGTAAAAGTTGAGGCAACGCTAACTCCAAATATCACATCAGAAAAGCAGAAAAACTGATGAAATTTGTCAAAAAACATAGCTCTCAAAAGTATTGGAAATTTTCAATCCTAATGCTTTTGCTGCTTCCGGTGATGCTTTGGTCGCAAGAAATTTTTGTGCGCAACTTTACACCGGGTTACAACATTGAACAGCGTAAAATCACCGCTGCATCAGAAAACAATGATGGTTTTTTACTTATTGGCACAAAAGGGTCATTGTTTGTTTTTGATGGCATTAACTACAATCAGCTCCCCTTTCCCGATAGCCTGAGCGAGATAGAAGTAAAAGCCCTTGGGCACAAAGGTGCAACAGTTTTTGCAGGCCTTTCAGATGGAACACTGCTTTCATATCGTCAACTTCATTTGGGACTCCAGCCAGAAAAGATTCTTTCATGCGAGGCCTCCATTACCGCGATTGAAATTGACGATAAGGGACAAATGTGGGTTTCAACATATGGTGATGGCATATATCTGCTTAGAAATGAGCAGGAAACGCTGCATATAAACACCGAAAACGGACTTCCGGATGCTTATGTTTATGACCTTCAAAAAGATTTTTCTGGCAATATGTGGGCTGGAACCGATGCCGGACTCGTGAAAATACGATTGGAAGATAATGGCATAAATATTCAGGTTTTTACACAAAAGGAAGGTTTGCCTGACCTTATTGTTACTGCTCTTGGGATAGATATTGAAAACAATCTTTGGCTGGGAATGCACAATGGCGGTTTTTGTTTTTTCGATATTGACAATGAGAAAATAGCATTGCCAAAACTTTCTGAAGAGTGGAAAAATGGAGTTGTGCAGTCGATTTTGATGATGGATGGCTATGTTTGGATTGCAAGTCAGGACAAAGGTCTTTTTGCCTGGTGCACAAGAACTAAACAACTTTTTCCTTTTCATAATGATGTTCCTCAGCGGATTATTCAGCTTGGCAAAAGCCTTTTAAGAGGTTTCTGGGTAGTTAATGCAGAACAAATTTTGTGGACGGCAGGCCGACAAATTGAAAATGTACCGATGATAGGAACCCAATCAACAGTTGATCTTTTTGCTTTATTGGTTGATAAACGTGGCTTCCTATGGTTTAGCAATGAAAATGGCCTTTTCAGAACAAAAGCCATTAATCCGGGTGAGGATTTTCAAGAAATTAAAATCAGTTCAAAATCTCATTCTACCATTGTTTCAAGCATTTATGAAGATGATGACGGTTGGATTTGGCTTGGAACTTTTGATGAAGGCTTAAAAGTTTTGAACCCTGAAAATCTGACTTTTAAGTCATATAACGAAACTGATGGACTGGCGAACAACAGCATTTTGTCCATTGACGGCAAGGGAATTGAAATTTGGTTTGCAACATTGGGCGGAGCATCAAAAGCAACAAAAAAAATTGACGGAACATTGCAATTTCATTCTTTCGGTCAGGATGAAGGTCCGGGAGCAAATTATATCTATCATGTTAAAGCTGACAGCAAAAATAGAATCTGGTTTGCAACTGATGGCAAAGGCGTAAGTTTTTATGAAAATGGAAGGTTTGTGCAACCGCAACACGAAATTCTAAAAAATAAAGTGTTTTATGCTGTTGCCGAAGATGCTCAAAACGCCATCTGGCTTGCATCATCTGATGATGGGTTGTACCGGATTAAAGGCGATAGTCTGAAGCATTTTGGAATTGAAGAAGGTCTGAGTTCACTCACAATTACATCTTTAGCATCAACCCTGTCGCCACATTTGATTGTTGCTGGAAACAATGGTATCGACCTAATAAATATTTACAGCGGTGAGGTGATTCAAGCGGGCAGACATTATGGCTTGAATTTAAAACAAACGGCATTAAACAGCATTGCCGCAGACTCGGATGTTGCATTCTTTATCAGTACCAACAAAGGAATACTCCGATTAGAAAATATTTCAAATCTGGCCAACAGAATGCCTTTGATTAAAATGAAAAAATTACTGGTGAATTTAAAGCCATTTGATTTTGAACGGAAAATCAAGTTAAAGCACAACCAAAGCCAGGTCAGCATAGCGTTTTCAGGAATCTGGTATCCAAATCCTGAAGAGGTTCGATTCCTTGTAAAACAGAATGGCAGTGAAAGCAATCAGTTCGAAACACGGGATCAGGTGTTAAACTACGGTAGTTTAAGTCCGGGAAAATATCGGTTTCATATTGCTGAGGCTGGACATAAAAAATCAGATTTTGATGCATTGACACTTGAAATCGAGATAAAAAAACCTATTTGGTTTGAATGGTGGTTTCTTGCCGGTTCACTTGTAGTTTTTTCTGTGCTATTGCTTTGGTGGCTGCGTGACCGCGAAAATAAAATCAAGATGCAACAGCGCATCAGACAAGAAAAACTGGAGTTTGAATACAGAAATCTGCGCAATCAGGTGAACCCACATTTTTTATTCAACAGTTTTAGTACACTCATCGCGATGATTGAAAATGATGGAAAAACCGCTGCGGATTACGTTGAAAAACTTTCAGATTATTTCAGACAGATTTTGCAATACCGCGACAGCGAATTGATTCCGCTCAAAGAAGAAATGCAGCTTCTCGAAACATACATTTATCTTCAGCAAAAACGCTATGGATCCGGTCTTATGCTAAAAGCAGAAATACCGTCAAAATTCCTATTTGCCAAAATTCCACCTATGACACTTCAAATGCTGGCAGAAAACGCACTAAAACATAATATGGCTTCAAAAAGCAAGCCGCTCTATTTTGAAATCATTGTCAACAGTGATTTTATTTTGGTTCAAAATAATCTGCAACCCAAACAAAGCAAGGAAATATCGACGGGTTTGGGACTAAAAAATATTTCTGAACGTTTTCGTTTGTTCGCAGGAAAAGAGATAAAGATTGAAAAAACACAGGAAATGTTTCTTGTAAAATTACCATTAATTCAATAAAAATCAACGCTATGGGATGGCAGGTATTGATTGTTGAAGACGAAGAAGCTACAGCTGAACGCACCAAATCATTGTTGCTTCAGGCCTTGCCCGATGCAGTTGTGGCAGGAATGACCGACAGCATCGAAAGTACAGTTGACTGGCTTAAATCGCACACAGATCCTGATTTGATACTGATGGATATTCAACTTGCTGACGGAAATAGTTTTTTAATTTTTAGTCAGATTAAGGTCGTTTCTCCTGTGATTTTTACAACTGCCTATGACGAATTTGCTTTACAGGCCTTCAAAGAAAACAGCATCGATTACCTTTTGAAGCCGCTTAAACTACATGATTTAGAAAAGGCTGTCGAAAAACTGAAAAGACTCTCTGCTCCAAAACCAACAGCAGAATATCTGCAACTATTAGAACTTTTAGGTGGAAAACAGCCTAAGCTTCTGCGTCGCTTTATGGTAAAAGCAGGGCAACAGATAAAGGTTTTCACAACTGAAGAGGTTGCATATTTCTACATCGTTGAAAAAATCGTTTTTGCCATGCTAAAAAACGGAGATCGCTATCCTTTGGATTATACTTTGGATCAACTGGAACAGTCGCTTGACCCAAAAAGTTTTTTTCGTATCAACAGGGCTTTTATCATCAGCTTTGAAGCCATTGACAAGCTTCATACCTACAGCAAGTCGCGCATAAAAGTCATTTTAAAGCCTGCCTGTGAAGAAGAATCCATCTCCAGCACCGAACGTTCTCCTTTGTTTCGTGCATGGCTCAGCGATGATATTAATATATAAAAGGCAGATTTCAGGCTTTAAAAAGATTTCTTATCATCAGATTTTTCAGTACTTACCTTTCATTAATGCTTGTTCAATGACAGTTTTTCCCGATTGAGAAAACATTGTTTTGAATCCGCTATGTCTACACCTTTTCTTTGTGGAATAATTTTAAATGTAAAAAACATGAACAAATGGATTAAAATCATGCTCATTTTAGTTGCTATGGGGGCAGTAGGTGCGGTAATCGGATATGTTTTTGTTTACAATAAATCTCATCCGGATTTCGAAAAAAAGAAAGCCGACTTTACGCTTACAGCAGAAGAACTTTTTAAATTCTACCGCAGTGATCAAGCTTCGGCAGAATTAAAATACAACGGAAAAGTAGTAGAGATTTCGGGCGTTTTGTCTGAAATTGAATCCATCTATGATTTAACAATTGCTGTTTTTGTGCTCGATAAAGGTCTTTTTGGCAAAGAAGGCATTCGAATAAGTATGCTTGAAAACCACCAGGAAAAGCTAAAAAATACGCCTCAAGGTGCAGTTGTAATCATAAAAGGATTTGTCACCGGATACAACGAAACGGATGTTGTTATGGAACATGGATCTTTAATCAATTAATTATGAAAGATTTAATCAAATATATCTAAAAACGAAAAAAATGAAAAGAAAAGAAATCCTAATAATTGCAATGCTGTTTTTGATCGGCGGATTTAGTGTGCAGGCACAAAAATATGCAACAAAAACAGGCGTAATCAGATTTTATTCTGAAGCACCGGCCGAAAATATTGAGGCGTTCAACCATCAGGTAAACAGTGCTATCGACCTCAATTCCGGTGATTTTGTATTCAGAGTCCTTATGAAGGGTTTTCAATTTGAAAAAGCCCTGATGCAAGAGCATTTCAATGAAAATTATGTGGAGTCACATAAGTATCCAAATGCTACTTTTGTTGGAAAAGTAAGCAATTTGAGTGATATCGATCTAAGCAAAAATGGCACTTACGATGCTGAAGTGTCAGGCAATATGACGATCAAAGGTGTGACAAAAGAAGTAATTGAAAAGGGTGTTTTTGAAGTAAAAGATGGCCTGATAAATGGAAAATCCACTTTTTACATTCAACTGGCCGATTATGACATCAAAATTCCGAGGACGGTGGTTAAGAACATATCAGAAACTGTAGAAATCAATGTTGATGTTTCTTTGTCTTTATTGAACAATTAATTTTTGGTATTCTTTTGGTTTTGGTTATACATTTCAATTCATGTCAAGAACCAGCTATTAATTGTATCTGGTTTTTTATTGACATTGTACAATCGGTTTACTATCTTGCGTCTTTTTTTAATTAACCAACATTACGAAATATGGGATTTGTATCTGAATTCAAAACTTTTGCCATGCGTGGCAATGTAATGGACATGGCTGTAGGTATCATTATCGGTGGTGCCTTTGGCAAAATTGTGGCCTCGTTTGTGAGCGATGTCATTATGCCTCCAATCGGCTTACTCGTAGGCGGTGTTGATTTTAGTGATCTAAAAGTAGTTATGAAAGAGGCAGTTATGCAAGGATCAGAAGTTGTTACTTCTGCTGTGACTATCAATTATGGTTCTTTCCTTAGCACTGTGATCGACTTCATTATCATTGCTTTTGCCATCTTCATGATGATAAAAGCAATGAACAAGATGAAGAAAAAAGAAGAAGCTGTGCCAGCTCCGGCTCCTGCGCCTCCAGCTCCTTCCAATGAAGAAAAGCTGCTTGCTGAAATCCGCGACCTGCTAAAAAAGTAATAAAAGGTCATGCATGAAATAATAACGGCCACTTTTTTGAAGTGGCCGTTATTATTATAGTGTGTTTTCGTGTTAATTACCTCCTTGACTTCACTTCCTTTTCAAGGTGATTGTACCAATCTTCACCAAAATAGCGAATCAGTGCTTCCTTCAAAAACTTGTATAAAGGCAATCCGGCCTTTTCTCCCTTTCGAATTGCAGGCACACAAATGCTCCATTGATGGTAGTTTACATGGATGAAACCATCTTTCTTTTCCAGTCTGACAGGATAAAGGTGGCAGCTCACGGGCTTTCTGAACGCTGTTTTGCCTGCCAGCCAGGCTTTTTCAATGGCACAAAAACTGACACCATTGTCATGAAATCCTGTAAATGCACATTCACGATCATTTACCAGAGGAGTAACTAAGTTTCCTACAATATCGTAATCAAAAACGCCATTTTCATTCACAATCTGTTTTCCGGCATCGGTCATAAATTCCATTATCTGTTCCAGATCGTCCTCAATCATGCCTATTTCATTATCTTCAAGGGGAGCGCCGGCATCGCCACTCACACAACAATCGCCTTTGCATCGTGGAAGATCGCAGATAAATCTTGCGTTTAAAAGGTCTTCACTTATTATAGTGTCGTTAATAATTATCATGGCGCAAAAATAATGAAAGACAAAGGACAAATATTAATTTTGTTTGGAATCTCCAGAACGATGGAAATTGAACGTTATTAAATCTTCTCGGCTTGAATTAACAGTGAAAAAAAACACTGTAAAGCCAGGTAATTTGCAAAGCCATTAAAAAACCGTCCATTTATGGACATTTTTTTATGAAAAGATGAAAAAAACACTTCAAAAATGATTGTTTGTGAAATAATTCACAATTTTCTTTAATTTTGTCAACTGATTTGTATAAATAGAATTAAATCAATTCATTATAAACACTAAAAACTATTCATTATGGCTTTTAACCTTAGAAACCGCAATTTTCTTAAACTGCTTGATTTCACTTCACAAGAGATTAAATTTCTTCTTGATCTTTCGTTAGAGCTGAAAAAAGCAAAATATGCCGGAACCGAACAGCAGCGGCTGAAAGGCAAAAATATTGCCCTGATTTTCGAAAAAGATTCAACCCGCACACGTTGCGCTTTTGAAGTTGCAGCCCTTGATCAGGGAGCTCATGTGACTTATCTTGGACCTTCGGGCTCACAGATTGGAAAAAAGGAATCAATGAAAGATACTGCACGCGTTTTGGGCCGCATGTATGATGGCATCGAATACCGTGGTTATGGACAGTCAATCGTTGAAGAGCTTGGTAAATATGCCGGTGTTCCGGTTTGGAACGGCCTCACGAATGAGTTCCATCCAACACAGATTCTGGCTGATTTTTTAACCATGATGGAACATAGCGACAAGCCATTGCATCAGGTAGCATTTGCTTACTGTGGTGATGCACGCAACAATATGGGCAATTCATTGATGGTAGGCGCTGCCAAAATGGGTATGGATTTCAGGGCTGTTGCACCAAAACAAAACTGGCCAGAAGAATCACTCGTAGCAACCTGTCGCGAAATAGCGAAAGAAACAGGAGCCAAAATTACTCTTACTGATAGCGTTGACGAAGGCGTTAAAGGTGTTGATTTCTTATATACCGACGTTTGGGTTTCGATGGGCGAGCCAGATCATGTTTGGGAAGAGCGCATCAAGCTGATGCTTCCTTACCAGGTGAATGGAAGCATGGTTGCAAAAACTGGCAATCCAAATGTGAAGTTCCTGCATTGTCTTCCTGCATTCCATAACCGTGAAACAACCATTGGTGAGCAGATTTTCCAGAAGTTTGGCATTGAAGCAATGGAAGTCAATGATGAAGTCTTTGAATCACCTGCTTCATTGGTTTTTGACGAAGCAGAAAACCGCATGCATACCATCAAAGCAGTTATGGTTGCAACTTTAGGATCATAAAAATTTCTTTTTATAATTGAAAAGCCTTCCAGCCAATTGGTTTGGAAGGCTTTTTTATTCAAAATTTTTACATCAACAGTATCAAGCTTTAGTTTTTTACCCTCCTACCCTTCCATTTCACTTTTACAAAATTTCCGGCAAGACCAATGATAACGACATAAAATGGATAAATAAATTCAAGTGGAAGAGCCATAAAAAGAAGCCTTCTGCGTTTCATAAAACCACTGGCTGCATGGAGTAAAGGATAGTCAACAAGATATTTCAGCAAGATGAAAAGGATAAAAATAAGTGCCATAAAAGGATAAAAAACAGCTGAAAAAAGCATACTTAAAAGCAAAAAATTGAATAAAAAAACAATGAGAGCTGGCAAGATGATTTCGGGTCTCTTATAGCCAGAACTTTTTGAAACCCATCGCAAGCGTTGACTTAGAAATGCGCTCATATTGCTTAAAGGTTTTGTGCTTACGATCGCTTGCTCAGAAAAGACAAACCTTACAGACTTTCGTCCATAATTTTTTATGATATTCATCAACAGAAATACATCATCTCCCGAAGAAAATCTTTTGTTTGCATTGAAACCACCGGCATTCACAACTGCTTTTCTGTCAAAGCCCATATTCGCACTATTACCCATCATCGGAAGGCCAATGCCCGCAGCGCCGGCAGTGCTGCCCATCAGACTTATAAACTCCAGCGCTTGAATTTTTTCGAAAATGGTGTTTGCCGGATCAAAAAGAACAGGTCCAAGAAGCAGTTTTGCCTTTTCTTCACGATAGCAAGCAACCATTTGGCTCACCCAAAAAGGTCCGGGTATGCAGTCAGCATCGGTAACAAGCACCATATCCCCTTCAGCGAGTTCAAGGGCCTCTGAAAGTGCAGATTTTTTACCTGTTCCTTTTGCCGGAAAGTGAATGAGATTTAAGTCATGAAAGGCATTATGTGCTTTATTGATTTCGCTTATTGTTGTATCTTCAGAATGATCATCAACTATAATAATCTGTATTTTATCCAAAGGATAATATTGTTTTGAAAGATTTTGAATCAAATTAGCAATGTTTGATTCTTCGTTGCGCACCGCAACAAGAATGCTTACAGGAATCTGGCCGCCCAATTCCGCCGGAGGTCTTTTTTTTAATCTGTACCAGCCTATTGTATAGCTACTTATCAACAACAGATAAGACAATGCAACAATCTCTGCAATTCGCAGATACATCCAAATATATTCAGTTTCCATCTGCTTCCTCTCTTATAAAGTTTAACCGATAAACAAATATTGCACCTATCAGGCCCGGCAAAGCAAGGTTAATCAGCCAAACAGCAGAACTTGCGGCAAGCACCGAAACTGCGGCATATTCCGTCCATATAACAGCGTCGCTGTAAAAAAATGAAAACAAGCTCACAGCAACAGAGCCACGAACTCCAAGTTCGGTGATGGCGATGGTTGGAATAATGGTGATTACAAGGTATATGAGTGAAATTACCATGATAGCATCAAGATATTTCAATTGGAAATCAAAAATATGCAACATCAGATAAAACTGGAATGAAAAAACGCCATAACGTAGGGCTGAAAGTGAAAAAATGCGAAACAACTCAGTTTTGTCATACATTGTAAAAACTTCAGCATAGCGTTCAATCTGTTCTTTTCTCTTTTTAAAAATACTCCCTGAAATAACCTTTAAAAGGCCAACATTAAAATACATCAGAAAAAATAAAGCAATTGAAAGAATTATTAAAAATACCAATCCAAAATACAGGAGCCTTGAAAAGGGTTCGGTAAAATCATAAATAAGTGGTATGGCAAAAATTAATGCTATTCCGCCGGCAAGAAAAGTAGTCATCATTTGTGAAAGACTACCAATTATGGTAACCAAAATACCTTTGATATGGCTAGCATAATCGAGAACAAAGACTCTTCCCAGATAATCGCCTACCCTGTTGGGCAAAAACATGCTCACCGAAATTCCGGTTAAAACTGCCGTGAAAGCTTTGTTAAGCTTCACCCTTTCAATCTTATCTATCAACAGCTTCCATTTGAAACTTTCGATAAAAATATTCACAGGAAGCAACAACAAAACAACTACAAAAAGAAAGTATTTTTCAGGTTGATAAACAATCATTTTCCACAGATCCAGCCATTGATGCCAGTCGTTTCGGCCAAGAAGATGCTTGTAAGCAAACCCAAAGGTAAGCAGCATGATCATTACACGCAGCAAAATGTTGGTCGTTTTGCTTACTTTTGTTTTCATTTAGCTAAGTACGGAATTTTTTGAAAACAGAACGAATAATTTTAGGAATTGATCCCGGAACAACCATCATGGGATACGGGTTAATCATGCAAAAAGGCACACAGATGGAGCTTATGGTGATGGGTGTGCTGAAATTGAATAAGTATACAACTCAGGCTCTGCGACTTAAAAAGATATTTGATCGCACTACCGAGCTTATTCGTGAATATCATCCGGATGAACTGGCAATAGAAGCTCCTTTCTTTGGAAAGAATGTGCAATCGATGCTCAAACTTGGAAGGGCACAAGGTGTTGCAATTGCGGCGGCTCTCAACAACAATATTCCAATGTTTGAGTATTCCCCAAAAAAAATAAAACAATCGATTACTGGCAATGGAAGCGCTTCAAAAGAACAAGTTGCGGCCATGCTCAAAACCCTGTTAAAATTTGATAATCAACCCGAACACCTTGATGCCACTGATGGTGTAGCTGCAGCCGTATGCCATTTTTTTCAGGGAAAAATTGACACCAGTCAAAGTTCATACACCGGCTGGAAGGCTTTTCTTACAGAAAATCCCAACAGGGTGAAATAACCGCAAATTGAAAACTTAGCTTTTTATTCTTCTTTTCTTTCTTTCCAAAGCTGGCTGAAAGATTTTTTTGGTAAAACAGGCATTTCCCGACGTGTTCCCCATGATTTCGCAACAAAATATTTCAAAACCATATTTTTTGTGCCTCCGTTGGTCATGTCAAGCAGCTTTCGGCTGTTGAGAAATCGCGTTGAGTTGATAATGATGAATCTATCTGATGAACTTACAAGCTTCTTGTTAACAGCCTCATTTCTATTGATAAGCAGAAGCTCGTGCAGTGGTATTTTTACCGGACATACATCTGTGCAAGCACCACAAATAGTGGAAGCAAAACTAAGGTGCTGATACTCTTTCATGCCTTTCATGTGGGGCGTAATGACAGATCCAATTGGGCCGCTGTATGTGGTTTCGTATGAATATCCGCCAATATTTTTGTACACAGGACACACATTCAGACAGGCGCCACAACGGATACAAGCCAAAGCAATGCGCTGACGTGCCTTTGCGAGCAATTCTGTTCGTCCGTTGTCGAGCAACACAACCACCATTTGTACCGGACCATTACCATTTTTTGAAGGGCCGCTGACGATTGAATTGTAAACTGTCATTGTCTGGCCGGTGCCATGGGTAGCTAAAAGCGGCCAAAAAAGATCAAGATCATCAATTGAAGGAAGAAGTTTTTCGATGCCTGCAATGGCAATGTGCAATTTAGGTGAAGCCATTGTAAGCAAACCGTTTCCTTCATTTTCGGTGAGAGCGATTGAACCAGTGTCAGCTATTAAGAAATTAGCACCTGTGATGCCTGCACCAGCCTCAGCAAACTCTTTGCGCATAATTTTGCGGGTGTAAGCTGTAATCTCTTCAGGTGTGCTATTCGGCGGAAGACCAAATTTTTCGGTATAAAGTTTTGCTACATCTTCCTTTGATTTATGCATCGCAGGTGTAACGATATGATAAGGCTTCTCTCCAGCTGTCTGTACGATAAATTCGCCAAGATCTGTTTCAAAAACCTTTATTTTTTTCTTTTCCAGATGATGATTCAGGTCAATTTCCTCTGTTGTCATCGACTTTGATTTTACAACCTTGTCGATTTTTTCATTTTCAAGCAGTTTTGTAATTTCTTTAACAGCATCGGCTGCATCTCTGGCCCAAATGACCTTGCCTCCATTGCGTTGAAAATTAGCCTCAAACTCAACCAAGTATTTATCAAGATGTGTAAGTACCTTATATTTAATGCTATAAGCACGTTGTTTTGCCAGCTCAAGATTTGCATATCGTTTTTTACCTACCAGAACCGCCTGATCATACTTACCAATATTGAAATTTATTTTCCGTCTGTGCTCTGTGTCGAAAGCAACTTTTTCGCTCATTTTCAGGAAACTACTTTTATTATCTGACATTGTAAATTGTTTTTAAAATGTTTTGGATATTTTATCAACTCTTTGTTGGTGTCGTCCACCTTCGAAAGGTATTTCAAGGAAAGCCTTAACCATTGACCAGGCTTCATCGAAGTCGACAAACCTACCAGGCAACGAAATGATGTTTGCGTTGTTATGCATACGTGTAAGTGTTGCCTGCTCAGTGTTCCAGCAAAGTGCAGCACGCACATTTGGGTACTTGTTGGCTGTCATCTGAGCACCATTTCCACTTCCGCAAAGGATGATTCCCAAAGGAAATTTTCCGTCGTTAATGTCTTTCGACAAGGGGTGAATAAAATCGGGATAATCAACACTTTCTTCTGATTCAGTTCCATAATCTATGGTATTCCAACCCTCTTCATGCAATTTTTGAATCAGAAACTGCTTCATTGGATAGCCGCCATGGTCACTCGCTATAGGAACAGTTTTTGTTAAATCCTTCATTGTTGATAAATATTTTTTACAAAAGTATCTCTTTTTTGCGGGCACATATCGCTTGTTATTGTTAATGAATACTTTATTGCTAACAATTTTTTTAAGTCTTTTTATGTAACTAATTTAATTTTAATTTGTTACGTAGTTATTAACATTGTACTATCAATATTGTTAGCTAAATGTTATTAATTTCTGATAAACCATCTCCTTTTTCGAGCCAATGGGTGAATGTTTTTGAGTTGTTAACAAAATGACTTTTTTTATAAGATTTTTTTAACAAAACTATTAACAAAACTTCAGTTGAAAAAGTACTTTTTTATTAACAACCGAACCAAATACAGAATTTGTTCATTTCTTATTTACAGCTGATTTTTAGTGCAATGAAACTATTTAATTGTTTAAACAATGTTAATAAAATCTCATAAGTCAATTTTCCAAATTTTTAAGCCAAATGTTTTACAGTTATTAACAGCGCTATAAATAATAACAATTATTTTAATAAAATCTATTTAGTATAGGGTTCTAAACTAAAATGTATTCAAGCAGTCAATGCGATTTGTTTTAATTTTGTTTTTCCGTTGATGATGTTTAATCGTCAATGGATTTATTAAAATGCTTTAGAAAAGAGATGCAAAGATGGATTATATAAAAGAAATAAACAGGCTACGTAAAGAAAAAAATGCAATAATTCTTGCGCATTTTTATCAGGTGCCGGAAATACAGGACATAGCTGATTTTGTAGGCGATAGTCTTGGACTGGCACAAAAAGCTGCAAATACTGATGCAGACATGATTGTTTTTGCTGGCGTTCACTTCATGGCCGAAACAGCAAAAATACTTAATCCGGGGAAGCTCGTTGTTTTGCCTGATTTGGAAGCGGGCTGTTCGCTTGCTGACAGTTGTCCACCTGACCGTTTTGGTGATTTTTTAAAGAATTATCCGGATCATATTGTCATTTCATACATTAACTGTTCGGCTGAAATAAAAACAATGTCCGATCTGATTTGTACTTCTGGAAATGCTGTGGAACTTGTAGAGTCGTTTCCAAAAGACCAGAAGATTGTTTTTGCTCCAGACAAAAATTTAGGTGATTATATAAACAAGATAACCGGTCGAAGCATGGTTTTGTGGGATGGAACCTGTGAAGTACACGATATTTTATCAACTGTAGCTATCATAAAGCTTAAAACAGAAAATCCGGATGCTGAGCTGATAGCACATCCGGAATGCAAGGCCGCTGTGCTTGCGCTGGCAGATTTTGTTGGGTCAACGACGGCACTTTTAAATTATTCAAAGAAAAGTAACTGTGAAAAATTTATTGTTGCCACCGAATCAGGTATTCTTCATCAGATGCAACGTTTATCTCCTGAAAAAACTTTCCTTATTGTTCCTTCTGATGGAACATGTAATTGCAACGATTGTCCTTATATGAAGCTTAATACGCTTGAAAAACTGTATCTTGCACTCAAAAATGAGAAACCATCAATTGAGCTTTCTCCGGATGTGATTGAAGCTGCAAAGAAGCCGATTGAAAAGATGCTCAGTTTATCATTGGAACTTGGATTGATAAAATAACAAAACAGCCTTATGAAAAAAGAATTTATGTTGTTTATGACGCTTGCATTGGTGATAACAGTTTCATCCTGTGCATCAAAGAAAACAATTCTTTTTACGCAGGCAATCCGCGAAAAAGTTGAATCCTATGATTTAGATATTGAAGATATCCAGTTTTACAACTCACATAAGATAGTTTTGGAACGAAATCTAAGCTATGAAGACACTAAAGTTGCTTCAGGTAAAATTAGTTTTGAAAACGGACAGTATGTGGAACGAATTATCATAAAAAAGAAAACTCCAGGCATATGTGAATTTTATGATGAAAATGCAATAGATGTTTCTTTTGAGCAAGGAGAAAACAGACAGTTGAAATTTGTTTTGAATCCAAAGCTGCATTATCAGGTTTCAGCTTTGGAATGGGAACGTAAATTTGGTCGTATTTCATATGATACTACAACATATTTTATACTTCCAGGTGGTGAAAAAGCAATGCTAAGGGTTAAAAAAGAAGATATTTTTAAGTTTGATAAACAAGAACGCGTTGCTCCCGGTCGTTCAGTTTCAACTAAATAGAAGACTGAAATTACTATGAAAAGCTTTCTTCTGACAGCATTTGTTTTTGTATCAGTATTGCTTCAGGCACAGCAACAGGATTCTGTTTTCAAGGTTTTCTATTATGTAAATGGTGAAAAATCAAGCGAAGGCTTTTTGGTTAACAACAGACCCGACGGATATTGGAAGACATACTATGAAAATGGATTAATAAAGTCTGAAGGCAACAGAAAAAACTTTGAACTTGACAGCTTGTGGAAGTTTTACAATGAAGAAGGAAATATTTCCCTTGAAATAAATTACAGTGCTGGTCGAAAACAGGGGCAGAGAGTTACATACCTTCCGGAAGAAATTATCCGTGAAAATTTCGAACAAGATATTAAATCAGGTCTGACATTACATTTCGACTTGAAAGAAAGGCTTGTAAAAAGTGTTCCGTTTGAGAAAGGTCTTGAAGAAGGAATAGCAAGGCAATATGATACACTTGGAACTATCATTGAATTAACAACTTTCAAAAGAGGTTACGTTGTAGAAAGAGAACGCATCAACAGAAGAGATTCGGAAAACCGTCAACATGGATCATGGAAATGGTTTTATGAAAATGGAATAATCAAATCTGAAGGCGTTTATAAAAATGGACTTCGAAACGGACTTTTCAAGGAATATGACAGACAGGGAAATCTCAAAAAAATTGAAAAATTCGTTGATGATCTGAAACAGGAAAGTGCCGAAGAAGTTGCGCGTCTCGACCTTCGGAGAGATTACTATCCCTCTGGAAAAGTCAAAATTGAAGCAACCTACAGACAAGGAGTTCCTGAAGGCATCAGAAGAGAATTTGATGAAAATGGCGAAGTAGTGCGTTCGTTTATTTTCCGCAATGGTATTTTGGCATCAGAGGGAATTATCAATGCTGAAGGTCTGAGGCAAGGCTTTTGGAAGGATTATTATCCCGACAGAACCTTGAAATCACAGGGAAATTATTTGAATGGAAATAAAACCGGTGAATGGGAGTTTTTTTATCCTAAAGGTGAACTCGAACAAAGGGGAAGCTATGACAAAACCGGAAAACCTGTTGGAAAATGGATATGGTTTTATAGCACAGGCCAGATATTGAGAGAAGAAATCTACCGAAATGGACTTCGTGATGGTTTAATGACAGAATATTCACCCGAAGGACTCGTAATTGCTCAGGGTGAATACATTGATGATTTGGAAGATGGATTCTGGATATTTGAAAATGGTTTTTATCGCGAAGAAGGTGAGTATTCTGAAGGCATGCGTCAAGGAAATTGGAAGCATTATTTTGAAGACAATTCTCTCGCCTTTGAAGGCAGTTTTGTTGAAGACCAGCCCAACGGAAAACACACATTTTATCATCCCAATGGAAAAAAACTTGAAGAGGGGCAATATCTCATGGGACGAAAGAACGGCGAATGGAGAAAATGGGATGAAGATGGATCATTGCTCATTTCAATTTCCTACGTCAATGGAATCGAACGCAGTTATGATGGCATCAGCATCCCAGATGATGAAATTATTATCCCGGACTAGTTTCGTTTTTGTTAAATTAATCACAAGGTATTTCATATTTAGTTGAAATTCTTACTTTTGTAGCCGAAATATTAACCAAAATCAAACTAAACTATGAAAAAATTATTCTTATTCATCTTTGTTGCCTCCTTTATGATGGCTTGTACAGGAAATCAAAAATCTGAAGCAAATCAGGATGCAACAACTGAAACTGCTGTTGAAGTAACCGTTGGAAACTTTAAGGAAAAGGCAGTTGATCTTGTAGGTAAAACTATTGTAATCAAAGGAACAGCCGACCATATTTGCAGAGGTGACGGAAGAAAATTGTTCCTCATTGATGTTGAAATGCCCGGTCGCGTGAGGGTTGTGCCAAATGATGATATGGCAGCTTTTAACACTGAGCAGGAAGGATTGGATTTCGTTGTAACGGGAATCGTTGCTGAAACATACATTGATGAGGATTATTTGCTTGAATGGGAAGAAGAATTGAAGGCGGAAGTTGGTAGCGAAAATGCCCTCGACTGTGAAAGCGAAGAGCCGGCTAACAAAGATGGAGAAGAAGAAGAAGAACACGAGCATCACAGTGCTGAGGCTGCCTATGAGCAGATTGCCAACTATCGTAAAATGATGGCAGAACAAGGCGTTGATAAACTTTCATTCTATCACATTGTGGCTGTTTCTTACGAAGTAATCCAAGAATAGAATTTGTTTTTAAACTCATAAGTTATTCATAAACCAGACATTTTATTGTCTGGTTTTTTCATAAAAGCCTTTCATATAACTAAAACATATATTACTGATGCCTTTAAAATGGAGAAAATGGAACAAAGCTGTTCACCGTGATTTTGGATATCTCTTTTTTGGAATGACCGTTATTTATGCGCTTTCCGGCATTGCTTTAAATCATCGGAAAGACTGGAATCCTAACTTTATTGTCATTGAGAAAAGTATTGTTGAACCTCCTTTTGACGCACAACCTGATAAAGAGGAAGTGATACAATTGCTGAAGAAATATGGTGTTAACGGGGATTATCGCAAGCATTTTTTTCCAAAAGAAAACCAGTTGAAAGTATTTTTGACAGGTGGAACTGCAATCCTGAATTTAAAATCCGGGAAAGGGTATATTGAACTTACAAAAAGACGACCTGTTTTCAGAGAAATGAATTATCTGCACTACAATCCCTCTAAATATTGGACGTGGTTTTCGGATATTTTTTCAGGAGCCTTGATTATTCTTGCCCTCAGTGGTCTTTTAATTCCGCGCGGCAGTGATGGCATTACAGCTCGTGGCGCGTGGCTCACACTTTTGGGCATAATTATTCCTATCGTATTCATAATCTATTATCTCTACTAATTATGGAAGCTGTTTGGATTGGACTTGGATTTATTGTTTGGTATGCACTTGCTCTGATGGTAGCCGAACGATTTAACACGAAGAGTAAGTTGGGAAAACAATGGTTGTTTTTTATTTCTTTTATGTTTAGCCCTCTTACAGGCTATTTGGTAGGTTTCTACACTAAAAAGAAGCATTAAAAAAATGTCTTTCTTTAGCAAATTTCTTGCATAAAGCTTTGCTAAAAGCTCTTGAAACTTTTGATGAATTATCATAAAAAAAGGCTGCAGAAATTTCCGCAGCCTTTTTTTGAAATATTGCTATTATTTACTTCACAAGTTTTCTAACCCATTCTTGTTTGCCATTGGTTGCTCTAAGCAAATAAGTCCCGTTGCTAAGACCTGAAACATCTATGCTTGTTTCCTTATCTGCTATGACTTTTCGAAGAATTGTCTTTCCAGCAAGATCTGTTATTTCTAATGTTTTTGAATTGCCGTCGTTTGAAGGAAAATAGACATGGATAAGTTCGTTTGCGGGGTTTGGACCGAAAGTAAAATAGGACTCATTTTCTTTTTCCGGGATTGTTACAGCAATGCTGTTAACTTTTTCAAAGGTCCAGTTATTTGGATCTACCTGAATAGAAATTACTTGCTTATCGACAGGAACTACAAATTGATTAAAGTTTTCATCCTGAAAAAGCCTGACAATAGAATGGGTATTATCCGAAAAATTGAGTTTATAATCCATTGTCATTTTGAATAATGGTGTTGACGAGGAAGGTGTTTGTGTTACATTTAAGTGAACATTGGTTCCCGACATATACCATTCTATGTCGTACTTTGGATAGCCTTCGCCATAGTACCACTGAGCAAAAAACTGCTCGAAATCCAATCCTGAAACCTGCTCAGCCACCATTCTGAAATCTTCACCTGTCGCTGTGCTGTCTGTAAACATTATTTGAAAAGTATTCATAATGTCGAAATAGACTTCATCATTGTTAATTTCATGACGCAAAACATGCAGTATAGCAGCACCTTTATTGTAAGAAAGTCTCCCGTTGAAAATCCTGCCTACATTGGTGGGTGAAATTTCTGTTGGTGGAATATAAACACTGCCACCTGCCTGCGACATAACATTATTTTGTCTGCTTTGAATAAAGCCTTGCGCAGTATTCCATCCAATCATCATTTCGATGGCCAGATAGTTGCTGTAAGTTGCAAAACCTTCATTGATCCAGATATCGCTCCATGTTGCGCAGGTAACATTATCGCCAAACCACATATGAGCCAATTCATGTGCTACGAGGTCAAAGGAAAAATTTCCCATTGTTGACATGGTCTGATGTTCCATACCACCACCAAGCAGTGTGATGCAATGACCATATTTTTCTTCATGAAAGGGATATAGTAGATACAAGTCAGAGAAAAGCTGTAGCATGGGTGCAGTGGCATCGATATTTATTTTTTGCTGATTCAGGTAATTCTGATTGTTATAGACGAAGTTTTGAATAAGAATCGAATCACCGTTCATTGCTGATGGTTTGGCATAAATGTTATACTCCATATAGTCCGAAACCGCAAAAGAAATCAGATAATAAGCTATAGGATAGTTTGACTTCCATTCATATCTTAGTTTATTATCAGGCATAGGTGTAATATTTCTGAGCAAGCCTTGCGAGCCAGCCATTGTTCCTTGTGGGGTTGTGAGAAAAACCCATACGGAATCAGCTTTATCAGTGAGAACTTGTTTACATGGAAACCAGTCTTTTGCTGCAAAAGGTTCTGAAAGTGTCCAGGTAACATGTTTTTGCCATGTACTGGAATACGCATTTGTAATGCCGGAAAAGAAACCACCTGTAGGCGGTACTCCACCGTAAGTTATGGAAGCAATAAAAGTTTCACCTTGATTTATTGCTGCTACTGGCACCAAAACATTATCTCCTACCCTGCTGAAATTTTGATATATGACCTCGTTGAAGATTATCGATTCAATACTGTGTGCTGTAATCAACTCGAAAGCAAATGTATCAAGCACAGCAGAAACAACTTTTCCGTGAATTTCAACCGTACCCCCTACTGTTATTGAAGTATTTGAAACTTCAATATCCAAAAAGTAAAAAGTTACATCGTAGTTATGAACCAAACTGCTCTGCCAATCGTTACGGAAAGCAAACTTTGTTATTTCTTCATTTTCGGGGTAATGTCGGCAATAAACATCGTGAACATGTTCATCGTTTTGTTGGGCTGTCACAGCGAAAAATGGAAGAAGAAAAAGAAGAAAGAAAATTTTTTTCATTTGAGAGTAAAACTTGAAATTCAAAGAAGTTGTTAGCATTATACTATTTTTGTAGCCTGCTAAAGTAACAATCATTGTCCACATAGCGTTTAATACGAAAAATATTTTTGTTTGAAATGAACAGACCAGATAATATACTCATCCAACATATTGAAAGCTTTATTAAAAAGTATTTCAAGAATAAGCTTTACAGAGGATTGATTTTTTTCACCCTTCTCATCACTACTGTCTTTCTATTTTTCAATTTCATTGAATATGTTGCTTATTTGCCCGAAGTTGCCCGAATGATTATTTTTTACGGTTTTCTGCTGCTTTTTGTGACAGTTTTCACCTTGAACATTGCTTATCCTGGAATAAAACTCATTCGTTACCGCAATTCGATGTCAGTACGAGATGCCGCATTGATTATTGGAAAGCATTTTCCGGATGTTTCAGATAAGTTGTTGAATACGTTACAGTTAAGTGAAAATTATACCAAAGAAAACAAGGATAATCAGTTTTTGCTTGCTGCCATTAAGCAGAAAACAGAAAGACTCAGTGTAGTTCCATTTGCCTCAGCTGTTGATTTGAAAGGTAATTTAAAGTATGTAAAGATTGCTGCTGTACCTGTTTTCATTTTTATGATTTCTTTGTTGCTTTTTCCTTCATTTGTGAAAAATCCAACACAAAGGATCGTCATGTACAACACCCATTTCAGCAAGCCTTTACCTTTTGAGGTTACCATAAAAAATGAAGATTTGAGTGTGATGCAGAATGAAGATTTTGAGCTTGTAATCAATCTGGATGGAGTTGAAATTCCTTCTCAGTTTTATATTGAAAGCAATAAGACTAAATTTTTGATGGAAAGAACAAGTACAGTCGAATTCAGATATGTTTTCAAAAAAGTGGGTCAGGATGTTAATTTTAATATTATTGGAGGAGATTTTCGAAGCAACAGATTGAATCTTATTGTTCATCCAAAGCCGCTTCTTTTGGCTTATGAAGCTGAAATTAATTACCCAGCATATACTGGCAGGAGCAAAGAAACGATAAAAGATCAATCGTGGTTTTCTGTTCCTGTCGGTACTATTATTCGATGGAGTTTTTATACCAGAGATACTGAGCGGCTTTCTGTAATTGTTGATTCAATAGCTGTGGATATGGACAATGATAGAAATAACTGGAGTTATGAACAACTTGTTTTGAAAAATTCCAATATTTCTGTTACACCTTCCAACAAATACAGCTATAATTCAAGCGGAATGAATTTGATAATAGATGTTATCAATGATGAGTTTCCTACAATAACTGTTGATCAGGTTGAAGATGTGCTGTTAAACAGAAACAAGTACTATACTGGCTTGATTGGGGATGATTATGGGTTTAGCCGCTTAACCGTTAATCTAGAAGTTATTCCGGATAAGAAGGAAGAAGCGCGAATGAAAAATACTTTTGAGTTGGCTTTTGATCGCCAAAATCTTCGACAACAGTTTTTTCATTTTCTCAATCTTGATAGTCTGAAAACATTTCCCGGCGAAACCGTAAAGGTTCAATTTGCGGTTTATGACAATGACAGGATTAATGGTCCAAAAATGCGGGTTTCCCAAGTTTTTGAACATAAGTTTGCCTCTGCCGAAACCTTGGACTCTATTAGTAAAAGTACTCAGGAAGAGGTTAATAAGCGGATGGAAAAAGCATTAAAGGATGCGCAGGAAATAAGAAAGGATTTAAGTGATTTGAATAGAAAATTAATGCTTAAAAAGGAAATTGACTGGAATGACCGGCAAAGCGTTAATAAGTTAATGCAAAAGCAACAATCGCTTGAATCTGAACTTGAGCAGCTTAAGAAGGAAAGAGAAAGCCTGAATAAATTCAATCGCGAAAATGAACTTGCCAATGATCGTATTCTCGAAAAACAAGCCATGATCGATAAGTTGATGGAAGAAATTATTCCAGACGATATTCGCAAAATGATGGAAGAACTTGAAAAGCTTCTCGAGGAGCTAAACAAGGATCAGATTACAGATATGCTCAAGAAGATGGAAATGAACAATGATCAGCTTGAAAAAATGCTTGACCGTAATCTGTCATTACTCAAACAGCTTCAGGTTGAAAAAGAAATGAATGCGTTGATGGATCGACTGGAAAAATTGTCGGACGAACTTGAAAAAAATGCCAATGAAACAGAAGCAAAATCAAAGGAAAAAGACGAGCTTTCAAAAAATCTGGAGGACATTCAAGAGAAATTCGAAAATGAAATGAAAGCGCTCGATTCACTTAGGAAAGAGAATAAAACTTTAGAAAGACCCTTCAACCTTGATGATACGAAAAGTGATGAAAGTCAGATAAGCGAAGAAGTGGAAGGCGGACAGCAAGAGCTTCAAAAGAATAAAAACAAGGAATCGTCAAAGAAGCAGCAATCAGGTGCAGACAAAATGAAAGACTTAAAGGATAAATTGAACATGATGATGCAAATGAGTTCACAGCAGCAAATGGCTGAGGATGCTAATGCATTGCGTTTCCTGCTCGAAAACGTGCTTCGAATTTCTTTGTCTCAGGAAGACCTTATGTTGCAATTAACAGTGATGAGAAGAGATGATCCGGCTTATGTGGATATAATTAAAAAGCAGAGCATTATTTCAGAGTCCTTTCGAGTTGTGGAGGATTCTCTTACAGCTTTAAGTAAACGCCAACCGATGATTCAGAATTTCGTTTTTGAAGAAGTGAATGCTGTAAAGAATCGGGTAGGGGAAGCGCAGGATTTTATGAAGGATCGCATAACAGGTAATGCTGCGAATTCACAGCAGTTTTCGATGATGGCACTTAATAACCTGGCTTTAATGCTTTCAGAAGCTTTAAAGAACATGCAGGATAGCATGGGAATGCCTAGTCCAATGCAAGGTGAAGGTCAGTGTAAAGACGGTCAGAGTTCAGGACAGGGCCTTCAGAATATGCGTCAAATGCAGGAAGCACTCGGCAAGCAACTCAAGGATGCCATGGATGGCAAATCAGGCAGTAAGGGAAAGAGCGGGATGAGTGAAGAGATTGCGCGCATGGCTGCACAACAGGAAGCTATTCGGCAACAGTTAAAAAATATGATTGATCAGATGAAATCGGAAGGTACACTAGGGGATGGCGGTCTAAACGAAACGCTGCTGGAAATGGAAAAATTTGAAGAGCAGTTGGTTAATAAACAACTGAATCAACAATTGCTTGAAAGACAAAATGACATTGTTGTTCGTTTATTGGAATCTGAAAAAGCTCAAAAAGAGAGAGATAAGGAAGAAAGAAGAGAATCGAACGAATTTAAAGGTGAAAATTTAGGTAACCTTGGTGAAAATTTTGAGTATAAAAGATTGCTTGAGAATCAAAGAGATGTTTTGCGCGTTAATCCAGTTGATTTACATCCCTACTACAAGCAAAAGGTTAACCAGTATTTTATTCGTTCAAATGTTGTCAGTGTATATGAAGAAGGTGATTAAAATTATTAATAAACATCAGAATATCAACAAGATAGAATCTTTTATAGATGAAATATCTCAACGATTTGAGCTTTACTCTACCTACTATTCAAATATCATGACTGTTACAGACAGATTATTTGGATATTTGTGTGACTTAAAGAGCGAGACAGAGATAGTTATTAGTTTTGATCATGATAAAGATTCATTACACTTTGTTTGGAGTTTTGAAAAAGAATTTTTTGAAGATTCTGACTTTAATATGACTAATGTTTCTTCTGACTTATTTCAAATGACAGAGCGGCTCACAGATGGTTTATTTATAGATCATAATAGTAGTGAATTACATCTTTATTTTGCTTCAGGAAGTTTTAACCAACATCTTGCCCGCGAAAGACGTATGCAGCTACAGACGTATTTTGGCAAGAAAGTTTTCAAAAACAGATTCAATGATTCACTTTCAGACAATTGATGTTTCTTTACCTGAATTTTTATTTGACGAAACTTGCAAGCAATGGCTTGAAGATGCAATCAATCATTACAGCAAGAAGACCGGTGAGGTCTTTTTTTTATTCTGCAGTGATGAACACTTGTTTCAGATGAATGTTCAATTTTTGAAACATGATACCTATACCGATATAATTACTTTTAATTCTTCTGAAGTCTCCGAAATAGTCTCCGGAGAATTGTATATAAGCATTGAAAGAGTAGAAGAAAACGCTGGAATTAGTGGGGTCTCTTTTAAGGAAGAAATAAATAGAGTCATGGTACATGGCATATTGCATTTGATAGGTTATAATGACAAATCGGAAGCAGAAAGGGTGGAAATGCGTCAACAAGAAAACTTTTGTTTATCTTTGCGCCTTTGAATCTCTTATAATCAATTACTTATACTACTGTTTCACGTGAAACAATCTTAACTATGCTATTTGAAAATTACGATGTTATTGTTGTGGGTGCAGGCCATGCCGGTTCTGAGGCCGCAGCTGCTGCTGCCAACTTAGGCAGTAAAGTTTTACTCATTACAATGAATTTGCAAACTATCGCTCAGATGTCATGTAATCCTGCAATGGGCGGAATTGCCAAAGGACAGATAGTGCGGGAAATTGATGCAATGGGAGGTTATTCTGGAATTGTGACTGACAAAACCATGATTCAATTTAGAATGCTTAATAAATCAAAAGGCCCGGCAATGTGGAGCCCGAGAGCTCAAAGTGATCGTGTGATGTTTTCAAACGAATGGAGACGGAAGCTGGAAATGACGACCAATGTTGATTTTTGGCAGGATACTGTTGTTGGATTATTGGTAAAGGATAAGCGCGTGATTGGTGTGAAGACTGGAATGGGGCTGGAAATTAATTCGAAATCTGTTGTACTTACAAATGGAACTTTTCTTAACGGCATTATTCACATTGGAGAAAAGTCGTTTGGAGGAGGTAGAATGGGTGATAAGGCAAGTACCGGAATTACGGAGCAGTTAGTTGAACTTGGTTTCAGGTCTGATAGAATGAAAACCGGTACACCGGTTCGGATTGATGGCCGGTCAATAAATTTTGAGAAGCTGATAGAACAAAAAGGGGATGATGAGCCAGGAGGTTTTTCCTATTTTGAGCAACCTAAACTCAAACAACAAAGAAGCTGCTGGATCGCATATACTTCACTAAAAGTGCATGAAACCTTAAGGACAGGATTTCATTTGAGCCCGATGTTTAGTGGGCGAATAGAAGGTATTGGTCCAAGATATTGCCCAAGTATTGAAGATAAAATTGATCGTTTTGCGGGTAAAGATTCTCATCAGCTTTTTGTGGAGCCCGAAGGATGGGATACAATCGAGTACTATTTAAACGGGTTTAGCTCTTCATTGCCTGATTATGTGCAAGTGAAAGCTTTAAGACAGATTGAGGGTTTTGAAAATGCTAAAATTTTCAGACCAGGTTATGCGATAGAATATGATTTTTTCCCACCGGAACAACTGTTTCATACACTCGAAACAAAATTGATCAATAATCTTTATTTTGCTGGGCAAATAAACGGAACAACAGGATATGAGGAAGCAGCTGCTCAAGGTTTAATGGCCGGTATCAACGCTCATTTGAAAGTAAGAGAACAAGACCCATTGATTTTGGGAAGAGCAGAAGCTTACATCGGAGTTCTGATTGATGATCTTATTACAAAAGGAGTGGATGAACCATATCGCATGTTCACAAGCAGGGCTGAATACCGTATTCTACTTAGACAGGATAATGCCGATGCTAGATTGACCGAGAAATCTTTCAAACTGGGATTAGCTAGTAAGGAACGTATGGACTTGTTTGTTACTAAACAAGAAAAAATTATGATACTCATAGAGATGCTTCGCAGTGTTAGTGTGGATCCAAATGCTGTAAACGGTTACCTGGAATCTTCAGGAACAAGCTTGATTACTGCCAAGCAAAAGCTTGCAAACTTATTACTCAGACCTCAGCTTAGTCTAACTGGTCTTCTAGAGTTTTTGCCTTCAGAACTAAAAAGTATAACTTCCGGGTACGATAAAGCAGTGCTTGAATCAACAGAAATTATACTTAAGTATGAAGGCTATATCGAAAAGGAAAAAGAAATGGCTGATAAACTCGCTAGACTTGAAGATGTAAAACTCAAGCTCGAGTTTGATTATCATTCACTCCAGTCATTGTCCTATGAAGCAAGAGAAAAGTTATCTGAAATCAAACCTTCCACTCTTGGGCAAGCTTCACGAATAAGTGGTATATCACCTTCTGATATTTCTGTATTAGCCATATTTTTAGGTCGTTAATTAAATGTTCCACGTGAAACAAGATATTTTGATAACAAGAAAATATTGCCCAGTTTGTGGCAATGATTCCCTGAAACAACATTCAGTCATTAAAGATTATTTCCTTACAAGAAAGGAATTTTCGATTTCACAATGTAAGGAATGTAATTTTTTATTTACAAATCCATATCCTGATGAATCAGTAATATCCGATTATTACAGGTCCGATTCATATTTCAGTCATCCAAAATCTGGATTTTCAATTTTCAGTTTTGTGTATAATCTAATTCGTAGATATAATATTAAAAATAAATATCGGGTAGTTACGGATGGAATCAAAGTTGGAAATGTTTTGGATATAGGATGCGGTTCGGGCGATTTTTTAAATTTTTGTAAAGAGAAGAACTGGAATATTTCAGGAGTAGAGCCCAACACTGAAGCGCGCGAATTTGCCAGCAAAAGAATAGGTAAAGAAATATTTCAACCAAATCAGCAAAAATATTTTAAAAGTCATAGTTTTGATTTGATAACACTTTGGCACGTGTTGGAGCATATTGATGATTTGGATATGCAATTTGACGAGATTAGACGATTGCTTAAAAAATCTGGCCGCCTTGTAATTGCGCTTCCAAATTATAAATCCTATGATGCAGTTTTCTATGGTAACACATGGGCAGCATGGGACGTGCCAAGGCATTTACACCATTTTGACAAAAGTACAATCTCACTTCTTGCCAAGCGACATGGTTTTATTTTACAGCGTTCATTACCAATGGTTTGGGATGCTTTTTATGTTTCCCTTTTAAGTGAAAAGTATCGAAATAGTCGTCTGTATCCTTTAAAAGCCTTCTTAAATGGCTGTAAATCAAATAATAAGGCTAAGAAGTCGCAAGAATACTCCAGTTTGATTTACATATTTACACCGGAGAACATTGATTAGTTAGGTTTCTCTATTCTTTTTTTGCTTTTTTCTCCACTTAAGGTATGTTTTTTGCTATTTTTAGAGCTTATAAAGTATTTTTGACTCTGGATGACATTCTGCATTGCTGTCTTTAAATTAATTCGTTAGAGGGCATTTAATTGTGTCAACATATTTTTAACTTAATGTACTAAAAATCAGATTAATAAATAAATGTTTGATCATTTTCGTTTTTTTTCTGGAAAGAAATGGCTTTTTTATCTGCTAGCTATATTTACAATCACTTATTATAGCTTTTTCATTTTTAGCAGTGGATCTGATAGGTCTATAAAAATTGCTGAAAAATTCAGTTTAGTTTTTCAGAATAGATCGCTGAATCTTATAAATTATGGTGAAAGTTTATTAAAAGTTATTGCTACAGATTCGAAAGGAGAAGAAAGTATCATTGAGCAGATGTTTTATAATGAAACTTTTGTAAACAATGAAATTGGAGTTTTCGTTAAAAAAAATGGTGTTTTACTTTTCTGGAACAAAACAGGCATCGTTTGGGATGATACCTTAAGCAATAGTTTAAATAAAGTACCTGTTTTTGTTAAATTGAAAAATGGCTATTTCTTGAAGCATGCAGTTCAAAAAGATAGCATAGAGATATTACTACTGGATCCTGTCTATACTTTATATCCTTTTGAAAACTCTTTTCTTACAAATGGCTTTTCCGGACATTATACATCAACGATTGGCTACACTATTTCTGAAACACCGCTAAATGCTTTTCCCATCACAAATATTTCTGGAGAAGTTTCTTTCTATATTAAACCTACTGATTCCAAGCTGCTTTCCTATTATTCTTTTCAAAAAGCTTTTGGTTTCATTGTATTACTTGCAATTCTTTCGGTTTTATACACAATACTATATTTGTTCTATAAAAATGTACCGTTATTTCTCAAGAATAAGTGGTTTGGTTTTCTAGCCTTTATTGCAGACTTATTAATTATTCAACTACTTCTGCGCTATCTCGGACATTATGTATTTGATTTTCAAAGCGAATTGTTTCAACCTGTACTATATAACTCTGGATCAGTTTTTCCCTCGCTTGGATTTCTGATTATCCACTTACATGCATTGCTTTTTGGAGCATTGTTTTTATTTAGGTTTTCACCAAGTCTGGAGTTTACAGCTGGAAAATTCAAAAGTTTCATAGCATTAATTGTTTTGGCGCTATCGGTTCAATTAATTCTGATTTTCTCAATAATTTTAGCTGACTATATTTTCTTTCACTCTTCTGTTCCACTTTCATTTACAGAAGTCTATGCACAAAATATATGGAGTTACCTGGTATTTTTTGCTATTGGATTATTAATCATTGCAGCATGTTTATCAGCTTTCAGACTTTTTACGTTTTACCTTTCAGCACCTGAGAATACCATTATTAAAACCGCAATATTCTTTGCATTATTGATTATTAATACTTTTTGGAGTATTCAGATTCAAAACTCCGGATGGTACTTAACTATCTTTATTACATTATATTACATTATTGTTTCACGCAATGGAATCAATCAAAATAATGCTTTTTTAAAATCGTCTTACATTATAATTTTGTTGATAGCTGTATCCTCACTTATGACCTATTCTATATTTAAAGTGAATCAGTCAAAATCTGCTCAGGAACAATTATTGACATTACATAAGCTTAGTGCTGATACTGATCCAATGTTTGAGTTTCTTTTTGCTGAAACTCGTGATCAGATTCTTTCAGATACTTTGATTCATAAATGGTTAAATACTCCTGATGATTTGAATAAAAGTTCTGAAAGTCAAATATATAACAGAATATTTACTGAATATCTAAAAGGCTATTACGAACGCTATGCTATTGAACAAACTTTATGCAGCGAAAGTCAGCAGCTTATTATTCAACCCGAAAATTTTACTGTAAACTGCACTTCTTTTTTTGAAGACCTTGTCAAAATAAAAGGAAAGAAGAGTTCTTTACCCGATCTTTATATTATTGATGATAATGTACAAGGCATTTATTATCTGGCAGTTATAAAGTTTTCTGACACGCTTCAAGCAAGCAATAATGGTGTGAAAAAGTTTCTGTTTCTGGAATTCTATTTTAAATACATACCTGAAGGACTCGGCTATCCCGAATTGCTTATCGACGAAAGCAAGGGCTTTACACGCGAATTTGCAAATTACTCCTTCGCAACGTATCAGAACGGAAGTCTTGTTTATAAATTTGGCTCATATTTGTATCCAACACGTCTAAATGAATTTGCAGCAGTCAGATCTGATTTTTTCAATCTTAATGGATACCGGCATATTGTCCAGGAATCGGGCCCGGAAAAGTTTATTGTTGTAAGTAAGAAAACAAAAACCTTGACTGAAATTATTGCCCCTTTCTCGTATTTCTTTTTTATTATTGGTGGTTTGGGCCTTATTGTTCTTATTTTCTCTAATCACAAATACTATGTCCAAAGTTTTACTTTGACTTTCCGTTTAAAATTGCAAATGTTGATTTTGGCATCTCTATTATTGTCTTTTGTGGTTATTGGAATAAGTTCAACATATTATATAACGGATGTATATAAAAGCAAAAACAACGATTTTCTTGCCGAAAAAACACAGTCTATTCTCATAGAACTCGAACATAAACTGAAAAATGATGACTTAAGCAAGGAGGGAATGAACGATTATCTTCATCAACTTTTACTTAAGTTTTCACTTGTCTTTTTTTCGGATATTAATCTATTTGATCTCAATGGAAAGTTGATGGCCTCTTCCCGGCCCGAAATCTACGAAAGAGGCCTGATTTCAGAACTCATGAATCCAATCGCTTACCGTGCGATGTACCATGACAATAAACTCTATTATATTCAGCAAGAACAGATTGGAAATGGAAAATATCTGTCATCCTACATTCCATTCAAAGATTCTCGTGGCATTGCAGTCGCCTATATCAATCTTCCATTTTTTGCAAGGGAATCGGAAATGCGTAACGAAATTTCTTCACTTGTTTTGGCTTACATCAATCTGTTTCTACTTTTAACGGGTTTGTCAGTCACGATGGCGTTGCTGTTATCCCGCCGTTTGACGCAACCACTCGAGATGATTCAACAAAAAATGCGTTTGGTTCGCTTCGACAAAGTGAACGAAAAAATTGTCTGGAAAGGAAAGGATGAATTGGGACAGCTTGTAAATCAATACAATACACTTCTCGACCAACTTGAAGAAAGTGTTGAGCGATTGGCGCGCTCCGAAAGAGAATCAGCATGGCGTGAAATGGCTCGTCAAGTGGCTCATGAAATCAAAAACCCACTCACGCCAATGCGTTTAAGCGTTCAATACCTTGAAAAGGCCTGGAATGAAAATGATCCTGATATCGAATTGAAGCTTAAAAATACAACACAAACAATTATTAGTCAAATAGATACACTATCTTCAATTGCATCTGCATTTTCTGATTTTGCAAAAATGCCTGTCAATAAACCAGAACAGTCAAATTTGTTAGAAATCATAAAGCAGACAATTAATTTATTTGATCATAATGACAATATTCGTCTAATACTTAAAGTCTTAGAAAATGAGAGTTTTAAAGTATATGCAGATCCGGCCAACTTAAGCCGTATTTTCACAAATATCCTCAAAAACGGTATTCAGGCTATCGGGAATAAAACAGATGGTCTGATCGAGGTTGAAATTTCAAAAATGGATGGCCATATAGCTATTGATATCACCGACAATGGAAAAGGCATGAGTGAGGAGGAGGAGAAAAAGGTCTTTACACCAAATTTTACAACAAAATCCAGTGGAATGGGTATTGGTCTTTCAATTGTTTATAATCTGGTCGTGTCTGCCGGAGGATCAATTTCATTTGACACAGAGAAGGGAAGAGGAACAGTTTTTCATGTACGACTTCCTTCCAATGATGAATAAATTTTATGTTTTTGAAATTCATAAAATGATAGATTTTGCTTTCAGGTTTTGTAAATTCTTTCCTGTATTTTATCATTCCTCTTTCCAAAAAATTACCTTTGCTTTCGCAAAATGAAAGAGAGAAACCCAATAAAAAGCCTCGTCGGACAGACAGCAGTCTACGGAATGGGAACAATAATTCCCCGTCTGCTTAATTACCTGCTTGTTCCTTTCTACACCCGCATTTTTGATCTGGAGGTCTATGGGCAGATAACCGAACTGTATGCTTACATTGCTTTTTTCCTTGTTTTTCTTACTTATGGAATGGAAACTGCTTTCTTTCGTTTTGCCCAAAAAGGTGATTCAAAACGCGTTTTTAGCAATGCGCTTTCTTCTATTATTATCACAACATTTGGTTTTCTTCTGGCCATGTTATTCTTGTATGAACCTATAGCACAGGCGATTCATTATGCAGGAAACCCCGAATTCATTATCTTCATTGCAATAATTGTTTCCCTTGATGCCATCACAGCAATCCCATTTGCCATGCTCAGGAAACAGAATAAAGCCAGACTTTTTGCCATTATTAAGCTTTTTAATGTCTCATTTAACATTGGCCTAAATATCCTTTTCATTCTTGTCTTTCCTCAATTCTCAAAAGAACTCGCCAATGAAATTTTTGGCAGAGATACCAATCTTGTTGTATGGGTTTTCATCTCTAATTTATTGGCAAGTTTTTTAAGTTTATTGATGCTTTGGCCCGTTTTGAAATCTTTCCGTTTTGAAATTTCACGTGAAATTTTGAAGCCTATGCTCAATTATGCGCTTCCGGTACTAGTGGTTGGCCTTGCAGGTATGGTCAATGAAATGATCGATAAAATTTTGTTGAAGTATCTCATTCCTGAAGTACAAAATCCGATGGCACAACTTGGTATTTATGGCGCTAATTACAAGCTTGGTATACTTATGACGCTGTTCATTCAAATGTTTCGTTATGCCGCTGAGCCTTTCTTTTTTGCTGAAGCTGAGAAAAAGAAAGCACCTGAACTTTTTGCTAAAGTCATGAATTATTTTGTCATTTCAGGCTTGCTGATATTTCTTTTAGGAACACTTTATATAGATATTTTCAAGTATTTCATCGGAAATAAATACCACGAAGGGTTGGGCATCGTACCTGTAGTTTTAATGGCGAATTTCTTTTACGGTGTGTATTTCAATTTGTCTATCTGGTACAAACTTACTGACAGAACAGGAGATGGCGCTAAAATCTCAGTTGCCGGGGCCATCATCACCCTCGTTTTGAACCTGACACTCATTCCCATAATTGGATACCATGGTGCTGCATGGGCGCATTTTATCTGCTATTTTTTAATGATGGTTGCCTCCTACGTCTGGGGACAAAAAGTATATCCGATTCCCTATCAGCTCAAATCAATTTTCCTTTACATAGCCATTGCTGTCTTGTTTTTTGGAATCTCGAGCTTTCTTGACATTGAGTCACTCACTTTGAAACTATCAGTCAATTCAATACTTTTTCTAAGTTTTGCAGGCTTTAGTTTGGCAAGGGAATACAGGAAAAAGTATTAAAAACAATTCATTTTCATTTCCAGGTAACGAGATCTCCGCGTTCACGATTCAACATAACTTTTGGCACTGATGCCTTAATTTCTTCTGAAAGAAGCTTTAAAAGTCCCTGCTTTACGTAATTTCTGGAATAGCATAAACTGACTTCCCGCAAAGGTTTTGTCTCATCAAAGCGAACAACATTTCTTCTTTCCATTTCTCCAAGGTCATTCACAGCCAATTCAGGGATGATTGTGAAACCGCCTTCTTTTCGGATTATACGCATCAATGTTTCCAAAGATCCTCCCTCAAGATCAAAGGGCAGCTCCTGACGACTTCCGGGTTTTATCGCACAAAGGTTGATAACCTGACTTCTGAAACAATGGCCATCGTTAAGCAACCAAATATCGGGAACAGCTACATCGATAGTTTTGAGGTTGTTTTTCACAAGCAATGGATGCCCTGCGTGCGCATAAACCAGCATTTCTTCGTAAAATACAGGCTGTTCAATTATTCCGTCATCGCCAAAAGGTGTAACAAAAATGCCGGCATCAAGTTGATCATTTTTAAGTTTTTCTGCAATGTGTTCCGTTACCAGTTCCTCAATATGCAGCGTCACTTTTGGGAATTTCTTCTTGAAGTTTCCCGCAAACAGTGGTAGCAGATAAGGCCCAAGTGTAGGAATTATTCCAATGTTCAATTGTCCGCTTACATCTCCTGAAAATTGTTTCACAATGTCATTTATTCTACCTGATTCTGCAAGGGTTTTTCGTGCCTGAGCTATTACCAAAATACCAATATCTGTAGGAATGACGGGCTGTTTGGTTCTGTCAAAAATCTTAATTCCTAGATCATCTTCAAGCTTTTTGACTTGCATGCTTAAGGTTGGCTGTGTTACAAAACAGTGCTCAGCGGCTTTGGCAAAATGCCTGAAAGTGTCGATTGCCACAATATATTCAAGTTGGATGAGTGATATCATTTTTGTTTTTTCTGCAAATATAGATTTTATCTATGTAATGTTAAATATTATCGATTTGACAGATGTTGTTATTGAAAGTACTTTTGCTACATCAAATTAACATTTTATTAACACATCAAATTTTAAACAAGATGGAACAAGAAATTTTCACAATGCCAAAAATTGGCGATCAGGCACCAGATTTTGAAGCCATGACAACACAAGGAATGATGCAGTTTTCTGAGTACATTAAAGGTAGTTGGACAATACTTTTTTCTCACCCAGCTGACTTCACTCCGGTTTGTACGACCGAAATGACAGGTTTTGCGCTGCTAGAGGATGAATTCACAAAAATGAATACCAAACTTGTTGGCTTAAGCATCGACAGCATTCATTCACACATTGCATGGGTTCACAATGTAAAGGAAAAAATGGGAATCCTTATGAAGTTTCCAATTATCGCTGATATTGACATGAAAGTGGCAAAATTGTACAGTATGCTTCAGCCCGGCGAAAGTGAAACTGCCGCTGTTCGTGCAGTATTTTTTATCGATCCAAAGGGAAAAATCAGATTGATCATGTATTATCCTCTAAACGTTGGACGCAATATGGACGAAATAGTACGTTCATTGCAAGCGCTTCAAACAGCTGACGAACACAAAGTGGCACTGCCCCTGAACTGGAGACCAGGAGATAAAGTCATTGTTTCTCCACCTAAAACCGTTGATGAGATGGAAGCCCGCATCAATTCAGATTACGAAATGGTCGATTTCTATCTGGCAATGAAAACACTTTAATTTATAAAAAATTATCAGGCATTTGGTTTCGGTCAATTGCCTGTTTTTTCGTAACTTTACAGCTTAAATTATACCAAACAAATAAAATTCTGGTTATGAGTAAAATGACTTCTATTGGCCTCGATGTCGAAAAATCGATGAAACTGGCCGCTAAACTTAACAATCTTCTCTCTGATTTCTCAATTTTTTACATGAATGTCAGAGGTTTCCACTGGAACATAAAAGGTGAAAAATTCTTTGAGCTCCACTTGAAATTTGAAGAAATTTACAACGATTTGCAAATCAAAATTGACGAAATCGCAGAACGCATTCTCACACTTGGTCACACTCCTGCCCACGCCTACAGTACTTATCATGAGACTTCACAAATCAAGGAAGTAAAAAATGTAAGCGGTGGCCGTGAAGCAGTTGAACACCTTGTTGATGGAATTCAAAAACTGATTATTCTTGAGCGTGAACTGCTCGAACTTTCAGGTGATGCAAACGACGAAGGTACCAATGCTTTGATGAGCGATTACATCCGTGAACAGGAAAAAACTGTGTGGATGCTCAACGCATGGCTAGGATAGTCACTTAACACAAGTCAAAAATCGTTCTGGATGGAGTGTGGAAAACAATTGTTCTTCCTCACTCCATTCTTTTTTTTACTTTATTTTGCCAAAACTCAACAAAGAAAACCATGTCAACTATTCCAAACCTTCTTATCAAAGAAAGCAGTCCATATTTGCTGCAACATGCCCACAATCCGGTTGAATGGCGGCCCTGGAACGATGAAAGCCTTCTTCTAGCAAAGGAAACAAATCGCCTGTTACTTGTGAGTATCGGCTACTCTGCCTGTCATTGGTGCCATGTTATGGAGCACGAATCATTTGAAGATAAGTCAGTTGCAGAAATAATGAATAAGAATTTTGTGTGCGTCAAAGTTGATCGTGAAGAACGGCCGGATGTAGATCACTTTTTTATGGAAGCCGTTCAACTGATCGGCGGACGCGGTGGTTGGCCCTTGAATTGTTTTGCGCTTCCCGATGGGCGTCCGGTCTGGGGAGGAACCTATTTCAGAAAAGATCAATGGAAAAATATCCTTCATCAGCTGGCAGAACTTTGGGAGAAACAACCTGAACAGTTAACTGAGCAAGCCGAACAAATAACGCAAGGTATTCGCAATACGCAACTTACAGAAATAATCGCAACTTCTGAAGTCAAAAGCAATACTGAATTATTGAAAACAATGGCTGAAAACAGCACTCTGCGTTTCGACAATAAGCTTGGTGGCAGCAGAGGTGCACCAAAGTTTCCAATGCCTGACAACCTGCGTTTTTATTTGCTTATGGGTGAGCGTTTTCAGGATAAAGAATTGCTCAGCCATGTGCATCTAAGTTTGACTAAAATGGCTAAAGGTGGTATTTATGATCAGCTCGAAGGTGGTTTTTCACGCTATTCTGTTGATGATCGCTGGCATATACCACACTTTGAAAAAATGCTTTATGATAATGCGCAACTTATGGGACTCTATGCAGAAGCTTTCCGTGTTTTTGGTGATGCCCTCTTTGAAAAGGTTGTGAGAGAAACTATCAATTTCACAGAAACAAGACTCAAATCTCCTCAAAATGCTTTTTATTCAGCTTTGGATGCAGATAGTGAAGGCGTTGAAGGAAAATATTATGTCTGGACAAAAGAAGAATTTGATGCCATAGCGGGTGAAGATGCTGAAATTTTGCGTTCATGGTTTGGCATTGAAAAAGAAGCATTTTGGGAGCATAATTTTAATGTGCTGGTCTCTCCGCATGAAAAGGAAAGCTTTTGTCAAAAACATCTCATTGGCATTGCAGACTTTGATGAGAAACTTGAACGGACACGAAAAGAGCTTTTATCAAAAAGATCTTCACGAATTCCACCTGCCCTGGATGATAAAATACTTCTTTCCTGGAATGCACTTCAAATTCAGGCTTTGGCCAAAGCATACGATGTTTTTGGTGAAGAATCATGGCTTAAAAGCGCAAAAAAAGCAGCCACTTTCATCCTGGATGAAATGCAAAATCAAGATGAAGGTTTGCTAAGATCCTGGAAAAACGGAAATGCAAAAATTCCTGCATTTTTGGATGATTACAGCTTATTTATAAATGCATTAATTGCATTGTATCAATCGGTTGGTGATGAAAAAATTCTCATGCAGGCACGTTCTCTTACTGAAACTGTAATTCAGAATTTCTTTAATTCAGAAAGCTCTCTGTTTGATTTCACAAGTCAAAGCAATAACGATCTTGCTGTGAAGCCGCGCGAAACCTATGATAATGTGATTCCTTCCTCAAATGCCGTCATGTGCATGGCACTCGTAAAACTTGGAATATTTTTCGATGAAAGGAAGTATCTTGACATTTCTGCTGCAATGATTGACACACAGCGATCGTTGATGGGCAAATATCCTTCAGGTTTTACCCATTGGGCTCAGGCACTGCATTTACTCGAAAACCAGCAACTGATTGTTCTTCGTGGTCTTGGCGCACAAAAGGCATTAAATACTTTAAGACGGAATTTACCACATGGCATTCTGACTGCAGCCTCTGAAACCGACTCTTTGATTCCTGCAGTAAAGGAAAAGCCATTGTCAACACAACTTCAATATTGGATGTGTGATAGACTAGGTTGCAGACCTCCGGTTTCCGAAATTGATCAGGTGAATCTGAAAGACTTTTCTGCGTTATAAAAACACTAATTTTGCCAAAAAATATTTCTGAATGGATACAGGGCTTTCAGGTTTCATTAAGAAACTGCCTCTCGAAGTTGTCAAAATAAATAGTATTTCTGAAATCAGCCGCGAAGTATTTGTGTTGAGTTTTGACAGAAAACACGATTTCTTGCCAGGTCAGGTAGTTGCAATAACTGTTGAAAAGACAATTCCTCCGCGGCTCTACAGCATTTGCAGCGGCAAAGATGAGAAAGATATTTCTGTGCTTTTCAATATCAAGCACCATGGAACACTGAGTCCGCTGCTTGCAGCCTTGAAAGATGGCGATGTAATCATGGTTTCTCCTCCTTTTGGTGCATTTTTGGGTGATGAGAAACCCGCTTGGTGGATTGCCTCCGGAACAGGTGTCGCACCTTACCGATCGATGCTTCGTTCTGGTCTTGCCAACAACAAAAAACTTATCCATGGCGGCCGGACAACTGACAGTTTCTATTTTGATAATGAAATGTTTGAAGCTTTCAATGAAAATTATGTCCGTTGCTGCTCTCAGGAATCTGGCGAAGGACTCTACAATGGCCGTCTGACAAATTGGCTGCGCGAACAGCAACAACTACCTGAAGGGCAGTTATATTACCTTTGCGGAAGTTCGGAGATGGTAGTCGAAGTAAGGGATATTTTGATAAGTAAAGGCGTGGAAATAGATAAAATCATGTCGGAGATTTATTTTTAATTTTTTTAGCCCTAACAGGTTTTTAAAACCTGTTAGGACTTGTAAAAAAAATTAAAAATAAAATAGATGAAAAATAAAATGAAAAAAGAACTTTTAACCCCGGGTACTGTTTACCATTTCTTCAACCGTGGAAACAACCGGGAGAATATTTTCCGCGAGGAGAGGAACTACCCCTTTTTTATAGGTTTGATGGAGAAATATATCTTGCCAATTTCGCATATTTATGCCTATTGCCTGATGAAAAACCATTTTCATTTATTAGTTCATTTACGTCAGGAGTCTGAATTGTCGGAGAAGCAAATCAATAAACCCCACTTGCCTTTTTCCAACCTGTTCAATGCGTATGCAAAAAGCTGCAATAAGGCCTATAAGAGAACAGGAAGTCTTTTCGAGGAACACCCCGAAAGGAAAAGAATTACAGAAGACCGCTACTTAAAAAACGCAATAAAATACATACACCAAAATCCTGTTGAACATGGTTTCGTGAAGAACATCAATGACTATCAATGGTCATCTTATCTATCTTACAAACACCAAACACCTTCAATTATCAGTAAAGATTATATTCTGGATATGTTTGGCGGGTTGGATAATTTTGTTTTCGAACACGAAAAAGTCTGACCTGTCCAAACAGGTTTATCAAACCTATTAGGTCAGGATTAAAAAAAGTATACAAATGACCAAACAACCCCTCTTCGGAAAAACCCCTGACGAACTCAAGCAGATTGTTTTATCTCTTGGTTTACCTGCTTTTGCAGCTCGTCAGATCAGCGAATGGCTTTATAAAAAGCATATAAGAGCAGTTGATGAAATGACCAACCTCTCAAAAGTGGCCAGACAATTGCTCAATGAAAAATATACCGTCGGACTGACAGATTTTTCCAATGTCCAAACCTCTTTGGACGGGACAAAAAAATATCTTTTCCCTACAAGCGACAATCGTTTTATTGAAGCTGCATATATTCCTGATGACGATCGTGCCACTTTGTGTGTTTCTTCGCAGGTGGGCTGCAAAATGGGTTGCTTGTTTTGTATGACAGGAAAACAAGGGTTTCAGTCGCAACTATCAGCAGGTGAAATTGTTAACCAGATAAGCAGTCTGCCCGAGCGCGACAAGCTTTCAAATATCGTTTATATGGGTATGGGTGAGCCTTTCGACAATCTTGAGGGCGTCATGCGCAGCCTGGAAATTCTCACTTCCAACTGGGGTTATGCCATGAGTCCAAGAAGAATCACTGTTTCCACCATTGGGATGATACCGGCCATGAAACATTTTCTTGAAAATTCAGAGTGCCATTTGGCTGTAAGCATGCATACACCTTTTCATGAGGAACGCCGCAAGCTGATGCCTGTAGAAAACGTTTATCCTATTGCAGATGTCATGGAGCTTTTGCGCTCGTTTGACCTCGGTAAACAAAGACGCATATCATTTGAATATATCATGTTTAAAGGTATCAACGACACTCCGCGCCATGTGAAAGAAATTTCGCGTCTGCTCAACGGTTTGCGTTGCAGGATCAATCTAATTCGTTTTCATCCGATACCGGATACACCGCTGCAAAGTTCTTCAGAAGAAATCATTCAGGAATTTCGTGAAGCACTTGTCAAAAGAGGCATCCGGACTACTGTGCGTGCCTCCCGCGGACAAGATATCTTCGCAGCTTGCGGCCTGCTTTCTACAAAAGAGCTGGTGAAAATGCAGGCGCCTGATTTTTAAGCATTGATTTATTTTAAAGAAAACTGAAAATTTTATTTAGTTAAACAGAAGTATAAAAACGATAAACCATGAATTTCAATGCGAACTACCGCAAAGGTTTTGCCAGCGACAACTGGTCGGGTGTTTCACCGGAAGTGATGCTGGCTTTACAGCAGATTAATCAGGGACATCACCCTTCTTATGGAGAAAACGATCCGTTGATGGAACAGGCTCAGCAGGCTTTCAGAGATGTTTTTGGTTCGGAAAGCCAAACATTTTTTGTATACAATGGCACTGCTGCCAATGTGTTGGCTGTTCAACAACTGTTGCGCTCATGGCAGGCCGTTGTTGCACCACATTCTGCACATCTGAACGAGGACGAAGGTGGTGCGCCGGAGAAGTTTACTGGCGGAAAAATTCTTACTGTCCATACCGAAAACGGGAAAATTTTACCGGAACAAGTGGAGCCCTTTTTAAACAGCATCGGATTTCAGCATCATGTGCAACCCAAACTGATTTCGATTTCGCAAACCACCGAAATGGGAACTGTTTATAGCCTTCAAGAGATAAAAGCCCTCGCTGATTTTGCCCACAAAAATGATATGTATCTTCACATGGATGGCGCTCGCATATCCAATGCTGTCGTGGCTTTGGGCTGTAGTTTCAGAGAAATGGTGAAAGATACAGGCGTTGATGTTTTGTCGTTTGGTGGAACAAAAAATGGCCTTATGTTTGGCGAAGCAGTCGTTTTTCTGAACAAAGAACTTGCTGCTGGATTTGAATACAGCCGCAAGCAGGGGATGCAACTTGCAAGCAAAATGCGCTTTATCATCGTGCAGTTTTTGGCTTATCTCGAAAACGATTTATGGAAAAGAAATGCATTGAATGCCAACATAATGGCTAAGTTACTCGGCGAAAAAATAGCTGGAGTTGACGGCTTACATTTAAGCAGAGCTGTTGAAGCCAATGGCGTTTTTGCCATTTTACCAAAGGATTTGATTCCGAAACTGCAAAAGGAATACTTTTTTCATATCTGGAACGAAAGTCAAAATGAAGTTCGCCTGATGTGTTCTTTCGACACTACTCTTGAGGATGTTGAGGGTTTTATTGCTGCAGCTGAAAGGTTGAAATAGCAGTTTTTCAAACCAACAGATCGATTTCTCTCGCCAGCTTGCGGTCTTTTTCGGTTACAATATCGCCTTCATCATGCGTGCTGAGATGAATTTCAACCTTGTTGTACACATTGGTCCAATAGGGGTGATGGTTCATTTTTTCAGCCGCAAGAGCTACTTTGGTCATAAATGAAAATGCCTCGATAAAATTTTTGAAAACAAAAGTCCGGCTAAGTCTGTTGTTATTTTCTACCCACATAATAATTCAATTTGAATATAAACACCCAGACTTTACGAAGGTTCAATCGGCGCACTTCAAAACGGTATCATCCTTTCAAAAGCCTCTTTAGAGCTACTACCACTGGCTCACTTTTTGTCTGAAGTCCTTCCTGCGAATAGACTATTGTTCCTTGACTGTCAAGAACAAGTTTTCGGTTTGAATGCGAAAATGAGCCATTTTCCTGCATTTCATAACTGATATTGAGCACAACCGAAAGCTCTTTCACCTGATCTGCATCGCCATGAAGCAGGATCCAATTTTCTCCTAAACCTTGTGAGGAAGCATATTCTTTCAATCTTTCCGGGGTGTCGCGCAAATGGTCAAAACTTACCAGAACAAAAGTGAATAGCTTTCTATCTTCTTCGCTGAAGTTGGCTTCAATTTTTTTGAGGTCGTTCACCATCATCGGACATGCATATTCGCAATGGGTAAAAATCATTGTTAGAACAACAGGTTTACCTGCCAACTGTCTCATTAATAACTTTTTACCATCATGCACTTCCCAGATGTATTCAAGTTGATAAACCGATGTCCCGGGCAAAGACTCTTTCAAGTCACTTGTGCTTTTTTGATTTGCTTCTTTGCTGCAACAGCTTTTGACATCTTCTTTTTTGTGATTGCAACCTGCTAGCAACAAGGCTGTTATTGTTAATACGATTAAATATTTCATAATTTTTATTGTTGATTTTCTATTGTTTTGGCACAACGGAATCCTAATTTTCTTACTGTAAAATCTCCTTTTAAACTTCCTCTGAAGGCATAGCGGATGAAGGTTGCATAATCGGATGCATCGTTGGCATTTAGTGAGGCGCTACCACAAAAAAGTCCTTCGGGCGATTCTTCCATGTTTCTTGAATCTTCATTGTATTGAACGCTGTTGAAGTCATAAACCCATTCCCAAACTTTGCCGTACATATCCCAAAGCCCAAATTCGCTTTTATAGAAAGCTGCAGCATCATTTTCAACCTGAGACCGCCTGCTGTACCAGTTTGCAATTATCTCCTGCAGACTGCTTGAGTCTTTGCTTCCCTGCGGCAAAGCGCTTGCTGCATATTCCCACTCGCTGAGGGTCGGAAGTCGCTTTCCCTGCCATGTGCAATAAGCATTTGCTGCAAACCAGGAAACATTCACAACGGGCGCGTTGCCTTGCTGAGAATTATTTTGATCAACGAAGTCTGTTCTCCAGTGCGAAAGGTAATCTTGATCGGCAAAAAGTCGTTTAACTTGCGCTCTTGACCATTTTGGGTTTGCTTTCACAAAATCCAAAAATTCAGCGTTTGTAACAGCCTTTTCATCCATCCAAAAATGTTCAACTTTTAACTGATCGGCCTGCCCTTTGATGAAAGGCTTGTAGCTTCCTGATGGAATCAAAACCATGCCTCTGTTTTGTGAGGATAAAGATATTGTCACAAAACTTAGCAACAGCATTAAGCAGAAAACTTTTATAAAATTCATTTCGATTTATTTTTTATCCCGCCAATCGCGGACTTCAGAAGCTTTTATTAAACCTCCGCCATTCTCGAATTCATTAAAAATGTAGGTGAGAATACTGGCCACCTGATCATCGCTGAGCGAAACTGCCGGCATGATATTGTTGTATTTATTGCCGTTTACAAGAATTTCACCTTGCAATCCATTCAGAATAACGCCGATACCTTTGTCTGGAAGCGCTTGAAGATAATCTGAATTCACCAGAGGAGGGAAGGTGCCTGCAATGCCTTTTCCATGATCCATATGACACGCCATACAATTTTGGTTGTAAAGTGTTTTTCCGGCAGCAAGTCTTTCCTGCAAATTTTTTTCCGGAATTACTTCAGCTGCTGCGCTTTGTTTGCCGGAGCTGATGCGTTGGATAGAAGAACCTTCCGGCAAATAGACTTCTTCCTTTTCTTTTCCTGTAAATACATTGTGGTTTTCGTCACCAACAACCTTGATCTGTGCAAGTGCCCCTTTGTTGAATGACCTGAAAATACTGTGATCTACGAGGTGAAGGGTTCCCGGAACATCACATCTGAATTCGGCAATGGCTGAACCACCGGCCGGAATCAAGGTTGTCTGTACATCATGATTTATCAATGTGCCGCCTTCAACATATACTTTGTCAAAAATTTCGCCGATAACATGAAACGAAGAAATCAGGTTTGGTCCACCATTCCCAAGATAGAGACGCACTGTTTCTCCCACTTTTACAGTCATTGCATTTTCGCCTGCCGAGGCTCCAACTGCACCATTAATGACAACATAGTCTGGCCTTTCATCCAATGCTTTTTGCATATCGAAGTCCTGATGCCCTTTTTCGCCAAATTTTCCAGTGGTATAGAATTCACTTTGCATCACATAAAACTCATGGTCTACAGGTGGAAATCCTTCAAGTGGTTCGACCAGAATAAGACCATACATTCCATTTGCAATGTGCATTCCAACCGGTGCTGTAGCGCAATGATAGACATACAAACCCTGATTGAGCGCTCTGAAACTAAACTGTGCGCTCTTTCCGGGAGCTATCAGCGATGCTTCGGCGCCACCTCCGGGACCGGTAACAGCATGGAGGTCGATGTTGTGCGGAAGCATATTGTCGGGGTGGTTGTGTAGATGAAACTCTACCAGATCGCCTTGTCTGACACGGATAAATTTTCCGGGAACTTTGCCTCCAAAAGTCCAGAATGTGTAATCAACGCCATCTGCCAGCCGCATGGTTTGCTCAATGACTTCCAGTTCAACGATCACTTTGGTGTTATGTTTAGCCTCGATGCGTGGTGGAACCATCGGAGCATCGGTGAGAACAGCTCGCACTTCGCCTGTTACAGCTTTGTTGAAGTCCACAATCTTTGGTTGATTTTCTGATTTGCATGACCAAAGCAATGCGATTCCTGATAAGAGTACCAGAAAGGTTTTTATTCTTAGAGTTGTTATAAATGATTTCATAAAAATGATTTTTAAATGAGTAAATAAGACCTTTATATCCTATATATAAATAAAAAATTTTGCGATTAGTTTTTAACTTTTGAATGACCTGCTATTAGTTCAATGGCTAGTTCCTGAATGGTTTTTTCGTTGAGCAAATGACTGAATCCATCACGAATAGCACTAAATTCCGAATGTATCGGACAAGGGTGAGTTTCTGAACAATTTTTCAGTCCTAAACCACAGCCCGTTAAAACCTGTGTTCCATCAATGGCTTTCACGATTTCTATAAGACGGATTTCTGCTTGTTTTTCGTCAATATAAAAGCCACCATGTGGACCTTTCACCGAAGAAATGATTTCCTGCTTGCTCAGCGATTGCATGATTTTAGCTGTAAATGGCTCTGGCGAATCAATTTCGGCAGAAAGCTCCCGGATGCTTACTTTCACGCCGTCGTTCATGCGGGTTGCCAGATAAATCAGTGCTCTGATGGCGTATTTACATGCGTTTGATAACATTTCGATTTTTGGTATTTCAGACAAAGTTAAGATAAAATCACTTTTTCGAGCAAAAGTGTTTTTGGAAAGAGTATGTTGTTTTCGAGGTGAATGTGCCGGTGAAGATCCCTTTCAAAAGCTTCAAGTTTGCGAATGGCTACCAAATAGGTATTGCATGCATCACCCGGAATCATATAATTATTGGTAAGTCTGGCCATTTCCCGAAAACGTGCTCCTTCAGTAACATGTTCATCCATCATTTCATTCAGCGGATTTTCGGATGGGTCAATTACGGGATTTTCCATGTTCTCCGGTTGTTTCTGAAACTGCAAAAGCTCTTTTATATATGGAAACAGTATCACTTCTTCCTTTTCCATATGGCGTAAAAGCGCATCAGCAGATTCGAAAAACAGGTTTTTTACAATTCGCAGTTCAGGATGATTTTCACCATGCACGTCAGCGATTTTTTCTAAATATGCGCGTAAAACCGGTATCTCGCTTTTTACATACCGATGATGGGTATTCAGTATGAAATCGGCCAGAAAATCTATTTCCCAATCATCATAAATATGTTCTGTTCCGCTTTTTGTTTGTTCAAAAACATTCAATTCATAAATGATTTGATCTAGATCTAAACTTTTTTGCTTACAAACAACATCAAGTGCTATTTGCCCTCCGCAACAGAAATCAATGTCATGCTTTCTGAAAACTTCCGATGTGCGGAAGTCTTGTGTAACTATTTCTGAAATCGTAATATTTTGGTAATCCATTGTATTTTTCTTTAAGATTAGACTGCAAAAATATTAAAAAAAGAATAAAAGACATGTTTATCTTAATTTATTTTCAGAAATTATTTTTGTAAAAATAGAAAAGCCCGGTCTTTTGTACCTTATTGTTTCAATATTTCAATCAGTTCTTTGTTTATGTAGAGTGTTTCTCTCCCAACTTTTTGAGATTCCAAAACTCCAATTTCTTCTAGTTCCCTTAAGTATCTTGATGCTGCCTTTCTCTCAACACCAAGCCTGTTTACTACAAAATCAATTTTCGAATAGGGTTGTTCAAAAAGTAACTCGACAAGTTCTTTTCTATAAATCTTAGGTGATTCTTTTTGAACTTTAGTTATTGCTTTATCCAATTGGTTCTTAATGTTAGTAATTCTCAGAATAGTATCTTTCGATGTACTTTCAACTGCCTTTAGCATAAACATAATCCAGTCCTCCCATTTTCCATCATGATTTGTTCCATTTATCAACCGATAATAGTCTGGTTTGTGATCAATTATAAATGAACTTAAATATAAAATCGGAACATCAATCAATTCATTTAGGATCAGGTAGAGGATGTTTAGAATTCTGCCCGTTCTTCCGTTACCATCGTAGAATGGGTGAATACTCTCAAATTGATAATGCAATATGGCTAGGTTTATCAAAGGTGATAAATCATGATCGATCTTGTTGTAATGGTGGATAAAATTTGTCAAAAGCTCCAGAATTTCGGTTTTATCCTGTGGTGGCGTATAAACAATTTCTCCTGTTTTGTCATTTTTAAGGACAGTCCCGGGCATACTTCTTATACCTGCTGTATTATCAACTAATTCTTGTTGAATACTTATGATGTCATTAACCCTTATGAATCCTTGTTTTTTAACAATGTCAAATCCTGAAAATATCGCTCTTCTATAGTTTACAACTTCTTTTGTTTCTGCAGATATGTTTGACTTGTTAACAGTCAATGCTTTATACAGCTCGTCTTGTGTAGTTATAATATTTTCAATTTCAGAGCTGTCTTTTGCTTCTTGAAGCACAATTGCATTGATCAGCATTGCCTGATTAGGTATTGTCTTTGCGATGCCTTTTAATTCCGCTAAAGCTGCTGTTGATTTATTGGCCTGTCTTAAAATTTCAATTGTCTCCACTTTTTCTCTGGGCGGTGGAAGCAATTCGAGTTTGAATCGTGGTGTATTTTGTCCCATATTCTTTTTATTTGTCCCAAAAATACAAATATTGGTACAAATAAAAGCAACTGCAGTATTTTTTTTATATGAAACCTTTCACAAAATGAAATGCTGTTTCGTTTTTGCAGCAGCCATCACAAATGAGCTGAAAAACTGAGAAATATTTTTGATAACCGACAATTTATAGGTTATAAACCGATGGTAAGCCTCCATGTCTTCTACAATGACTTTGAGCAGAAAATCTGAATTACCTGAAATGTAGTAAGCCTCCATTACCTCATCTAATTTTCCCATTTCTGCTTCAAAAGCATCAATAGCATCCTTGGTGTGCTCGTGCAATGAAACCGAAATGTATACAATGAGCTTTAAACCAACCATTTTCGGGTCAATGCGCGTGATGTAGTCTTTTATAAAACCGTTTTTTTCGAGCTTCTTAATTCGTTCATAAACCGGCGTGGTCGAAAGATTGAGCTTTTCCGAAAGTTCTCTGATGGTAATGCGGCTGTTCAATTGCAACAGGTTTAATAATTTTTTGTCGATGACATCCAATGTTTGCATATGGTAGATTTTTCTGATTTGCTTTTTTTCAATTTCTGCAAAAGTAAATATTTCTTTTGTTATAACTTTAACCAGAATATTTAACTAAATAAAATAACAAATAACAAATAAACCTATAATATTAGTAATTTAGACGGCAAAATATTTAATTCCATCCATTATGATTGAAATTATTGACCAAATATCCAATGAGCAGGTATTGCAGCATGCAGTGAAGCGCTTTCGTGAGCAAGGAATCATTCTTCCCACATTTGCACAGCAGCGCAATCCTGAGCTTATTCCGGAAAGCATTAAGGAAAAACTGAAAAATGTTGGACTATGGGAAATCAATCCTCTGAACCTTTTTCGCATTACCTGGAAAAACGAACCAAAGGACACAGGTGGCTTGTTTGGCAAAGTGAACTATCTTGAATTACCGCCTGAACTTACCGGCCTGAAAGCACGCCTTGTGATGATTGTCGGAAAATGGTTTCCTACAGGCGCTCACAAAGTTGGTGCCGCATACGGCTGTCTGGCACCGCGCATCATCACCGGAGGCTTCGATCCTACATATCACAAAGCTGTGTGGCCTTCAACAGGAAATTACTGTCGTGGTGGCGCGTTCGATTCAAAACTGATGGGAACAGAATCTGTTGCCATTCTGCCGGAGGAAATGAGCCGCGAACGTTTCGACTGGTTGCGCGATGTGATTGGTTCTGAGGTAATAGCTACACCTGGCTGTGAATCAAACGTGAAGGAAATTTATGATAAGTGCTGGGACATTCGCCGAAACAGACCTGACTGCATCATTTTTAATCAGTTTGACGAGTTCGGAAATGCTGCCTGGCATTACAATACCACAGGCCATGCGCTGGAGGAGGTTTTTAACGAACTTAAAACGGAAAAAAGCAGACTTGCTGCCTATGTTTCTGCAACAGGCTCTGCAGGCACAATTGCCGCCGGTGATTACCTCAGAACGCTTTATCCTCAGCTAAAAGTGGTGGCTTCAGAAGCCCTGCAATGCCCGACATTGCTCATGAATGGTTTTGGAGGTCACCGCATTGAAGGCATTGGTGATAAACATGTGCCTTGGGTGCATAATGTCAGAAATACAGATGTTGTCACCGCTATCGATGACGAAGCGTGTATGCGCGTCTTCAGGCTATTCAACGAGCCGCAGGGTCATCAGTATTTGAGGGAAACCGGCATTGATGAGGCTGTAATAAGTCAACTGCATTTGCTCGGAATTTCTTGTGTCGGCAATATGCTTTCTGCCATAAAAACAGCCAAATATTTCGAACTTGATGCAGATGATATCATTTTAAGCGTTGCAACCGATTCCGCCGAAATGTATATCTCCCGTCTGGAAGAAATGCGCCATGCCAATGGAACATACACGCAACTTAATGCGGCAGTTGACTTTGAAAAACATCTTTTGGGAACAACGGTTGACTATATGAAAGAGCTGACTTATGCCGATAAAAAAGCCATTCATAACCTGAAATATTTTACCTGGGTTGAACAGCAGGAAAAAGATGTAGCCGACCTGAATCAACTTTGGAATGACCGTGAAATATGGCACAAACTTTTTCATCAGACCGAAAGGTGGGACGAACTTATAAACCAATTTAATGAAAAAACAGGGTTAATATGACAATTCAGAAAAACAGAAGAATCTACTGTGGTTACACATTAATTAGTCATTAATGACTAATTTTATGATGAATTATCAGCATTTGAAAACAGTTTTTTTTATGATTGAAAACACATAATTTCATTAAACTGCAGCAATGAAAAGGACAGATACAACACACAAATTTCATTATCAGTGCAGCAATTGTAATAAAACCTATGCAGCCATTGATGTTATGTATCTTTGCCCTGAATGCGAAAAACAAAACACATCAGATCAACCACCAAATGGCGTTTTGAATGTGGTTTATGATTATGACAACATTCGCAAAAAACATCCTGCATTTAAAAGCCTTCAACGGCAGCAATGGCTGGATTTGCTTCCGTTAAACTCCATCAAAAGCTTTCCGCCCCTGCATATCGGAAATACACCAATATACAAAACTACAAACCTTGAAGGCGAAAAACTATCTTTTCAGCTTTTATTGAAAGACGATGCACGTCAGCCAACTTTTTCTTTCAAAGACAGGGCCTCGGCGCTGGTTTCAGCCTATGCAAAAGAACATAAAATCAAAACAATCGTTGCAGCTTCCACTGGAAATGCAGGCTCTTCTCTGGCCGGAATTTGTGCTTCACAGCATCAGAAAGCAGTGATAATTGTTCCCGCAAAAGCACCACTGGCAAAGCTTAAACAGATTTTGATGTATGGCGCCACCATCGTTCCGGTTGACGGAACTTACGATGATGCTTTTGAACTTAGCATCAAAGCCACAAAGGAATATGGCTGGTATAACCGAAATACAGCTTACAATCCTCTGACGATAGAAGGGAAAAAAACGGCCGCTTTTGAAATTTTTTCTCAAATGAAAGGGCAGTTTCCGGACCATATTTTTATTCCAACCGGCGATGGTGTAATTCTGTCCGGATTATACAAAGGCTTCGAAGATCTTTTCTATTCCGGATATACAGATAGAATTCCTGTCTTAGTAGCCGTGCAGGCCGAAGGAAGCAGCAACCTTATCAACAACCTGGATAATAGCGTTTTCGTTGCGCAGAAAAGCCAAACCATCGCCGATTCTATTTCAGTTGACATTCCAAGAAACTTTTACCTTGCCAAACACTATCTCAAAAAATGGAAGGGTGAATCGATTCGTGTTTCTGATAAAGAAATACTAACGGCTTCTTCAAAGCTTGCCAGAAATACGGGTGTTTTTGCTGAACCTGCATCTGCGGCTGCATTTGCCGGATTTTTAGCATATTGGAAAAAAGGATTGCTTCAGCCTGAATCCAGAAATCTGGTGTTGCTTACCGGCAGTGGACTGAAAGATTTGAATGCAGTAGCACCCATAATGCACATGCCAAAAGCAATTTCTCCAACCTTAGAAAACCTCAAATCCTTCCTCCGATGATAAAAATTAACCTCAACGGATCAGTAAAAACTTTTCAGGGCGCACCCGATACAAGCCTGCTGACCTGGCTGAGAAATGAGCAAAAAATTACTTCTCCCAAAGACGGTTGCTCTGGTCAGGGTACATGTGGAGCCTGCACTGTTGAAATTGATGGAAAAGCTAAACTTGCATGTCGCACAAAAATGAAAGACCTCGATAATGCAAGTGTTATTACTGCAGAAGGTCTGCCAGAGCATTTTAAAAAAGTTGTCGGAATGGCATTTGCGCAACATGGAGCTGTGCAGTGTGGCTTTTGTTCGCCTGGATTTATCATGCGCTCAAAAGTTTTGTACAATCAAAATCCAACACCTTCACGCGATGAAATCATAAAAGCCATTCATCCGAATATCTGTCGTTGCACCGGCTATGTAAAAATTGTTGATGCGATTGAAGCGTCATTGAATCAGCTAAATGGAAATGAAATTGTCGTTAAAAAGGAGATATCAGCCAAAATCGGAGATCGGTTTCCAAAGTATCAGGCCTATGATACAGCCATTGGTGAACGGCCTTTTGTTGATGACATGCATTTTGATGGAATGCTGCATGGCGTTTTACGTTTTTCTGATCATCCTCGTGCCAGAGTGCTGAAAATTGATCTTTCTGAAGCATCAAAATCTGAAGATGTCATCAGCATTTTTACAGCAAAAGATATTCCAGGTGACCCTGTTAGTGGCCTCATTTTCAAAGATTGGCCGCTAATGATTGGCGAAGGTGACAACACAAATTATATTGGCGATGTGCTGGCAGTGGTTGTTGCTGAAAATGAGCAACAAGCACGCCTTGCCGCAGCAAAAATAAGGCTTGAATATGAAATACTTGAGCCAGTAACAGATATGCATCAGGCTTGTTTGCCAAAAAGTCCGCAGGTGCATGCTGGTCGTTCAAACATTTTGGAAACATGCAGCATTCAATTGGGGGATGTTGAAAAAGCCTTTGCTGAAGCGGCATTTGTCACAGGCGGAATTTTCGAAACCCAACGCATCGAACACGCTTTTCTTGAAACTGAAACAGCCATTGCATTGCCCGAAAATGATGGAATCAGGCTATACAGCCAGGGTCAGGGGATTTATGTTGATCAGCGACAAATTGCCTCATTGCTGGATCTTCCAAAAGAGAAAATCAAAGTTATTCAGGTTCAGAACGGAGGTGGTTTTGGCGGAAAAGAAGATCTTACTGTACAACCACATGCTGCACTTTGTGCATGGCTGCTGAAAAAGCCGGTTAAAGTTCACCTAAGCCGCGAAGAATCTATCATCATGCATCCAAAACGCCATCCTGTTTGGATGGATATGAAGCTGGCCTGCGATAAAAACGGAATGTTTACCGGGATAAAACTCAAGGCTGTCGGCGATACCGGCGCTTATGCATCTGTTGGAACAAAAGTTATGGAACGCGTGGTCGGTCATGCTACCGGTGGATATACCGTTCCGGCGGTTGATGTTCAGGCCGATACCGTTTACACGAACAACATTCCTTCCGGCGCTATGCGTGGCTTTGGTGTGCCACAGGTGGTTTTTGCAATCGAAAGCTGTATAGACGAATTATGTAATCTCGGTGGATTCGACCGTTGGCAGATTCGTTACAACAATGCCCTTGTTGAAGATGCTAAAACGGCTACAGGTCAGCATCTGCAAGGTGTTGGTCTGCGAAAAACATTGATGGCCGTGAAAGATCAGTTTCAAAATGCGCGTTTTGCAGGCATCGCCTGTGGCATAAAAAACACGGGTGTAGGCAATGGTATGACCGATGAAAGTGAAGTAAAGATTGAAATTGGAAGTAAAGAAAAAGTAATTATCCATCATGGCTGGACCGAAATGGGGCAAGGGGTTCACACAATTGCACAGCAGGTTGTTGTTGAAGAAACCGGACTTGATCCAAAAATTCTGGAAGTTCATGTCAATACAGATGCAGATTTACCAACCGGAATGACAACCTCCTCCCGGGCATCAGCACTTGTTGGAAATGCTTTGATCGATGCTTGCAGGCGTCTTTCCAAAGATTTGAAAACATTCACTTTAGAGCAACTTGCAGGAAGGATTTACAAAGGTAAGTATGTGTGTGATTTCACTTGTAAGCCCGGTTCGGATACCGATAATCCGATAATCCATTTTGCTTATGGCTACGCTACGCAGGTCGTTATACTCGACGATTCAGGGAAAATCATCAAAGTGATTGCAGCCCATGATGCCGGAAAAATTCTTAATCAGATGTTCTTCGAGGGTCAGATTGAAGGCGCAATACACATGGGACTTGGCTATGCGCTCACAGAAGATTTAGTGATGGAAAATGGACATCCTGTAAGTCTGAAATACAAAGATCTTGGAATTTTACGTGCTTCAGAAATGCCCGAAATTGAAGTCATTGGCATCGAAGAACCTGATTCCTGCGGCCCATACGGCGCCAAAGGAATAGGAGAAATTGGCCTTGTACCTACAGCCGGAGCTGTTGCAAATGCTCTGAGAACCGTTGATGGCGTGCAAAGATTCAAACTTCCCATGAAGAGATTTAAACCTTAATACAATTATTACGATGTCTATTCTCCTGAAAAACACAACTTTCATCGACTGGCAAAGTCTGGCCTTTACACCATGCAATATATATGTTGAAGAAGGATTAAATGGAAAAGTAAAACTTTTGCCTTTGGGTGAAATTCCAGATCAAACAAACCTTCAGCAAATTGACTGTTCCGGAAAATATGTAACGAAATCCTTTGCCATAGGGCATCATCATGTGTATTCAGCTTTGGCAAGAGGGATGCCAGCTCCAAAAAAATCACCTGCCGATTTTCGTGAAATCCTGCAGTATATCTGGTGGAATCTGGATAAATGTCTTGACAAGGAAATGATCAAGTATTCTGCTTTGGCCACTGCAATTGCCAGCACTAAGGCGGGTTCAACTTTTGTGATCGACCATCATGCTTCACCATCTTTTATCAAAGGTTCGCTCGAAACTATTGCAAAAGCTTTCGAAAAAGTGGGTGTAAGTCATCTGCTTTGTTATGAAATCACTGATCGTGACGGCATAAAAAAGGCAGATGATGGATTGGCCGAAACGGACGAATATCTGCAAAAAAAACAAGGACTTGTTGGTCTTCACGCATCCTTTACAGTTGGAAATGAGACTTTAAAGAAGGCCGCCGTATTAATGGAAAAACACCATACTGGAATACATGTACATGTGGCAGAAGATAAATATGATCAGTTGCACAGCCATGAAACCTATGGCAAGTCAGTCGTTGAGCGTTTCAGTCAGGCCGGTTTGCTGGAATCGCCTGCAAGTATTCTGGTTCATGGACTTCATCTGAGCGACAGTGACAGAAAAATCATTGCAGATTCGCCTGCATGGATGGTTCAAAATCCGGAAAGCAATCTGAACAATAACGTTGGTTTTTTCAATTCAGCCGGTCTGGGCAACAACATCATGCTGGGTACCGATGGCATGCACAGTGATATGCTTCAAAGTGCAAAAGCAGCCTTTTTTTCAGGTCAGCAATACGATACAATTGATTATGAAGGTGTGTACAGACGTTTCAGAAATGTGCATCATTATCTCAGTAAAAATCAGTTTCAGGGCGATGGAAGCAACAACCTTGTCGTGATCGATTATGATACGCCAACAGATTTCAATGCCGACAATTTTCTGGGCCACTTCCTTTTTGGGATTAGGGCTGAACATGTTAAGCATGTTATTTCCAACGGAAAACTCATTTTGAAAGACCGGATTATTCAAACTGTTGACGAATCAGAAATACTTGACTATGCCCGAAGTGTTTCTAAAAAACTCTGGCATTGCATGCAGCAGGGTTAAGCCCAAAAGATATCCATGATTTGATTCCTTATCTTTGCTGCCTAAAAAAGCAATTATATGTTTCAAATATTGGCAGAACTCAGCCTTCTCGAATGGGTTGGTTATATAGCATCCGGCATCATTGCCTTGTCGATGACCATGAATTCCATTGTAAAGTTTCGACTCATCAACCTTGTTGGAGCCGGCCTTTTTTCAACTTATGGATTCATCATAGGAGCCTATCCTGTCGGCATTCTCAATGCCTTTATCTTTTCGGTAGATATTTATTATTTGGTTGGAATTTTTGGCCGCAAAGAAAATTTCGAGATTTTAGAAATCCGGGCCGACAACCGCTATTTGTTGCGCTTCCTTGATTTTCACGACAAGGAAATTCAAAAGTTTTTTCCGGGCTTCACCTACAAACCAGAGTTGAATACGATCAGTTTCTTTGTGTTGCGAAATATGGCTGTTGCTGGTTTATTTCTTGGCAGAAGAACTGAAGAGGGTATATTGCATGTAGGGCTTGATTATGTTGTGCCTGAATACCGCGATTTCAAAAACGGAAAGTTTGTTTATTACCATCTTAAAAAGAGGTTTAAGGATAAAGGTATTACCAAAGTTGTGGCGCCTGCTTCAGGCCGTAAACACGCCGGATACCTCATGAAACTTGGCTTCGCAAGAAATCCGGAAGGTGTTTTCGAAAAACTTCTCAATGATTGATTTGAAAATATTCGATCAAACATTACTTTTCTGACCATTGATGTCCGGTAAAAATTTTCTCTCGTACCTACGGGACTTTTAATGATTATTATCTTATTCACTACCAATCTATTGTCCCTAACGGGACTGTCCGCCAGTGGCGGACGAAAGATTGGTAGAAGATAAAAAGTAACCCCAAATAAAAAGAAGTCCCGTAGGGACGAAAGATATCAGGTATTACAGAAAATTTTATAAAATTTAACCGGACAACAGTGTTTTCTGACCTATAAAACCTGAACTTTTTACCGCTAAGCAAACAAGGATTTTTTTGGAAGTATAAAAATGAACAACCTCCTTACTGAATTTGTGCAACAGCCGGTTGCACAATTATTAATTCATTCTCTGTCTCAACTTACAGAAAAAATATCCGATAAATTTGCCTAAGGTGATGTTTCCTTGGGTAGAGACTTTAGAGTTTTCACCACTTAAAAGAATTAAAATAATTCGTGTCTCAAAAAACACCCATTTGGTCGGAATTGACTAATTTCGTTTGATTAACAAAGGTTTTTCAATGAGCATTCTTATAAAAAACGCGGTCATTTTTGATGCTGAAAAAGCGATCCAAACAGACATTCTTTTGAGCGAAGGCGGATTTCTGGAAATTGGACAAGACATAAAAAAGAATGCAGATCGCGTGATTGATGCCACTGGAAAATATGTTTTTCCCGGCGGAATTGATCCGCATGTGCATTTTCACCTGCCAACACCAGCCGGTTTTTCAGCGGATGATTTTGCATCAGGAAGTAAGGCAGCCCTTTTTGGTGGAACGACTACAATCATTGATTTTGTGACGCCTCAGCGCGGCCAATCGTTGATAGAAGCACTTGAACTGCGCATTCAGGATGCCAAAGACTCTTTGGTTGATTACAGTTTTCATATCAGTCCCGTGGATTGGCGGCCTTCTTTGGAAGAAGAAATCAGGGAATGTGTAAGACGCGGTTTTCCATCTTTCAAAATTTATCTTGCTTACAGGCAATCCATCGGAATCGATGAAGAAACGATGTACAAAGTGATGCAAATTGTGGCAAAAGCCGGTGGCATGTTGACAGCACATTGTGAGCTGGGAGAAGAAGTTGACCGCCTACGCAACGAATTTGCATCAAAAGGAAATTTAACACCTTTTTACCACGCGCAGTCGCGGCCACCTTACACCGAAAGTGAAGCTGTTGAAAAAGCAATAAAAGCCGTTGAAAAGACTGGTTGTCCACTCTATATTGTGCATGTTTCGTCAACCGAATCGCTGCACCATATCCGCAAAGCACAGCAAAAAGGCTTGCCCGTGATGGCCGAAACCTGTCCGCATTACCTGCTGCTGAATGATGATAAGTATAACGGTGATTTTGAAGAAATATGTCCGTTTGTCCTGAGTCCACCTTTGCGTAAATTCATGGACAGCGAAATGCTTTGGAAGGCTCTTGCAGATGGCACTTTACAAACTGTTGGAACCGATCATTGCCCATTCTCCATGAAGCAAAAGGCTTTTGGGAAAAATGATTTCCGCCTTATTCCCAATGGTGCAGGAGGTGTTGAGCATAGAATGGAACTTCTTTATACACATGGTGTTTTGCAAAACAGAATGAGTAAGAAACGTTTTGCTGAGGTTACTTCCTCGGCAGCCACCAGCATTTTCAGTCTCGAAACAAAAGGTAAAATTCTGGTTGGAGCTGATGCTGATTTGATTATCTGGAACCCTGAGACACAAAAGATAATTTCCGCAAAAAATCATCATTCAGCCTGTGACAACAGTATTTATGAGGGTTTCAGTACAAAAGGATCGGCTGAATTTGTTTTCAAAGGTGGCGAGTTAATCATAGAAGACGGAAAACTTCTAAAACATGTGCCCGGTAAGCTTGTTTTGCGAAAAGCTAAAATATTTGGAAAATCATGAAGCAGTTCCTGAAAACCCAAAAGGGTTCCGACATACTTTTTATTGCGCTTTTGGTGGTAATTGGATTTTCCTATAACTACCAAAAACTCATCACTGAAAATATGATGGGAGCACACATTTGGCGTCAGGCCGACTGCTTGTCGCTGACACTCAATTATTATCAGAATGGAATGCGTTTTTTTGAGCCGGAAATTCATAATCAATTGGCTGATAATGGAATGTCGGGTAAATCAGCCGGTGAGTTTCCTATATTGTATTATTTGAATGCATTGATTTGGCAACTTACCGGCCCAACACCTTTCACATACCGCTTGCTTAGTCTTTTACTCACTTTTACAGGTTTATTTACTTTTTACCGGCTTTTGCTAAAGGTATTTGAAAGCAAATGGCCTGCCTTTGTACTGCCGCTTTTATTGTTCACATCTCCTGTTTATGCAATTTATGGCATCAGCTTTCTCACGGATGTTCCAGCCTTTAGTTTAAGCCTTATGGCATGGTATTTTATAAGCACATATTTCGAACAGAAAAAGACGAAATTTTTACTGATAGCAATGCTATTGTTTGCTTTGGCGGGTTTATTAAAAGTTGCAGCACTTATTGGTTTTGTTTTTCTGGCAATTGTTCTTCTGATCGAAAGATTGGGCTTTCCAACTTGGAAAGGGCGTTTTCTCTTTCGTAAAACCAAGACCGAATGGTTAGCTTTTGCAATTGTTCCGGCTTTGATTTTTGCCTGGTATTTTTACGCAGATTGGTATAATAATCTGCATCAGGGGAAATATACATTCAACAATATCTGGCTTTTTTCTGACCTGAAACCTGAAGAACAGAAAGACTATCTCGGAAATCTGCGCGATCAAATGTTGTATGTTTTTTACAGCAAAACAGTCCTTTTCATGCTCCTTTTTGTTTGGATTTCAAATTTCTTTCTCTTCAGAAGAATACCCCGTTTTGCTGTGCTCATGGCAGTCATAATACCTGTCGGTGTGGTAATTTATGCCCTTTTATGGAGTGGAGCTTTTCGCAATCATGATTATTATTTTGTACCCTTGCTGCATCTCGTTCCTGCCATATTAATTCCATTTTTGCTAAGCTTCAAAAATGTTGAAAAGACTATTTTCAAAGAACTTCCATTGCGGGTTTTAACAGTTGTTTTTCTTTCTTACAATGTTTTTTATTGCGGAAGTTTTGTTTTCATGCGGCATTTCGGAAACCGCGGAGAATTCATCATGGCAGGACCAAGTGAATCGGTCTTTGTGAATAAATTTCTTGTTAAAGATTACCAGATTCAATGGAAGCCTTTTGACAATATCGAAAATTTCCTGATCGAAAATGGCGTTGAACCTGAGCATAAAGTTATTTGTCCGTCTGACGTTACCATCAACGGCTCACTTTTTCTAATGAACCGTATTGGCTGGACAGGCTATCAACAATGGGCAGACGAAACTCATATTTGGAAAAAGATACAACTTGGAGCTTCGTTTTTAGTTATTCATGAGCATCAGTTTGAAGAATTAAAAGTTTTTCATCCATTTTGCGCCTATCCAAAAGGAAAGCACAATAACCTCCTCCTTTTTGACCTGCAACCCTACACTAAAGCAAGCGCCAATCAATCTCAATTTCAACCTCAAGTGTGAAATATGTAATTTTTTCTGATGATAGTATAACAACTTTCATACGTGTCTTTACAACCTTTGTGATGGTAGGAATCAGTCTTTTAAAAGAAATCTACATTTTTGGCAACTAATTGTCATTAAGATGGTTATGGGTAAATGAAAGTAAAACCGCTGATTTTCTTCTTATAGTTTAGTCCATCAAATAAAAACTTTAGCATGAAAAAAATCATTAGTTTGTTAATTGTCACAACACTATTTTCAGGTTGTGCTTTAAACCTGGTCACAGGACGTAAACAGCTTAATCTGATAAGTGAGTCGGAGCTTCAGCTGATGGCAGTTAGTGAGTACCGTACATTTCTTTCCGATAACAAAGTTTTAGCTTCAGGAAACCAGGATGCAGCAATGGTTCAACGTGTTGGAACACGCATCGCCAACGCTGTAACAGCTTATTATACCAATCAGGGCAAATCCGAGATTCTGAAAGGGTATGAATGGGAGTTTAAAACCGTTGAAAGCAAGGAAGTGAATGCCTGGTGTATGCCCGGAGGAAAAGTAGTGGTTTACTCAGGATTATTGCCTGTCACTCAAAACGAAAATGGATTGGCGATTGTAATGGGACACGAAATAGCACATGCCATTGCAAAGCATGGAAGTGAACGAATGAGTCAGGCAATGGTTCAACAATTAGGAGGTGTGGCACTGCAGGTTGCTTTGGCGAATAAACCACAGGAAACACAAAACCTTTTCCTGATGTCTTATGGTATTGGTAGCCAGGTGGGCGCCATGCTGCCATGGTCGCGGCAACAAGAAACTGAAGCCGATCAATATGGGTTGATATTTGCTGCCATGGCAGGGTACAATCCACAGGAAGCAATTCCTTTCTGGGAACGGATGTCGGCAGCAGGAGGCGGCGGAACCCCTGAATTTCTGAGCACTCACCCTTCTGATGAAACAAGAATGCGGAAATTAAGACAATTCATGCCTGAAGCAATGAAATATTACAAACGTTAATTTGACTAATTTTTTCAATACCAACAAGAAAATCAAAAATTATGGGAACAAAATTATTCAGATCAAACAATAAAACTGCCATTTATTTAATTGCTGTTTTAGTCATTGTCATCGCATTTTTCCTGCTTGATGGAGACACATGGTTTAAGGGATCAATGCATGGACACGGCTCTTCAGCCATGAACAATTTGCAATGGATACAGATACTGATAGGAGTTGCTGTCGGATTTGTTCTCGGACTCCTTTATGCACGAAGAAGATAAGGATTGATAAAAGCTTTCCTTCAGAGATTGAAATTCTTTGTTTTCTGGAAGACACCAACTAAATCCCAACCCTTTTTTTGTTTCTTTCCAGAAGCGCCTTCAATGTTTCAGCCGGATTTCTAAACTTGTATGTGAACATCATTGCGGCAATTACATAAGGTTTAAAGCCAGCTTCGAGGTATGTGCGAAGGCGATAACGCTCAAAAGTATTTGCATCCACTTCACCTTCTTTGCAGGAAACACTGCTGATATCGGCAGGTAAACAGTGCAGATATAGTGCATCTTGATTTTTGGTGCGCTGCATTTTTTCAGCGTTGTATTCCCAGTCCTTATGTTTTGCATTGTTGGCAAGACAGGTTTTTTCGAGCGCCTTGAGCCCTTCTTTATCGGCCTTCTGCAAAAGCTCGGTGCGTTGCTGCATGATGTGAAACGGCGCCCAGCTTTTCGGATAAACGATATCAGCATCTTGCATTGATTCTTCCATCGAATGACTTATTTTAAAAGACCCTCCACTTTTTGCAGCATTATTTCTGGCAATATCAACTATTTCAGGAATCAAGCCATAGCCTTCAGGATAAGCAAGTTCGATGTTCATCCCAAAGCGCGACATCAATGCAATCACACCTTGTGGCACCGAAAGCGGCTTTCCGTAACTAGGGGAATAAGCCCAGCTCATCACAATCTTTTTACCTTTCAGGTTTTCGAGAGAACCAAATTGTTGCTCAAGATGCATTAAATCTGCCAGACTTTGTGTCGGATGATCCATATCGCATTGCAGATTGATTACACCAGGTCGTTCAGGCAACACGCCTTCGGCAAAACCTTCATCGAGTGCTGCACCAACTTCACGCATGTATTTGTTGCCTTCGCCAAGGAAAATATCATCGCGAATGCCAATGAAATCGCTTAAAAATGAAATCATATTGGCGGTTTCACGCACAGTTTCTCCGTGGGCAATCTGTGATTTTTCTTCGTCCAGATCCTGCACAGCAAGTCCCAGTAGATTTGCCGCCGAAGCAAAGGAGAAGCGCGTGCGGGTGGAGTTGTCCCTAAAATTTGAAATGGCAAGACCACTTTCAAAAATCCGGGGCGAAATATTTTCTGCACGCATGGCCTTCAAAATATTTGCTGTTTCCATGATGCCCCTTATATCGTCATCACTTTTCTCCCATGTCAGAAGAAAATCTTTGTGAAATAAATCTGTTTTGAGGCTGGCTAAACGGTTGATTTGGTTCTGTACATCCATTTTTTCGAAAGATTATAAGTTAACGAATTAAGTCACAAATGATTGATTCAACGTTTCGAATTTTCACTTGTTTATGTTTTGTTATTCAAATTTGTGTTGGCTCATTTGGTAAATGAAACCTGCATAAAAAGCCGATGCAGCCACAAGGTCATCCATCTTTACTTTTTCATCGGGAGCATGTGCCAGCACTTCATTTCCCGGACCGAAACCGATCGTTGGAATGCCATACGTGCCGTTAATAGTGACACCATTTGTCGAAAAAGTCCATTTGTCGATGAGCGGACTGCGGCCAAAGAGCTCTTCAAAAGCCTTTTTACCTGTTTGTACAATCTCGTGTTCTTCTTCAATTTTCCATGTGGGATAGTATTTCTCCATGCCGTAAGTTAGCCCGGTGTAGGCTGTCTCAGAATATTCAAGTACTTCCACTTTTGCATTCATATCTTTAACCAGCGCTTCGATTTCTTTCACAGCCGATTCTTTTGTTTCGCCCCAGGTGAGCCGACGATCGAGGTGGATGCGCGCAAAATCAGCAACAGCGCAAAGGGAAGGACTGCCTGAAACAATTTCTGAAATCGTCACACTTCCTCTGCCTAAAAAAGGATCAAAAGCCAGCCGATCGTTGAGTTTTTCTATTTCCAAAGCAGCTTTGGCAGCCATATAGATGGCGTTTTTGCCTCTTTCGGGAGCTGAGCCGTGCGCAGAAACTCCATAAAAACTTACATGCATTTCCATGCGTCCACGATGACCGCGATAGATATTTAGGTTGGTTGGTTCTGTGCTGATAGCGAAGTCAGGACGGATTCCCACTTCTTCAATGATATATTTCCAGCAAAGACCATCGCAATCTTCTTCCATAACACTTCCCACGAAATAAATTGTAAGGTCTTCAGGCACACCCAACTCATTGATGATGCGTCCGGTGGTTACAAATGCAGCAGGGCCGCCTTTTTGGTCAACACTGCCACGGCCATGCACAAAACCATCTTTTACTTCTCCGCCAAGCGGATCGAAAGACCAGTTGCTTTCTTGACCGATATCCACAACATCCATATGCCCGTCGATGGCAAGAATACGCTTTCCGTTTCCAATGCGACCAATAACATTCCCAAGTCCGTCGATGAAAACCTCATCGAAACCAGCCTCTTCCATTTGGCGTTTCAATGCAGCTTGTGTGTCTTTTTCCTGCGTGCTGAGCGATTTGTGTTTTATCAGCTCCGATAGGTTGGCAGCAGTGTGGTTGCGGTATTTTTCTGCCAGCCTAATAATCTGCTTGAATATGTTTTCCATAACTTGAAATTTGCTTTTAAGAGCATAAAATTAGTGGGTTTATCCTTATGTTTTTAGCAAAAGCATAAAAGAACATAAATTTGATTATTGTCAGAATAATTCTTTATGATCAAGTAAAAGAATAGAATAAATTACTAAATAGCATCATGTTTTCAGCGTAAAAGGATGTGACAAAATTATTCAGGACCGACCATTTTGCTGATGAATAATTTAGTCAAAAAAGCTATTATTGACCCTTAATGAGTCAAAACCACCTCAAATAATTCTTTTTATCATTTATGTTGGCCAATACTTTTCTATCGGTTACACTTACAGTTTGTTTTTGAAATTCTTTCAGAAAGGTTTTCAAGTTTATGGTGATGTTTTTCTCGTTTTTTAATATCCTTGCCAGTCTTGCAGAAACAAGCAATGGATGGCCGCCCATATCTTCATAAACAGGAACTGCATAATCACTTTCCTTCAATGAAGATGAAAGCTGCTCCAAAACATTCACGGAAACGAATGGGCTGTCAACATTGTGAATAAATAAGGGTTTGTTGCATTTCAGCGGTTGAAGGCCAGTTAAAATTGATGAAAAGCGCCCATCAGATGGTTTTGAATTGACACATAAAATGCTGTTTACAGGCATTTTAAGTTGAAGTTCAGAGGTTTTCACCCTTAAACTTTCATTCATCACAATTATGATGTTTTCGCATCCAAACGCATCAAAAACCTCCAGACACTGCTCGAGAAAGGTGTTTCTTTCATCAAAAATCAGCAATGCCTTGTGTTGGCCCATGCGAACCGATTCGCCTGCAGCAAGCAAAAGAGCATCAGGTACGACGGCTTTCATGTATGTTGATCATTCAATTACTTAATAGAAACGCTTCTTGCCAGCAAATTTAGCTGAAACCCCTGAAAAAGTGAAGTTTTAAATTCTAGTTACCTATTTTTGCAGAAATAGAAATAAATAGAAAACCTCATTGGAACCATTATCCATCTTATTTCATGATGACTTTCTGATTGCCATCAACAAGCCCAATGGTTTGCTGGTGCATAAAAGCGATATTGCCCAAAACATCAATGAATATGCAGTTCAACTTTTGCGCGATCAGATTGGAAAACATGTTTATCCCCTGCATCGTCTGGACAGAAAAACCTCGGGAGTTTTGCTTTTTGCCCTCGATCGTGAAACCAACACTTTGATGCAAAAACAATTCATGGATTATCAGGTAGATAAAACATATCATGCCATCGTCAGGGGTTTTGTGCCTGAAAACGGTGAAATCGATTATGCATTAACCAACGATCGTGGCAAAACTCAGGATGCCGTCACAAATTACAAACGACTTAAGACGGCTGAGCTGATGCTGCCACATGGAAAGTTTCAAACTTCGCGCTATTCGCTTGTTGAAGTAAAGCCACAAACAGGTCGCATGCACCAGATCAGAAAGCATTTTGCACACATTTTTCATCCGATTATTGGCGATCGACCCTACGGCTGTAACAAGCAAAATCGCCTTTTTCTGGAAAAATGGAACCACAATGAAATGCTTTTACATGCCGTTTGTATCAGATTTATGCACCCTTACATTGGCAAACATCTTGAGATTTCTGCGCCTTGTCATCCACCATTCGAAAAAATGATGCAGATTATGGGATGGCATAGCTGTTAAAGTTTTTTCCAACGAAATCATCTTTAATTATCTCTAATTTTTACAAAAGAAAAATACACTATTATTTTCTTTATTACTAGAATATGTTTCTTTATAAATTTTGTAATAGAGAAATAAAAGTCATCAAGACAACTATTTCTCAGAAATTATCCAATTGACAACTGCTTTTATTAAATTTGTTGAATAACAAGCAGCACTTTTCTGCTCAGATTTTCAATATTATGACAACAGATAAATTTTCACCCATCCCGGCAAGTCAGTTACTGAAAATGATCCTGAAGGAATATCATTCCAAAAGTAGCATCTTTGGCATGCCAAAAACACTTTTTTATCAGCCGGAATCTTATAAAAGCTTATCGACTTCAAAATTTGGGCATCAGCTCGATAATCCTGTTGGTGTTGCTGCCGGCCCACATACGCAACTGGCACAAAATATCATTGCTGCATGGCTCATGGGTGCTCGTTATATCGAATTGAAAACCATTCAAACCCTCGATGAACTTGAAATTGCCAAACCTTGCATCGACATGCAGGACGAGGGATACAACTGTGAGTGGTCGCAAGAACTCAAAATTCATGAAAGCTTCAGCGAATATCTCAATGCATGGGTTATCATTCATGTGCTCAACCACTTTTTAGGCCACAAAAAGCAGCCCGGAACAATTTTCAATATGAGTGTGGGCTACAATCTTGAAGGCATTATGCAACCAAATGTGCAATGGTTTTTTGAAAAAATGAATGATTGTTCGCAAGAGTTGCAAGTTCTTCGAAATGAATTGAAATCAATTTATCCAGAAATTACTGAGGTTGAAATTCCTTCGTGTATTTCTGATAATATCACGCTTTCAACGATGCACGGTTGTCCGGCCAACGAAATTGAAGCCATTGCTGCCTATCTCATGAAGGAAAAGAAACTGCACACTTTTGTAAAACTTAACCCAACTTTGCTTGGTCCGGAGCGATTGAGAAGCATTTTGAATGACAAACTTGGCTTCAAAACCAATGTTCCCGACGAAGCTTTCGACCACGATTTGAAATTCCCTGACGCATTAAAAATTATTCATTCCCTCACGAACACAGCAGAAAAGGAAAAACTCGTTTTTGGTCTTAAACTTTCAAACACGCTTGAATCGCTTAACCACAAAAGTGTTTTTGATGGTTCTGTTGAGAGCATGTACATGAGCGGAAGAGCCTTGCACCCCCTTACAGCGAATCTTGCTGCTCTTTTACAGGATTCCTTTGACGGAAGCTTGAATCTGTCTTTTTCGGGTGGCGCCGATGCTTTCAATGTTTCAGATTTACTGGCTTGCGGGTTTAAAACAATTACTGTTTGTTCCGACCTCTTGAAACCTGGCGGCTACACACGCTTAAACCAATATTTTGAACAGTTGAAAACGGCTTTTTTGCTTTCAGGAGCCAAAAACATTGATCAACATATTATGCATCAAGCCGAAAATAAAAACATTCAAAAAGCAGCCTTTTCAAAGCTTACAGATTATGCCGGAAAAACTTTACAGAATAAAGCTTTTCACCGACAATACCTCATCACACCAGATATTAAAACACCCCGTTCTTTAGAAAGTTTCGATTGTATTTCAGCTCCTTGTATCGATGCATGTGCCACACATCAGGATATTCCGGGATACCTTTTTCATGCTGCCAATGGAAATTTCGATGAGGCATACAGACTCATTTTACAAACAAATCCATTTCCATCAATCACCGGAATGGTCTGTGACCATCTGTGCCAGAACAAATGCACCCGCGTCCATTACGACCATTCATTGCGCATCCGTGAAGTGAAACGTTTTGTGTCGGAGCAGACGGAGCGAAAAATCGCAGCTGCCTCATCCAATGGCTCAAAAGTTGCCATCATAGGTTCAGGACCTTCGGGCATGTCTGCCGCTTATTATCTGGCTTTGGCCGGCTGCAGCGTAGATGTTTTTGAATCAAAGCCAAAAGCAGGAGGGATGGTTCAATATGCTATTCCGGGATTCAGGCTCACTGAAGAGGCGATAGAAAAAGACTTTAAACGTGTCACTGATCTTGGAGTGAAAATTCACTTTGGTCATTTGGTGGATAAACAGCGTTTTACTGAACTGCAACAAAAATTTGATGCCTTTTTTGTGGGTGCCGGAGCACAACTTTCTGCGCCTTTCAAGATTGAAGGAATGGAAAATGCCAGCATGTTGGATTCGCTTGGATTTTTATTTAATGCCAAAGCTGGGACAAATACCGGAATTGGAAAGCATGTAGTCATAATTGGTGGCGGAAATACTGCAATGGATGCTGCCCGAACTGCCTGGAGGCTTGTGGGTAAAGGTGGAACAGTGAAGGTTGTTTACAGGAGAACGATCAACGAAATGCCTGCCGATCAGGGAGAAATCAAAGCTGTTCTCGAAGAGGGAATAGAGATAATAACCCTGTCTGCTCCTTTGAAGATTGTTGCTGAAAATGGAAAAATATTGGCCTTGCGCTGCAACCGGATGATGTTGTCAGGGAAAGATGCTAAAAGCCGTCCGATGCCTGTCATCATTGAAGGTGCTGAATTTGATGTTCCATGCGACACCATTATTCCTGCTGTTGGTCAGGCAACGGATTTTGACTTTTTCGGGCAGGAAGATTTACAAATGAAACCGGGAACTTACCAAACGGGCATACCAAAAGTTTTTTTGGGAGGAGACGCGAAGCGTGGTGCCTCCACTGCTATCAACGCCATTGCTGATGGCAGAAAAGCGGCTGCTGAAATTCTTGAAAAAGCTGCGTTGAAGGGAAAATCTCCTTTATCCTCCAACAAAAAACATGACAAAGAAGCATTGATGATTGCACGTTCTAATAGAATTTTTGGTCCAGATATGCATGAATTAAGTCCAGACGAACGGTGCAACTTTCGTCTTGTAAGCCAAACACCAAGCCGCAGCGCCATTTTGGAAGAGGCTTCGCGCTGCCTCCACTGCGATGAAATCTGCAATATCTGTACGACTGTCTGCCCAAATTTTGCAAATTACAGCTATGAAATTTTACCTGTGGATTTTCCTTTGCAAAGAGCTGATAAGCAAGCTGATGGCAGCATAAAAATTGAAAAAGACGGGCATTTTGCAGTTCGTCAGACGCATCAGATTCTTAATATTGCTAACTTTTGTAATGAATGTGGCAACTGCAACACTTTCTGTCCGACTAACAGCGCGCCATACATCAATAAACCAAAAATACACCTTACAAAGGAGTCTTTTGATGCTGCCCAATCAGGATATTTTTTGTCATTTGTCGGTAAAACGGAAACAATGCTTTCATTCAAAAATGATGGATTGATGTGTTACTTTATCGAGACAGAAAACGAAATTATTTTTGAAAACAATGATGCAATTGCATTTCTAAGCAAAAATGAACTTGAGATAAAGGATATTAAATTTAAATCAGAAGTTCAATTTACCTTTAATACACTTGAGGCTGCAACTATGAAGATTATCCTTGAGGGTGCAAAAGAGTTGACTGATTAAGAAAATTCCGCAGCACTTTATTGCAGCAAGATTATATAAAACGCTTATATATAATTGTTTACATCGTTGGATAAAAGGCATCTTCAATATGATGTACCTTTTTTTCATGTGGTGTTATGATTACGGAAATAATGTCAAAACGTGTATCGATATTCAGGTCATGTTTCATAATGTAACCTTCAGCAGCACGCACCAAAATTTTTTGTTTTGAACGTGAAACAGCAAACTCAGGCTCGCCAAACCATGTAGTAGCGCGGGTTTTCACCTCTACGATCACAAGGGTGTCACCATCTTTGGCAATGATATCGATCTCTTCACGGCCAAAGTGCCAGTTCAGTTCAAGGATTTTGTATCCCAAACCCCGCAAGTGTTTAAGCGCCATTTCCTCACCTGTTTTTCCTAATTCGTTGTGGTCTGCCATCAGTTGTTTTTTTAAATTGTTTATTGATTGTAAAAGTTCAGAGCGAAACTCAGGAGATTTATTTTTCTTGAATCACTTTGGTGTTTTTGTCCGAAAACACTTCCAGCATTGTTTTCCTTCCCATTATCAATGCACGGTTGTCATCTATATGTCCGGCCGGAAAACCAAAACAGACAGGAAAGTCATATTCTCCTACATGTTCCAGAATGATTTCTTCTGCTGTTTTTCCAAACGGTTTGGCATTGTCTTTCATTTCGGTCATGCCACCAACGATCAATCCGGTAATAGCATCGAACAATCCGCCTCGTTTTAAACTAAGCACCATTCTGTCTATATGATATAGATATTCATCTAAGTCCTCAAGAAAGAGAATGTTTCCTGATGAATCTGGAAATGATCCTGATCCTTGCAGGCTGTAAATCAGCGAAAGATTTCCGCCAATAAGCCTTCCGGTAGCTTTCCCGGAACGGTTGAGAGCGTGTTGCTTTATCAAGTAGTCAGGCGATTTTCCTTCAAGACAATCGATCAGACTTGAAAGTGCTTCAGGGCTGTTGGTACTAAAATTGACAGGCATACTGGCATGAATGCTTTCTGTGCTGCATTGCGCTAAGAGGTGTGCATGAAAAACAGTGATATCTGAATATCCAACAATCCACTTTGGATTTTTCTCAAAATGCTTAAAATCAATTTTATCTATAATTCTAAGACTTCCATATCCACCGCGGCTACAAATTATTGCCTTCACCTGCTCATCGTCTAAAAGGGATTGAAAATGCGCTTTACGTTTTTCATCATCACCTGCAAACTGATTAAAAACGGCATTTACTTCAGAATCCAGTCTCACTTTGTATCCTTTTTCTTCGAAAAATTGAATGGCTGTTTGAAGCTCTTCTGCCGAAATACTGCGGGCAGGGGAGGCAAAAGCGATAAGATCGCCCTTTTGAAGTGAGGGAGGCGTTTTCATTTTGAAGGATTGGTTAACTTTGCCGAAATTTTTCTGACACCATAATTAAGATAAATGGAAACCAAAAGTAAACATTTCAAACGTTATACCGTTACCTCGGCCTTGCCTTATGCCAACGGCCCAATTCATATCGGACATCTTGCAGGTGTTTATGTGCCAGCTGACATTTACGTGCGTTTTCTCAGGATGAAGGGCGAGGATGTTGTTTTTATCGGCGGCTCTGACGAACATGGTGTGCCAATTACCATCAAAGCACGTCAGCAAGGCATTACAGCGCAGGAAGTTGTTGACCGGTATCACAAAATCATAAAAGAGTCGTTTGAAACCTTTGGTATTTCCTTCGATGTTTATTCACGCACTTCTGCACCAATACACCACGAAACTGCATCCGAATTTTTCAAAAAATTGTATGATAAAGGCGTATTTATCGAAAAAACATCACAGCAATATTTCGACGTAGAGGCAGGTCAGTTTCTGGCCGACCGCTATATCACCGGAACCTGTCCGCACTGCAGCTACGAAAGGGCTTATGGTGATCAGTGCGAAAGCTGTGGAACCTCACTCAGCCCGCTCGATCTGATCAATCCCCGTTCTGCTTTAAGCGGAAATGTGCCTGTTCTCAAAGACACCAAACACTGGTTTCTGCCGCTTGATCAAGATGAAGCATGGCTGCGGAAATGGATCGTTGAAGGGCATAAAGACGACTGGAAAACCAATGTTTACGGACAATGCAAGTCATGGATCGATCAAGGATTGCAGCCACGTGCCGTTACCCGCGACCTCGACTGGGGCGTGAAAGTTCCCATTGATGGAGCCGATGGAAAAGTGCTTTACGTTTGGTTTGATGCGCCAATAGGTTATATTTCGGCTACAAGGGAATGGTCGGAAAAGACGGGAAAAGATTGGGAGCCATATTGGAAAAGCGATGATTCGAAACTGGTTCATTTTATTGGAAAAGACAATATCGTTTTCCATTGCATCATTTTTCCGGCGATGCTGAAAAGCGAAGGTAGCTACATCCTTCCTGACAATGTTCCAGCCAATGAATTTCTAAACCTCGAAAACGACAAAATATCTACCTCACGCAACTGGGCCGTTTGGTTGCACGAATACCTTGAAGATTTTCCGGGCCGTCAGGATGTGCTGCGTTATGTGCTCACTGCAAACGCGCCCGAAACAAAGGACAATGATTTCACCTGGAAGGATTTTCAGGCCAGAAATAACAATGAATTGTTGGCTGTTTTTGGAAATTTCGTTAACAGAACATTGGTTCTTACTCAGAAATATTACGAAGGCGTGGTTCCTTCAATCAATGACCTGACAGAAAAAGATCAGGAAGTTTTAGCTCAGATGGATGCTTTTCCCGACAAAATAGCATCAAGTATTACCCTTTACCGATTCCGTGAAGCTTTGTCTGAACTGATGAATCTGGCTCGTCTTGGCAATAAGTATCTCACCGAAAACGAGCCATGGAAGCTTATTAAAACTGATCCTGAGCGCGTGAAAACTGTTTTGGCTGTTTCGTTGCAAATTGTAGCCAAACTTTCGGTTTTGGCCGAACCCTTTTTACCCTTCTCTGCCAAAAAACTTTCCGAAATGATTCATTTGAAAGGCCTTAGCTGGAACGATGCTGCTGCGACAGTTTTGCTGCCGGAGGGTCATTTGCTTGGTCAGCCTGACTATCTTTTTGAAAGAATTGAAGACGCTGCCATCGAAGCACAGGTGCAAAAACTACTCGACACCAAGAAAGCAAATGAGATGGCTGCCGGACCAGCTTTGAATCCTCAGAAAGATACAATTGCTTATGAAGATTTTGCAAAAATGGATCTGCGCAGCGGAACCATCATTGCTGCTGAAGCCATGCCAAAAGCGAAAAAACTGCTCAAGCTTACGATTGACACCGGGCTCGACAAACGTACCGTTGTAAGTGGTATTGCAGAACACTACCAGCCCGAAAATATTATCGGACAAAAGGTGGTGATGCTTATCAATCTTGCACCACGTGCTTTGCGTGGCGTTGAATCGCAAGGAATGATTCTGATGGCCGAAAACAGTGAAGGAAAGCTTTGTTTTGTTGCGCCAACGGATGATTTTCATGATGGAAGCGAAGTGAAGTAGTGATTTCATTTTTATTTACACTTTTATTTTAGACACAAAAAAATGAACAATACACTTTCACAACTGAAGAAATATACTCGTGTGGTTGCCGACACCGGCGATTTTGAATCGATGAGGCAATACCAACCGGTTGATGCAACAACAAATCCTTCGCTGATATATGCCTCGGCGCAGGATGCAAAATACAGCCATCTTTTAGCTGAAGCTATGCATTATGCCCAAAAAAATGCTGAAAGCAAAAAGCAGCAGCTCGGTTTGTGTCTCGACCGTCTTTCAGTGAATTTTGGCATGGAAATTTTAAAAATTGTCCCAGGAAGAGTTTCAACAGAAGTTGATGCGCGGCTTTCATTTGATGCGGAAGCAACCATCAGCAAGGCCAGACAGCTTATCGGAATGTATGAAGAAAGCGGCATTTCACGTAAGCGCATATTAATTAAGGTGGCAGCAACCTGGGAGGGTATCAAAGCTGCTGAAGTGCTCGAAAAAGAACAGATTCATACCAATCTGACCTTGTTGTTCAGTAAAGTGCAGGCCATTGCTTGCGCTGAAGCTGGCGTAACACTCATTTCGCCTTTTGTGGGCCGCATCCTCGACTGGCACAAGGCCAATCTTAAAGTGGATCATATTCCGGCCAATGAAGATCCGGGAGTGCTTTCCGTAACAGAGATTTTTAACTATTACAAAAAGTTTGGATATACAACTGAAGTCATGGGAGCAAGCTTCAGAAATACCGGCGAAATCATTGAGTTGGCTGGTTGCGATTTACTCACGATAGCACCATCTTTACTTGCTGAACTGGAGCAAATGAACGAGCCCATCATCCTGAAACTGGATGGCGGTAAGGCCGCTGGTCTGGAGATTGAAAAAATATCACCTGACGAAAAAACCTTTCGATGGATGCTCAATGAGGATGCAATGGCCACTGAAAAGCTCGCCGAAGGCATCCGAAAATTTGCAGCAGATCTGGTGAAATTGGAGAAGCTGATTGAGAAACAGCTTTTCAGCTGACATTTTCCTGCTTGCTGTTTCGGTCAAAACATGTAACTTTGCCACGGTTTTCAAGGCCCCATAGTTCAAGGGATAGAATGGAAGTTTCCTAAACTTTAGATACAGGTTCGAGTCCTGTTGGGGCTACTGATAAAGATTTAAAGCGTTCATTATGAGCGCTTTATTTGTTTAGAGCAAGGAATAGGTAAAGAATACTTTGAGCTTTGGAACATTATTGAGCATTTTTAGCTATCAACTTGACAATAAATAACCATTGTTTAAAACCAAACATTGCTATCGAAATCCTTCATTGAAATCACAAACAGTTTACCTAGTTTTGCACCTCAAAATTTGAGCAGATGGATTACAAAACAGATTTTCACAGACAGTATGAGTCACTTTCAGCAAAAGAAAAGTTTTTGATCAAATTGTTTATTCTCACCGTTGAACCTGTTTATCATAATGCTTTTGATGAGATTTTGAAAAATGGATATATCGCGGAACATAAAAAAACGACATTCCTGAAACGAGAGTGTAAAGAATTGGAATCAAAAGGATTGTTAATTAATGTTGCCTATGATTCCTATATTTTTCCGCCAGAATATCAAGTGTTCTATTATCATATTGTATGTAAGGAAATGCCAGAAATGGCAATTGCACTTGATAAACATTTGAGCAACAGGTCACACTTTTTTTATTATTACAGCGGTGATTATCGTTTTATTAAGCTGTTTCGCAGATTTCTGATTGTTTCTAACATTCCTGCTCTTGGAAGTATGCCGATACAGGTATCCGGACATGAATTGAGTTCCTATCAAAGCTTTATTATAAAAATGCTCTTCAGGAATCCGAGCTACCATAAACAGCTTAAAAAAATGGAGGCCTCATCAGCATTTGAAGTTTATAATGGCGAGTTTCTGCCTTTGGTCGAAAGCCTTTTACCCTTAGATGTCTTTCTTGGAAATTTTCTACTGCTTATGGAATTACAGGAATCCATGAACACGTTTCAAGAAAGCAAAGCAGTCAGAGCACAATTAGCGGACTTTCTATACAGCACAAGCGGAATTTTCCCGATGGATAATGAAAACAAACCGCTTGAAAATGAGATAAAAATGCCAAAAGCATTTACGATAAATCAAATCTATAAATTGAATGATACAAAGCAATTTGACATTGTTGGAGGCTATGCAAAGGAACTCTTTGTTTTAAAAAACAGAGCTTTTGATAAACAAACGCCTATCTTCAGATATGTTTTTTTAATGTCAATTATTGCAAACCCAGATTTGCTAGGCCCCTGGAAAGCAAAAATAGAACGATTCTTTCGCCCGTCAGATAGTGAAATAACTGACTTCAAGGCGATTGTTTTGTTTATTCTGATGCAAAAAGAGGCATTGAACTCCTATTACAAAATGTTTTCGCGCTTCACCTGGACACAACTTGGGTGGGTAGAATACTGGTCGGCTATTATAGCTGCATATCTGGCTGAGATAAGACTATCGCCACCCAGCCTTGAAAACGCAATGGATCTGCTTCATGCGCTTATTAAGGCACAATACCTGCGGCCAGCACTGGAACTTTCTTTTGTGCTTGACAAAATGACAAATGAAAGCATAGTTGAGGAACTTTACAAAGCACTGGAGAGAAAACTGGGAACTCCTGCCCTAATAAGTTCCATCAGAATAAAGCCTGAATATGAACGAAAACTTGAAGCGCTTATTCAAATTTCACAGGCATATAAACAAGATGAAAAAGCGGGTTCAGATAGCCGTGTTTCATATTTGTTAAATCATAAAGATGCTACTATTCAACCTGTTTTGCAGACACGAACCCAAAACGGATGGTCGAAGGGAAGAAACATAAGCTTACAGAAAATAGCTGATCTTGATTTCGAAAATCTGCTCGTTCAGGACAAAAATTTTACAACTACCATCAAAGACACTAAAAGCTTTTACGGACCTAAATATGGAATAGATAGACGCTTATCTTGGAGAGCACTTGTTGGACATCCACACCTTTTCAGTTTTGTAGATCCATCCATTCCCATAGAATTGGTTTTGGTTAAACCTTCTTTGGTTGTGCAAAAAAAGGAAAAAAAGTACCATTTTCAGTTCGATTATTTGCCAAAAGATTTCACTTTTCCGGTAATTAAAGAGACGGAAACACGGTATCTTTTTATTGATATAGACCTGAATACAAGCCGGATTTTGGAACAAATGCCGAGTGGCCTCCTTAGAATCCCTGAAACAGCCACCGATCTTGTAAAGAAAACTGTGGCAGGTTTATCGCAGATAGTCAATGTTTTTGCCGATCAGCAGGCCGGAGGTGAAAATACTTTGGTTAAAAAACAAGAAACCGATTCAATCCTTCGGGTGCTGCTTACTCCTTCTGGTGATGGTTTGCGAGCCCAAATTACTGCAAAACCTTTTGGTGAACAACCACCATATTGTATTCCGGGCGAAGGAGCCCACACGGTTTTTTCTCAAATAAAAAATGAACGGATGCAGGTAACCAGAAACCTTAACACTGAGAATGAATATCTTACCAGCCTTCTTTCGCAAATAAGCGCTGCTGGATTGGATATTGAAGATCAATATATTCTGTATTTTGAAGATCCATCATCTGCACTTGATTTACTTGAGGTTTTGCACAACTGTCAGGACATTTGTAAGATTGAGTGGCCCGAAGGTGTGAAGTTCTCCTTCCGCGGAGCAGTTCAATTGATAGACCTTTCCCTTAATATCAAAAAGTCAGGCAACTGGTTCGATCTTGACGGAGACTTACGTATTGACGAAAAATTAGTGATTGATATGAAGACGCTACTTGAGAAGAAACGCTCAAAGGGGCAGCGTTTTCTCGAGATTTCAGACGGCGAATTTGTGCGTTTAAGCGATGCTCTTCGTCGTAAACTGGATGAGTTGCAATCATTTGCTTTTGTTGAAAAGAAAGGTTTGAAACTAAGTCCTCTGATGCTTCCAGCAATTTTTGATGGCGCAGAGGAGCTGCAGGGTTACAAATATGATAAAGCAGCAAAAGAATTTCAAAAACGCTTTGATCAGGCACAAGAAAAAAACTTTTTGATTCCGGAAACCCTTAAGGCTGAGCTAAGACCCTATCAGGAAGACGGTTTTTACTGGATGGCACGCCTTTCTGAATGGGGTGCAGGAGCTTGTTTGGCTGATGATATGGGATTAGGAAAGACAGTACAATCTATTGCGCTTTTACTTCACAAAGCTTCTTTAGGTGCCTCAATGGTTGTTTGTCCTGCATCTGTTTTGCCAAATTGGCTGGCCGAATTAAACAGGTTTGCACCCGTTCTTCGACCGGTCATTTTGGGTAATAATGGTCGCGAACAAACAATTTCTTCCCTTGATGCATTTGATGTGCTGATTACTACCTATGGACTGCTTCAGTCAGAGGAAGAATTAATAGGTGAGTTTGAATGGAATGTAGTAATCCTGGATGAAGCGCATGTAATTAAAAACCATCAAACAAAAACATTTGTAGCTGCTTCAAAACTAAAGGCAGGCAGTAGAATTGCACTAACCGGCACTCCAATTCAAAACCGTATGGACGAATTATGGAGTATTTTCAGTTTTATTAACCCTGGATTATTGGGCAATTTGAAATCGTTCAACAGCAGATTTGCCCAGCCTGCAGCAGCCAATACTGATTCAAGTCAAAAATCTATCCTCAAAAGGATAATTTCACCATTTATTTTGCGCAGGCTGAAGCAAAATGTACTGGATGAATTACCTCCTAAAACTGAAATAGTTTTGAGCGTTGAGCTTTCTGACCTGGAGCAGGGATTTTATGAAGCACTCCGGCAACAAGCGATTGAAAACATCAAATCTGATGATCAGCCCGGAATTGCTCTTATCAAAGCCCTTGCTGAAATCACCCGATTAAGACTGGCAAGCTGCAATGTGCAATTAGTTGATAAATCTCTCCAGATACCTTCAAGTAAGCTTTCTGTTTTCCTTGAATTGATCAGTGAGCTCAGCGCGAACAAACATAGGGCATTGGTGTTTAGTCAGTTCACCTCTCATTTATCACTTGTAAAAGAGGCTCTGGATCGCAAGAAAATTGACTATTTGTATCTTGACGGTAGCACTCCAATAAAACAAAGAGGAAAATTGGTAAAAGACTTCCAACAAGGCCAGATCCCCTTATTTCTAATTAGTCTTAAAGCAGGAGGTCTTGGATTAAACCTGACAGCAGCTGACTTTGTCATCCATCTCGATCCATGGTGGAACCCGGCAGTAGAGGATCAGGCTACCGACAGGGCTCATCGCATCGGACAAAACAGACCCGTAACTGTGTATCGTATTGTTGCCAAAAATACAATTGAAGAGAAAATCATTCAACTTCACAATACAAAACGGGAGATGGCTGAAAGTATTCTTCAGGGAAATGATGCCCCATCGAAACTTAGCATCAATGAAATGATTCAATTGTTGCAGGGAGGGCTATGACCTGAAAACATGATTTTTTATCAAAACTTCAACCCAGATTTGACCTTTTAAATCTGGGCTTTCTGATAAACAATCAACAATTTTTAGTTTATATTTTTAAAACCGTACTTTTGCAGCGTATTTACAACCTAATTATTTTCCAAAAAAGATAAAGCTTACCTGATGTCGAAAAATTTAGTTATTGTTGAGTCACCTGCCAAAGCCAAAACCATTGAAGGGTTTTTAGGCAAAGATTTCCTGGTGAAATCGAGCTACGGACACGTGATGGATTTGAATAAAGCCCAACTGGGAGTAGATATTGAAAATGGTTTTGAACCGCAATATGAAATAGCACCTGATAAGAAAAAGCTTGTTGCCGAACTTAAAAAAGCTGCCAAAGAAGCCGAAATGGTTTGGTTAGCATCCGATGAAGACCGCGAAGGGGAAGCCATTTCGTGGCATCTTTTCAAAGCGCTTAGTCTGAAAGAAGAGAAAACAAAACGCATCGTTTTTCACGAAATCACAAAACAGGCTATTACCAAGGCGATCGAAAATCCACGTAGTATTGATACCAATCTGGTGTCGGCACAGCAAGCACGAAGAGTTTTAGACAGACTTGTTGGGTATGAACTTTCACCACTTTTGTGGAAAAAAGTGAAGCCTTCATTGTCAGCAGGTCGTGTTCAGTCGGTTGCCGTTCGTCTTATCGTTGAACGCGAAGAGGAAATTAAAAACTTCAGTGTCAGCTCATCCTTTAGAGTCACGGCTGTGTTTGTTGTCGAAATCGATGGACAGAAACATCAGGTTCAGGCAGAGCTTCCCGAACGCTATAACACAGAAAAAGAGGCTCTTGCTTATCTAGAATCTTGTTTGGGGGCAGATTATGTCGTCCATTCAGTCGAAAAAAAGCCCGGAAAGAAATCTCCCGCACCACCTTTCACAACATCTACTTTGCAACAGGAAGCCAGTAGAAAATTAAGTTTTTCAGTGGCTAATACCATGCGGGTAGCACAGCAACTCTATGAATCTGGAAAAATAACCTATATGCGTACTGACTCGGTGAACCTTTCAGATTTGGCTATCAACATGGCAAAAAATGAGATCACCAGCAGATATGGTTCACAGTATGTTAAAACCCGCCGTTTTGCAACCAAAACCAAAGGAGCTCAGGAAGCCCATGAAGCCATCAGGCCGACATATATGGATAAAGATTTTGTTGAAGGTTCAGCAGATGAAAAGCGATTGTACGACCTCATCTGGAAGCGGACAATTGCCTCACAAATGGCTGAGGCTGAACTAGAAAGAACTATCGTTACGATTGATGTTTCAACAAACAAAAGCCAGTTTGTGGCTACAGGTGAAGTCATTCTCTTTGATGGATTCCTGAAGGTTTATCTTGAAAGCACCGACGACGAAAACGGTGATGCTGTTGAGGGTCTTCTTCCACCTTTGAAAAAAGGACAAAAGCTGAACCTGAATGAAATGCTCGCTACACAAAGGTTTACACGACATGCAGCAAGGTATACAGAAGCCAGTCTGGTAAAAAAACTTGAAGAACTCGGCATTGGCAGGCCTTCTACTTTTGCGCCAACTATCTCGACCATTCTCAAACGTGAGTATGTGGTCAAAGAAGACAGACCGGGAGAAAAACGCTCTTTTAAAGTCCTCCAACTGCAGAAGGATAAAATTAAAAATACAACCCAAACCGAAACAACGGGCCAGGAAAAAGCAAAGCTCTTTCCAACAGATATTGGCATCCTTGTAAACAAGTTTCTGGTGCAGTACTTCGACAGTATAATCGATTACAATTTTACTGCAAACGTCGAAAAGGAATTTGATGAAATTGCGGAGGGACGAAAGGTTTGGAATGAAATGATCAAGGAGTTTTATGGTCCGTTTCATAAAAAAATTGTTGATACCACCGAAAATGCCGGAAAATTTTCAGGCGAGAAATTCTTAGGAATAGACCCGGCATCAGGAAATAACGTATTTGTCAAAGTTGGCCGTTTTGGCCCTATGGTCCAGATTGGAGATACGGAATCAGAAGAGAAACCACGCTTTTCTGGCCTCAGGAAAGACCAGAGCATGGAAGAAATCAACCTTGAAGAAGCCTTGAAATTATTTGAATATCCGAGAAATATAGGGAAGTTTGAAGAGAAGGATGTTACGGTGGCTGTGGGCAGGTTTGGTCCTTATGTAAAGCACAACAGTCAGTTTTTCAGTCTTGCAAAAACCGATGACGCTGCAACAATTGATCTGGATAGAGCCGTTGAACTTATTGAGGGTAAGCGAACAAAAGAAGCACAAAGTGTTATTCTGGAATTTGAAAAGGAACCTGCACTGAAAGTTCTTAACGGTCGTTACGGCCCGTATATAAGCTATAACAAAAGCAATTTCAAAATTCCAAAAGGCACTGAGCCCGAAAAACTAAGTCTGGAAGATTGTATGAGCATCGTAAACAATCCTGAAAATGCTCCAAAAAAGCGCTTTGTAAAGAAAAAAGGTAAATAGCGATATAAGTTCATTTCTTTTTGAAATGGCTGAATTCTGATAAAAATCCAATTTTATAGAATTGGGCTTAAGGTTTTTATATTTCTATTTCAATCGTTTTTGTCATTTGAAAAATGGAAGCTTCGCGAGTAAAATACTAAATATTTCACATGAGGCAGATTGTAAAAACCACCTTTACCGAGATGCTGGGAATTGAACACCCTGTTTTGGTTGCGCCAATGTTCCTTATCTCGAACAGCGAAATGGTAATTGCTGCTCTCGAGGCTGGTGCAACAGCAGCTATTCCTGCATTAAACTACCGCAGCGAAGAAGCAATGATTGCGGCAATTTCGGAAATCCGTCAAAAATGCAGCAAGCCTTTTGGCTTCAATCTTATTGTTAACAAATCGAATCCTAAGTTTTTAAGACAACTTGAAGTGCTGTGTCAGATGAAGGTTGACTATATCATCACCTCACTTGGCAGTCCTGAAGAAGTGATAAAGCGCTGCAAACCACTTGGAATAAAAGTTTTTTGTGATGTGGTGAATCTTGAATATGCAAAAAAAGTTGAGGCTTTGGGTGCAGATGCCCTTATTGCTGTAAACAGCAGTGCAGGTGGTCATTGTGGCCCTTTACCATCAGATGTCCTTATTCCGCTGTTGGTCAAAAACTGCAATATACCTGTCATTTCAGCGGGTGGTATTGGAAAAGGAAACCATATTAAGCAGGCGCTCGAACTTGGTGCTTCCGGAGTTTCTGTCGGAACACTTTTTATCGCCTCTGATGAAGCGCCTGTTTCTGCTGAATACAAACAGGCATTGATTGATTTCAGCGCTCAGGATATCGTGCTCACCAGTCGCTTGTCAGGAACAACACTCACAGTGATTAATACGCACTATGTTAGACAGATTGGAACAAAACCAAGCTTTCTTGAGGTGTTGATGAAAAAGTATCCCTTTTTCAAGAAGCAGTTAAAGTTATTGATTGCATTCAGAGGCATGAAAAAAATTGAAAAATCTGCTTTTAAGGCAACCTATAAAACCGCGTGGTGCGCAGGTCCTTCTATTGGGTTTATCACTAAAATCAGACCATTGAAGGAAATTGTGCAAACATTGATGGAGGAGTTTAACGAAACTCAGGACAATTAATCGACCTATATCTCCTGACCCCAAAAGCCGGTTCCTTTTTCTAGCTTAAGATCGCCCAGAACTTTGATCTGACAAGCAAGACGCAAACCACGGCTAATGCAATGCGGCGGAAAACTGAGTCTTGCTTTTTCGGTGGTAGTCATCTTACTGACCTTTCCGCTTATTTTAACTGAACAAGTACCGCATGTACCTAAGCCACGACAGTTGAAAATCTTTGAACTGCCATTATGCAGTGCCATATTATGATCAACCAATAACTGACGAAGATTTACGCCAAGTTCGCAATGAATACTTTTTCCCTCAAAATCTACAATGGGCATTGAAACTAATTTAGTAGCTTTAAACAGAATAGACCTTCTTTTGTTTGCCGGATGTTAAATTTTAATCGATTTTTAAACGAAATCGAATGATTTAACTTTGACAACGTTTTCTAATGAAGCTTAGCCCTTTGTAATTTGGAGTTCAAAAGAGAAAACGGCACATTGAAACAGAAAGGTTGTTAGCAGAAAAATTTATCGAAAATCAGGAAAAAAATACTGAGGTTTATAAAAGAAAAAAGCCGGCTAAACCGGCTTTCTTTCTTTATTTCAGCAAGAGGTTGGCTTCTCCAATCTGGTTATCGCCTTCATAAATATCGACGGTGTACATGCCTGGTTTAAGTTCCTGCGTATCGCGTTTATCCCAGTAAACACATATCTCCTGGTCTGTATTTCGATAGTCAATTACCTCCATAATCGAGTATTGCAGACGCTCTCCTTTGAAGATAAACGAGTAGGCATCATCGCGGCTTTTTGCCAGAATTTGTGATTCAGGCGGAGCAGCAATACGGATATAAATATTTTTATTTCCAGCTTGAATAATACTGTTTTCGGCCAGTGTAAAACAAATTTTTATTCGTTCAACACGACTGGCACGATCTGTTTCTGTTTCACCACGTCCACGTTGTCTGACACCAGATACTTCAACATTAAAGGTTCTAAAAACAGCGGCAAGCTCGACTTTTTCGGTGAGTTCTTCTTTTGTTCTGATGAGCTGCTGCGACCGCTTACGCTCTTGAACGACTTCTTCTCTGATGCGTTCATTTTCTTCAGTTAAACTCTGATTCACCGTATGCAAAGAATCCATTTGCCTTACGTAACCTTGAGAAATTACCTGCAGACGCTCAAGTTTTTTCTTGATTTTATAATATTCCCATTGTGTATTAAGCAGATTTTTTATTTCGTTTGCATTGGCCTGTATAAGGCTGTCTTTCGACACAAGTGAGTCGGCAAGCGAGCCGTATGCTTGTTTGATGAGGTTGTGTTCTGTAATCAGACTATCTACCTCTCGTTGAAGCAAAACACGCTGTTCTTCTTTTTCATCCTGAAGCACTCTGAGGGTAGATTTAGCCGAAATAAGCCAGATCGACAAGGCGATAATGATTAACGCGAAAATCGCCAGAATTATGTACAACCAACGTGTTGAGTTTGGCGAGGGTATTTTATGTGCTTGCTGGGAACTTTCCATAGTTTTGCATTTGATACAATGATTGTACAAAAGTACGGCAAAAATCGTTAGTGTGCAAGTCGTTAAAGGAAGTTCCGTAAGCGGGAAACAAAATATTAAAATGGAATAAAAGCTATATTTTTGGCAAAAATTCCCAATACCATTTGCATGCCTCTTTTAGACCTTTTTTCAAGTCATATTGAGGGTCGTATCCCAATAAGGCTCTCGCTTTTTCAATGGATGCAAGCGAGTGGGGGATATCTCCTTTGCGATAAGGACCGTTTAAAATATCAACTTTAGCTATCTGGGGATCAAAATCTGAAAGTATTTCGCGCAACCATCCAGCCAGTTGATTCAATGTTGTGCGGTCTCCAAAAGCTACATTAAAAACTTGGTTTATAGCTTGTTGGTTTTCTGTTGTTGCGGCCAGTAAATTAGCCTGAACTACATTTTCAATAAATGTGAAATCTCGGCTGTATTCACCTCCACCATTGATAAGAGGGCTTTCATGTTGTAAAAACTGCATCACAAATTTCGGAATCACGGCAGCATAGGCTCCATTAGGGTCTTGTCGCTGTCCAAAAACATTGAAATAGCGCAATCCGATGCACTCCAAACCATAGGTGCGGGCAAAGACATCGGCGTAGAGTTCATTTACATATTTCGTTACAGCATAGGGCGAAAGTGGTTTGCCAATGATGTCTTCTACCTTCGGAAGGGATTCAGAATCGCCGTAGGTGCTTGAGCTGGCAGCATAAATGAATCGCTTTACACCGGCATCACGCGATGCAACAAGCATATTAAGAAACCCATCAATATTAACTTCATTTGTAGTTTTGGGATCATTTATTGAACGCGGAACAGAGCCCAGCGCAGCTTGATGGAAGATCAACTGTTGGTCTTCGCAAGCTTTTTTACAACTTTCAAAATTGCGTATATCGGCTTCTATCAAACGAAACGAAGGGTTGTTTATAAACGTTTCAAGGTTGTGCCTGTATCCGGTTGAAAAATTATCAAGACAAGTAACTTTTGCTCCTTCTTTAAGGAGTGCCTCAATAAGATTTGAACCAATAAAACCGGCACCACCTGTGACTAAAACAGTTAAATTATTTAGACTTTTCATTATCTGAATTATTATCTCTAAACTGCAAAAAAGAAATTACCTTCTCTTGCCTGATGATTCTCCATTGGTTTCTTTTTTTGCTTCATTGACTACTTCAACTCGTGTGCGAGGGATATTGAGCATGATGGTTTGCCCAATTGCTTCAATAATTACCAACAAACGATGTTTGTTTTTATAGCGCATGAGTCGACCGATAAGCCCTTCCATTTGCCCGTGCTTCACTCTCACAAGCTGTCCGGCTGCAATTGGCTGCTCGTCAGCATCTAATGAATCCGGATCATTTAAATAATATCGAATGGCTTCGATTTGCTTTTCTGGAATTTCAACAGCTTTGCTTTCAAAAGTCACGAAACGCATGGCTCCCGGGACATTTAATGCAGTGAAATATTCATTTTCATGAATGCAAACAAATATATACGATCGAAACAATGGTTCTTCTACTTTTTTTATGCGGTCGCTCCATTTACGCATACGGGTTATTAATGGAAGATAGGCTTCAATACCGGCATATTCCAACTCTACAAGAACCTTTTTTTCGGCTCTGGAACGTGTATAAAGCGCAAACCATTTTTTTTCGCTCATCTTGTTCTAGGGTTGTTTTTAAGTCAAGAAGGGCAGAAAACTTCCTGAAATGCTTAAATATTGTTTAAAAGCCGCTTAAAAAAGCCTGGTTTAGCTTGCTTTCCTTCTCAAGTTTTCCTGCTATCAAATCAATATTGTTGGGCCGCCCGCCTAGCCTAAACATTGACAATAAGTACATGATATCTCTCAAGCCAGATGTAATAGGTTGTCAGATCGATAAAATAAATTCGGCAATCTGCTAATACTCCTTGCTTTTGTAACTCCGATAAAAGCTTATCTTTCTCTTCTTTTGTAATGCTTTTGAAAGCAAATTTAGACTTAATTGTAGTCTCAAAATTAGAAATTATTTGAACAGGACGTGCCAAATTTATAAGGACCTGAAACAAAATGAAGCAATAATCCGCAAAATTAATTTATTTTTTTTCACAATGACATCATATTGTAATTGATTTTGAAGCATCCCTGTAAGGCTTTAAGATCAGATCGTTGTGTTATCGCTTATAATTTCGCTCTTTTTAGTATTTTTGCTGAAAGAAACACAAGAAAGAAAATGATTAGAAAAGTGCTGTTTTTTATCCTTTTTATTGTTGCGTCAGGCTGTAGTAAACCTTTTGTTTTTAATGAAACGACATATTTTGAAGATCTTATCTGGAACAGATTCAACCATGTAATTCACGATTTCACAATCGAAGATTTAAGTACAACATATGATCTTAAAGTGAAGTTTACCCATACTGATTCCTATTCATCAGATCACATTAGCATGAATATTACGCTTTATTTTTCCGGCGGCGGCATGCGTTCACGTGATTATGACTTCAGACTTCAGGATAGTCAGTTGAAGTGGTTGGGTGAAGAGAAAAGCGGCTTATTTACCCATGAATTTCTTGTGATTTCGGGTGTTAGATTTCCAGAAGCAGGCGTGAGTCAAATACGCGTAGAGAACAAAATGACGAAATTTAACACCCTTGGTGTTGCTTCTGTTGGTGTTGTTGTCGAAAAAACAAAAGTGAAATAGAAATTTGGGATAGAAATCTTTCTCTCAAAAAATCACAGTTTCTAACAAATTGATTTTTAGCTAATACCAGATTAACCCCTCTGAAATTTCGCCTGATTTATGAGCAAGACCATGGATTTTGCGATATCCTGCAAACCATGCCAAAAGGGCGTCGCAACTGTGTTTTGAATTTTGCATGAACCGGATTTCCAACTTAGTTTCCTTTCCAATGAAATCAACAATGTTTTTGCAGAAAAGCCCGTTGGATTTGTCGCTTGCGCTTTCCGGAATTATAGTTGCAACCATCCGCGGATAGCCTTCATAAAAAATTTTACCGGAATCAGTCCAAATTTTTGCAAGCCGCATAGCTCTTGCTGTAAGTCCTCCAAGAAACATTGGTGACATAGCTTTTAACTGTCTGTCGCAATCCCTGAAAAAGAAATCGTCTCCGTCTCCGTAATATGCTTTTGGAAGCGAAAGTGGCGCATCAATCATTACAAAATCAGGTGAAAGTTTTTCGATCCACTCATTACAGAAATGGTCTGCGTCTTGTTCTTTTATTGACTGAACTAAGATAAGCTCATCAGAAGTATCATAGCAAATGGCAGTGGTTCCGGCAAATTTTGCCCCAAAATCAATTCCAAAATGCATCTCTACATCCGGGTTGCCGATAAACCTCCGTCAACACCAATTACCTGACCTGTTATCCAGGAGGATTCATTTCCAAGTAAAAAAGCAGCCATATTGGCAATGTCCGCTGCTTCTCCAACACGCTGCAAAGGGTGTCTTTTTGCTGATGCTTCAATTTTTTCAGGTGTTGAAAGTAATTTTGCTGCCAATGGCGTGTTGGTCAAAGAGGGCGCGATTACATTCACGCGGATTGTTGGTGCCAACTCAGCCGCCAATGAACGACCCAACCCTTCAACGGCTCCTTTTGCCGCTGCAATGGAGGCGTGAAATGGCATTCCCTGTGAAACAGCAACTGTACTGAAAAGCACTACTGACGAGCGATCACCATTTTTCAGCGCTTTGAGAGCTGCCTGTAAAACCTTTACTGCACCCACAACATTTACCTCAAAATCATTTCTGAAATCTGTTGCTTTGAGGCCTCTCAAAGGCTTTAGGTTAATTGTTCCGGGCATATAAACCAAACCATCAAGACTTTCAGGCATTCCTTCGGCTGTCCAGTCATCATTCAGAAAACCTGGCTCAATAAAATGCACGTTTCCCAAATGTTGCAGTTCTTGCGGATGTTGTGTAATAATAAATAAAGTGTGGCCCTCAGCGGATAATTTTTCTGCCAAAGCGCGTCCAATGCCTGAAGAGGCACCTGCAATAAGGTATTTTCTCATTTCAAATCGTTTTTTTGTAAACAATTTGAATGGGAAAAAGTTTGATTTGTTGAAGCCTTGGTGTTTTTTGGTGGTTGAAAAAGTGCGATGAAAAAATGATGTTGACAAGCGCTATTTCGAAATCACGATTCCAAGTATGTCGTTTATTTTGCGTCGCAGTTCGTCAAGTTTCTTTTTTTGAACCATCACCTCAAACTGCTCTTCGAAAGTATCAGCGTCTTTGATTTTTTCGCCCAAATCCTGAATACGGGCATCGATGATTTTTTCTTTGTACCGGAAAAGATTGTTAGTAATAGACAGCTTTAGAACATCTTGTTCCGTTTTCACAAAAATCCTTTTACGCTCCCAGTTATGAAGTTCATAAGGTGTGGTGAGCAGGTCGATTGCCAGCATTGCAATATCAGGTTCGGCATGAGAAATAAATTGCTGTTCGCCCGGAACGACACCTTCATCCAGCGCCTGTGCAAAAATTTGCATGATTTTTAAATGTGTCGAATGCTCAAACCAAAGGTTGTCGTTTTTGAGGTCTTCGATGATAAACTGGGCCACCGTTTCTGAATAGGTATCAGGAAAACCATCATCGTCGATAACCTCATGACTAAGTTCCTGACGACCATATTGTAAAAGTATTTTTACCAGTTCACGTTCCTGATAGTAACCGGATTTTGCTTCAGGTCCTGCAATTACATGCTCCTCCTGCTTTGGAGTTTCCACAGCAGTTTCGGGTATTTCAGCTCCGGTTTTTGATCTGAATTTCTGTCGAAGCAGCTTGTTCAGTTCGTTCATCAGAGTCTGCTCTTCCACCTCTAGCATGCGGCTGCACTCTTTCACATAAACGGAGCGGTAAATTGGCTCAGGGATTAGCGAAATAGTATGAACAATCTCTTTGATGAGGCCAGCTTTTTTTATAGGGTCGTGGGCTGATTCCTCGAGTAAAAGACTAGTTTTGAAACTGATAAAATCTTTGGCATTGTTAAGGATATAAGCCTCAACATCGGAAGTGCGGTTTTTCCTTACAAATGAATCCGGATCGTCACCTTCAGGGAAAAGAAGCACGCGCACATTCATGCCTTCTTCCAAAATCATATCGGTTCCGCGAAGGGAAGCGTTGATGCCGGCCTTGTCACCATCATAAAGAATGGTGATGTTGTTGGTGTAGCGACGAATCAGGCGTATCTGATCGGTAGTGAGCGAGGTGCCGGAACTCGCCACAACATTTTCGATGCCGGCCTGATGCATTGAAATAACATCGGTATAGCCTTCAACAAGCAGGCAGTTGTCGAGACGACTGATCGCATTTTTAGCAAAAAAGATTCCGTAAAGCGTTTTGCTTTTTATATAGATTTCCGACTCGGGCGAGTTGAGGTATTTTGCTTTTGTTTTGTCGGAGCTTAAAATGCGGCCACCAAAACCTAATACCTTTCCTGTGAGATTATGAATTGGGAAAAGCACTCTGCCCTGAAAGCGGTCATAAAGCCTTTCGGCCGAACCAACTGAAAGCCCTGTTTTGAGCAAAATTTCTTCCGTATATCCATTCTTTTTTGCGTGAACAGAAAAGGCATCCCTGTGGTCGGGAGAATAGCCCAACTGGAATTTTTTGATGGTGGCTTCCCTGAAATCACGTTCTTTGAAATAACTCAAACCGATAGCTCTGCCTTCATCAGAATCAAAAAGGATGGATGAAAAATACTGTTGTGCAAAGGTGTTGAGGTTGAACATGCGTTCACGCTCATTCAGTGCGGCAGTTTCTTCCGGGGTCTGCTCTTTTTCCTCAATTTCGATCTGATATTTCCGGGCCAGATAACGCAAGGCTTCGGGATAGCTCACGTGCTCATGTTCCATAATAAACTTGGCTGAGTCGCCCGCCTTTCCGCAGCCAAAACATTTGAAAATACCCTTTGCAGGGGAAACGGTGAAGGAAGGCGTTTTTTCCTGATGAAAGGGACAAAGTCCGATAAGATTGCTGCCACGCCTTTTGAGCCCAACAAATTCACCGACGATCTCTTCTATACGCGCTGTTTCAAGTATGCTTGCTATGGTGTATGCTGGAATCAAAACAAATATTTTTTTAGATGGCGAAATTACAATTTATGCATCGATTTTTGTATTTTTACCAAAGGATTGATTCAAACAATGTGGTTTGGATCGTCTAAAGAATTAAGCTCAGCAAATTATTGAAGATAAAACCATGAAAGAACAGGCCATTCAGCTATTGAAACAACAAATTGAAAAGCTCCGCGAAAAAGATTTTGAACTTAAATCCTGGAGAAAACAAACCTCTCTGATGTTGATGCGAATTTTTGGAGAGGATGACCCCAAGGTTAAGCAAATCGAAAAGCTTGAATACGAATTCAACTCATGGTCGCTGCGTGATGCCTCAGGAAATGAATCCTACGAAGGTGGTGTCCGCCACACAGGGAAAGCCATTCTTGAAGCAGCGGTTATGGAGCTTGATACTTTTGGTCTGCCAAATCAACAGCATGCCGATGAAAATGTAACCGTTGGCAAGTTGATAGCAACTTTGCTGCAAGATGAACTCAAGGGAAGTCAGGTGAAGCAGATAAGACTTATTGCACAGTCAAACGAAAGCCACGAAGAGAAACGGCGTCAACTTGGTGAACTGCTCGAATCACTTGATAAAGAACAAATGAAAAACATGCTTGCTGCTTTACTGCTGAACGAGCACTTCAGTAAGTTGTTTTGAGGATCATAACAATCACTTTAAAAGCAATATACAATGAACAAAATCAGAAAACTATACCGCTCCCGTTTTAACAGAATACTGGGCGGCGTTTGTTATGGCATAGCCGAATATATGAACATTGATCCAACGATTGTGCGTATAGCATGGGTGCTTTTTACAGCAATCGGGGGAGCCGGACTGCTGGCCTATCTTATTTGTTGGGTGGTAATACCGGAGTCACCATACGGAACCTGAAAATGGAAGAAAAGTGAAAAAATCACTTTTTCACCTGTTATTTTGATGTTGCTGTCACTTTTAAAAACAACTCATCCAGTTGCTGTTGTGCAATTGTTGATGGCGAATCGATCATCACATCGCGTCCTGAATTGTTTTTTGGAAAAGCGATGAAGTCGCGTATGGAGTCGTAGCCAGCAATAAGTGCTGTAAGCCTGTCGAAACCTAAAGCGATTCCTCCATGCGGTGGAGCGCCAAATTCAAATGCGTTCATCAGAAAACCAAACTGATTTTGTGCCTCTTCATCTGAAAAACCTAAAAGACTGAACATCTTTTTTTGCAGATCACGGTCATGAATACGGATAGAGCCGCCACCCACTTCAACGCCATTAATAACCATATCATAGGCATTAGCGCGCACTTTTCCGGGTTCATTTTCTAGTAAATGAATGTCTTCTGGTTTGGGTGACGTGAAAGGATGGTGCATAGCGTAGAAACGCTGTGTTTCCTCACTCCATTCAAGAAGTGGGAAATCCGTTACCCATAATGGCTTGAAAACATGCGGATTGCGCAACCCAAGCTGATTACCCATTTCCAGACGAAGCTCGTTCAATTGTTTGCGAACGCTATCAGTATTTCCGGACAGGATCAACATCAAATCGCCTGGTTTGGCATCAAATCGTTCTGCCCACATTTTAAGGTCATCTTCGCTATAAAATTTATCAACAGATGACTTGAAAGTGCCGTCAGCATTATATTTCACGTAAACAAGACCTTTAGCACCAATTTGTGGTTTTTTCACAAAATCTGTAAGGGCATCGAGTTGCTTGCGTGTATATTCGCTGCATCCGGTAGCATTGATTCCGACTACAAGTTCTGCTTCATCAAAAATACTGAAGCCTTTGTTTTGGGCAAGATCGTTCAGTTCGACAAATTGCATCCCAAAACGAATATCCGGCTTGTCTGAACCGTACATTTTCATCGCGGTGGCGTAATCCATGCGTTCAAAAGGGCCAACATCAATGCCTTTTACTTTTTCGAAAAGGAAATGAGCCAAACCTTCAAAGGTGTTGAGAACGTCTTCTTGGGTGACAAAAGCCATTTCGCAGTCAATTTGTGTGAATTCAGGCTGACGGTCAGCACGAAGGTCCTCATCACGGAAGCAGCGTACAATCTGGAAATAGCGGTCATAGCCAGCAACCATCAAAATCTGTTTAAAGGTTTGAGGCGATTGTGGCAGTGCGTAAAACTCACCCGGATTCATGCGGGATGGCACCACAAAGTCACGCGCACCTTCAGGCGTTGATTTGATGAGGTAGGGCGTTTCAATTTCATAAAACCCCTGACTGTCGAGGTAATTGCGCGTTTCCATGGCCAACCTGTGCCTGAGCGCAAGATTGTTTTTCAGCGGATTGCGACGCAGGTCGAGATAGCGGTATTTCATACGAAGTTCATCACCGCCATCGGTTTTGTCTTCGATGGTGAAAGGAGGAAGTTTCGATGCGTTGAGCAACTCGATGTCGCTAAGCATAATTTCAATTTCTCCGGTTGGAATATTTGGGTTTTTGGATGAACGTTCAGAAACAATACCTGTTATCTTGATCACATATTCACGGCCTAGCTGACGTGCCTTTTCGAGCAGATTTTGCTCAGAAATACTCTCTTCAAGCATAAGTTGTGTGATGCCGTACCGGTCGCGCAAATCAATCCAAAGTAGCGAGCCTTTGTCGCGTGTGCGCTGCACCCAGCCGCTTAGCGTTACTTTTTTGCCAACATCTGAAAGGCGCAGTTCGCCGCATGTATGTGTTCTGAACATTTTATTTTCATTTTTAATTTGAGGCCGCGAAATTACAAAAATTACACCTTATCCCAATGAACTTCAACAGCTGCTAATCGCAATCTAAAAAAAGATTAACCTGAATGTTAACCTAAATGCTTTATTCGATGAAAAAGATGCTTCCAACATCTGTTGGACGACTATCACAAAGATGGACCAATTTAAAGCCGCAGTTTTTTATGAAAGCTTGTATGGCCTTTGCTTCATCAAGAAAATTTGTATCGCCACAAACGTATAAGGTGTCGTTGGAAATGCCACATGCACCGGGAAAAAAACCATGTTTTTGTCCTGGAAGTGTGACTTGACGGGGATTTACAAAAAGGACGTTCTTTCCTGCTGTTTGAAGTTTTTTTTGGATGCCCAAATCAGAAGTGATATAATTCTGATCATTTAAGGCCAAAAGATTACAACGTGCATATCCTTGCTCAACGTGAATCCTGTCAGTGGGATCAAACATTTCAAGCAAAAACTTATCGGTAATTTGAAGGTTGTGGATTAGCGTTTTACCAGTTGCTACTGCATTGTAAGTGGCTGTATCAGGATAACTTGAGGACAATTTTTTGTTGCCAAAACTTAAAGAAACATTGTGTTTTAGGAGTATTTTGATCCAATGGGAGGGTATTTCAGGTGCTGTTACAAGAATATAATTCGTCTGACAGAAAAATATATCAGGATGTGCAGCAATTGAAGGATAAACCGAATTTTGTGGCTCAAGTTGAAGCACTTCTGCAATATTTTGCAGGTTTTCCATTGCCTTTTGAGGCATTCGTGAATCAGCGATTATGAGCATGGCAGAATCTGACTGATGATACATTCTCGTTTTTGCAACGATGGGTTGGCTACGAATTTTACTTTTTTATAGCGAGTCAATAATTTTTTTTTGTTTTTAGCACCATAGCCTATTGCAAAATTTCTCTCTGAAGCGGGAACTTCAATTTGTATTTCGTTGGCTTCAGGCCAATCTTGTTTTTCAAAATGAAGCCGCCATGCCTCAGTCATAACCAATTCTTTGAATGACGGATGATAGGGGCCAGCCACAAAGCCATTGTTGTTGAGTTCTTCCGATGGATGAAGCCCAATCCGGATCACTTTGACGCCAGCACTGTCAAAGTCTTCAACCAGTTGTGCCGACCAGAAAACAGCTTCATCAAGACTCAGGGGGATATATTTTCCGGCGCGAAAATCTTGTTCGAGCGCTGTTTCGCTGATGACCAGACAGGGATAAATACGCGTTTCCTCTGCTCCGGCTTCAATGATTCGACCGGCTGTTTTAAGTGCTTTTTCCAGACTGTCGCCCGGCAAACCAATCATCATTTGCAACCCAAGCCTGAAACCATAACTTTTTATGAGGGAGGCTGATGAATAAACATCTGCAACGGTGTGATCCCGGCCACATTCTTCGAGTACAACTTCATCCAGCGACTGCGCGCCGAGTTCGATTGTGGTTACCCCAAATTTCTTAAGTAGTTCAAGTTTAGCCTTATTGATATAGTCGGGTCTTGTGCTAAGGCGAATTCCGTTTATTTGGTTTTTTTGCAAAAATTCACCGGCCATTTCCAGACATTGAATTTGAAATTTTTCTGGCAGGCCAGTGAAATTACCGCCAAAAAAAGCTATTTCAATGTGGTTTTCTCCTATGGGAATGCTTTGCAGATGACTTTCGATTGTTGCACGCATTTCTTCTAAAGAAGGTGTTTTCAACTGACCTGAAATTGCAGCCTGATTGCAGTAGCTGCATCTGAACGGACAAGCCAGTTCCGGCAAAAAAAGTGGAATATTGAAATGTTTCGCCATCATGCAAAGTTGCGCAATTATAGCTTAATAATAAAAAACGGATTTTGATTTACCCCTTAACTGTTTTCTATGGAAATGGAAGGGTTAGAAAATTAATTCTTCAGATCATCAAATTCGAGGCGACGCGAAGTGACATATCTCTTCTTGAAATATTCTTCCTGCGAGAGCCATTCTGCCTTAAGCCCATGCCGGGTGCTGTGAATCATCTGCACATCATTGGTGTCTGAAACATCGATGACAATGGCAACATGGCCAATTTGCTGACTTTTTATATTACGACCCTTGAAAAAAAGCAAATCACCTTTTCGCACAGAATCAATGGCAACGGACGAGCCTATTTCAACCTGTGTTCTGCTTGATGGAGGCAGCTCAATTCCAAATTGTTTGTATACATGATAAACAAAACCTGAGCAGTCGAAGCCCTTTTCTGTTTTTCCACCATATCTGTAAGGCGTTCCAATAAATTTTCTGGAATAATTTATGAGGCTGTCAATAGGGATTAACGGACGGAAATCAGCGGAAATTCTCAGCGTATCTGCTGCAAGACTGTCTGACTGCAAAATGCGGGAAAGAAGGCTGTCTGTTTGAATAGAAGCTGTTTTAATTGAATCTGATGGCATTTCCAGGTTTTGCGCACTTAGCCAAAAAGATGTGCATAAAAGGACTGCCAACATTAATAACCTCATATATAGCTGATTAAGTTTCTGATATCTAAAACACTTCAATTGAAGGAAGTGCGAAAATAACGAATATATTCTCCCCCTATTGTTTTCTTTTATAAAAAGGCTGTTTTATTTGTAACCAAAGCTAAGCAGTTGCGTCAAAAAGGCCGAACAGAAAGTTAAATCCTTTAAATAAAATTACCATGATTGACATTACAGCAATTGCCATAGTAGGCATCATTTTTTCGACCATTTACGGACTCTTTTTCTTGTTTGTCCGCCGCCGCGAACGCCTCACAATGATGGAAAGAGGCTACGACCCAAAAGCGTTTTACAATGAAAACACAACCGACAGATTCAGCAGTCTTAAGTATGGTATGTTATTCATTGGAGTTGGTGCAGGTATGCTTTTTGGAAATATTCTTGCCGAGCTCACAAACATTGACAAAGAAACAGCTTTGTTCTCAATGATTCTTCTCTTGGGAGGGATTGCATTGACGTTGAATTATTTCTTTGAAAAGAAAGAAAAATCAGTGAAATAACTTCAAGTAAAAAGCTAATAATGTAATGAGTTGGTCTTTTCACTTAAGTTGAGACCAGCTCAGGTTTTTTTAATCCTATAATCAAAATTTATGAAGAGGTTCATTTTTAGCATAATACTTACTGCTTTTGCATTTCTTTTGCAGGCTCAAGCCCCTTTTAAAACGCAAAGCATCGACAGCCTGATGCAATTGCTTGAAGCCAATGATAAAATGATGGTGTCAGTGAACATCATGAAAGAAGGTCAGAGTTTTTACAGCAAAGCTATTGGCTTCAGAGATATTGAGAAGCAATTGAAAAATGATGCAAATACGGTTTTTCGGATTGGTTCAATCTCGAAAATGTTTACATCAGTCATGATCCTTCAACTGGTTGAAGAGGGAAAGCTGAGAACGGATGACAAACTTGCTTCTTTTTTTCCTGAAATTCCAGAATCAGAAAATATCACTATCGAACAGATGCTTCGTCATCGGACTGGAATTTTCAATATTACCAATGACAGCCTTTATCTGACCTATAATACTGCGTTTCAGACGAAGGAAAAAATGCTTCAGCGCATTGCTGAATCGGAGCGAGTTTTTCAGCCTGATGAAAAAACAGAATACAGCAATTCAAATTATATTTTGCTTGGATACATTTTAGAAAAAATTACCGGAAAGGCATATCAAGTCAATCTTCAGGAAAGAATTGCAGGTCCTTTGGGCTTGAAATCAACCAATTATGGCAGTAAAATTATTTCCGTAAACAATGAAGCTATTTCTTATCGTTTTGATGGGAAATGGATACCAGAAGATGAAACCGACATGTCGGTACCGGGGGGCGCCGGCGCGTTGGTTTCTACACCAACAGAACTCAACCACTTTATAACTGCCTTGTTTACAAATGAGCTGCTTTCAGAATCATCTATGGAAGCCATGACAAAGCTTGTGAATAATTTTGGATATGGCATTTTTGCCATGCCATTTTATGAAAATAAAGCCCTTGGACATACAGGGGGAATTGATGGTTTCAGATCTTCGCTGCTTTATTTTCCTGCCCAAAATATGGCTGTTGCGCTTTGTGTAAATGGCTCCAATTACAATCCGAACGATCTATTGATTGGTGTTTTAAGTGTAGTTTTTGAAAAGGATTATGAATTTCCTTCTTTTGAAATTGTTGAGATAAATGCTGAAACACTTTCAAAATATCCCGGCGTGTATTCGGCAAAAGATTTTCCTTTGAAAATTGAAATTTCACTCAAAGAAAATCAGTTGTTTGCACAAGCTACAGGTCAGCAGGCTTTTCCGCTTGATGCTATTGATGAAAGCAATTTTAAATTTGATGCTGCAGGCATAAAAATAAACTTTTCGGAAAACACCCTTACCCTGAAACAGGGTGGAATGAATGTCGTAATGACCAGAGAAAATTAGCTCTTTACTATTCACAACATAAAAACGGCCATTTTAAAATGTTGCCGTTTTTTTTATTTTTTTCTGCAACTAAAGGAAGACTGATTGAATCTTACCAATGAATTTCCTGACCGTGAAAAACTACCACCTTCATCAGATTCTCAAAGCTCTTTGATTAAGGCTTAAAAAATAAGTTTTGCAACAGAATGAAACTAAAAATTTCTACCATGAAATACATGAGAATTACTGCAATTTTTATCATTGCATTGCTGGCAACCTCTTTTTCAAGAGAACCTTCCTTTGAAGAAATGTCCGCCTATAAACCGATTCTTTTGAAGAAGTCGGATCTGGCGGTGAGCGTTTTTATGCTGGAGGCGAAGGAATTTGAAAATCCCGGAAAAATTTATCTCTATGGCAGCAATATTTACATTGTTGATCTGTACAAGGGTATCCATGTGATTGATAACACTGACCCCTATAACCCACATAAAACAGGGTTTCTGCACATTCCGGGCGTGATGGATCTGGCAATAAAAGACAGCGTCCTGTATGCAGACAACGCCATTGATCTGGTTTCAGTCGATATTCGAAATTATCCGCAGATAGAAGTCATTGACAGAACACAAGATGTGTTTCCCGAACCATCTCCTCCAGATTTAATTGGATTCGGCTGGAATTACAGAAAGCCTGAAAATACCGTCATTGTTGGCTGGGTGAAAAAATAACAATGTTAAACAGATCAATAAGTTTTGTCATGTCTAAATCAAAATACTTTTTTTTAGCAGCGCTTTTTTTCATGATGTTTTCATGCAGTAAAGATTCTGAAATGTCGGATACAGGCAAAAGCGGATCAATGGCGAGGTTTGCAATCAAAGGAAACTACCTGTACGCTGTCGACGAACAAAGGTTGAATACCTTTGAAATTAAAAGAAACCAACCTGCAAAACTCCTTCAAAACCAATATTTAGGTTTTGGGATTGAAACGATTTTTCCGGCTGGCAACAATCTGTTTATTGGCGCAAGAGATGGAATGTATATTTTCGGACTGGCTAATCCTGCCTACCCCATCAAAAAGAGTTATACACCGCATTTCATAAGCTACGACCCCGTCGTTGTTGAAGGTGACTATGCCTATGTCACTTTGCGAAGTGGGCAGACGGGCTGGGGACGGAATGCTTTATTGATTTTCGATGTTAGCAACACCATTGCTCCTGAACTCAAAGCTGAATTTAATATGACCAATCCACGTGGATTGGGTATCGATAATGATCTGCTTTTTGTTTGCGATGATGGGCTCAAGGTTTTCAGGGTAACAAACGGCATCGAGCTTGAACTTATTAACGCTTTTTCTTTTGATATGCCTGTTATTGATGTGATTCCTGACAACAATGTGCTTTATATTGTTGCCGAAGATGGCCTTTATCAGTACGGTTATGATGGCGCTGAAATAAATTTTATCAGCAAATTGACCATTCCTTATGATTCAAAGTAAAAGCATAACCTCAGTGTATAAAGAATTGATCAACAGATTCTTTTGCAAATAGCATCTTAAAAAGCAATATAAACCTTGTAATACCCACTATTGATGAAGCGTTTATTTACAATTCTACTGTTTATTCAAATAAGCTTGTTTGTTGCAGCGCAGGAGCCTGAAACGATTACAACCAATGGGTTTCCAACCAGAATGATAAGTTTTGTTCCTCAATATGCTTTTATGAACGGCCTCCGGCTTGATTATGATTTTCAGCTCACAAAAAACAACTGGATTCAGCTTGCGCCGACTTTTTATGCAGGTAGAGAAAATATGGATATCAACAATTTTGAAAACATCACCGGAATTGGCCTGCACGCCTATCACCGCTATCATCCCGGGGAAGGTTTTGGCAAAGTGCCGGTTTATCTTTCTTTTGGCCCGGTATATCAGTACTTTCATCTGAAACACAACGAGTGGGAAATGAATTCGACCAAGCTTCGGAATACATATATTCATCGCATTGGCCTTGATGTGATTATTGGTGTTTTCAGTCCTGCAATAAATGACATCGTTTTTGATGTATACACGGGAATCGGTCTGAGGCATGCTTTTCAAACAACAGATGCTACTAAAGCACAGAATTTTAATGACAGTTTTGTTGATTTTGGATATTCAGGAAGTATTTTCATTTTAGGGCTTCGTATTGGAATTCCTTTAAATTAATTCGTTAAAACTTAGGTCATGCAAAACAATATTATCATAAAAGCCCTTGTCATAGTTGTTTTCTTTGCGGGATTTTTTCATCAGACACAGGCCCAGATTTCAGAAAACAAACAAGAACATACAACCAGAATTATGCTGGTGCCTCAATATTTAATCAACAATGGATTTAGAATCGAAATTGACAGGTCATTGCACGAAAAAAATCGTTGGATTACCTTAGCGCCAACCATTTACTATCGCGATAAGAAGGGTAATTCCTGGTTTGGAAATTCAAACATCCATGGCGTTGCAGGTTTGGGAATGGACGTTTTATACCGCTGGTACCCTTCTCGTTCAGCGAAGTCAGGAAGAGCCTTCTTAAGTGCCGGTGGTGGTTACAGCTTTATTTCAAGAAAATTTAAAGGAAACAGATGGGAAGAGTATTTGGAAAACAACCTGACTTATTACCGCTACGATACAGATTACTGGAATGCAAGCTATCATTTGATTAATATGCGTGTCACCGGTGGATTTCATATCGTTAAAAGGGCTCATTTTTGCATGGATTATTATCTTGGATTTGGTGTGAAATACTCTTTTATCAACCGTCCGGAAGGTTATGTCTATTACAATAATACTGACGACAGCATTTTTGATACTGATTTCAGTGGTTTTCTGATCGTTACAGGTCTCAGACTTGGGATAGGCTGGTAAAAAATTATTAAGTTTTATTAAAGCACTTTTCTTACTTGAGAAGTGTAAACATCTTTCGCAAAGCTATTTCCGACAATACTTTTTTGTCAAAAATAGCTGTCGAGTGTTATATGTGCCTATTTTTGATTCCCAAATGGAACAAAAACACTTTGGTTTTTGTTTAAAGTTCTAGTGTTTCCAAAAAAAGATTTGATTGTATGTTGAAAAAAAATCTAAAAAAAATTATAGGAATAGGATCAGTATTGCTTGTTATTGCTTTTCTTGCTTTAAATAAACAGGGCGTTTTCAGTAAAAAAACAAATGGACTTGAAGGCAGTTCATCGAGGGCAAGCACAATACTCCCGGTTCGCGCCATGATTGTTAAATTTCAGCCTTTGGATGATAAAATTGTTTCGACCGGTACAGTTTCTCCAAACGAACTTGTTGATATTTCAGCCGAGGCTTCAGGGCGAATTGTTGAAATCCATTTTGAGGAAGGTAAGAATGTGAAGACTGGCGATTTGCTTGTTACCATTAATAATGCCGATCTTCAGGCGCAGGCAACCCGAAATGGCTACCAGCTAAGTCTTGCCAAAGACCGCGAAAGACGACAACTTGCACTTTTTAACAGGCAAGGAATAAGTCAGCAGGAATATGATCAGGTTCTTACTGAACTCAATGGACTAAAGGCAGATTCAGCATTGCTGAAAGCGCAACTTGACAAAACCATCATCCGTGCACCATTCAGTGGCATTCTGGGATTGCGTCACCTCAGCGTGGGGGCATTTGTGAGCCCCGGAACAAAAATAGTAAGGCTTGCAAGCACTCAGCCCGTAAAAATAGATTTCAGCGTTCCCGAACGTTTTGCTTCTTATGTCAAAAAAGGCACACCAATAAAGTTTACAGTAGAGAATCAGGAAGAGACTTTTACGGCCAATATTTATGCATTCGAACCTGTGGTTGATCAGCGCAGCCGCTCTGTTTCAGCAAGAGCTTTATTCGAAAACAAAAAGGGAGAAGTTGTACCTGGTTCTTTTGCCAGAGTTGAGCTTTCAATTGATAAGCTTGTTGAAGCTTTGCAGGTCAGGGCAGAAACAATCATTCCGGAAATGGGTACCAGCAAAGTGTTTGTTTACCGAAATGGATTAGCACAACCGGTTCAAATTACAACTGGTCTGAGAACTGAAAGTATGGTGCAGGTAATCAATGGGTTGGTTGCCGGTGATACAGTACTCACAACAGGTCTTTTGCAACTTAGACCGGGTATGCGTGTTGAACTCACACAAATACAATAAGCCATGAGTTTATCTTCAATTAGTATACGAAGACCAGTTCTGGCAACAGTTCTTTCCATTTTGATTATCCTTTTTGGAATTATAGGCTTGGTTACTTTGGGTGTTCGCGAATATCCGAGTGTTGACCCGCCAATTATCACCGTAACAACCAATTATGTTGGTGCCAATGCCGATGTCATAGAAACACAAATAACAGAGCCACTCGAAGAGTCGATAAACGGTATTGCCGGTATCCGCACTTTAACTTCCGTAAGCCGCGACGGACGCAGCACCATCACAGTCGAGTTTGATTTGTCAATTGATCTTGAAACTGCCGCCAATGATGTCCGCGACAGAGTTTCACGGTCGCTCTGGAACCTTCCTCCCGATGCTGATCCTCCTATTGTGGCCAAAGCCGATGCCGATTCAAACCCAATCATCTTTTTAAACATAAAAAGCGAGCAACGCTCATTGCTTGAACTCACCGAAATCGCTGAACGTACTTTTAAAGAAAGCCTCCAAACCATTCCAGGCGTAAGTTCTATTGCAATATGGGGTTCCAAGCAATACTCAATGCGGCTTTGGATAGATCCAGCCAGGCTTGCGGCCTACAACCTGGTGCCGCTCGATGTGCGAAATGCTTTAATGCGTGAAAACCTTGAACTGCCTTCAGGCCGCATTGAAGGAAATACGGTTGAACTGACCGTGCGCACTCAAAGCCGGCTTGAGACACCGGAAGAATTTAATAATCTCATCATAAAGGAATCGGAAGGAAGTATCATAAGGTTTAAAGACATTGGTTATGCAGAACTGGCCCCACTCAACGAACGCACACTTCTACGCCGCGATGGTATTCCGATGGTCGGAAACGCCATCGTTCCGCAGCCGGGTTCAAACCATGTTGAAATTGCTGATGAGTTTTATCGCCGCATCGAAAAAATAAAAAAAGACCTTCCTGAAGACATCGAACTGGGTATAGGTTTCGATAACACAGACTATATCCGCAACGCAATTTCCGAAGTGGAGCAAACCATTTATCTGGCTTTTGTGCTTGTAGTGCTCGTGATTTTCTTTTTTCTCCGCGATTGGAGAACGACTATTATTCCGGTTGTCGTAATCCCGATTTCGTTGATTGGCTCGTTTTTCATCATGTATGCCGCAGGTTTTTCCATCAATGTACTTACGCTGCTGGGACTTGTGCTTGCTATTGGACTGGTGGTGGATGATGCCATTGTGGTAATTGAAAATATTTATGCGAAAATAGAAAAAGGTATGCCTCCATTGCAGGCAGGGATGCAAGGTTCGGCTGAAATTTTCTTTGCTATCATTGCAACAACAGTAGCACTTGCAACAGTGTTTTTACCTGTCATATTTCTGGAGGGAATCACTGGAAGGCTTTTTCGCGAATTCGGCGTTGTGCTTGCAGGCTCGGTAATTATTTCCTCTTTTGTCGCCCTTACACTCACTCCGATGCTTTCGACACGCATTCTGAAAAGACGCGAAAAGCACAATTGGTTCTACAATAAAACAGAGCCGTTTTTTATCTGGCTGGGCAATGCATATTCTGATAGTCTGGCTGCCTTTTTACGTAAGAAATGGTGGGCCTTGATCATTATACTTATTTCAGTTGGTTTCATCTTTGGCTTTGGAAGGATGATACCTTCAGAGCTTGCTCCGCTGGAAGATCGCTCGGGTATGATGGCTTTTGGCACTGCCCCTGAAGGCAGTACGTTCGAATATATGGAAGCCTATGTTCAGGAACTCATTCAGGTTGTGGAGCGCGAAGTGCCTGAGATATACTCTCTTGTAACAATCACCTCTCCAGGTTTTGGTGCTGCCAGCTCTGTGAACTCAGCTTTTGCGCGCATCAGACTTGTAGAGCCCGACAAACGCAATCGGTCACAACAGGAAATTGCCAATCATTTGGGGCGTGAGCTGGGAAAGCTTACACAGGTAAGAAGCTTTATAACCCAGGAGCAGTCAATTGGTCAACGGGGCGGATTGCCGGTTCAATATGTAATTCAGGCCCGAAACCTTGATAAACTAAAAGAAATACTTCCTCAGTTTATGGGTGAAATATACCAAAGCGAAATGTTTCAGTTTGCCGATCTCGATCTGAAGTTTAATAAACCAGAACTTCAGGTAACCATTAACAGAGAGAAAGCTCGTTCCATGGGGGTTTCAGCTCAGGATATAGCTCAAACACTGCAACTTTCACTGAGTGGACAAAGGTTTGGCTATTTCATTATGAATGGAAAACAATACCAGGTGATCGGTCAGCTGGAAAGGGCTTACAGACAGCAACCATTTGACCTGACTTCGCTTTATGTTAAAAACAATGTGGGCGAAATGATACAACTCTCAAATTTGGTTAATGTGAGAGAACAAACAAATCCGCCAGCTTTGTACCGCTACAACCGCTATGTATCGGCTACGATTTCAGCAAACCCGGTCGCCGGAAAAACCATTGGTGATGGCATAGCAGAAATGGACAGGATTGCAGCGAAGGTTTTGGACGACACCTACACAACCTCACTTGCAGGCACATCCAAAGACTTTCAAGAAAGTTCATCGAGTTTGCTGTTTGCTTTCACACTTGCTTTGGTGCTGATTTATCTCGTGCTTTCAGCACAGTTTGAAAGCTTTCGCGATCCGCTGATTATTATGTTTACTGTGCCTTTGGCTCTCGCCGGCGCCGTGCTCACACTTTGGTATTTTGGAAAAACTTTGAATATTTTCAGCCAGATTGGTATCATCATGCTTATAGGGCTGGTGTCAAAAAACGGAATTCTTATTGTTGAATTTGCCAATCAGCGCAAAGCCGCTGGGCTTAATAAGGCTAAGGCAATTCATGATGCGGCAGTGGCACGTTTCAGGCCGATTTTAATGACGAGTCTTTCTACAATTCTGGGTGCTGTGCCTATTGCACTTGCTTTAGGCGCTGGTTCTGAAAGCCGTGTTTCCATGGGAACAGCCATTATTGGAGGACTAACTTTTGCTACCTTGCTTACACTTTATGTAATTCCAGCTATGTACAGTTATATTTCTGAAAAAACAAAAGACGTTTCAAATGCCAATGCACTTGAAGAAGTCGAGCAAACGGATCAGGTAAAGGAGGATCTGTTATGAGAAGTTTAAAAATCTATCTGATAATTATTTTTGCGTTAGGCACTTTTACACTTTCCTCACAGGAAAAACTTGATCTGCAAAATGCAATCAGTATTGGTCTGGAAAACAATTACGGCATTCGGTTGGTAAGGCAAGACGCAGCTGTTGCTGCAAACAACAATACCTTGGGCAATGCTGGCTTTTTGCCAAGGCTCAGCGCTTCAGGAAGTCAAAGCTATAGTGTTACCAACTCTAATCAGGAATACCTTTCCGGAATAACAAGTGACAGAAGCGGGGCAAAAGCTGATGCCTTAAACGCCGGCCTTCAATTGAACTGGATGCTCTTTGATGGAATGCGGATGTTCAGACGCTATGATCAGTTGGGCCAACTTGAAGAGAGAAGCGAGCTGCAGCTTTTACTTACTGTCGAAAACACAATAAGCGATATTCATGCAGCTTATTACACCCTTGCCCAGCTCAACCATCAAAAGAAAGTACTCGAAGAAACCCTCTCCGTTGATAACGAACGACTTCAACTCTCCGTTCATAAGCTCGAAACCGGTGCCGGATCAAGGCTTGAAGTGCTTCAGGCGCAAGTAGATATGAATGCCGACAGCGCCATGTACATTAATCTTATCGATCAGATTGACCGAACACGGATAAACCTGAACCAGTTAATGGGCCGTGATCCCCAAACCTTTTTCACGGTTGAAGATTCTGTCACAGTGGATGCCTCCATGATGGCGGAAACCTTGCAGCAGCAAATGCTTGAGCGAAACACCATGCTGGAACTGAGTAGAAAAGATGAGCAGCTGGCACAACTTGCATTGCGCGAGATCAAAGGCCGGCAGCTTCCGGAAGTAGGATTTAACTTTGGCTATAATTTCATCAACCAGCAAAGCGAGTCGGGTTTCCTTGTTCAAAACCGTTCATCGGGTCTCACCTATGGATTGAATGCAAGCATGAATCTCTTCAATGGGTTTAACACCCGACGCGAACAGCAAAACTTACAGATACAAATCCAAAGCAGTCGGATAAGACTTGAAAGTCTGATAAACGAACTCAATGCGACTCTTCAAAGCAATTTTGGAAGTTATTCCAGTAAGCTCAGACTGATGAGCATGGAAAGACAAAATTTGCTTTCCGCAAAGGAAAACCTTGATATTGCTAAAGAACGATACAGCTTTGGCGACTTATCCGGCATTGAGTTCCGTGAAGCCCAGCGCAACTATCTTTATGCAGAAGCAAGGCTTTTGAATGTACTTCTTGATGCCAAACTACTCGAAACTTCGTTGATTCAGCTTGCAGGAAAGCTTGTGATCCAGAAATAGAAAGGTCATAGGCTTTATGATAAATTTTCGATTTTCTATTGCGATTATAACCAGATAAATTCTTGCCTGACTTCGATAATTTGATGTTGGTTGAATTGGTGTTGTAGAAGAATGGTTTAAAAAGTGATGATGAAAAGACAGTCGTTGCCCGCTTTGTAAAAGAGGGGTCATACAGAGATATAACCATATTTTTCGGCGTATCTGCTAAGCCCAATTACAGATTTTGCCTTTGTTTTACTGAAAATATTTTTGCGGTGTGTTTCTACTGTGCGCTCACTGATGAAGAGCTTTTCGGCAATTTGTTGGGTTGTAAGTTCTTTAGAGATCAAAATCAGAATTTCAATTTCACGTTTGGTTAATGTAGCATCAGGTTCTATGTTGTTTGAATAGGATCGCGTGTATAATTCCACGTTACTTTTCTCAACTTTATTGAACAAAACTTCCTGAATATCGCTACCCAAAAATTTTGACCCTTCTGCAACTGTTCTGATTGCGTGTGTCAATTCCTGAATGCTTGCTGATTTTAAAATATAGCCAGATGCACCTGCCATGATCATTTTTTCGACATATTCATATTCATCATACATGGTAAGTGCAAGGATTTTTATAGTTGGATCCCATTCTTTCAACTTGCGAGTCAATTGAACTCCTGAAAGCTGTGGCATATTGATATCGACCAAATAAACATCAGCTGTGTGCTGATCAATCTGGGCAAGAAAATCAACAGGATTCATGGAAAAACCCGCTATTTCAAAGCTTTTCAAATCAGCCAGTAAAGAACACAAACCTTCAACAAAGAGCTTGTGGTCATCAATGATAAAAACAGAAACATTGTTCATTCTATGCTTTCATTTCTTTTATTAAAGGAACTATGAATGTTACAATCGTTCCCATTCCGATTTTACTATCAATAAACATATTACCTTTAAGGCTTTCAATTCTATTGCGGGTACTTTTCATTCCCAGACCTTTGCTTTGCACTAAGTCAGTTGGATCGAACCCCTGTCCGTTGTCTTCAATCATTACTGTGATATCATCTTTGCTTCCAATAATCTGGATATTGATCTCCGTGCCATTGGCATGACGTAGAATGTTGTTGATACTTTCGAGGATTGACCGGTAAAGTACATGTTCGACATAGGGTTCCAAATTATCGTTTATACCATACATATCAAGACTCACACGATGGTTTTTGGTTTCATTCATCCGAACAACGAGATTCCTAATGGCAGCTTCAAACCCCTTTTCAATAAGAACCACAGGTGCCATATTCTGAGAAATCTGCTTGATTTCCCTCAGAATTTCATTGATGGTTTCAAGGGTATTACCAAGCATTTTTTGGTTTGTTCCATTACCGTTTGTGGAGTGATCAGCCAGAGCAGTAATATTGAGTTTAGCGAGTGAAAGCAGTGGCCCTACACGGTCGTGCAATTCCAGTCCAATCTGTTTTCTTTCCTGAATTTCTGCATCAAGAGCTACTTTTGATCTTTCTTCAGTTGCCTTAAGATTGGCTTCATTAATTTTTTTCTGCTGTTCAGATCTGACTTTGTTTGCATAATAGTAATAGAGGGCGGCTACGATAATAATAATGACTAAAGACACAAGTATGATAATGAAAATGGTGTTATTGCGTTGATTGATCAGGTATTCCTGACGTTCAATTTCGAGCCGTTGTATTTCCTTATCTTTACTCAGGTGCTGTATTTCCTTATGGTAAATGCTGTGTAGCTTTGACTCATTCAGGATTCGGTTTTTTAATTCTGCTGCTGTTTGGTAATGATGTAAACTTTTCTGGAAGTCGGTAGCTTTCTCGTAGATTTTACTTAACATAAAGTGAGCATCAACAATCATTTGTTCATCATTGACATCAACGGCAAATTCCAGTGCATTGAAAGCATATTTCATTGCTTTTACTAGTTCAGCGATTTCAAGGTAAGCTGTTGCGAATCCAATATAAATCGTACAAAGTGTACTCTTATTATTGATCTTCAAAGCTTCCGTTTCACTTTGATTATAAAGAAGGAGGGCATCATCGTGATGACCCAATGCAAGGTAGATATCGCCTTTCGTTTTGAGGGATGTCGACAAACTATAAAGCTCATGAATATTACTAGATAAATCGATTGCCTCGTTTATAAGAATGAGTGCTGAATCGTATTTATTGGCATAAAGGTAGCTTCTGGCCATGTATGATAAAACCACAGTTTGACCGGGCAATAGTTGTAGTTTCTTAAAGCCAAGCAATCCGGCATTGTAATGATACATAGCTTTTTCAGGGTTATCTAATGCAGCATAAAGAATACCTATATTGCAGTGTACACCGGCTATCTTGTCATAAACTTTGTATTTTTCATAATAGCTTAGAGCCTCCAGATAATTGGAGATGGCTTCTGTATAATTTCTTGCAAAGTAGTTAATGCCACCGATATTATTATAGGTATCTCCGGAACGCTCAAGGTTTCCGGATTGTTGCGCCACTTCGAGGGCATGATGATAGTACTCCAGTGCTTTCAGGTATTCTGACTTGATTGCATGAGATGCTCCAACAAGATTTAATAGCCTTATCTCCCAATCGGATTGCTTGCGTTCGTTTGCAATTTTTATACCTTTTAGAGCCAAAAGTCTGGCGCTATCAGGATTATGGTAAACAAGTGTCTGAAGATTGTGAAAGAGACTGTCTATTGTCATTCCATCTACTTCAAACTGTTTTATTTCGCTTTTACTGATTCCCGGAAAAAGAATGATTTCAAGCTTTGTGGGCTGAACAAACATCAAAAGGAGCAGTAGGAAGTTGATATGCTTATGAATACCAATAGACATAGTCTCTAAAATTATCTTAATAAACACATTCAGACATATAACTTATTTGCTGAATGAGGCAAAGTTAATGCATAAAACGACAATGATTTATTGCAATTTGAATATTGTGTTGAAAAATACCCGCTACTACGGATGTGCTTTACCCATTACTACGGAATCATTAACTTGTTCATTGACAATATCTTTGTCTTTATCAAGGTGGGCTAGGTGAAATGAACAAACAAAGGACACCTACTGCCAGTTGTAACTAAGTACCGGACTTAAGCCGGTATTGAAATATTAACCATTAAAGATTAAAATATGAAGCGTTTAGTACTCTTTCTGATGATCATGCTGGCATTAGGTCTGATCAGCACTGGACAAGTAGCCACTACTTATGTCTTTTCTCAAACACAAGGTACATTTGAGCCAATAACCAATGGGACGGTTTTGTGGTCGGGTAGTTTTAACAATAATGCAGCAGTAGAAGTAGCTATTCCGGGGTTTTTGTATGATGGAACAGTATATACAAAGATTTATGTGAGCGAGAACGGATTTATAACCTTTGGAGCATCGTCAGCTAGCAACAATTATACACCAATTAGTAATAGCGCCAACTACGCCGGGGCAATTTCAGCTTTTGGAGCAAATTTACATCAGGCACTTTCTGGCACACCGGAAGTTAGTTACAAGCAGATTGGAAGCGAGTTTATCATTCAATGGAAAGACGTAAGAAGATATTTTGTAGCCGGTGAAATCATTAGTTTTCAAATCAGACTGGATCTAACAGAAAGCAGCATTACTGTTGTTTACGGGGGTGAAATAGCTTCAGGAGCAAATAGCGTTTTTCCTCAGGTAGGACTTAGGGGACCAAACAACACCTTTGGTGTCAATGTTAATAATCGTACAATTGCCATTGATGGAGGAAACTGGATTAATTCTGCTCCCGGGCCAGCTAACAACAGCACAATGTACTTCAGAAATACAGCTCCGGGAACAATTCCTTCTACAGGACTTACCTATGCATGGACACCTGGCGTTTACATACCCTGTTTTACCCCAACAAACGTTTCAGTCAGTAATATTACAACAAATTCAGCTTTTTTTAGCTGGAATCCTCCATCACCTCAACCACCAGAGGGTTATGTATGGGAGGTGCGTACTACAGGCAGTCCTGGCAGCGGAGTGGCAGGATTGACAACATCAGGAACAACAGGCGCTGGAATTACCCAGGTAACAGTAAATGGATTATCAGTGGCAAGCGAATATATTTTCTATATACGCTCACATTGTGGGGTAGATAATTACAGTCTCTGGAGCAGCGGAACCACATTTGTTACTGCATGCTTACCTTTGTCCGTATTGCCTTACGCAGAAGGATTTGAAACAGCATCATTTCCACCGCCATGTATGACAAATGTGCAACTTGCGGGAAGCGGACTATGGAGTGCAGTAGTAAATGGAACTAGTCCGTCAACTCCGCCATATGCAGGTTCAAAAATGGCAAGTTATAATTGCTTCAATTATTCAGCTGGTGCAAGTGCTGCACTTGTGTTGCCACAAATGCAATTAGAGACAGGCAACTATAAACTAAGTTTTCAAATGTACCGTGACATTGGATATGCCAGCAATACTGACCGCGTTGAGATTTATGTGAACAGTTCTCCACATCCGGTAGGAGGAACTTTATTGGGAACCGTCAACAGAAGCATCAACCTGAATCCACAGGTTCCTGACAATGGGTGGTACTTATACGAATTTGAGCACACTGTCGGTAATAGGGAAACTGTATATTTTATAATTGTTGGGGTTAGTGATTATGGAAACAATATTTTTATAGACAACGTGAATGTGAGTGAAGTATCTAATGCTACTTTAAGTTGGAACAATCTGCACTGGCCTCCCGATGCAAATATAGGAATGAACGAACAGTTTACTGTGTATGCACAATGCTGGGAAGAGAACGTTACAAATCAACCAGGGCCAGGTGACGGGATTGAGGTATGGATAGGTTATAGTGATGAAAATACGAATCCCGAGAACTGGACAAACTGGATATCTGCTGTTTTCAATCTGGATGTAGGTAATAATGATGAGTTTATGGCTGATCTGGGTATGCCTCAGGGTCTTACTCAAGGGGTCTACTATTATGCTTCCCGATTCCGCTATTTGGACGGCTCATATACATATGGTGGTTACAATGTGGGAGGCGGAGGAACATGGGATGGAGCGGATAATGTTTCAGGTGTTTTGACAGTTACTTCTTGCGGTGCTTTTGCCTTACCTTTCAGTGAAGGCTTTGAAAATGTCACCCCACCATCAATGCCGATCTGCTGGGATAAAGACATTCAAAGCAGCTCAATTTATCCATACATTGAAAGTTTGACCAGTAATTCTCCAAATTCAGGTCAAAAGCATGTTATCCTATACAACAGTGTTGATGCATCTGCATTTATCGCACTTGTAAGCCCGGCTGTTGATGGACCACTAAGCGATGTCCGCTCATTGTTTTATGCAAAAGGAACTAATGGTCAATTGCTTGAAGTTGGCACCTATGCCGAGGATGATTTTAATCCGATTGAGACAATAGTTCTGAGTACGACATATCAGTTATATAATGTGTCTTTTGCTAATTATAACGGCAGCCATAACCGGATTGCTTTCAAGCATGGCTTGGGTGGAACTTTCAGGCCTATTTATCTGGATGATATCCTTATTGAACAATTGCCTCCACCTTGCAGTGCACCTTTGGCACAGCCAAGCGGATTGGTTTTAACTAGCACATCAAACTCCATCACCGGTACATTCAGTAATAGCGATGCAACAGCCTATCTTGTGATCCAACATACAAATCCAAATCTTAGCAATACACCCATCAATACAGTAAAATACAACATAGGTGATCAGCTTGGCAATGGTACAGTAGTTCATAGTGGCAGTGAAACAAGCTTTTTAGTTGATAATCTGAATCCTTTCACACAGTATTACTATACTGTTTTTGCCTACAATAGTTCTATAAGCTGCAACGGACCCGTTTATAAAACTGTTTCACCTCTAACAGGTTCAGCAACGACCCTTCCTGCTGCACCAGCAAGTTTCGTAGCTTCACCACTTAGCCCGAATCAGGTTGGGTTTACAGCTACAGCCAATAGTTTGGGACACAATATCATGATTGCGTGGTCAACAGAAAGTACTACTGCCTTTGGC
>JAUXMV010000081.1 GCA_030683155.1 Bacteroidales bacterium
GCCAAAGGCAGTAGTACTTTCTGTTGACCACGCAATCATGATATTGTGTCCCAAACTATTGGCTGTAGCTGTAAACCCAACCTGATTCGGGCTAAGTGGTGAAGCTACGAAACTTGCTGGTGCAGCAGGAAGGGTCGTTGCAGAGCCGGTTATAGGCGATGCCGTATTATATGCAGGGCCACTACAAAATAATCCTGTATTAAAAGGAAATACATGATAATAGTAAGTCGTGCCATGCGTTAGTCCGGTATTGCTAAAGGTGGTAGTAGCTGTACTTACAAAAACCACAGTACCGTTTCCTATTGTACTGTTTGTAGTGGTATTGTATACACTGCCATTTTGTGGAGCCTCAGAAAGCGCAGGTATTGAAGTCCTGACAACAATGTGCCCTGTTGTGCCAACAGCTGAAACAAAAGTGCCCCCAATAGATGTGGTTTGAGGAGTAAGTGCTAATGTTGTTGGTTGTGCAGGCACAGGACAAGGTGGATGTGGTGTTCCCTCTACGTGAACAGAGCGCATCATCCATGCATAATTTGTTCCACTTAAAGCTAATGCAGTCCAGGTTAGACCAGTACTGGAGAAAAAGCTTCTACCTGTGGTTAAAGTTTGCGCACCAGCAGGATAGAGGATACCAAGTGGTGTTGAAATTGTTATCCAGTAATCGCTGTTAGGTCCTAAAGATGGAAAATCATCATCAAAAGCGAAATGAAGTATGTCACCATTGGATGCAAAAAAAGCATTATTCGTATAGGTTTTTGTATAAAATACAGGGCCTGGGGCTGTTGTTGTAGTTCCGGCAGCACGCACCTCAACAGTGAAGGTACCGGAGGTTGCATTTTCTGTTCGGGCAAAAAAGTCAACACCGGCAAGCTTCGCGAAATTATTAGGAGTGGTAAATCGAACGGCTACAATTATAGGAGTAGTCAAATCATTAAACCCAACAAAAGTAGTTGGAACATTTGTGCCGTTATCGTAAGTAGTTCTGGCAAACTGATTAGGATAAACCCTGACACGGGCCTGATTGCTGTTATTATCTGTAAAGCCATCACCGGCAACATTCAATGTTCCGGAAGCAATAAATGTTCCTCTTGCTGTTGGACTGTATGCTAAAACAATATTTTCTCCTGCAGCCGGTGCAATACTTGAGCCAGCATACGGAGTTTGCGCAATACCATTGACCATCCAATTCAACGAATAGGAGGCCGCATTAAGTCCCACATTTTTAATAGATGCTCCCAAGTCAATTGCATTTAAAGATCTGTTGGGGTTTTGCATTCCACTGTCTTTGTATAGTTCAGTAGTTCCAGTAGCAGATGTAGGCTCTCCCTGAGCATGTATATCAAGGGTTAAGTTCCCCTTCACAGCCTTCTCACTTTGTAGCTGATTGCCTTCTGGGTTTAAAAGGGGAGGATTAAATCCGCTTAACTGAACAAACGACTCGAATGAGAGATCAATAGCCGGAATAAGCCTCACTGATACGTTGTCTATATACCAATAATCAAATTGGTAATGATCTCCATCTATTACCCATGCGATGTATGTGGTGGGAGATAAAGTTGTAAGATTTACAGACACATCTCCACTTGCATTTCCTGAACCTGAAGCAATTGAAAATGATTCATCTGTCCAACTTGTTAAATCACTGCTGCTCTGAACTTTGACGGTTACTCCAGCACCATAGTCATCAAAAAAATGCTTGAAAGTAAGTCTGGCTGCTGTAACTCCTGAAAGATTCATTACCGGACTGATTAATCTGGTAACTCCTGTTCCACTTGCATATTCAGCGCGCATTTCATAGGGTTGACCTCCAGAAGCATTGCTGTTGTTAACAGTCCACCGGTTAGTAGTTACTCCACCACTAAATGATTGTGACCAACATGCTGGAAATGTTGAAGCATCGAAACTCTCGCTATAGGGCAAAGTCGCAGGAAGACAAGTGGTTTGAAATACTGGTCCGGTTGCCCATCCGCTGAAATCTCCACCACCACAATTTGACCTTACATATAGGCTATAATTGGTTGCTGAAGTTAATCCGCTTACATTGGCTGTTGCGACACCAGCAGCTGTGCTGCCAGATGCCGCAAGCCCTGTAGCTCCGCTGCCTGCTGCCCCACTTGTGCGAACTTCCCATTGGTAGCCGCTTGCAGGGGCTGCACCGGGTGCTGTCCAGGCAATTGAGGCTGAGGTTGCAGTAACATTTGATACTGCGAGAGCGGTAGGAACTGCGCATGATGGAGGAACCGGAGGGGTAAAAGCATATGTAAGACCGTTTGTTGGCCCACCAGGTGTGGCATTTACCGATGAATAATTTTGCACGCTTGAGTTAGCTGTACCTTGCACACTGTTAATAAACAGTACAGAGGTTAAATTCGTTCTGTTTAATACATTTGTTGCAAAAGTATTATTAGGGCCTCTTAGTCCAATTTGTGGAGTTCTAGTTGTATTTGCTGTTCCAACAGCAAGCCCACTAGGTCCGTAAACAATTTTGACTAAGTTTGTAGTTTCAGCTAATCTTACCTGGTAATTAATATAAGGTGCTAAGGTTGTTGAAGTAGAATAGGCAGGTCTCCAGTTCTTCCATTGAATAACGATTTCTCTATTAGGTGCTGAACCCACAACAGCCCAACGAAGCTCGCTTGTTACACCATTTATTTGAAACATTCCGTTTGCATCCGAGCCCCAAGGGGAAATAGCGCCTGCGTATGCAGTTGTTGCATTTAAAGGTGTGTAGGTTCCTCCAGTAGGCGCTGTACTCCCGAATGTAATAAAACCATTCGAGCTTATATTACAGCCGGTATATCCAATTCCGTCAAAAACAAAACTGAATGGGAATGAACCGTTTGGAAGATTGAACACTACATCATCAACTGAACCTGCAACTGTATTAGCTGTTGGTTCAGCGATAACTGTACCGCTACTTCCAAGGTCAACATAAGTTCCTGTTGATTGCTGAAAAGTGTATTGGGCAACCTGTCCCATTACAAAAAATGCACTAAATAGAATTGTCGTAAATAACAATAAAACTTTTTTCATATTCATGATTGTTTGGTTAAAATGTATTTTTTTATATTTTCAAGATATGGATTTAATATCCAAAAGGATTTTACAAAAAAGCGAAGCATTCATTCAAGATGCTGTTTTTTTGTTAATTTAGACATGAAACACCGAAATTATCGCAATGATAAAGGTGGTTTCTTTAGGGGGTGCTTTGTTTTAAGGTGGGTTCTCAGGATTTTGAATGTAGTTTTTTTTCATAGAATCGGTTTTTTTGTCTTAGTTTATGATTAAGGATCAATGGATTGTGTCAACATACATATGTTGAGATATTTTTTAACATAAAGTTCTTACTGTTAATTTTACTACTTACCATGCGCTTTTTGAAAAATCAAAGCAATATTACAAAATTATTATTCAAAAAAAAAGTTAATGAAAAATTATTAACAAATTCATTGTTGAAAAGTATTTACTTTTTTCGTGATTATTAATTTTTGCATGAAGTATCGAGTCCTCCAATTGCAAGAAGGCTTCTCACTATGTTTTGGGGTTCATAGGTTTGGATCATGAGTCTTAGGAAATAATTCAGCAAATGTAGGTCTTGGATTTATATTTGCCCTTTTGTTTTGGCAATGCCGAAAGCTTTCGGCACCAAAACCATCTGCCCAAACGATGGCTCACGCGTTCTTTGAAAATACAAGAAATCCTGGCAAAAATGTGGGCACTACTGCGTACGAGCCCAAACGGCCTCTGGGCCGTTTTTGCCGGATTTCTATGTGTTTTCAAATTCACAGGCTCAGCGGCACCGCGTTTGGGCGGGCTCGCGCACTGCATTGAACGAACATTTTGCGCTGGAATAAACATTTTCTGGAGACTGAGTACTGGCTCATAAGGCCCAGATACCGCATTGAAATTAACCTCAAGTTTTGCTCCTTGATTTTCTTTATTTTGCATCAAGACTGTAATTCTATCTAACAGCAACGTTAGCACCTTGAATATTTTAGTTTTGGAGAAAGTCTGGAATCAGCGCCAGCCTTCAGGACTAAATTACCCGAAGGAATGAGGCATTAAAAAAGCCTGACAGAATTTCTCCTGTCAGGCTTTAGAAATTCTAATTGGCTACTATTTTGTCAGAACAAGTGTTCCTTTTGCAGTCCAGCTTCTGGCGCTGCCTTCAAGCAAAATATGATAGAAATAAATGCCGCTGCCGTTCAGATTGCTGCTGTTCAGTTCAAGCTTATGCTGTCCGGCCACACGGTAGTCATTCGTAAGGCTAGCCACTTCCTGACCCAGATGATTATAGACGGTTACTCTTACCTGACCAGCCTCTGGAATTATGTAACTGATTTCAAGCTTATCTTTGAAAGGATTCGGGTAAGCCGTATGCTCCAGAATCAATGCTTGCAAGTTTTCGGAGGCAGTGATTAAAGCTGCTGAACGCAGTTTTACGCCCTCTATAACTTTAGCTTTCGGTGAAGCAAATTCAGTTTCAACATCAAGGTTAAGGTGCATTGCATCATTAATTTCAGAAAGCACAATTGCTTTAATGCATAACAAGAGATTGTCCTTTTCGTAAGTACAACCTTTTTGATCCATCCATGCAATGCGCACAATGCCGTTTTCATGATCGATATTATACAAGTCAAAACCTTCGACAGAGGTAACACGGATAAGGCGATTATCGTAGCGAATGCCCATATTGAGTGCAGCTACAGTCAGTTCATGACTTAAAAGTACTGGTAGGGTGACTTCTTCACCAACTTTCGTAGTGATTGTATGCGTTGAAGTAAGATCTGCGCTGCTTTGCTTGCTTGCCAACGGATTGTAGGAAGCATTCAGGTCGCCCATTGCAACAAAATAGACGTTAAAAATATTCAATCCTGTTTCAACAGCTGGCATTTGTCCTTCATAATAAACAGAGGTAGCTGTGGAGCTGGCGCTGAAATTTCCGTTCGGCGTAAACAAAATTTCCGGAGACTGCGGATAAACCATTGTTTGGTGATCAACTACCTTTGCACCAGCAAGACGGAAATTATGGGTGTTATTTGGATATGGTGAAGTTTCAGGTAATCCCATTGTGCGGTAAAGTATTGTGAGTGCATCCAAAGATGTAATATTTCCACTGCTGTTTACATCGGCCACAGCACTGAAATACGGAGTATAGCTGCTTGTTACCGCATCTTTAATCCATGGGAAAACATCTACTTCAGGGCTTTCAAGTCCCATATAATTGGCGATCAAAGCATCAATCGAACTCACGCCACCCCAGTTGTTCCACAACCATGTTTCACCAAACAGGTTATTTTGATTTTGCTCCCAGACGCGCAGTGTAAAACTACGACCTGCTTCAACATTGTTGAACTCGAAATAGGATGAAAGATTGGTCGCAGCATTGTATCTGACCATCTGACGCGGACGCATCGGAACACCATTTTCAAATAACTGAACGTAAAACACGCGGTTATTATCCGGTGAAGGTATCAATGTTTCAAATTCATTAAAATACTTCAGTTGTCCGGCAATCTTTTCAAACTGTCCGCCTTCGGTAAGATCAAGCACGATAATATTGACCAAACCACCCTGAGGATTGGCTGTGCTTGTCTGACCCCAGAAACCATCGTCTGATGTTTTCGCCTGAACAATATTGCCTGTTGTAAGACTTCTTTCCTCTACTCTTCGCACTCCGGAAGGGTTAACATTTGGCACGATACCACCCCAGGAGCCAATTGATTCGGCCACTTCCTCACGGTAGAATGCAGGATAGGTTGTATTCGTTGCATAATCAATGCCGGTAGTTTCAATGCTTGTGCCATAAAGCGGTCTGCCAAAACCATTCACATTGTCATAAATGAAAGCAAAGTTTTTTGGACCAGCATCTGAGATAGCCCTTATGCCTGTTCCTGAAACTTCATTTGTGGATTGTCCAAAATTCAAGACAGTCACGCCATCAGTTGTAAGATAATGTGAAGCCGTTGTGCCTCCCATGCCATCATTCAGACGAATACGCATAAAGACTGTGTTACCGGGTGTATAGCGCACATTTCCTGTAGGTTCCAGCATAAACCAGCCTGTGTAACGACCATTGGCATCGGTTGTCATCAAACCATAATTTCCGGCAGTAGTAAAGCTTGGATTAGTGCTGCGGAAGAAATTGTTCTGACTCGTAAAAATCGGGTTTCCTGCACCAGCAGCCGTTGGACCGTCATCAGCAGTTACAGCCTGATTAATGTAACGGTAAACGCTGTTTGGCTTCAGGTTCGAAATAGTAACCCTGAAAGCAAAAGGCAAACGGGTGTTGTTGGTTCCATTGACTCCCTGCATATATTGTGGCAATAAATCAGTCATCAGCGCAACTTCACCCAGTGTTTTCGCACTTGCCTGTGGCACATTTGCGTCAGTTTTGTAATTGATGAAATTTCCGGTGCCATTGTATGGGAATATTTTGAAGAAATAGGTCGTTTCCGGATTTAAACCAGTGAAAGCATAGCTTTGTATTCCCTGAGCAATATTCCTGACCAATAGTCCATCAGCTTCCGGAACACCATCTGTTGGTGCGGTTATTGAAGCATATCCTGTTGCGCTTCCTTTAATAAGGTATGCAGAAGCAGGAGGCAATGCATCAATCCATGTTGCACTTAGTTGAGTCATCGAGTTCACCGAAACACTAAAGGCAGTAACATGACTGGCAGGCTCAAGAGCAGGTGCAGCAACAGTTCCGCTGAGTGCAACATTTTTCGGAGCCGCATCCGTTGAATTCACAAGAATATTTTCTGCAAAATTCCCTGCATTTAAGCCGTTTTTTAGTCGGACAAAAATCTGGGTTGCACTCACAACGCCATCAACGACTGCAATTTGCAATGAACTCTGTGGAACAAACTGACTTCCGCCTGTTGCTGAAATCTCAAATGATGCAGGCGCTGTTACAACCACATTTGCTATAAGTTTAGTGCCGCTGACGGTAAACATTTGCTCTGACGATGGGCCAAATCCTTGAACATAATTAAAGCCCTGAAGTGCATTTGGAGTAACCACAATTGTTGGTGTAGGATCAAGGTCTAAAACAATAATCTCAGTTAATCCACCGGATGGATTGACTGTGTTGGTTTGTCCCCATTGACCATCGGCAGAAGTTTTAACTGAAACAACGCCACCGGTTGCAAGGCTTCTTTCCTCAATTGTTCTGATACCAGAGGCATTAACATTGGGCACAATAGTTCCAAACGCGCCATCAACTCCACTCACAAGATTCCTGTAAAATATAGGGTAAGTTGTTTGTGAGGCGAAATCAATGCCTGTGGTTTCGATGTTTGTTCCGGCTATAGGGCGGGTACTGCGTTCATTGGCTCCGTAAAGGAAAACGAAATTTTTTGCATTAAAATTAGAAACAGCTCTTATCCCGGTGCCGGTGCTGGCATTCGACTCAACACCAAAGCCAAGCATAGCAATTCCGGAAGTGGTAAAGTATTGTACTGCTGCAGTTCCGCTTGCTCCGTTATTCAGTCTTATCCGCATAAATACTTCATTTCCTGGCGAAAATCTTGCATTGGTTGTAGGCTCAAGCATAAACCAGGAACTTGCTTCACCATTTGCATCAGTTGTAAACTCACCATAATTACCAGCAGTTGACAAACTTGGTGAAGTTGTGCGGGTAAATGCTCCATTATTACTTACATAGATTGGGTTTCCGGCACCACTTACCGTAGGCCCGTCAGCTGCATTCACAGCCTGATTGATATACCTGTAGGTTGCATTTGGCAGCAGACCTGTGAAGGTTAGCCTGAAAGCATAAGGCAATCTGCTTGTGCTGGTTCCAAAAGTTAGAGGAAGTAGATTTTCAATAATTCCAGGTCCGACAGGAGTGACCGACATAGCCTGAGGAACCTCTCCACCGGTTTTGTAATTTATTTGAGAGCCACTGCCATTGTATGGGAATATTTTAAAATAATAGGTTGTTAAGGCATTCAGATTTTCGAAGGCATAGGATTCGACACCAGCAGCAACTTTTCCAACCAGGCCTGCGCTGTTTTCTTCTATTCCATCAACAGGAGGTAAAATATTTTCAAAGCCTCCCAAACTTCCCTTTATCAGATAGCCAGCCGCCTGAGGTATGGCATCAGACCAGGAAGTCAATATTTTATTGAAGCTTTGAGGTTCAGCTTTGAAAAGACTTACATGGTTTAGCGGCTCAGGAATCCCTGCCAGCACTGTTCCATTGAGTGTTAAGCTGAGTGTTTGAACACCTTCTGTTGAGATAAAGATAGTCTCATCATTATAATTTCCAGCAACCAAACCGCTCTTTAACCTTACAAAAACACTGGCGTTTACATTTCCGGCTTCATTTTGACCGAGAAAAACACTGTTAACCGGTTCAAAGCCAGCACCGTCCACCAATGAGATTTGGTAATTAGCGGGTGGGATAACGGAAACACCCGAGCTAATGTTGGAGCCGCTTACAACAAAAGATTGAATATTGGAAGGACCATGGCCTTCAGTGTAGCTAAATCCTTGAAGTTGTTCCGGCTGCACGTTTAAAATAGGTTGCTGCAGAAAATCAAGCAGAATGGCTGCTAATCCCATGTTTGGATTAATTGTACTTACTCCACCCCAAATTCCAGTCTGAGAAGTGCGAGTCGAAAGGATACTGCCATCATCCAGTTTGCGCTGCTGAATAAGCTTTATACCTTCTGGAAGTATGTTTGGCACAATCAAACCCCAACGACCGTCCTGCCCGTCAACAAAGTTATTGTAAAACGAGGCATAAGCAGTACCCCCACTAGTATTGTCATTTTCAACTAATGTGCCTGAAACGGGCCTTCCTGTACCCTGTAAATTACTGTAGATAAATGCAAAGTTTTTGGGTATAAAGTTACTTATACTGTAAAGGCCTGTTCCATCTGCTGCTTGATTGCCAAAATCAATGACAGTGGCACTATTTTGTGTTGTGAGCCTAGTAACGATCGAAGTTCCATTGGCTCCATTATTGAGGTTAATTCTGAAAAAAACCTGATTTCCGACAGCAAATCTTGAATTTCCGGATGGTTCAGTTATAAACCAGCCTGTAAAACTGCCATTATCGTCCGTGATAAACTCACCATAATTTCCTGTGCTATTAATACCCGGTCCTGTTGAACGGGTAAACGTGCCTGATGATTCAACATAAATAGCATTACCGGCACCATTGGAAGTAAGTAGATCGCTAGCAATAACTACCTGATTTGTGTATCGATAAGTGCTGTTAGGGCTCAGATTGTCCAATCGCGCTCTGTAAACATAAGGTGCGCGGTTGTTATTGGTTCCTGACATGCCTTGAATAAATTGAGGAAGCAATATCTCTGTCAGGGTTGGCCCTGGAGTGACCAATATTATATTGCTGGTAGCTTCGGGTAAGCCGGCGCTATTTACACTAAGAGAATAATTGCCTGGCAGATCGAAAGAAATGTCATTAAAGGTAGCAACACCATTTACTGCATTTTTTGTTGTTGTTCCGCTAATGCTGCCAGGACCACTTGCTTTGGCGAGGGTAATTGAACCTGTGAAATTGCCATCAATTGTATTGTTAGCATTTCTTGCTTCGATCGTAAAATTTGGCATGGCAGCACCCTGTTGCACTGTCCCGGAAAGATTAACAAAAAACAGCTGTGCTGCAGGATCAAATACTGAATAGGAAAGCTCCTGACTTGTGGAGGTTGCGTTAAGATTGTCAGTGGCCGATATTTGATAGTAAACAGTTGTACCGTCATTTTGGGCAGGAATCGGGGTTTGAGTAGTGTATGCGTCATTGCGTTGGGCAAGCATCATTATTGAGTTTGTAAGGTTTCCTGTGCTTAGACCCCAGTTTAATGTTGCTGTGGAAATGGTTCCGTCTGTGTCTGTAATGGTTGCCGAAACATAAACTGCATCTGAAGTGGTAACATTTTCAGGACTGATTAAAATATCGGCAATAGAAGGTGGAATATTTCCGCCTCCGCTAAAATCTGTTATTGTGATATCGTCAATATTTAAACGTCTGTTAGATGTCCCACTTTCAGTGGCTCTTTTAATTCTAATTCTTATATTTCCAGTACTGTTTAAATTTTCGCTGAAAGTTTGTAATACACTAGAAGCAGGAGCTGTAAAGGAATTGCCCAACTGAGTCCATGTTGCCCCATCGTTAGTACTATACTCTACTTTCCAATCAACCTGAGTATCTGTCCCGTACCTTCGGTATGAAAAGCTAACAGTACCTGCTCCATTTGATTTATTTTCCAGCATTGTCATTGCTGATGTTCCGTAGCCTCGCAGTCGTGCAGAACGAGTACCCCCAATAATCTCAGCTACTTCAGTCCCAATGAGGGCTTCTGTCATATTCCAACTGATCCCACTCAGTGTAACACTTCCTGATGCATATGCAGGTTTAGTTTCTCCAACGCCGTCAAAATTGACAATATACTGCCCCCATACCACTCCTGACATTGCCAAAAGGGTAATAAGAAAGAATAATCTTGTAAAGCTTTTCAAAAAAAGTAATTTTTGTTTCATAACAATCATTTTTATTTGGTATAGTTTATTCTGTATTTACATGCTGAGTTTAAAACCTAAAATCTGGAAAATGGAAATTTCATTGATGCATAAAGGTACAAAGAAAAAATCTGAAAGATTTAAAACATTCAATGTTAGTACATTGAGCGTACAAAAATGCAATTTTGGCATAGGGGCTTATCTTAGAAATTTCCAAAAGCGTGAGAGGCCAAAGTTAGAAATAAATATTCAAAATCAATCCTTGGCACTGAGAGTTGTTTGTTAACAATTTATCAACGTTTTGTGAAGAAAAGATGGCGGACAACTTTTGGAGTCATCTAAAAGGAAGAAATGCAAAAATAATCATTGGCAGATTATTTTACATTTTTTGAAGTGTGAAACAAGATTGAGATTTATTAGTCTTTTTTCAGTGGTTTTCGTTCAGCTGATTAATCACAATAGAAAACTTATCAAGATTGAAAGGCTTGCTGATATAGCCGTTAATACCTGCTGCCAGGCATTGTTCATGGTCTTCCCGGATGGCATTAGCTGTGATCGCAACAATTCTGACCGGTTTTTTGGTGTCACGTTCGGCTTCCATTTTGCGAATCAGGGTGGAGGCTGTAATGCCATCCATTACCGGCATCTGAATGTCCATTAAGATGAGGTCGTATGCGTTATTGCGAAATTTTTCTACGGCAATCGCCCCGTTTTCGGCAAGGTCAACCTCGAAACCTTGATTGTTCAGGCTAAACAAAGATACCTTTTGATTGATCAGGTTATCCTCGACAAGCAAAATTTTGCTGTATAAGTTTTTATTCAAAAGATTGGGCTCAAACCCTTTTTTCAAAACAACAGTGAACCAAAAATTCGACCCTTCTCCCTCAGTGCTTTCAAAGTCAAGTTCACCACCCATAATTTTTGCCAACTGAATTGATATTGTCAGTCCTAACCCTGTGCCACCATTCTCACGCGTATTTTCATCATCTGCCTGAATGAATACCTTACCAATATTTCCCCTGTCAGAAACCGTCAAACCCTTTCCTGTATCTTTCACCGAAAATTTGACTATAGCATTTTCTTTAGCTTCAGAAATTAATTCAACTGAAAGTGAAATGCTTCCCTTGTCTGTAAATTTAAGTGCATTATTTAGCAAATTGAATATGATTTGCTTCAGTCGGTTGGGATCACCTACAAAATAATGAGGGAGGTACTCATCAAAAATACAAGAAAAATTCAAGCCTTTTTCAATACATGTTTTTCGGTAATAGTTCAGCTCAGAACCCAATTCATTGATCAGATGGAAATTAAGGTCGTCCAGAATCAACTTTCCGGATTCAAGATTGGTGTAATCTATAATATCGCCCAACAAAGCTGATAGGTTATTGGTCAGCATCTCCGCTTCTGAGACCAACTCATTTTGAGAATCGGTCAGGTCACCTCTTTTTAGCTCATTAATCAGTCCAAAAATACCATTGAGTGGCGTTCGTATTTCATGACTTATATTGGCAAGAAACCTGCGCTTGGCTTTATGAGCTACTTCTGACTTATTTTTAAGCTCAATCATTCTTTCTGATGCTTCTGCAATTAAATTCTTTTTTTCTGAAAGCTGCTTCCTTAGTTTGTAGTTGGCGAAAATAAGATAAAAGAAACTAGCTAGAAATATTAAAATCAAGCTAATCAATGAAAGATTCAAGTCTGAAAACTTCAGTAGAATGATTGAATTGTTTATCGGCTCAAAGTTTTTAACAGAGAAGTGTGCTGAAAATAACACCTGTTTTGCTCCAATTGCAAAAGCCTTAATGGCATCCATAGCTTCTGTGAAAAAGCAGTAGTTTTTGAGCCAAAAAGCATTAAATACAATCATAGTCACCAAAAAACTTAGTTGAACGGTTTTATAGTCAATAAATATGCCATCAAAAGTTGAGTTTTAGAATGCTGATATAAAGTTTTTTATGAAACCCGGGAAAATAATAAAATCCAAAAAATGGAAAAAAATTCCAAAAAACGGAAGTTGAGTTTATAATAAAGTGGCTTATTTAAGAAAATCCATTTTTTTCATTATAAATCTTTAGTAGTGACTCAATGTCTTGCCTTTAATTTTATAAGTTAAATTTTTTGGATCAAATTTCTTTCTGAACAACCAATTACTTCATTTGTTTGTACATTTATTGCAAATTTTTACTCACCAGATATTCATAACAGATACGCCAAAACCTATGAAAACTACTTTACTAATATTGCTTTTTGTGTTGATTTCGTGCAAGCAGGCCGACATCGAAATACCATTAACGCCCGATGAACCAGCACAAACTGCTCAGAAAATGAGTTATCTCGCGCTCGGCGACAGCTATACCATAGGTGAAGGTGTAGCAATTTCCGAGCGTTGGCCAGTGCAATTGAGTGAAGCTTTGAAAGCTCAAAATATCTCTTTCGACAGCCCTCAAATCATCGCCCGCACAGGCTGGACAACAGATGAGCTTATGCGCGCCATCGACGAGGCAAATATTTCAGATACTTTCGATCTTGTTTCACTTCTTATTGGTGTAAACAACCAATACAGAGGCAGGCCTGTTGAGCAGTTTCGTATCGATTTGGTTACACTCATTGATAAAGCACTGACCTTCGCCGGAAACGATACATCGCGTGTATTCATGCTTTCAATCCCCGATTGGGGCGCAACACCTTTTGCATCAGGACGCGACCGTGAAAAAATTGCCAGTGAAATCAACGCTTATAATTATGTTATCTATCAGGAGACTAGCGCAAGAAACATCCTTTTCATCAACATTACCCCCATTTCGAGAGAGGCACTGACCGATCCCACTATGCTTGCCAATGACAGGCTTCATCCTTCCGGAAAAATGTATCTCCGGTGGGTAAATGAATTGTTACCTCTTCTTACCCCACAAATCCATAAGTAACAGAGAACATGAAAACTGCTGAATATTTTCAGAATAAAGCCAGATTATCTGACGCCAATGATTCACTGGCTCATTTCAGGTATCGCTTTGAAAACACAGATAATCACTTGATTTATCTTGACGGAAATTCACTGGGCAGAATGCCATTGGTCACAACGCAGCTGATGGAAAATGTTATTCAAAATCAATGGAACGACCGGCTTATTCGAAGCTGGAACGAGCATTGGGTTGATCTTCCAAAAAAACTTGCTGCAAAAATTGCAAAAATTGTCGGTGCCCGTGAAGATGAAATTTTTGTGGGTGACAATACATCGGTGAACTTTTACAAACTTGCTTTTGCAGCACTTCAATTTCAAAAAGACCGCACTAAGATAATCTCCGACAACCTCAATTTTCCATCAGACTTATACTTGCTTCAGGGATTAATCGAAAACTCTTACACAAACCACCAGCTTCAAATACTTGAAAGTGAAGATGGCATTTCGATGAATCTTGAAAATGTTGCAGCAGCATTAGACGACCAAACTGCACTTCTTACCCTGAGTCAGGTGGTTTTTAAGAGTGCTTTCATGTATGATATGAAAGAAATAAATTTGCTGGCTCACAAACACAACGCCCTCGTTCTATGGGATTTAAGTCATGCATCTGGTGCCGTTCCAGTACATTTGAACGATAGCAATGCTGATATGGCTGTCGGCTGCACCTACAAATACCTGAACGGCGGACCGGGTTCTCCAGCATTTCTGTATGTAAGAAAAGATCTGCAGCAAAGTCTGGCAAGTCCAATTTGGGGATGGTTTGGCCACCAAAAGCCATTCACTTTCGACCTGAACTATCAGCCGGAAACCTCAATATGGCAATTTGCTGCCGGTACACCAGGAATACTTTCATTGGCTGCACTTGAACCCGGACTGGATTTATTGCTTGAAGCCGGGATTGAAAACCTCCGAATGAAGAGTGTAGCGATAAGTTCTTTTTTGCACGAAATGTTCGAAGATATCCTTGAACCTCTCGGATACTCAATGGCTTCACCAAAAAATCCTGCACAACGCGGTTCACATATTACTTTAAAACATCATGAAGGATTTCGCATCAGTCAGGCCATAATTGAACCAAAAAATGGCTCAAAAGTTATCATCCCCGACTTCAGAACACCAGACAACATAAGACTTGGAATAGCACCATTATATAATTCATTTAATGATATTTACGAGTGCGTTCTAAGATTAAAAACGATAATTTCAGAAAAGGAATACCTCTTGTTTGATAACAAAATGACAAGTGTAACTTAAGATTTACCTGCCTTATGACATCAGCTTGGCAAAGAGCCGCGTTCCATCAAATTGCTCAAGCAATGTTTTTAGCAATACAGTAATTGGAATTGATAAGATCAACCCTGGAATGCCCCACATAAAGCCCCAGAACATCAACATAATTAAAACGGCTATAATGTTGATTGAAAAGGATTTACCCATCAATATTGGTTCCAGAACCGAGCCAAACAACAACTGAACAGATGTAAAAAGCAGACCAATGAGCAATATTGTTCCGGGCTGTTCTAATTCAATAAATGCAAACAAAGTTCCCAAAATGGTAACCACAAGTGAACCAATCATTTGAACAAAATTTAAGGCAAAGGCAAACAAGCCCCAAAAAAGTGGGAAACTTATTCCAAACAGCCAACATAAGAGCCCAAAGGCAAGACCAGTCAAAATACTGACGAAAAGCTTCACTTTGAGGAACTTGACAATGTTTTGCTCAATCGACATATATGTTTTTACAGACCGCATTTTGCTTGTGAACAAGGTTTGACCCATCATTTTCTCAAGATTAAGCGACCCAGCCAGCAGTAAAACAAGAAAAAAGAAGGTGAGAAGTATGAAAGTCAGCGTTTTCTGAACCAATGTGAAAGTCTGCCCAAAATTGCCGTATAAAGTTTCTGTCACTTGCTTGCTGAAGAGGATGCTTTTAATGGCACTTGGGTATGTATTTGTTTCTATTCCAAATATTTCTGCATATGGAGCAACAGTCATTCCGACTTTAGCATCCAACTTTTGGTACAACTCCTCTTTTCCTTCAATGATCTCCTTTCCTGTCTGCTGAACCAATATTACTGCAAGAAAAATCCCCAGAGACATCACAAACATTACCAGGCCAATGGCAACTATCCTGTGAACCTTTTTCTTCAATAGCCAACGCATTGAAGGCATGAAAACCAAGGTGAGAAAAAAAGCAAACATCAAAGGCGCAAAGATAAATCCAAGTACCCTAAGTATATAAAATGCCAGAGGAACTGAAAATGCAAGAAGCAATTTGTTTGTAGTTGATATTTCGTTGATTTTAAACATTTTACATTTTAATAAATAGTGTTTTACTTGCTTTTTAGGTAGAATATACTAAGTAAGTATATTTGATTATTTTGTGATATAAAAGAAGTAGTTATGTATGAATTTTTCTGGTTCATTTTAAAAAAATCTGTCTAATTGTACCTTCCAGAATCTGGTCTGAAAAGCATGTATTTTGTTGAAAAAGCAAAAACATGCGATTTTAAAAACGGCAATGAATCAGTCAATAAAACAAATCTGAAGCGGTACAATGAAATTCCTTTGGCACGAATACCACGCATTAAATCTCTTTTCTCAAATGTGCGTGAAAAGCTTTTATTGTCATCCGAGCGTTTCAGTTCGATTTCATCAATTCCCAAATCTTCAAGACTATAGCGGACAAATTCATTTTTCTTATCAATAAATTCGATAGCGGTTTGAATATCTTCTTTTAGAAGCACTTTATCGAACAAACCAACTTCAATTGTCGCCGTTTCAAATCTTGGGTTGTGTTCTGTAATCGTTAGTTTTCTGGTGCCTGAAACCTGTTCAGAAACCTTATAAGTTCGTGGCTGCCGCAAATACCATCGCCTGAACACAATGCCCCCGCCTGCCAGTAAACCCAAAACCACAACTGCTATAAGGTCATTGTCCATTTCTCTATCTATATTTTTGACTGCAAAGATACGCTTCAAACAGACAAACGTATGACTCTTTTGTTTTATTCACATTTGAGTTTTAAAAAAATTACTCACCCAAGATGCCAGAAAAATTGCGTATTAGTTAACGATTATTCCCTCTAATCGCGCAAAATATCGGGATTTATATATCTTTGCGAGCCGCTCTCCATCAAAGCGGTATTTTTTTACACTAATACTTTATGATGATGAAAAAGATTTTTTTAAGTATTCTTGCAACTTTTGCAATCCTTTTTTTTAATCCGGAAATTTCCAAAGCCTGCACCAATTACATTGTAAGCAAAGGTGCATCTGTCGACGGCTCAACCATGCTCACTTATGCTGCCGACTCCCACATCCGCTATGGCGAATTGTATTTTAGTCCGGCACGGCATTGGCCTGAAGGCAGTATGGTTACAATTTATGACCGCAGTACAGCACAGCCTCTCGGACAAATTCCTCAGGTACCATATACCTACCAAACGGTTGGATTTATCAATGAACATCAGGTTGCCATTGGAGAATCAACCTTTGGCGGGAGAGCCGAACTCGTTGATTCAACTGGTGTTATGGATTATGCCTATCTGATGTTTCTATCCTTGCAGAGAGCTAAAACAGCACGTGAAGCCATCAAAGTAATCGCTGATCTTGTAGCTGAACATGGCTATGCCAGCTCCGGTGAGTCCTTCTCCATTGGGGATCCCAATGAAGTCTGGATCATGGAAATTGTTGGCAAAGGCACTGATTTAAAAACAGACCGAAAAACGAAAAAACAGTTTAACGCGAATAAAGGTGCTGTCTGGGTTGCCATTCGCATTCCTGACGGATACATTTCGGCACACGCCAACCATGCCCGTATCACAGGATTTCCTTTATCCGATAATAAAACTTCTATCACTGATAAAGATTGGGGAAATCTTCAAGGTGAAGACATACGCGTTATTTATTCAAGCGATGTGATTTCATTTGCCAGGACTAAAGGCTATTTTGACGGAAGTGACGAAGAATTTAGTTTCAGCGATGTATACGCTCCTCTCGATTTTGGTGCTGCCCGCTTTTGCGAATTACGTGTTTGGAGTATGTTCAACCATGTTAGCGATGATATGGAACAATATTGGGATTATGCAACAGGATTCAATAACTCAAACCGTATGCCGCTATTTATCAAGCCCTCACGTAAACTAAGTCCTCAGGATCTGATGGCTTTCAAACGTGATTATTTGCAGGGTACCGAACTTGATATGTCGAAAGATGCCGGAGCAGGCCCGCATGGTCTCCCCTATCGCTGGCGTCCGCTTACCTGGGATTACGACGGAAAAGAATATTTTCACGAGCGGGTCACTGTAACCCAGCAAACAGGTTTTTCTTATGTTGCACAGATGCGCAACTGGCTGCCCGATCCCATTGGAGGCATCATCTGGTTTGGAGTCGATGATGCAGGTTCATCTGTGCATGTCCCTTTTTATTGTGGCATCAACAGCGTTCCGCGTTCATGGTCTGAAGGTTATGGCGATATTCTTACTTACACCGATGATGCAGCATTTTGGGTTTTTAACCGCGTGGCACATTTCAATTACCTTTTCTACGATCGCGTAATGCCTGATCTTGTGAAAGTGCAAAGTGAACTCGAGAATAAATTCCGCGACTATACACCTGCTATCGATGCAGCAGCGCTGAAACTCTATGAAACCGATCCTGATCTGGCGCGTGCATTCCTCACAGATTACTCTGCAAGTATGGGTGATCTAACAGTTAAACGGTGGAAAGAACTCGGGGAATTTTTGCTCGTCAAGTTCCTGGATGGAAATGTAAAAAGAGAGAAAGATGGAAAACTGCTCCGAAACCCATGGGGCTATCCGCAGTCGCCACGTTTTCCGGGTTATCCGGATGAATTTAAAAAGATAATCCTCAATGATAACGGCGACAGGTTCATTTATCCCAAAAACGAATAAAAACAAAAAAGCAGGTTTTATCTAAATTCAGAAAAAGCCTGCTTTTTTCTTCTGTGCTTATTTTAAGCAAAAATTGGTTAAAAATCGTATTCAGACAAAAAAGCACGAATATTTGATTCGATTCTTTCGGAAGATCTTTCAGTATCAGCCCTATCAAATGTTTCGCCAGTAACTTTTTCATAAAGTTCAATGTAACGCTCAGAAACACTCATCACATATTCATCCGTCATTTCCGGAACCTTTTGGCCCGAATGACCTTGAAAGCCATTCGCCATGAGCCATTCACGCACGAATTCCTTTGAAAGCTGTTTTTGATTTTCGCCTTTTGCAAAACATGCTTCATAACTATCTGCAATGAAATAACGCGATGAATCAGGTGTATGGATTTCATCTATCAGATAAATTTCGCCATCTTCGCCCTTGCCGAATTCATATTTGGTATCGACCAGAATGAGGCCATGCTTTGCTGCAATCTCACTTCCTCTTTCAAAAAGTTTACGTGTATAGTTATCAACAACGGCATACTCAGCTTCGCTCATAAGTCCTTTTAGGATGATATCTTCCGGTGCAATATCTTCGTCATGGCCTTCAGAGGCTTTGGTTGAGGGTGTGATGATTGGTTCTGCAAAACGCTGGTGCTCACGCATATCTTCCGTAAGACCTACTCCACAGATTTCTCTGGCTCCACTTTTATAGTTTCTCCATGAGCTTCCTGTAAGAAAACCCCGAATTACCATCTCCACCGCAAAAGGTTTACAAAGTCTGCCAACTGTAACCATAGGATCTGGGCTTGCTATTTTCCAGTTTGGAACAATATCGGCCGTGGCATCCAGAAATCTTGATGCGATTTGATTAAGCACCTGCCCTTTGTATGGAATACCACGGGGCAGCACAACATCAAATGCTGAAATACGATCTGTTGCTACCATCACCAGCAAACGGTCATCAATATTGTAAACATCACGAACTTTACCTTTATAAAGGTTTTTTTGTTTTGGAAACAAAAAATTTGTGCTTTCAAGAGCTTTAGGTATCATAATAATGGTGGTTCCTGTTTGGGTAATTCTATTGTTGTTTCAATTGATGCTATTGGCGGCTTCACTCCGTTTTCCTGATTGGGTTTGCCATTTTGATAATTGTCATCATATCGCTGATACGCTTTGATGATGCGTGTTACAAGTTTATGCCGGACCACATCCTTATCATCAAGCATAATGAATTCAATACCCGGAACATCTTTCAGAACATCCATTGCGTGAATCAAACCTGAAGGCTGTCTGTAAGGCAAATCGATTTGTGTGATATCACCATTGACAATAAACTTTGAGGATTTACCCATGCGGGTAAGAAACATTTTTATCTGGCTTCTTGTCGAATTCTGCGCCTCATCGAGGATGGCGAAAGCATTGTCGAGCGTTCGGCCACGCATGAAAGCCAGCGGTGCAACTTCAATCGTACCGTCTTCAAGATAGCTTAGCAGTTTTTGTGTTGGAAGCATATCACGCAAAGCATCATAAAGGGGCTGCATGTATGGATCCAGCTTTTCTTTCATGTCTCCGGGAAGAAAACCAAGATTTTCCCCGGCTTCAACAGCAGGGCGTGTAAGGATGATTCGTTTCACTTCCCTGTTCTTTAAAGCACGGACGGCAAGCGCAACAGCCGTATATGTTTTTCCTGTGCCGGCAGGGCCAATAGCAAAAATGAGATCGTTGACAGCAATTTTAGAAACCATGCGTTTCTGGTTTGCAGTAATTGCTTTTACCTGCAGCCCGCCGCGGCCATGAACAAGCACTTCTTTATCATCAAGCACGCGCACCGACTCCTCATCGCCTTCACCAACCATAATCTGATCGATCAATTTTTCATTGATTTTGCCAAAACGCTCCAGATGCAGCATAACCAATTCGAAACGGTTTACAAAAAAATCGAGCTCTTCGGCATCGCCAATAACTTTTATGAAGTTACCCCTTGCGATGATTTTTAATTTTGGAAAAATTTGTTTTATATGTTCCAGGTGTGCGTCGCCGGCACCAAAAAGATCAATTGGACTTACATTTTCAACTTGTATGATTTGTTCGCTCATAAGCTTTTATAATTCAAAAAATGCGATGGATTTATTTGGCAAAAGTATTTATTTCTTTGCTTACATAGTGCCTAAAGCTTTAAAGTAAAGAAATAGTTTGATTAATTTTATCGAACAGCTGAATATTCAATATCAAACTATAACAGTCATTTGATTGCTGAAACACTCTTCACAGTATGGTTTCACGGATACAAAAATGCTTCTGTTTTCAACTAAAACACTTCCTCTGGCAAATTCAACAAATTTTTATCACATAAAATAAAAACTTATTTCATTCATTCGTAGTCTATTCTATGAATGAGTATATTTGCAAAAAGTATCCAATCTTATAGGTTGAAGATTTAAACATTTATAAATGTGATGGTTACACATTAATTTCTGCATGGCAATTATAACACTAACAAGCGACTGGGGAACTTCAGATTATTATCTGGCTGCTGTAAAAGGCACCATCTTATCACATTTACCAGGTGCCACAATTGTTGACATCTCTCATCATATCAAGCAGTTTGATCTTGAAGGAGCTGCATTTACCATCAGAAATTGCTATCACAATTTCCCTGAAGGTACGATTCATATTGTTGCTATCAATACGGAAGAGTCAATCGAGCACCCTCATGTAGCCATGTCCCACAAAGGCCACTATTTTATTGGTACTGACAACGGTATTTTTTCAATGATTTTTGGAGAAGACCCTGAAGAAATGGCTGAAATTGACATCCCACAGGACAGCAACTTTTTCACTTTCAGCACACGCGATCGCTTTGTTAAAGCTGCCGTAGAAATCGTCAGAGGTACTTCGATAAAAAATCTTGGTGAAGCACGTGAAGGCCTCACAAAACGTTTGCTTTTCAAACCTACCATTGCTGAAAACGCCATCAAAGGCATGATAATTCATATTGATGCCTACGAAAATGCCATCACCAATATTCCATACAATCTATTCAAGCAGGAACGGCGCGGAAGAAACTTTGAAATTTATTTTGCAGGATACCGGTTACAGAAAATTCAGGATGGCTATATGGATGTTGGTGTTGCTGACCTGCTTGCAATTTTTGGCACACATGGAATGCTTGAAATCGCGATGAATCAGGGCAAAGCAGCTTCACTTTGCGGCCTTGAGCGCAACACTCCTGTAAATATAAATTTTTTCTGATTTTTTCAGCAATTGCTTCTGCACAAAAAATCTCTTGACAAGAGGTAGAGCTTCCACACTCCAAAACCAATCAAAATCCCCAACAATGCACCGGCAATAATGTCGCCCGGATAATGAACGCCCAGGTAAATGCGGCTATAACTCACAACGCCTGCCCAGCTAAAAAAGACCAAGGCAGCCTTATGAAAGAAAGGTTTAAAAAGAAAAAACAGAAAGGTTGCAAGAGCAAAACTGTTTGCCGCATGGGATGAAACGAAGCCAAAACTACCTCCGCAGCTATCTTTAGCTAAATGAATCAGTGGCTGCAAATCTGTTTCATGACATGGCCGCAGCCGTTGAAAAACAAGCTTGAACACCTGTACTGAAATCTGATCTGAAAGACTTATCAATATCGCAACAAAGAGCAGTATTCTGATGGCTTCCCATTGAAATTTTCTTATGATTATAAAAATCAGAACAGCATAAAACGGAAGCCAGGTGAATTTCCCGGAAACAAATATCATTACAGGATCAACAAAAGGATGATGTATTCCATTGAGAAAAAGGAAAAGCGCTTTGTCGAGCTGTAACAACCATTCAACCATGAATCCGCTAATTACCGGAACTTAAAAGTTCCTTTTTCAAATCGTAATACTTTTGGTTGTAGGGGTCGCGCCGAATAAGCATGTCAAGCGATTCCAAAGCCCTTTTGGTTTTTCCTTTGCTTTTGAATTTCTCAAATTGCTGCATATAATAACTATCACTTTTGCAGGTAAAACCAGGCGATTCAGCCTCAACAACAAGATATCCTTTTGCATCAGTTTCAGTACCTTTGATGGTAAACAAAATCGGAATCTCGAAACGAGTATATTTATCATCATTGCATTGATTCCATTGGCCTTCAGTAGCTTTATAAAACTCTTGCAGCTTTTCATTAAGTCCCCGATGCAATGGATTTCTCATCCTGAAATCACCCAATACATTATTGCAATCAACAGTAAAAGAAACGATTACCGTTCCAATGATACAATTTTTTCGTGCCTCAGTGGTATAATCAACTGTTGCAAAGAATGCCCGTTCAAAAGCACCCGATCCTCCTTTGAAGCGATAATCAAGCAATTGGCGTATATGTTTGCTTCTGCTTTCATTCAAATTAAACGAAAGTGAATCGCTTTGAGCCATGGCAAAAATTTGGCCAACAAAGAGAAAAACGACAAGAATAATCAGTTTTTTCATAGTTTGAGCATTTAACTTTGTGTTGGATTAAAAATCTTTATTCAGTCGTTTCAAGGTCTTCGACTGGATTGAGGTGCAACCAGATCAGGTCTTTAAGTTCTTTTATTCCTTCTCCTGTTAACGAGCTGATAAATACATAAGGCAGATTTGGCAGACTTTTACGAATTCCTGCTTTGAGCTCGTCATCAAGCATATCGCTTTTACTGATGGCTAAAATTCTGCTTTTATCAAGCAATTCGGGGTTGTAGGCTTCGAGTTCACCGATTAAAACATCAAAATCTTTTGCTATGTCGTCACTATCAGCTGGAATCATAAACAAAAGCAATGAGTTGCGTTCGATATGCCTCAGGAATCTTAATCCCAAACCTTTACCTTCCGAAGCTCCTTCGATAATTCCAGGGATATCTGCCATTATGAACGATTTGGAATCGTAATAGCTAACGATACCAAGATTTGGTGTAAGGGTTGTGAATGGATAATCGCCGATTTCAGGTTTCGCTGCAGAAACAACTGAAAGCAATGTCGACTTTCCTGCATTCGGGAAGCCAACCAACCCAACATCAGCCAGAATCTTTAATTCAATAATAACCCATGTTTCAACGCTGTCTTCGCCAGGCTGGGCATAGCGTGGGGCCTGATTTGTAGCCGTTTTGAAGTGAACATTGCCCAAACCGCCTCTTCCACCTTTTAAAAGGATATATGTTTGACCATCTTCAGTAATTTCTGCAATCTGCTCCCCTGTTTCAACATCACGTGCTACTGTGCCAAGCGGCACATCAATAATGACATCTTTTCCACTTGCACCTGTACTTTGCTGTTTACCACCAAATTCTCCGTTTTCTGCATGAAGATGTTTGGTATAACGCAGATGAAGCAAAGTCCACATTTGTTTATTTCCTCTTAAAATGATGTGACCTCCCCTGCCGCCATCTCCACCATCAGGACCACCTTTAGGAATAAATTTCTCACGCCTGAAATGGGCTGAGCCAGCTCCACCGCGACCAGAGCGACAGAAAATCTTTACGTAATCAACGAAATTTGAACTTGCCATAAGTTTTAAAAATTACGGCAAAGATAGCGAAAGCATGACAATATGCAGACAATATTTGATAAGAGACTGAACGAAAACTAATTGTTAATCACCGTTTCGCACTTGTCTGATGCCTTTTCTTATAGCTTCCTGCAAGCGGGCGTTTACTTCCTCTTCCGACCCTGAACCATCACTGTCAAAAAATACACTCTGCTTTTTATAATACTCAATTACAGGCTTGGTCTTTTTTTCGTACTCATCCAAACGGTTTAAAATCATCTCAGTTGAGGTATCATAAACGCGTTTTCGTTCAGTTTTGCTTCTGTCATTCAGGCGCTTTATAGCATCGAGTGTAGAAAGTCTTATATTTAGCATAAGGCTTACTTTTGAGTTGATTCTGCGAAGTAAACCATCTAGAATATATGCCTGAACAATGGTGCGCGGGAATCCTTTAAAAATAAATCCGGAAGCAGATGGATTTTTTTCAATCTGCCTTTCAATGAGCTTAATAGCAATCTCATCAGGAACAATTTCTCCCCTATCCATATAGGGCTTGGCAATCATGCCCAATTCGGTTCCGGCAGTAATTTCCTTTCGCAAAAGCTTTCCGGTAGAAATGTAAACCAAATTATTGTTCTTGGCAAGAATTTCTCCTTGTGTACCTTTTCCAGATCCAGGTTTACCAAGCAAAACAACATTGAAGTAATCGTGACTGATAGTGCTTTCGATGGTTTTGCAAAGCTGTTCAAAAATCTCCTCAACATTGCCTACGCCCTGAATAGGAAAATAATTCCCCTTGGCTTTGTAAAAATCAATTACAGGTTTGGTTTTATTTTCATACTCCTGCATCCGCACTTCAATAACTTCAAGGTTATCGTCAGCACGACCACTTACTTTTGCTCTTTCAAGCATTCTGGTAACAAGCTGATCTTTTGGCACTTCCAAACTAAGCATGCAGGTAAGGCTACTATTAAGTTTTAGCAGCAGCCCTTCAAGAATATAAGCCTGAACAACGGTTCTGGGAAATCCATCGAAAAGGATTCCACGAGAATCGAGATTCATAATCACTTTTTTTTCGATAATCTGTACAATGATTTCGTCTGGTACAAGACCACCTTTGTCAATAATTTCTTTGGCTTCTTTACCAAGTGCAGTTTGCTTGACGATTTCTTCGCGAAGAATGTCGCCGGTTGAGATGTAGGTGAGGTTATACTTTTCGAGTAACAGTTTTGACTGGGTACCTTTACCAGCACCAGGAGGACCAAAAAGGGCAATATTCAGCATGATAAAAATTTGGTTTGTGTTTTATTATCAGGAAACGATTTTGTAAATATCTGGCAGATTGCGTGCATGTTCATTATAATCGAGACCATAGCCAATGATGAAATCATTGGGTATTTCCAGTCCGACGTAATCAATTGGAAAGCTATACTGAAAGGCCTTTGGTTTAAAAAGCATCGTGGCAATCTTCACATCATTGGCTTGCAATTTTTTCAGTTTTTCGATGGTAAAGAGCATCGTAAGCCCTGAATCGATAATATCTTCCACCAGCACAACATTTCTTCCTGCAATGGAGTGATCGAGACCAATTAGCTCTCTTACTACTGAAGTGGAGGAAGTTCCACTGTAGGATGAAAGTTTAACAAAAGAGATTTCACATTCAATCTCAACATTTTTAAACAGCTCGGCCGCAAACATGAAAGCCCCGTTGAGGACAATCAGGAAAAGTGGATTTTTTCCGGCAAAGTCGCGGTTGATGTTATCGGCAACCTTTTTAATTGCTCTTTCTATCTGATCCTGTGGGATATAAATTTCAAATTCTTTGTCGTGAACCTTAATTCTACTCATATTAAATCCTTTCTAACCGTGTCCGGCTCATTTGAACCTACAAATATAGGTTTTCATTGAATATCCTTGTCCGATTGATGTAAAATTATCTTAAAATGCTAATTTTTAGTATTAAACCAACTTCCTAACGATCATTAACCCATCGCGCATAGGAAGGATTACCTGTTCAACATCTTTGTCATCTGCAACAAGCTTGTTAAATGCATTGATTGCAAGCGTTTCCTGATCTGAAGATTCTTCAGAAAGCACTTTCATACCCCACAAAACATTGTCAGCAATCAGAAAACCGCCCGGTCTCAGTTTTTCTTTCAGCATTGGATAATATCCGGGATATCCGGCCTTATCTGCATCAAGAAAGATTAAGTCAAAAGTTCCGTCTAGTGCAGGAATGATATTTTTCGCATCTCCAACAACAAGTTCTATCTGGCTCTCAAATCCTGCTTTTTTCACAAAATCAAGAATAAGCGATTCAAACTCTTCGTTGGCTTCGATGGTAATGAGTTTGCCTCCTGCTTTCAATCCGCCGGCAAGCTCAATGGCAGAGTAAGCAGTAAAAGTGCCAACCTCCAAAATCCTATCAGGATTTATCATTTTACTTATCAAAGCAAGAAATTTACCCTGCACATGTCCTGAGATCATGCGCGGATATACCGTCCTGAGATGCGTCTGCCGATACAACTCCTGCAATATTTTTGATGGAGGTGTTGTATGCAACTCGAGGTATTTCTCAAGTTTTTGGTTCATTTGAATAGTGCGTTAAAAACCATTTTTGCATTGCTTTCAGCAGGTTGCACCAATTCTACATTTTTTATTTCAAAAGGGATTTCCTTTCTGTCAATTTCAAGCAATTCCGGCTTCAAAATGATATAACCAACTTCATCCACACCGATGCTTTCGCACAGCAATTCAATGGATTGGCTGCCACCTTTTCTGATTCCGGTAAATAAAACCGGTTGTTCCCGATAAAGAAAACCTTTGCTTTGGTCGAGTAAGGAGACATATATCCAAAAATGATTCAGTATTTCAGCTTCATGGTTGGTTAGCTTAAAAACCAACTGTGTGCTTTGCATAAATTGCTTAATATGGGTTAGTTGAAGCGTAAAAGGCAATGTATTTGGTTCAGTTGTTGCTTCTGGTTTTATGCCATCGGTTTCGACTTGAATACCGTTTTGAATTTTTGAATTAATGGTTTCTGCGCCGGACTGACCTTGCATGTAGGTCGAGTTCAACAAAAGAACAAAGAAAATCAGGCTGCTCAAAATTGCAGTCTTAATAGCAGAAAAATGGATTATTGGTAATATTTTCATGATAAAATCCGATATTTTAAGATTTATTTCCTGCAAAGATAAGTGTACTTAACTGACTTGGCTCAAAGACTTCATTGGCCACTTCAAGCAGATCTGAGCTATCTAAATTTCTTATTGACCGGATAATATCTTCCATGCTGTCGACATTGTCTTTCTGTAAATGTGCACGTGCAATAGAAAGAGTTTCTGTGAGTCCTGATTCAATGCTGATAGCCAGTTGTACAATAAGTTGCTGTTTTGCACGGGCAAGTTGGAGCGTTCCCAGACGTTCGTTACAAAGCTTTTTCAATTCTTTTTTGACCAGACTTTCTGCTTTTGTCACTGATTCCGGATCTGTTCCCAGATAAACTCCAAACCAACCTGTGTCGGTGTATGAAGTATATTGTGAGTCGATATTGTAGGCAAAGCCATATTTTTCGCGGATATTAAGATTAAGTCTGGAATTCAGGCCTGGCCCACCCAAAACATTGTTGAGTAAAACGAGACTATGTTTTTTAGGGTGATCATATTGGTAGGCAATATTTCCTATCAGACAATGGCTCAGGTAATTGTCTCTTTCTTCTTTCTGGGTTCGCGGAGAATAGGATTCAAAGGGCTGCCTGCGATTGGGATTATCGGTTGCAGGAATCACTCCAAAATGCCTCGAAACATGTTTCTTAAGCTTTTCAAAATCAATATTTCCAACTGAAGCGATAACGATTTCGCTTGTTTTATAATTTTTTTTGATGAAGCGAAGAATATGGTTTCTGGTAAAACTCTTTACTGTTTCAGTGGTTCCAAGAATGTTGCGGCCAATTGGGTGTCCGCTGAAAAGCAGATTTTCATATTCATCAAAAATCTCTTCTGAAGGAGAATCTTTATAGGAGTTGATTTCATCGAGAATGACTTCTTTTTCCTTCTCCAGCTCCTTGGCAGGAAAAACCGAATTGAACGCGATATCAGCAAAAAGCTCAAGTGCCCTGTCGTAATAGGCTTTAAGAAAAGTGCCATGAATACAGGTTTCTTCTTTTGTAGTGTAAGCATTCAGATCGCAACCAACGTTTTCCAAAAAACTGATAACATGAAAGGCTTTGCGCTTGTTCGTTCCTTTAAAAATCATATGTTCTATCAGATGTGCAACACCATTTTCACTCAGATCTTCATCGCGTGAACCTGTGTTTACCATCAGGGCGAGATGGGAAACAGGAGCATTGTTCTGCCTGTGAATCAATTTGATACCGTTATCGAGACGAAAGTATTGATAACCTTCTATTTCTTTTCTTTTTAACATAGTTTCACCGCTTAATAAGCGTAACTTTCTGAATGATTTTTAGAGCTGATTATTGTTTAAAAACGACACAAATAATTTTCTGAAGAAAATTTGAGGCGGCAAAACTAATCAAATATTTCAGGCAGGAAGACAAATCAAACTATCTTTGTTTGACTCCTTTTGTCTTAACCGAAAAACGATCACTTGCTTATGCTGGAGAAAATTACAAAGCCTTCCCTGATGGTTAATAAAGCCATAACTTTGGACAATATCAGCCGAATGCTCGAAAAAACGAAAGCGGCCGGAGCGATATTTCGACCACATTTCAAAACACATCAGTCTGGCGTTGTCGGACAATGGTTTCGTTCCTTTGGTATTCACAAAATCACGGTTTCATCTGTTTCAATGGCACAGTATTTTGCATTACACGGCTGGAAGGACATCACGATTGCTTTTCCGGTAAATCTGAGGGAACTGCCGGCAATCAACCACCTTGCTCTTTCTGCAAAAATAAATCTGCTTGTTGAATCCATCGAAGTGATAAATGCACTTGAAACAGGGCTTGATCATATTTCGGATGTGTATATAAAAGTGGATGTTGGCGCGGCTAGAACGGGGATTGCAATTGATAACAGTGAAGCAATCATTTCGCTTGCTGAGCAAATCAAGTCAAAGCTAAAGCTGAAACTGGCCGGATTTCTTTCCCATGCCGGACAAACCTACAAAGCAAAAGGGATAACCGAAATTGAGGAAATTGCAAGGTGTTCTCAAAAAAAACTTTTTGAAATCAAAGAAAAGCTGAAAGATCCTTCACTTATTTTGAGCTGGGGAGACACCCCAAGTTGTTCGATGTTGCCCGAACTCAATGGTTTCGATGAATGGCGACCCGGAAATTTTGTGTTTTATGATATTATGCAATACCATATCGGATCATGCGAACTGAATGATATTGCTGTGGCAATGGCATGTCCTGTGGTAGCAGTGCATCCGGAACGAAATCAAATTGTCGTCTACGGCGGTGCAATCCACTTTTCAAAAGAGCGCATCATTGCCGACAATGGTTTTGAACTATACGGATATGTTGTTGAATTCACTGAAAATGGCTGGTCAAAACCCATTGCCGGAGCCTGGCTGTCATCACTTTCGCAGGAGCATGGCATAGTAAATTTGCCATCAACTATGATTCAGCAATTCAGGCCAGGTGATATTATTGGGATATTGCCCGTTCATTCATGTCTGGCAGTGAGTGCTATGAACGAATTAATCAGCATTGAAGGCGAAATTATTCCTTGCTTTAAGGGATAATTCAAAAAAGATCATAAATCCTGATCATTTTTCTCGTCGCCTGAATCAAGTTCCTGAAGAATTTTCTTTACATCAAGTTCAGTGGCTTTGAGTTTTTGCTTGCAAATCTGAATCAATATTGCTGCCCTCTTTACTTTTTCTGACAACACATCCACAGTAATTTCGCCTGTTTCCATTTCTTCGACAATCAGTTGAAGTTCTTCAAAGGCCTCAGTATAAGAAGTTTTTTCTATCATATTTTTATTCTTTTTTGTTTTCATGTATTGATTCAACCACACTGATAAAGCTGCCTTCATTTAAGATGGTGGTTACCTGTTCACCTTGCTTCAAAATTATACTGCTTCGGACTGCCTTTCCATTAAAAAGAGTGATGGAGTAGCCTCTTTTAAGCACATTTGCAGGATGTAGAAGGGTAATTGATTTTTCACTTAACTCAATGTTATTGCTGCATTTCAGCAAGAACTGCATTGAATTGCGCTGCAAGTTCACTTCAGATTTTTGCACCTCATTCAGCGCTTGCGCTAAAAGTTTGCGTGTGATGCTCTGCGTTGTGCTTTTCACATTTTCCAAAGAAAAAGCATGCTTGCTTAAGCTTGAAAAAGTAGCGTTTTGCAAAGATTTACCCAGCAAGATATGATTTGCTTTTTGGGCAGTCAGCACTGATTTCGCCTGATTGATCATTCTTAACCGAAAGTGTGAAAGTTGCTGATTTTCTGTGTTTAAAATCCGGTTGGCCAGATTTATCGTTTTGGCAGCATTTTGCAATCTGTTTATAAAATTTTCAAAATGCCCAAGCAGCTTGTCAGCAAGCTCACTCGGTGTAATGGAATTGGTGTGCGAAACCATTTCGCAAACTGTTTGATTTGTTGCATGACCAATACCCGTGAATACGGGGATTGGGAAAAGTGCGATTGCACGTGCCAGCCTGAAATCATTGAAAGAAGCAAGTCCAACCTCGCCTCCTCCACCACGGATTATAGCAACAACATCAAAATGATCCGACACCTTTTTAATGCGTCCAAGTTGTTTGAGCATCTGATCAACGGCCTTTTGCCCTTGAAGCAAAGAGGGGAAAAGCATTTGTTCAATCACAAAACCATTCATCCTGCTTTCGGTCAACTTCACAAAATCAGCATAACCCTTGCTTGATTCAACAGAAATTATTGCAATCCGCTTAGGCAGAAGGGGCAGCTGCAATTGTTTGTTTTTTAAAAATATGCCTTCCTCCTTCAGGCGTTTGATTGCTTCCTGCTTTTCGCGCTCAAGCTCACCCAAAGTAAAAGAAGGATCAATATCCAGAATTCTGATTGTGAGACCATAATTAGGGTCAAAAGTCAACTTTCCCAAAAACAAAATATTGATTCCATCTCTGAGTTTTTCGCCAGTAGAATCCTCAAAACGCTGACCAATGTTTTTAAAGTCTGTCCCCCATAAAAGAGCCCTCATCTGCGCCACTACTTTGCCATTCTCTTTGTGCAACAGATCAGGATAGCAATGTCCAGACTGTTTATAGAAGTTCAGTTTGTTCATTTCTGCTTTCACCCAAAAACCCGTTGTATAGCGCTTTTCTATTGTCCGCTGAATGCTCAACGCAACTTCCTTTAATGTAAACACTTGCTTTTCATCGATAATTTCGGGCATGGCTGCGCATTCTTTAAGGGGCTAAATTAAACAATCGTCCTTATGTAGTGTGAAGCTTTTTTGAGATTTCCTTTAAAAAACAACCTTGCGCACAAAAGAAGAAAAAGCGGAACCTGCATCAGTAATTCTTTTCGAAGAATGACACTATAAACGATGATTATTGAAAAGTATTCCGAATAAACCAAAAACTATCTGAACTCAATAAATTTGTATCTTGCAGCAATAAATCTGATAAAAATACTGTATGAAAATACTTGTTGTATCGCATGAAAAGGCAGATGTTGAATTGTTCAAAAAGCATTGCCGTGAAGGTTTCAACCCAGAAATAAAATGGCTGCACCTTTCCGATCAAGGTGAAATTATTCAATCTCTTTCTGAAAAGAAATTCGATGTGTTGTGTACGAATCCTTTTTCGGCAGATGGCTGGAACCTTGATTATCTTAATCCACTGGCACAGCGTTTTCCAACACTTCCGATCATTATCTATTGTAAGCAAGAATTTGAAAATCAAGCTATTAAAAGCTTAAACAAACCAACCTGGGATTATTTTATACTCGATGGTTTAAACAAAGATATCCTATATAAAACGTTGATTTTGAATACGAAACGAATCGAACACCATCAGCAGATTATAAATGCTACAGAGGAAATTCGTGAAGCCAAGGAATACAGCAATCGCTTGCTTGCGAGAATGAGTCACGAAATCAGAACACCTATGAATGCTGTTATCGGCATGACCGAAATGCTTTATGACACCGATCTGAACAGCAAGCAACGCTATTATACTCAAACAATACATGAAAGCGGAACGCTTTTAGTGGCTCTTTTTAATGACCTGCTCGACTTCTCAAAAATTGAAGCAGGAACCATCCGAATTCACGACAAACCATTTCTTTTGCACGAAAGCATACGTGAAAGCATTTCCAGTGTGCTGCAATTTGCACTTGAAAAACGTTTGGAACTTATCTACCATATTGAACCCGAGATGCCTCTTATGGTAATGGGTGACGACCTTCGCCTTCGGCAGATCGTAATGAATCTGCTCGACAATGCAATCAAATTTACTCCCCATGGCTATGTGAAACTATTCGTCAAAAAAAGCATTGTTGAATCAAAAGAAGAAATAAATATTTCTGTTTCCGATACCGGACCAGGTATCAGAAGCGACCTTCTGCCTCATCTTTTCAAACCTTATGTGCAAGCCTCGGAATACGAAAACGTTCAAAAAAAAGGCATTGGTTTGGGCTTGGCTATATGCGAGCAACTGGCAAAGCGGATGAATGGCAAAATTGATGTTGTTTCTGTGATGGGCGAAGGATCCACTTTCACCATTCGCTTGCCCTACAGACCTCTTGAAGAATCTTTGCCAGAGCCAAAAAAGCAAGTTCTGGAAAATAAAAAAGCTGTTTTCATTACTTATGATTCTTTGCTGGATGACATGCTTACAGATTATTGTAAATATACCGGAATGTCGCTTGAGATCATGAGAATGAACCTCGAATATCCTGTTTTTGGTGATCAGTTAAACAACTTTGATTTGTTGATAACCCATTTGCACCCCGGATTAAAAATCGACCTCAAACTGATTGATTCTGTGAGAGAAAAGCGCGATATTCCACATATTTTGATCAAAGAGAGAGAAAAAGCCAACGAAAAAATGATTGTCATAAGGAAAGATACAGTCATCATGCTCAAACCCATTGATCCGGCTGAATTCTGGGATGTTGCCGAAGCAGTCATTGAAGGCAAAGCCAATGATCTGAATACCATCGAACGACACATTCAGCTTGACGAGCGAATGGGCGAATACCACCCGCTCGACATTTTAGTTGCAGAAGACAACGCTATCAATCAGCGCATTATCATGAGTGTACTCAATCGTTATGGCTATCATGTGAAAATGGTTGAAAATGGCAAAGAGGCTTTGGAATCGCTTGAACGTCGCTTGTATGATGTAGTTTTGATGGATATTCAGATGCCGGTTTTAGATGGAATCAAAGCCACGAAACTTATCCGCGAAAGGTTCAACTCAAACAGACAACCTTATATCATTGCACTTACAGCCGATGCGCTTCAACAAAGCCGCACCAAATATCTTACACATGGCATGGATGAAGTGCTTTATAAACCTGTTCAGACAAAGGCACTTATGCAATTGCTTGCCAACTGCCAGCGCCTTGACCGAAGCAAAAGAGGAAATTGAAAACCCGGCCTTTTCATTCCCTACACCAAACAAAATGTCGTTTAAAAGCTGTACTTCATCTTTGCGGCAATCATGTTGAAATCTTTCAATCCGTTGAAAAGATTTCCTCCGTTTCCTTCAAAAATATAAGCACCGATGCCGATCTCAAGATTGTCGATGCCTTTGTATGTTATTTCAGGAGAATAAATCAAGCCGTAGTTTTTGGAAAAATCCTTAAATTCGGTTGTAGCAATGCCCCCTGCAATTGGACGCACAAGCCATTTGTCGGAGGAAAAACGCTTCTCCCAACCAAACAATAAATAGTCGTTGAGTTGACCATTTCCCCTTTCATGCACAAACCCATGCAGGTATTGAACATTTATGTAGCTTCCATCTTTGAAAGTGTAATCGGCACCAAGCACAAATTTTAGAAAAGCTTTCTTTGCCATCAAAACCGTGTCATAAACATGCGGATTAAGGCTTGGATCGTAAATAAAATAAGTTGTTTGCTTAAACTCTTCTTGTGGCAAAAACAAAGCTGCTTCTGTCCAAACGCCAACACTACCAATGCTTCCAGCCAAATCGGCACCAAAAATATGATAACGCGGGAAAACAAGTTCGTTTATAAGTTTTGTGCTGTAGAAATTTTGAAGCACTTGAATTGTGGTTTTTTCTGGAAGTGGAAATCCATCCCGACCGTATACATAACTCACCGAGACGTCTGTGTTTCTGATACTGCTTTTCAACCTGCCTCCCAGAATTGCGCCTTCCTTAAGATTAAACTTCGGCGGAAATGTATTGTTTTCTATGCTCACAATTTCCCATTCTTCCAGCGTTGGCTCAGGGCCAGACAACAAGCCTGAAAAAGGTGCTAAAGGCAAATTTGCTGGTCTGAAAAACGGAATGTAAACCATCTGCAAGGAGGTTGTCCCTGAGAAATTCCAAATTGCACTAACAGCTTCTGAACCATTGTGCCGGCCAAAATCAAGGATATCTTCCAAATCATACGGATTCAGATTATCGGTAGGATTGAATTTGTCGGCAGTACCCCATGCGATACGCTGCCGACCGATTTTCAAATCAAGCGGCTCAAAAAGAAAGCCTCTTATATTTATGGAAGCCTCCCGCAGATCGAGACTTATTGGTTGAACCTTGTCTTTATTGCTTAAATCAGCCAGATTTTTATACTGTGGCATCCCAAGGTGACGCACCCATATTTCAGACTGAAACCTGAGTTTATTGCTTCGCTTGTTGAATTGAAGACTCAAACGGTTTTCGTTCCAAAGCCATGGGTTTTCGTTCTTCATGCCCAACCTCTGATCTGTCAGCAAATGCCCCGTTATACCAAGGGTTTCCTGTGATTTTAGATCTGCCAGAAAAGCCATGATGAATAAAAAAACAAACACCTTTCTCATTTTTCAAGATTTTTAATGATTTGACATAAACAGCATTTTTCACATTTTAAATTTTATTGCCTTTCAATCAATAGTCAATGAGGTTTCTGACTGTGAAAAGATCGTCACTCAGGTTGGAGTCAAACTTTATCGTCTTTGAGATCATTCTTGTGCTGTGGTTTCGCTTCAGGTCGGTCATATGCACTTCTTTGGGATACCAATACGAACCATCTTTTACGAAGGTATAAACAGAACTTTTCACTTTTTTGCCACTTCTGTCATAGCTTTCCATGCGTAGCGGATAATTGTGTTGTTTGTCCACATACACTTCAACCCATGCGTAATCAGAGCGGATGCCTTCGAGGGGTGTTAATTTCAGATACCATGATTTGTCATCCTGGCTTAGCAATTCAGCCTTATATTTTGAGGCATAATTAACAGATTCCATATCTTCATAGGTGAAATCTGTTCCGGCGAAAGGCTGATTTTTTACATGTGAAGCGATGCGTCGCTCTTTGCCAAATGCGGGCATATAAAGATACATCACCTCATCTGGAAGTGAAAGAAATCCAATGCCAGCTTCAGCCGCGGGCGATGTGAAACGAAACAGTCTTTTTTCTTTGCCTTTCTGCCAAAGCTGAGCCTCACGTATGCGCTGATTTCCACTTTTGTCACTAAGAATGAGCTGTACCTCACTCTGTTGGTCTTTTGGAGCAAAGAGCAGTTTATCAACATTATTCAGAATGCTTGTTGCATCTTGTGCATTTGTGGTGTTTGACAAAAGGAAGAAAATTGCTGTCAAACTCCAAAAAATCAAAAATTTAATTTTCATGGTTTTATGTTTTAATTGTGTTTACTCCAATTTAGTGTTTCATTGAAATATCGGTCTTAAGTAATTGAATTACACCTTTAATTTCTTTCTAAAACTCTTTTCCAGTTTTCCTGACGTGAGCAAAAGAGCTGCCGGCAGCAAGGTGAGGGCAGCAAGACCGGAAACGATCATTGTGACTGCTATTAAAAATCCAAAGCGTTGAAGCGGTACCAAATTTGAAAAAAGAAGCACAGCAAAACCGACTGTAACGGAAAAAACATTAATGATAATCGCTCTTCCGCTGCTGTTAATGGCACCTGCAATGCTTTCTCTGGTGTTAAAGTTTTTTTGATAGAAATTTACAAATTGTGTCATGAAATGGATGGCATAATCAATCCCTATTCCGATAGTCACGCTCCCTGTAAGAACAGTTGCAATATCAAGCGGAATGCCTGTGATACCCATGGTACCAAAAAGCACGATGAGTGTTACTCCGACCGGAATAATTGTAAGAAGTCCGTTTAGAAACGAGCCCTGCAGCAAGCTCACAAAAACGACAACCAGCAAAATTGCTATGACAAGGCTGTAAATCTGACTTTTTATAATGCTGTCATCCAGACGTTTAAACATGATTGGAATTCCTGTAACTTCCATCTGAACAATTTCATTGCTGTTTTCTTTTGTATAAACTTCAAAATTTTCTTCTATCTCGCGCAACACTTCCAGATCGGTTGTTGATATGTTGGCCTGAATGATGCCTTCATCCAAAGTATAATTCACCAGTTGATCCATAATTTCCTGTCCATCGAGCATCATCCAAAGTTGAATGATTTTGGTTTTATCATCCGGCACAAACATCCCTTCACCAATCGCCGAATTCATTTCTTCAATTAAATCGGCAACAGACTGGCTATAAGGAATATACTCAAACTGAGCCATGAATGTCTGTGTTTTTTTCATTGCATGCAGTACTTCAGGGCTCTGCATATCACCTTTAATTTTGATGTAAAGTGGCATGCTTCCATTAAATTTAGTCCTTAACAGACCCTCACTTTGCTGCACCTGATTGTCTTTTTTAAAGTAATCAACAAGATCAACCCTTCTTTCAATTCTTGTAATTCCCCAGATTGAAACAACAATAATCAACGCCCATATTGAAATTAGAACAACCTGATTTCCAAGGGCCAAACTGCTGAAAAAACGACTGATATAACGGATGAAAGAACTACTGGTTTCATTTGCAGCTTTCCGTTTAAAGTTATCGAATATCGACATCAATGCCGGAAGAAACACAAGCGTTAATAAAAGTGAAAAAGCAATCCCAATTGCCGTAAATATTCCAAACTCCCTGATCATTGTAAGGTATGAACCTGCGATGAAAGACAAGAAACCAATGATTGTGGTCAAGGAGGCAAGCATCACCGGAATCATTACTCCTGTAATTGCTTCTTTAAGTGCTTCTTTTTTAAGCTCTTGCATCTTTTCGTTCACTCTGTTCACAACATGAATAGCATAAGCACTCCCAACAGCCATCAATATCACGGGAATTACATTGGTTAAAAGAGTAAGGGCATAGCCAAGCATGCTTATCAGGCCCATCGTCCAGATAATTGCAATTACAACGGTAAGCATTGGCAAAAGCACACCGCGCCTGCTTCTGAAACCCAAAGCAAGCATCAAACTGATGAGAATAAAAGCGATCGGTGCAATAAACTTTACATCGTGAATAATTGTCCTGCTAAGCTCAAGCAATGTAACCGGCATTCCTCCATAATAAATACTTCCGGCAAATTGAAGATTTTTTAGCCTTTCCTGAATTTGCTCTACGACTTCTGTCCGGTTGGCATCGCCCAAAACCTTAGCTACAACGAGTGTGGCTGTTCCATCTTCTGAGACGAGATTACCGCGGTACATCGCCTTTGAAAAGGCATATTCCTTCAATTCAGCAAGCACTTCTTCATCCTGCGGAATATCATATTCATCAATTAGCCGTCCAATTTCAATGAAGCCATCAGCACCGCGGATATCGATTACATTGGTCAGGCTTGTTACATATCCAATTCCGGAAACCATTCTCACACTGTCAGTAACTTTCCTTACAATGTCAAGCATTTCGTAGCTAAAAACTGATTCACCTTCAAGTCCGATAATTATTAATTCGTTTCCACCATAATCCTCCCCAATCCTTGAGAAAAGCATTGCTGCGCCATCATCATCAGGTAAATAGCCCAAAACATCCGCATTGACTTTCAGGTCTTTTATTTGATAACCCAATAAAACTGTCAGTAACACCACCATAATGATGGTCAGATAGCGAATGCGCAGAATAAAAGCAGTTATTTTTTCCATAAAATTTAAACTATTGCTAATTCTTTTCTTTTGAAATACCATGAAACAAGACACTTATAAGAGGTTCGATCAACTTATTGTGGTCATAATTTGTGTCTCCTCTGTAAATCGGCAGCTCAAATCCTTTTGTTGCAAACACAATCGCACGCGCTACAACAACTGTATCGGCAATTTTAAAATGATTTTTCTCAACGCCTTCATCAAGAATTGTTTTAATCATCGATGCTTCCAATTCGTCATATTGTTGACGTAAATCTTCAATCATTCCAAGATTATTCATAAAATCCTGACGCAAAGCATCATAGTAGGTTGATATCGTTTTAACTGCATTCATGCGTGTGAGGATATAAAGTCTGAATTTATCCTCAGGTGGCAAAGGCTGAGCGATTATCTGCTGTAGAATTTCGCCAAGTTTGCTTACTTCGGTATCAATCACAGCCCTGAAAATCTCTTCTTTGCTGGTAAAATAGGTATAAAGGGTGCGCCTGCCTTTGCGGGCTGCAGTTGCAATATCAGCCATCGAAGTTTTGTTGAAGCCAAAACGTTCAAACACTTTACGCGCTTCTTCAAGAATTAGGTCTTTTGTATTCATAGTAAATGCATGTTTGCACACTTTATGTATTATTGTGCAAAGATAATGTCATTTACCATAATATGTCAAGTCCCGTGATAAAATAAAAAAATGACTCGCCAAAGAAATTCAGGGATGTAATCCTGTTGAAATATTTAATCTCCAACCAACTCTATTCCAGTCAGATAAATATTCCAATTGATATTTTGTTCAACTTTTTAAAAAAAAGACTTGACAAAATAAATATTTTGTTTAATTTTGTGTCATTAATCATTAAACAATTTGAAAAATGACTGCAATTGAATTCAACTATAACCTGACGGGAATGCAAAAATATCTGGAAGTATTTGCCAAGCAGCTTACGGGCAATGAAGACGATGCAAAAGACTTATTGCAGGAAACATTTTTGAAAGCACTTGTTTATCGTGAAAAATATGTAAACCAAAATAATTTCAAGGCCTGGGTTTACACCATCATGAAAAATATCTTTATCAATAACTACCGCAGAAATAAAAAATCAAAAACTTTCATTGATCAAACTGATAATCTGTATCATATAAATTCAGGAGCTGAAGATACTGCCTACAACCCATTATCAGTGATTGCTACCAAAGAACTTACAGCTGGCATTGAAGCGCTTGATAAAGACTTTCGCAGAGCTTTCGACATGTATAATGAAGGCTACAAATACAAAGAGATTGCTGAAGATTTGAGCCTGACTATTGGAACAGTAAAAAGCCGTATTTTCTATAGCAGAAAAAAACTGATGGAAAATTTGAGTGAATATGATCCAACATAATTTTTTTAAAGCCAAATTATGTGTTTAAGATATTTTATGTTTTATTAAACATTTTTAAGTTTCAGTCACACCGGATAGAATTTTTAAGATCATTCCTGTTGCAGATAAGCAATAGTAGGAACAATCTTTTTTTCAACAACTAAATTACTTTTGCAGTAACTTCAAGCTCTTTCGCCTCATGAAGTCCGGTGATTTCGACATCAATAAACTGATTCTTCACAAGCCCGGCAGCTTTTAATCTAATAGGAATATAGTTTTCTCCATAGCCGCGGGCTACACCGTCACCACCAATTCGTTCGACGAGCATCCGCTGCTTCTTTCCAACCATGCTTTTGTAATAGTTCCGTTTGTTCTCTTCCGATAATTTTCGGATTACCTCACTCCGCTGATTTTTTACCTTTTCTCCAATCTGTTCCGACATACGTTCTGCCCTTGTTCCACTTCGAACAGAATATTTAAAGGTATGTATATGGCTAAATGACAACTCCTTAGCCATTGTGACAGATTGCTCAAACTCAGCCTCACTTTCAGCAGGAAACCCAACGATGATATCTGTTGTAAGATTAAAATCAGGATACATACTTCGCAGTTTTTCAGCCATTTGGCGAAATTGCTTTGCTGTATACATGCGTCTCATTTTAAGAAGAACAGATTCTGCACCACTTTGCAGGCATAGATGCAGATGTGGCGTTAATTTTGGATGGGCAAAAAGCTCAAAAAAACGATGTGTAAATCCATCAGGTTCGATTGATGAGATCCGCAAGCGAAAATCACCCGGGATTTCTAAAATATTCTCAACAAGCTTTTCAAAGTCTGTATCACCATCTTCGTAGCGACCGATATTTACGCCGGTCAGTACAATTTCTTTGAAACCATATTGAATAACTTCGCGGATGTTAGCATAAATTTCTTCAGCAGGTCTGCTTGTAGCCCGGCCCCTCACTTTGGGTATGATGCAAAAAGTACAAAAATTATCACAGCCATCCTGAATTTTAATCATGCTTCGGGTATGAAATGTTTTGTAGGCTGCTTCATAGTTGAAAACATCTTTGTCAAAACCTTCCGGATCAGCAACTTCTCCTCTGAAATGCTTTTCGACTATACCATAAATTGATGCCTTTCGTTCATTGTCAACAACAAAATCAATTGCTTTTGATTCAAGAAGTGACTCTTTGTAGTTATTGGCCATACAACCTGTGACAACAACAAGCGCATCTTCCTTTTTTTTCCGGGCCTGACTAATGGTTTGCCTTGATTTCTGATCACTTTGATTGGTTACAGTGCAGGTATTCACGATGTAAATATCTGCTTCATCGTTGAAATCAACAATTTGATAACTACCTGTGTGAAAACGTGATGCGAGGGCGTCGGTTTCATATTGATTTAGACGACAGCCTAAAGTTTTGAATGCAATTTTCTTCATTAAGGTCAAACTGTTTGCAAAATTGGAACTTCAATGATGGCTGCTTCCAGAGATAGTGGAGAAGCTGAAATTATCTTTACATCAACAAACTGCCCTACCAATTCTTCTTTTTCCGAAGCAAAGCGTATCACCAGTTTTCCCTCTGTAAGCGCCGAAAGGTATCCGTTTTTTCGGTCGCGGCCCCGCACCAAAGCACGGAATGTTTTCCCGACCAACTCCTTATTATATAGGTGAGAGTGCTTCATTAACTCTTGTGTCAGAATATGAAGGCGCTCTTTCTTCACCTCTTTCGGAATGTCATCTGCCCAGCGTGAACTCGCTGCACCCGGCCTGACACTGTACTGTGCAATATAAGCCATATTGTATTTAAACTCCTCCATGGCCTTGTGTGTATTCTCAAACTGCTCATCCGATTCGCCGGTAAAGCCCACAATAATGTCGGTAAATAGTGTCGCTTGCGGTATAAGTTTTCTAATTGTTTGCACAATATGCCGGTACTTTTCCATTGAATGCTTGCGGTTCATACGAAGCAAAACACCATCATCACCTGATTGCACAGGCAAATGAATTTGTTTTGCCAAAACGGGATATTCAGCAATAACTTCAATTACTTCATCGGTCATATCACGTGGATGTGGTGAAGTAAAATAAACCCAGAATTCTTTACCGGATTGTAATCCAAAGGCACCAATTTTTCTCAGAAGTTCAGGAAAATCAATCTCTTCACCCTTTTTATCAAGTCCATATGAGTTAACATTTTGGCCGAGTAAGGTTATAGATTTGAAGCCTTTTTCAACCAAATTTTGCAGTTCTTCCAGTATTTCTCCTGATGGCCGTGAAACTTCTCTGCCACGTGTATAAGGCACTGCACAGAAAGTGCAAAATTTATCGCATCCATTCTGAATTGGTATGAATGCCTCGAAGGCTGAAGTGTAAGTTGGTTCAACATGCCAGAAATCATCAATTCCAACGGCAGGATTAAGTTTCAGTCCGCTTGTAATATTTTTGTCTCCGGAAACAGGTTTAAGCAACGAATCTGTCTTTTCAATGACAGGCACTTCTTTTGGTAAAAGTGTTTCTCTTTCGCTTTCAAGATGTTGCAATCCGGCAGGACTTACGATGCCATACTGACTGATCATCAATGGCAATTCGGTTAACTCACTCATGGTAAAAACCAGGTCAAAAAGCTTCAGAAACCGGTCCTTATCCGAAGGCAGCAAACAGCCTGAGACGAAGGTCAACAGGCTCTTTCTGTTCTTCATCTTATTCCATTTATAGATGCGGGAATACACCTTGTCGATGGCTTTTTGCCGAACAGAACAAGCAATAATCCCAAGTATTGAAGCTTCTTCTTCTCTTTCTGTTTCGCTTAAACCCAGGCTGTGCATAACTGTCCTAACACGTTCAGTGTCGGAGAGGTTCATTTGGCAGCCAAGTGATATAAGATGGTATTTCATGTTTTCTTAGTAATTGTTTTAGTTGAAATTGAAGTGTTTTGGTCAAGGCTAAAAATAGACTTCTGCATGCACTTGCTCAGGAGGAACACCCTGTTGTTCAAGCAGATCAAACACTTCGTGTATCATATTGAAGTTTCCGCAAAGGTAACAATGGGTATCAGGGCTCACCCGGTTTTTCATAATGTATTCTGTAACACGGCCATGAAAATCGCCCTTTTTGTCACCTGAAGTACAAAGAATATGTCTCTCTTTTGGATAATGGTTTTTTTCGTAGGATTCGTTGGCATTTCGAACGCCATGCAATAAAAGAAAATCAATTTCAGGATAACTGCGTGAAAAACTGTGAAATGGTGCAATGCCGGTTCCGGTTGCAACAAAAAGAAATTTTTCTTTTTCGATCAATTCAGGTTCTATCGTAAAAAACCCAAGTGGTCCTTCTATTTGAACTTTATCTCCGGCTTTTAGTTTCTTCAGTTGCTTACTCACCATCCCATCGTCAACTTCTTTTATAAGCACCTCAAAATAAGAGTCTTTTTCGCCGCTGTAAACAGAATATTCACGATTGTGAATGCTTCCGGCCTTTCCAAGAAGTATGTGCTGTCCTGCCCTGAATTTAAGGCCTCGTCTGGACATTTGTATGATGTAGGTTGAATCTGTGAGGTGCCTTATTGAAATAATTTCGTGTATATTATCGTTTTGCATTGCAGCCAAAGTGAATTTGTAATCTACTGATTAAGTAACAATTGTATGCCCTTGTTGTTTTTGGGCTGCAAAATTAATCAAAATTTGGTTTCGGGAAGTGGAAGGATGCAATGGAAGTTGCTCTAAGTGAAATGCATCTTAAAAAAGACCTGACTGTTTTTCGCCTGATTCAAAGAGTGGCATTAGCAGTCGATAAGTAATTTATTTCAACATATTATGTCATACTTTGAAGTTTTATTTGGAATTTTGGCAACTTCATGATGCAAAGTTTTTCGGCAGATTGCTTTCCATGAAATGTAAAACGATAGTTAATTACACGTTATTTAAGAAATAAACCACAAAAGATGATTATCACCGGAACACTTGTAAACGTGCTTGCTGTATTTGTCGGCAGCTTGATTGGCCTGCTTTTTCACGCCCGACTGCCAAAACGTTTTTCCGACATCATTTTTCAGGGAATTGGTTTGTTTACCATTGTACTTGGGATGATGATGGCTCTGAAAGCAGAGGAATGGATAATTGTGATTTTAAGCCTAATTGTTGGAGGCGTTTTAGGCGAACTGATGAATCTCGAGCACTTCTTTGACCATCTTGCAACCCGCATTGGAAAGCTTTTCAAAACGAAAGGCAAAGGTTTTAATGAAGGATTATTGACAGCATTTCTGCTTTTTTGCATGGGTTCAATGACCATTCTCGGAGCCATCGAAGAAGGGCTTGGCGGAAAACCTGAGCTTTACTATATCAAATCGTTGATGGACGGCATCAGTTCCATTGCTCTTGCTTCCGGATTAGGTATAGGTGTAATGTTTTCAATTGTTCCGCTGTTTTTATACCAGGCAGGTCTGACAGTGCTGGCATCTCATTTCGGCAGTTTTATGCCTGAACTTATGGTGAGCAGTATTTCGGCCACTGGAGGTGTTTTGCTTGTAGGTTTGGGCTTAAATATCCTTAAAGTAACAAGCATAAAAATTCTGAATTTATTACCGGCCTTAGTGTTTGCAGTTTTTGCCTCCTGGATTTTTCTGATGTTTTGAAATTGGTACTTTTGATTAGGATTACCGCAAAATAAAACGCTTTTTTAATTCAAAAAACACCTCTTCCCTGTTCTGGAAAGAATATAAATCTGATAATCAATAAGTCAGAATGCAGTAAAAGACAGTCCATTATTTGAATTGTTTATGAATTAACAACAAAATTATGCCGTCTTACAATTATTCTTTACCTTAGCTCCATAAAATTATAATCACTTTAATTAAAAAGTTATGGAAAATATTGATTGGAAAAATCTGCCTTTCGGCTATTATCCAACTGACTACAACATACGTTGTTTTAACAGGAATGGCAGCTGGGGTGAACTTGAAGTCAGTTCTTCTGAATATATCAGCATTCATATGGCAGCAACAGCTTTGCACTATGGACAAGAGGCTTTCGAAGGCATGAAAGCCTACAGAGGAAAAGATGGAAAAGTACGTCTTTTCAGGTGGGAGGACAATGCAAAACGCATGCGAATGTCAGCTTCAGGCATCATGATGGAAAAAGTGCCGGACGAAGTGTTTTTTGCTGCCATTGACAAAGCAGTGCGTTTAAATGCCCGTTTCATCCCGCCATATGGAACAGGATCATCATTATACATCAGACCACTATTGTTTGGTTCCGGACCACAGGTTGGTGTAAAACCAGCAAAAGAGTATATGTTTGTTGTATTTGTAACACCAGTCGGCCCCTATTTCAAAGAAGGATTCAGTCCGGTTTCGGTTGAGTTGGTGCATGATTACGACCGTGCTGCACCGCAGGGTACGGGCCACATCAAAGTTGGCGGCAATTATGCAGCCAGTTTACGACCTGCCGACCGTGCACATGCCGATGGCTATGCCTCCGTACTTTTTCTGGATGCCAAAGAAAAGAAATACATTGATGAAGCTGGCCCGGCCAACTTCTTTGGCATAAAAAACAATACTTACGTTACTCCAAAATCATGTACAATCCTTCCATCCATTACAAATAAAAGCATTGAAGTGATTGCTACAGACCTTGGTTTGACTGTTGAACGCAGACCAGTGCCTTTGGAAGAACTTGAGACATTCGAAGAAGTTGGTGCTTGCGGAACTGCTGCAATTATCTCCCCAATAAAAAAGATAGTTGATCGCGAAACCAAAAAAGTTTACGCATATGGCGAGGTTGCAGGCCCTGTTTCAACCAAAATTTACAAAACCCTGAAAGCTATTCAAGAAGGTGAAATTGAAGATAAACATGGCTGGACAACAGTGTTAGAAGGTTTATAAACACCTTTAAATCAATCAAAAAAGACAGCCAATGGCTGTCTTTTTTGATTGAAATATATCGACAATTCTTTAATGCGTCTTTGTCATTGTTTGAGGGACTGCCACCACAAAATTTGCAAGTCCTTTATTTTCAGCTGGAAAAACAATTGGTTGATCTGTTTCAACGGTAGAAATGGTTACAATTTTCACCTCAGGACGTAGTAGTTGAAGATACCATAAAATTCCTTCGAAATTATCGCTGTGGTAGGCTCCGTTGTAATGGATAAAAGTTTTTCCCGACTCCATATTTGAATGTATAAACCAGGCCATCGTAGCATCTTTTATGGCTTGTGCTTTTGGAAAATTCTCAGGCGAACGACCATGAACAGATTCACCCATCATTGTGAGCATTTTTTTGTAGCCCGGAAGTTCAGGGTCGTATGCAACAGGCAGCGGTGCAATAAATTCTTTTGTCTCAATACTCAAAGTATCAAGCGATTCAAAACCATGCCTGAATACCATTGAAGCGTATCGTCTGGGGATATTTGTTGCAACAAATGAAAGCTTGTTTTCACGGGCAAACTCGACAAGAGGTTCAATGTCAGTTTTATAATTTGGCCAAAGCCGGGCCGATTTCTTCAGACTATCTTTGTTAATTACATCATTGAGGTATTCAGAAAGGGCTATCTGATTGTCAGCCTCAAACATTTCTGCACCTAAAATAATCTGTCCATTCAAAGCGTCATGCAAATCTTGTGTGAGCTCATACTGAAGCCAGTGACTGATTGGATTGTTGTGAAGCTCGCCAAAAAAAACCACATCTGCCTTTTGTGCTGTTTCGAGCATACGTTTATATTTGACAGCCTTTCCTTTTTGATTGAACAAAATATAGGCAGGCTTATCACTTTTGAAGGCAGTGAAAACAATCAATGCAATCAGGAAAAACAATGCTTTTCTAATCATCACTCAGGTTTATATTTCAATAGATAATCATCAACAAAAGAAAAAGGAAGCAATACATTCATGCTTTCAGCTACCATCACAGGCCCGGTTTCGCCTTGCATGATAACACGCATTTTTTGATCTGATTTTTTCTCATACTCAGCCATCACCTGCCTGCAAGACCCGCAGGGAGTCAGAGGCTCGTTAATGATGGTCCTTTCGCTGCGGACGGTCACCGCAATTGCTTCAACTGCAACATCAGGCCATATAGCATGGGCATAAAACAGCGCCACTCTTTCAGCACAGAGGCCGGATGGATATGCAGCATTTTCCTGATTATTTCCCTGAATGATTTCACCGTTGACCAGGCGCACTGCAGCACCAACTCTAAAACGACTGTAGGGTGCATATGCTTTTTGGGAGGCTAAATGCGCCTGCTGCAAAAGTTGAAAATCTTTAGGGTTCAATTCTTTTTCAGAATCGTAATAGGTTATCTCAAGCGAAAAAAGTTCTTTTTTCATGTAAAAAAATAAGGGCTACAAAAATAAGGATTATTCTATTCAAATAGCACGAATAAACAGCAATACCTTACAAAGGTTAAGGTTTAAGCAAACTAAAGGCTTTTGGAATCGCTTTAAGTGCTGAAAAAAAAATGATCCATAATTACCAAACTTTCTCTAACGGTAATTTCAGAATGTAAATCTCTGCTACACGGCTCAAATATTAGCATCTATGCTAATGATCTGTTTCGCTCTTTTCAGGAAAAGCAAGTAGAAAGAACGTGTTAAAAAACGCGAACAAGGTCACGCCAACCTGTGATTCAATAGTGTCCTCAGTTATCATTGAGAGCAGCATGAGGGAAAGAAAAACCAGATAATGATAATTTCTATATTTTTTGAAGGCGAGCAAAGGATAAAAAAGAGTAAAGAGAAACCAAAGAAATCCAAAAACACCAAATGCTATAAAAATCGAAAGGTATTGATTGTGAGATCTCCACCGCCATTTCATTTTTAGGGGAGTTTGCATCCGCTCATAGGTTTCAGAAAATTTTTGTGGCAAATCGCCCGTTCCAACACCTGTCCAGAAATTCTCCCTGATAAGCAAAATTGAAGCTTTTGTGTACTCAATCCTTTGCATCACCGAGCTTCCATTGGGATCATTCAGGTCAGCAAACTGCCTGTATCCCATCAGTATTTTAGATACCCGTGTCCTGAAACTTGGCTTCTTCACATAATTAATATTGGCAATTCCTCTTTCTATATGTCTGATATCTGATTCGGTAAGTTGGGCTACTCCTGAAGCATCTTTGCGCAAACCAATGGAAGTAAAATATCTAATTATCGTGTACTGAATCAGTTGGCCCGCATCGTCGTAACCCAAAAAGTCATATTTACTTCTACTGTTCCAGGCTTCGGCCAATTCCTCTTCGGCCATATACAATCCGACATACTTTCCATCCTCAACACCAAAATGAATTGTGTCATGTCTGTAAAAATTACCCAATGCCGAATGTGTTTCCAGCCCGGAAATATTAACCGGTTCAGCGTGTGAAAAATCCTTGACGATATCCGCAGTGTACCAAATCGTTAAAGATGGAAGGGCAATGAAAAGAAAAAGCAAAAGATATCTCAGCTTCAAATTCTTTATATGAATTGCTTTTATCAGTGCAATTCCAGATAAAATCAACACCATACTTATAAGCCCTATGGCAGATTCCAAAATCATCAGAAAAGCAACAAACCAAGCTATAACCATGGTAAGAATGATTTTAAGCCACCAATTCAATAGAGGTCTTTGAAACAAAAAATACAGCATTAAAAAAATCGAAAAGACTATTGTCAGACTAAATCTGACGGAACTTATAAATACTGAAATTTCTCGAATGTCAGCAAAATCCTTCTTGAGATAGGCGTTGAGACCGAAAATTGTGCCAGAAAAAACTGCCAGAATAAAGAAAACAAGTAAAATATCTGATTTTTTCTGATTTAAAGAGGGCATGGAACTCATTATGAGCGGCAAAAGAAAAATCGGCATTTTTGTGCGCAGATCTTTTAAGGCATAATCGAAGTCCTCGGTGTGAGCGAGACCAATGATATGCAACAAAAACAAGGAAGCTATAAATAAAGCGACCTTATTATTAAAAAACAAAATGAACTTACTTCTGAAGTTTTCTGCAATAAAACGAGCTACAGCGCTAATGGAAGTGAAAAAGCCTGATAAGAAAGATGCACCGGAATAAAAAGACCTGAATTTTATAGATTGTATTCCATCAGTAAGCCAGATTATCATCAGTAAAAACTGGGATATACTCATTGTAAATTTCGACAATGGAATGCTCACAGCAAGCAGCACCAAGGCAAAAAAGTAGGCATCAATGCGTTTTTCTCTGGCTGACATGGCAAACCTGGCTTTTACAACGTGAAGTTAAATTCTGCCTTTCTCAAGGGTCTCCATGTATGTTTTTTTGTCAGAAAGTAGTTTAATGGCTTCTTTCAGTTCAGGATCGTCCTTCATTGCAGAAACTATTTTACCTTTCTGATGATAATAGCGCGAAACAATTTCTACCCTGAGAAGTTGTTCTATTTCTCTGCGATGGGTTTGAAAATCGTTATCTTTTATTGTTTTCAATTGATTTTCAAGTGATTCAAGATGTTCTTTTACTGCATGCAGATAAGACTCCTCCTCTGCAATGCGAATCATCTCCTTAATCATTTTCTCGCTTTCGGTGGTATAAGAAAAATCTTGCTCCCTGATAAAAGCTAAGAAATCGTTATAAATGTCTTCAGTGATATCGAATTCTTCGGCAGGAGCAATAACAGGATTCTTACGCGCGAAATGATTGGCGAATCTGAAGATATAACTTCTGGTGTAAAGATTGGCGCTCACCGGACTAAACTCAAGCGGGGCCAGTATTACATCAGGAGTAATGCCTCCATTATCGTAAACAACCCTGCCTTTTCGGGTTCTAAATGTCGATATAAGTGAATCTGGTGTTTTTCCGCCATTTTCATCTTTGTGGGCATAATCGATTTCCTGAATACACCTCCCGCTGGGAATATAATATTTTGCGACAGTGATTTTAAGTTGGGTGTTATAGGTGAGCGGAACAACGTTCTGAACAAGGCCTTTTCCAAAGGTTTTTTGCCCTACTACGAGCCCTCTGTCAAGGTCTTGCATGGCCCCGGCAACAATTTCACTTGCTGAGGCACTTGTTTCATTTACGAGAATCACGAGAGGAATTTCAAGATCCAAAGGTGCCTGACGCGTCCTGTGTATTGTAGTACGATCGGGTGACTTGCCTCTAGTTGAAACAATCAGTTCGCCCCGTTCGACAAATAAATTTGCAATATCGACAGCCTCATTAAGCAAACCACCACCATTGCCACGCAGGTCAATGATGAGTCCTTTGAGCTGATGTTTTTCTTTCATCTGCACAACAACGTCTTTCAATTCTGAAGCGGCCTTTTGGGTAAACCCGGAAAGCCTTAGATAGCCAATTCCATTTTCGAAAACTGTATGATACGGGATGTTATCGATTTTAATTTTCTCCCTGATGAGTTCTTTCACCAAAGGCTCGTCAACACCTTCTCTCTTAATTTTCAATTTAACCGTTGAACCGGGATTACCTTTCAGCAGTTCACTTATTTCAGAAGAACTTTTTCCCTTGGCATCCAAACCATTGATTTCAATAATGTAATCTCCCGGAATAAGACCTGCTTTTTGGGCAGGAAAACCTTCGTAGGGTTCTGAAATAAAGACAAATTCACCTATTTGTTGAATCAGGGAACCAATTCCACCATATTCACCGGTAGTCATCAGGCGCATATCCTCAATCTGTGATTCAGGAATATAAACAGTATAAGGATCAAGCTTTTCAAGCATTGCATTGATGGCTGTTTCGTTGAGTTGAGACGGACTTATTTCATCTACATAGTTGAGGTTCAACTCTCTGAAAAGACTGTTGTATATATCAAGATTCTTTGAAATCTCAAAATTGTTTTGATTTTGAGTAAATGCAGTTATTGCCGGTGCAAATGCAACGGCTATAGCAAACAGAAAAATGTAGATTCGTTTCATAAACATATTTAATTTTTAAGGTACTGGATCATGTCCACTTCCACCCCACGGATTACAGGAAATTATTCTTTTTATTGCAAGATAACCTCCTTTTAAAGCACCATGTTTTTTGATTGCTTCAACGCCATAGGCCGAACATGTTGGTGTATATCTGCACGACTGTCCGAGATAAGGCGACAAGGTATATTGATAAACTCTTATCAGCAGTATCATTATGTTAGCCGGAAGTTGTGTTATGAACCTCATGATCTTGCATCAAACGCGTGATAACACGTTTTATTTTACTGTTGATTTCAGAAGATGGCAGAATATTTTTAGCGGTAAAAATCAATGCTACTTCCAGGTTTTTCTGTTGTTGAACCAAAACCTCAATAAGAGGCTGCTTTTGTGTTCTCCAGGCTTCGCGCACTTGTCTTTTGATTCTGTTTCGGTCTGTTGCGTTTTTAAAATTTCGTTTGGATATGCTTACCATAAAACGCAGCGGAACTTTTGCTTGTTCAGATGGGCTTGATGTTACAATTTTAAAAGGATACTGAAAAAATGATGTGCCTGATGAAAACAGCAAAGACACAGCCTTTTTTCCATAAAGGCGTTGTAGTTTTGGGAGCGTATTGCCAGAAGGAATTTTCGTATTTGTTTCCATGATCGCAAAGATAGATCGAAAACAGCTTTCCACTTGACTCTTTAACGCAAAACAATCAATCATTTTCGAATCTCGACGCCAATATTTTGACGATGTTATCAAAATACATAAATTATATCATGTTCATTTTATGATACTTAAGATATTTTTTATTGATGTTTTTTATTTTTTTTCAATATAAGTTGACAATGAAATAAAAAAAGTATTAAAATTGCAGTATAATTTTTAATCGGCCATATATCAGCTAGTTAATAAAAAAGCGAAATAAGATAAAATGAATACAGTTTCAGAAACAATTCTGAGAAACACTTTTATCAGGAACGTAAAAAAGTTTAGAATTGACAATTTTTCCATCATTGTCAATTTGTGCATTGAATAACCTTCATATGAACACAATTTAATTTCAATGCAGTTTTTAATCCAAATCAATTACAGTTTAATTTAATTTCAATCCGAAAAACTTTTCCAATGAAACCGGTGAAGAAAAAAATGCGTCCTAATGACCATTCCGAAAACGATGAATTTTCAAGAAAACCAGTAAAAAAGACTGGAATCAGGCGCGACCGTAAGCCTTCAATCTACAATCCAATAGATGATGAAGAAGAGTCGGAAGATCTTGATCTTTTCAATTTCGATCTGGATGCCATCGATGAAGATGAAGATGATTTTTAGGTTATAACTGCTTTGCTGCTGTTATAAAAATTTGAATTATTTCAGCAGCTTATTTCTCTCATTTCATATTTACTGATAAGCAGCAAGGCTTTGTCATCAAAAATTTTAATGAAACACCATTTCATTGAAGCTATATCGATTTTCATAATTTTTACGCATTTATGCCAAACGAAAAGAAGATTTTTGGCTTTTAGGATAGCCGGCAAAAAGTTTAATGCAAAAAATTTATATCCGACTTTTAATAAATAAAACTCTGAGCAGTGCATAGCTCCCAGTCCTGCAAATGCGGAGGATTGAACCCTATTTCGACAAATTTCCATCAACAAGCTAAGGGCATCGCAATGTATCTCATCCACCCATAACCTGGAGGCTTTATGTATTTATCGATGATTTTTGGTTTTTTTGCCAGAAATTTGAGCAATGATTCTTTAAAGCATTGCAGGTTTTTGGGCCTTTTATCGTCTTCTGCAAGCATGGTTTAGTATTCAAAAGAAAGACTTTGGATGTTTTTGATTCAAGGGCAGGCATACCGATTCCGATTTGCAGCATCAAATAAATTATTCTCAAAAATGGTTTGAAAATTTGCCTCCGTTACAACAGAAGTATTTTCTAATTTAGCAATGTGAAAATGAAGTAAAATGAAAATTTAGGAGGTTTTTGGACGAGTCCGCCTTTGGAGGACCGACTGCCGTTAGCGGTAATTTTGGTGCGTAAAACAACATTAAAAGGATAAATACTATGAAGACAAATGAAGAAATATTTAGAATCTTGATTGAAGATGGATTCAGCAAAGGTAATGCAACGGTATTTGACACATACTCATCACCGGACTTTGTAGAACATCAGTATGGATTTAATCCTCCTAACGCAGAAGGTGTTAAAAAAGCAATCAAAGGACTTCATGATGCATTTCCCGACTTTTCTTTGAAAATTGAAGACCTGATTATAGAAGGTGATAAAGTATGGGGACGAATGACAGGCAGTGGAACTCACAAACGACAATTTGGACCATTGCCACCGACTGGTAAAACATTTGAGATAACAGTGATAGATATTATGCGGTTCAAAGATGGAAAGCTTATTGAACACTGGGGAGTTCCTGACCGATTAGCATTAATGGAACAACTTGGCATGAAACCACCCCCAAAGCTTATTATGAAAATTATTAGTCTGTTGCGTAGATGAATTTATTCAAGGCGACTTATCTCAAAGAAAACATTTTAGTAGCACTTCGACATATTTTTTATAACCGACTGCAAAAAATTTGTACAAACAATAAAAACTAAAAAAAATGACAATAAGGATTATTCGCTTTTGCAACATTGTTATGGTAGCATTGGTAACAGGAACCATATTTGGAATATGGATAGGTTATAATCCCAAAGATTTATCGGCACCAACTTTCATTGAGCAACAACAGAATGCTATATTAGCCTTAAATACGCTAATGCCCATATTGGGGTTAATTACAATTCTGTTGACAATAACCTCTGCATTTCTTCAGAGAAAAGACAAAATTGCTTTTTCTATTCTTTTGGTGGCAAGTGTATTCTTGATTGTTAGCGGACTTACAACCAGATTTGGAAATCAACCGATAAATAGCATTGTAATGACCTGGGATATGAATACCCCACCCAACAATTGGATGGTGTTAAGAAATCAATGGTGGACTTATCATGAACTTAGAACTTTGTCTGCATTTATTGGACTTTGTCTAATTGTATGGTCAAGTATTAAAAAAGATTAAAAACTGGACAATAATATGAAACGAGGAACATTTATTTTATCTGCACTTACTCTATTTCCATTGAGTATTTTTGCAAAAATTAAACCCGCAATTTTTATGAGAACTGAAAAGGGATTTAAAGTAAAGGCAGGAGAAGCCAGATTTGGCGAACACTTCAAAATGAAAGGTGTTACATTAAACACTTTAGACATTAAAATTTCGGGGACTGACACTGAAAATGATTTAGCAGTGTTTGAGCAAACGGGACTTACTCCAAACGGTGGACCTCCATTGCATATTCATCCTTTTCAAGACGAATGGTTTTATGTTATTGAAGGTGAGTATTTATTTCAAGTAGGTGACGACAAATATCAAATGAAATCAGGCGATACCATTTTTCTTCCAAGAAATGTGCAACATGCTTTCTTACAGTTGACGGAAAAAGGAAAGATGATAGTTTCTTATTTGCCAGCAGGAAAAATGGAAGCTTTTTTTAAGGTCACAGACAAATGGACTTCCCCACCGACAAAAGAAGAAATAGCAAAGGTTTTTGCAGACCACGACATGAAGGTTGTTGGTGCACCATTGAAAGCTGACAGTTAATATTAAAACAACGACACGCTAATAAATAGGACTCGGAGCGGTCTGTCCCAAGCATCGAGAAATATACAATGAGTTCCCGAAGCTTCTGGATTGAACTACATCCACCCAGAATCAGGAAGTGTTATGCAAATATTGAGGGTTTTTGGTGCTTTTTACCAGAATTTCTTTTGAAGCATTGCAGATTTTTGCGCTTCCTAATAGTATCTTACAACAGTGGTTTAGCATTCAAAAAAAAGATTCTGGGTGTTTTTGGTTCAAGGGCAGGCATACCGATTCCGCTTTGCAGCATCATCAAATAAACTATTCTCAAGATTTGTCTGAAAAATCACATTTCTTACAACTCAAGTTTTCGCTAATTTAGCGGAGTGAAAAATGAGTGAAATGAAAATTTTAAGGAGGTTTATGGAGATGTTCGCCTCTGGAAGACGTGTCCGCCTCTGGAGGACGTGTCCGCCTTTGGAGGACGTGTCCGCCTCTGGAAGACGTGTCCGCCTTTGGAGGATACATCCGCCTTTGGAGGATACATCCGCCTCCGGAGGACGGACTGCAGTTATGCCGCAGCTAAGAAAACCATTTCGTAGATAAACGAGGAATTCAAAATGGAAAAAATTATTGAAAAAATTCGCACTGAATTAAAACAAGGTATTGACAAAAAAACTCAGACGACTAGTCAGAATTTTTTCAAAGAAAAGATAAAGTTTTATGGCGTCAAGGTTCCAACTGTAAACAAAATCAGTAAGGATTATTTTAAACTGATTGATTTTAAGCCAAAATCAGAAATATTCGACCTCTGTGAAATTTTATGGCAATCAGGATTTATTGAAGAATCATTCATCGCTTGTCAATGGTCATATTATATTCATAAAAAATACGAGCCTGAAGACTTTGAAATATTTAAAAAATGGATTAATGAATATGTAAATAACTGGGCTTCATGCGATACACTTTGTAATCATACAGTTGGAGAATTCATTGAGATGTATCCTGACTATTTAGGAAAGTTAAAAGACTTAGCTAAATCAGATAATAGATGGATGCGAAGAGCTTCATCTGTAACTTTGATAATACCAGCCAGAAAGGGAAAATTTCTCAATGATATCCTAGAAATTGCAGACATTTTACTTTTAGATAAAGATGATTTAGTTCAAAAAGGATATGGATGGATGTTAAAAGCTGCTAGTGAAGCAAACCAACGAGAAATATTTGAATATGTGATTAAAAACAAATCTATTATGCCTCGTACAGCATTACGATATGCGATTGAAAAAATGCCAAAAGAATTGAAAAGCAAGGCAATGGAGAAGTAATATGATTAATGACAAAAATGATGATTGGCTTCGAAATCAAAGCCTACTCATTTTGGCAAAACCTTGTGTGAACCCACTAAGAAACGCAACAGCACAGGTAAGTACATAATTGAACATGAACCGTATTGACAGATTATTTGGAATTTTGACTTTCTTACAATCTAAAAAGTTTGTAACAGCCAGCTATTTGGCCGACAAATTTGAAATAAGCGTAAGAACTGTTTATCGAGATATAAGGGCATTAGAAGAATTAGGAATTCCTGTAAGTTTTGAGCAGCCAAAGGGATATTTTATTGTGCAAGGATATTTCCTGCCCCCTCTTTCATTATCAATCGATGAAGCTAATGCATTGATATTGATGGCCTCATTGTCTGAAAAATATGCTGATAAATCCATTGATAAACAATGTCAGAATGCACTCACAAAGTTGAAAGCGATTTTGGGATACGGAGATAAAGAAAAAGCAGAATTAATTTCCTCAAACATAAGTGTCTGGCCAGCATCTGAAGAGAATTTTAACAACGAGTATATCAGTACAATTCAAAAAGCTATTGTCAACAAGACAATTATAGAAATTGAATACTCAAATAATCAAAATCAATTCAGCAAACGGGAAGTTGAATCTATCGGACTTGCTTTCTATTCAAATCAATGGCATCTTATTGCATGGTGCTGGAAAAGAAAGGAATATCGAGATTTTAAAATCAAAATGATTAGCAAACTTTCAGATACTTACAATCCCTTTAGAAAGAAAGAACACCTCACTATCAATGAATATATCCAAAAATTAAAATAATTTTTTCAAACAGACTGACATAGGGTTGTCACTAAGGTGTCTTTTCTTTGCAAAAAAATGTGAAAAAATGATAATAGACAACTTTAAAGCTTTCAATGGGCAACATTGTGAAACAACAGCAACTGGGTCACTCTTAAAACATATTGGGCTTGAACTTTCTGAACCAATGCTTTTTGGTTTGGGTGAAGGATTAGGTTTTATATTCTGGAATATGAAGATAATGGACTTCCCATTCATTGGAGGAAGGATTAAACCTGGTGTCATAACAGTTAATATTGCCCGAAATTTAAACCTAAATTTGAATTTTGTCGAAACTGCTTCGATAAAAAAGGCATGGGAAAATGTTACAAACAACATTGACAATAATATACCTGTCGGGTTAAAACTTGATTGCTATCATTTGGAGTACTTTACAAATAAAATTCATTTTGCAGCTCACTATGCAGCAATTTATGGATTTGATGAAACATACGCATATTTGAACGACACTTCTCAGCAAGGGACACACGCCAAAACATCATTAAAAAGTTTAGAGCTTGCAAGAAATGAAAAAGGTCCAATGTCTTCAAAAAACTTGAGTTATACAATCCAAAAATCAGGTAAGGAATATAACCTAAGAGAAACGATTGTAAGGGCTATTAAGAATAATGCCAATGATTATCTGAACCCGCCAATCAACAATATCGGATATAAAGGTATTTTAAAAACAAGTGAAGAAATAAGAAAATGGTTCAAAAACTGTGAAAATATTGAATATGAGTTTTATACAACTGCAATGTTAATGGAGAAAGCAGGTACAGGAGGTGCTTTGTTCAGGAATTTATACAGGGATTTTTTAAAAGAGAGCTTTGAAATAATAGACTATAAAACATTGCAACAAGTTTATATAATGTTTGTCGAAATAGCTATTTTGTGGAAGCAGGTATCATATTTGTTTGAAGAAACTGCAAAAACAAAAGACATCATCAATATTAATAGAGCATCAGAAATTCTGGTTGACATCTCACACAAAGAAAAAAAAGCAATGGAATTATTATTAACAATCTGAAAACACAACGATTATGAAAATGAATAAACACTTTAGAAATTTATTGTATGGTTTTCTGGCATGGCTGATACCATTCGTAGCTTCTATCTTTTTTTACACGGAAGAAGGCGGTTTAAGAATTGATATATTTTTCTTTAAAACCATAATGATTATAGTTGGTTCAATTTCAGGGGCTGTTCTATTAATTTCATATTTTAAGAGGATCAATAAAGGTTATTTGAAGGAAGGTATTTATGTTGGTTTTACTTGGTTTGTTATTAATATTTTGCTAGACTTACTTGTTTTAATTCCTATGGCAAGGATGGCAATTTCGGATTACTTTCTTCAAATTGGATTAAGGTATCTTGTTATGCCCATTATGAGTATTATGATTGGTGCAGCGTTGGAAATTAAAAAATAAGCTAAAGTTGGTGACAGAATTAGAACATATCCTGACAAATTATAATAAAGCCACAATGATTTCAAACATTGCAGCTCACCCCGAATGTTTTAACGAATTGGTTGAGCTTGCTATTTCAGATAAACAGCCATATTCACGGCGTGCATCATGGTTGTTATGGAGTTGTATGCAAGAAAACGACCAACGGTTGGGAGGTCGTGTCAATCAGCTAATTAATGCAATCCCGTCAAAGAATGATGAACAACAAAGGGATATATTCATAATTCTTCAAAAGATGGAGCTTAATGAAGAATCTGAAGGAATTCTTTTTGATATTTGTGCAAGTGTTTGGGAAAAGATACATAAAAAGCCTTCTGTTCGTTATAATGCTTTTAAACTGATTACTAAAATAGCGAAACGATACCCTGAGCTATCTATTGAAATAGAATATCTTATTCAAGAACAATATTTAGACTCGCTGTCCCCTTGTGCAAGAAAATCAATTTTACAAATGAGTAATCTCCTGATAAATAAAATTAATAAACCTGAAAAAGAAGGACAACCACCAGTAAATAGCACTCTAAGCGATCCGTCTCTAGCATCGGGAAACCAAAGCTGAGTTCATGCTGAAAGCACGTTCATTAAAACATTGCAGATTTTTGCACTTCCTAATAGTATCTTACAACAGTGGTCTAGCATTCAAAAGTACGGTTCTGGGTGTTTTTGGTTCAGGAGCGGGCATACCTTTCCCGCATTGCGGCAAACGCAAAATGGACATTAAGTTTCTATAGCTGGTTGCATATGGTTTCGGACGAACAGAGCCGGAGAGTGGATGCTTAGGAGCTCTCTTATGATTTTCAAATGGCTGGTTTTGCAGGCCGGACACAGCCATGGGTTAAGGCCGGAAAGTCACTCCAAACGATCAAAGCTTGTTTCCAGGATTTTATTTTCCATTTCGATAGTCTGTATATCTGGTTTTTGTTGCGGGACAAACAGAAGCTGAGGGTTATAAAAGAAAGTGTAGATGTAAACAAGCAACTGCTGTTCAATGATGGTTAAACCCGATTTCTTTTCACTTTTCAGTAAATTTTTTGTGGTGAATAATTTAAAAGATTTAGAAAAAATCGTGTAATTTTGGAAGAGCTATCCGCCTGAGGTTGATTTAGTTCAACAACGCCAATACGCCATATGCATGCCGAAGGCTTAACGCAGGCAAACAACACATAGGTTGGGTGGTTATCGCTTGTGCAAATAAATAACGGATAAGACGAGAAACATAATATACGGACATTTACAAAAGAAAGCAGACATTTACGGATTTGGAAATAGGTCATATAGTAGAACAATCAAAAAACAAAATGCTATGAAAAAAATTTTATTCATTCCGTTTATACTTTCATTTCATTTCGCCTATGCTGGGACAGGCAGCGCTAAAGATGTAATTCTTTTCTATCTTGTAATTGCAGCAGTTTTGGCCTTTATTCTTGGAGTTTATTTTCTTATCGTTTTTATTAGGCGGCTTATTAAAAAGCGCAGAGAAAAGAAAATTGCTCTTCTAGCTGATGATGCTAGTGGCGAAAATAACAGTTAGAAAGTTAATATGGAACTGTCCTGACGATGGATTTCGAGCACAATTATTTGGCGGCATGAAACTTTGACTAAAAATTAAAACGAATATTATTTCAAGTGTTAATAAAAGGAAGATGTTTTAGATTTAATTCCAAAGTGAATAATGCCAGCCGCAAATACTGCGTATTGCAATAAAAAAGCCGGTCATCAAAGCCGACTTTTTTAGATTTCTCATATCGCGAAATTATCTTAGACCGCGTTTTTTAAGCAGCGCTGTACGATCAGGTTCTTTGCCTCTGAAATCGACATAAAGCTGCATTGGATCAACTGTTCCGCCTTTTTCTAGAATATGTGTCCGAAACAGGCTTGCCGTATTTTTATCAAAAAGCCCCTTTTCTTTAAAAGCTTCGAAGGCGTCAGCATCAAGCACTTCAGACCACACATAACTATAATAGCCTGATGAATATCCTCCCGAGAAGATATGGCTGAAGTAGGTGCTTCTGTAGCGCAAAACTATTTCATCAATAAGTCCGGATTTTTTTACTGATTCAGCTTCAAAAGCATCCACATCCAGCTCCTCAGGCATTGTAAGCGTATGCCAGTCCATATCAAGCAAAGCTGCCGAAAGAAACTCAGCCATGGCAAAACCCTGATTGAAAGTCCCACTTTTTATCATTTTTTGAACCAAATCCTGGGGTATAAGTTCTCCTGTTTGATAATGAAAACCATACAGAGCAAGCACTTCGGGTTCAGAAGCCCAGTTTTCCATAATTTGCGACGGCAATTCAACAAAATCTCTTGGGACAGAGGTTCCGCTCAAACTGTTGTATTTTGTATTGGATAAAAGACCATGAAGTGCGTGGCCAAACTCATGAAAAAGTGTTTCAACTTCATCCCAGCTCAGTAATGCAGACTGATCAGCTGAGGGTGCTGTAAAATTGAAGTTTGTTGTGATTATCGGGCTAATTCGTTCATTATCGGTATAATATTGTTTCCGGAAACTACTCATCCATGCTCCGCCGCGTTTGGATTCGCGCGGATAGAAATCCATCATCAAGATGCCAATATAGCTTCCATCTTCCTCTGTGACTTCATAAACCATTACATCAGGATGATATTTTGGCAAATCATTACGTTCAATAAATTTCAAACCCCAAAGCTTTCCAGCCAAAGTAAAAACGCCATCGCGCACATTTTCAAGCTTAAAGTAGGGTCTGAGCTGATTCTCGTCAAGATCATACTTTTCTTTTCGTAAAATTTCGGCAAAATACCACCAATCCCAGGGTTGCAATTTGAAGTTTTCTCCACTTTTGTAAATCATTTCCTGCAACATGGCTGCCTCCTTTTTTGCCATAGGCATGGCGTCGCTTATAAGGTCGTTGAGAAAGTTCATAACAGTAGCGGCATCTTTAGCCATATTTTGTTCCAAGACAAATGCCGCGTGATTTTCATATCCCAAAAGTTGCGCTCTCTCAACACGCAAAGCTGCGGTGCGACTCAAAATTTTCTTGTTATCGTTTTCGTCGTTGTTATCACCTTTATTGATATAGGCTTTGAAAATCTTCTCACGCAGTTTACGATTTTTCGCATACTGCAATACCGGAATCATACTTGGATTCTGGAGCGTGAACATCCATGAGGAAGAAAGTCCCGCATTGGTCGCAGCTTCTGCGGCACTTATCAGGGATGCTTCCGGAATTCCATCCAATTCAGCAATATCAGTGATGATCAGCTTGAATTTATTTGTTTCGGCAAGTAAATTTTCACCGAAATGAAGTGAAAGCAATGATAGCTCTTCATTAATTTTCCTGAGTTTATCCTGCTGAACAGAATCAAGTCGTGCTCCACCTCTGATAAAGCGTTTATACGTTTTATCGAGCAACATGGCTTGTTCTGGCGACAATTCCAGATTTTCTTTTTGAAGGTATATTTCCTCAACTTTTTTAAACAATCCAGGATTCAAAGTGATGTCATCACTGTGTTTTGAAATTAGAGGAGAAATTTGCCGGGCAAGTTCCTGCATTGTATCGTTTGTGAGTGATGCATTTAAGTTGTAGAAAACGCTGCTCACTTTCATCAAAATATTTCCACTTCTCTCAAAAGCCTCGATAACATTTTCGAAATCAGGTTTTTGATCGTTTTCAACTATTGCATCAATCTCTAATATTTGTTCTTCAATACCACGGATGAACGCAGGAAGAAAATCCTCATGCTTTATCTCGTTAAAAGGAGGTATTCCATAAGGAGTTTTATACTCCAAAAAAAATGGGTTTTCCGGCTCCCTACTCATTTTTGTTTCGTTGCATGCCATAAGTGTCATGAAAATGATCAGAATTAGTAATAGCTTTTTCATAAATAGTGTAATAATTCGCCAAATTAGACGAAAAACCACAATAGAATCAAGCTATTAAGTTAAAGGTAACACAAAAAAAGCAAACGGAATTCCGTTTGCTTTAACACTTCAATTTATTATTTTATCAGGATTTCTTCACCTTGATAGTACAGCCAATTGCTTTGGTAAACTCTGTCTCTATCTTCTTGCCATTCATCAGGGCCTCAATTGCTGATTCAACATATTTTTCAGTTGCTTTTGACGCATCCTCATGATTATTATCGATAGCTCCAATATATCTAACCACCAAATCATTATTTTCCTTGTTCAGAAGAAAAACATGTGGGGTGCGGGTAGCGCCATATTCTTTAAACACTGTCTGCTCGGCATCAATCAGATAAGGATATGGAAAACCTTTTGCTTTAGCTCTTTCCTGCATTTTTGAGAAGCTGTCCTGTGGCTGAACAACTGTGTCATTTGGATTAATCGCTATTACAGGATAACCTAGATCAACAAATTTGTTGTGCAATTCAATTTTACGGTCTTCATAGGCAACAGAATATGGGCAATGATTGCAAGTAAACATTACAATAAAACCTTTGGCCTCATTAAAATCTGCCATTGACACCATTGTGCCATCAACATTGAGTAGTTTAAAATCGGAGGCTTTGTCGCCAACTTTATAACCTTGTGCAGCGGCAGAAATTGCTAAGCTCACCAAAAAGAAGAATAAAATAATTTGTTTCATGATTAGAAAATTTAGTTAGTTATTAATTTACTTATTATTTGATCAAGTTCATCAAAAGTGTATCCTCCTTCATGGAACACTTTTCGATTGTTTTTATATATCAATGTGGCAGGTATTGCCCCAGACCACGATTTGTCCACAATATCAATCCAGACATTGGCATTGGGAGCATGTAACAAAGTTACTTCTGCCCTCAATTGATTTTTTTCCAAAAATGGAATGAGTCTTTTCTCTTTGTCACGCAAAAAATCAAGACTTACCAGCAACATTTTGAATTTTTGACTTTCATATTTCTTGTTGATTTTTTCAAAGTCGGGAAGTTCTTTCACACATGGAGCACACCAGGTAGCCCAGAAATTTATTACGTAAGTGGTATCATTTTGTTTTTTCAGCCAGGGTTCGAATGTCTTGAAATCAATTGTAGGAACATCCCGAAAAGACTGAGAAATCAGTAAGAAAGGAGTAGTCTGCAAAAAGATAAAAATAATTATTGTATTGAAGTACTTCATAGTTACTTTATTAACTAACAGTATAACAACATTGTAACTTAAAATGTTCAAAGAGCATAATTAAAAAAACTTCGTCCGGCATTTAGACTGCCAGACGAAGTTTCAAAAAAAGATTATATGCTTTTTCGATCGGGCTTATACTGAAATTTCCTTTCGATAAGCCATGCCCAAACTGCCACAATGAAGACAACAGCAACGGTATAATAGACAAAGTTTGGAACCGGAACGGGGTCGCCGGCTGCATAAGAGTGCAAGCCCGAAAGGTAATAATTCACACCAAAATAGGTCATTATAACCGAGCTGAACGCAACCAGGGTAAACAAACTGAAGGTATAATCAGTTTTCAATCCAGGCGTGTATCCCATGTGAGAAATAAATGTATACACCAATATCGTTACCAAGGCCCATGTTTCTTTTGGATCCCATCCCCAGTAACGGCCCCAGGATTCATTGGCCCAGATTCCACCAAGGAAAGTTCCAATTGTAAGCAGGTAAAGTCCAATAATTACGCTCCTTTCGTTGATATAGTTAAGCTCTTTGATTGTTGACTGTAATTTTGTGAAATTTGAAGGTAATTTAAGGATCATCAAAATCAAATTAATGAAACCCAGCAATGCTGAAAGCGCAAGGAAACCATAGCTGGCAGTAATGACAGAAACGTGTATTGTTAGCCAGTATGATTTTAGAACAGGAACAAGATTTGTAATTTCCGGATCCATCCATGAAAGATGTGCTACCATTAAAATTATCGAAGCAAGAACGGATGTCGCCGCAATTGTCATTTGCGATTTTCTGGAAAAGATTAAACCAGCCAGAACTGTTACCCAACCAATATATATCATGGATTCATAACCATTGCTCCAGGGTGCACGCCCTGCAATATACCATCGCATGGCCAGTCCAAGCGTCTGGAAAACGAAAAACACAATGATCAAAGCATAAAAGAAGCCAAGCGTTTTATTTATCCATTTCCTTTCATTGAAAAGATTTATAAACACAAGTACAAGCATAATTATACCTGCCAGACCAAAATATTTTCCCAAACGATCGAAAATCATCATTTTGTTGTACCAGATTTCAGTTTTGATTTTCCCTTCGGAAGGCATTATATCTGAGCCAAACTTTCTTTGATAATCGAGCACGCCTTGTAAAAGCATCTCAGACTGCTGCATATTGCCTGAAGCCAGACTTGAGAAGTAAAAAGGCATGATTTCAGCCACGAAAGAAGAATCATCAGCATTTAGCCCTGCGACCTTTGCTCCTGGCGTTATCCAGGGAAAGTGGGAGTCACGGGGATCAGGTAAAATCTTCAGCAGATCGCCGGTATAAACCATGTAAGAAATATTTACACGCTCGTCAACTGCGATGACATCATTGTCAAATTTTCCTCTTTCAGCTGGTTTTTTTGCATAAGCCTGACTCACCAAATCGCGCAGGCGGTAACCACCACCCTGAGTAAAATCAAGCATATCAGTAAATGAAGCATAACCGCCGGAAATGCCAAGGAATTTTTTCAGCTCCGGATGAGAAACCTTAATCATTTTCACCATCTGCCATTTTTCGGGTTCGAGTTGCATGCCAAGCATAACCTGATCAGGGTTCATGCCATCAAAGGATGTCTTGCGCGATACTTTCCGAAGCATCTCACTTGATAGTGTTGTCATTGGTTTTAACCTTCCATCATGATCCTGAACAAGCAAAGTTCCAAATCGGGCTGCATGCTCTTTATCAACTTTGGTAAGATTGCCCATGTCAACATTGTGAACATGCTGCTGTGCAACAACCGACATGGTTCCGGTCATAAGTACAAACAAGAGAACTCCGGCAGCTTTCTTATTGGTTCGAAGCAACCGGCCAATTAGCGCAAAACGCGTGTTTTTGACGAACAAAGCAAGCAACATACCGACGGTCATCAGAAAATAACCAAGATAGGTAATCCATGTTCCGGCAGCATCTTTATTCACTGACAGGACGGTTCCCAGTTCATCTTTATCGTAAGAAGACTGAAAAAAGCGGTATCCGCCATAGTTTAAGACATTGTTCATAAAAATTCGGTATGGCTTTTCCAAGCCCTTGCTTTTGTCTATGAGGGTTACTTCGCTGGCATAGGAAGCCGGACTATTCGAGCCGGGATATCTTTCAAGCTGAAAATCTTCAAGACGCAGCGCAAAGGGCAAGTCAAGAATCTTGGCGCCATACATCATTTTCACTTCAATACCATTGATTTCAAAAACACTTGTTTCTCCGAGATATCCCTTTCCACCTCTCAGACCTACCTGCTTTTTAACACCTCCGGATTCAGCTTCTACGATCAGAGCATTCATAAAGTTCATATCTTTTCCCTGATAAGTAGTAAAATCGACTTTTCCATTTTCATAAATATCAGTCAGCACAATGCGAAGATCCCCAAGACTATATAGTTTTCGCATTTCCAGCGGATGCCATTGGCCAACAGCAAGTGTGTCACCGGAACCGCCCATCATAGCCATTGTTGTTACTACTTCAGGTGCACTGAATGTAAGCTGCCCGTTTTTGTATGAAATATTAAAGGTACTTTCGCTGAATTCCTGATCGAATGCAAAATTATAACCCAGGAAATTCCTCTGATCACCTTTTTTTATAATTAGATTATTTCTGCCGCTTGTTCCGGAAGAAACTACCATAATAACATAAGGATCGCCTTCACCGGGATTTCCTTTAACCAATACTTCCTGGGCATTTGGGACGTAGCGAACAGATTTAAATCGCACGGTTTTACCATTTATCGACTGCTTGTCTTTGTATGCTCCCTGAGAAAGCGAGGATATGATTACTCCTTTTTCGGTGTATTCCATTTTGTCACCATCATGCAATTCTGCCATGACATAGCTGATATCTGAAAGCATTGTGTTTTCCGTTTTGCCTTCGCGAATGCTCATAATACCTTCATAACCGATGTAACGTGTTACTCCTGAGCCAATAAGAATTATAACAAAAGAGAGGTGAAATGTAAAAACTACAATTTTCTCCATCCGGTACATTTTATATTTGAAGATATTGGCAATAAGGTTGACACATAAAAGAACAAGAAGTGCTTCGAACCAAAGTGCGTTGTAAACAACAGATTTTGCTCCTTCGGTGCCAAAATCGTTTTCGATAAAAGTCGCGACACCAATTGCAACTGCAAATGCAACGACCAGAAGCCCCATGAGCTCCATTGAAAAAAGCGTGTTAAATATTTTCTTCATATAGTTGAACAAATTGTTACAGAATGAGTTAAAAAACAGGTCAAAAATAACCCAAAAGCCTTCACTCATTCGGGATTTTAGAGCTTCCAGACAGTTAATGCTTGTTAAAAATTCTTAAATAGAAAAAACGCCTTTAATTACCAGATAGTTGGATTAGGCCTTTTAGACTCAAAATTCGGTTAGGATTTCTCTCGTATAAGCACTTCGATTGCTCCGACACCAAATTTACTCATGCTGGCCATGCGGTTGTTCACCCCTTCAAAATTCTCCAGTGCGTTGACGATAGCATTTTTCAGTACACCATTTCCAACCCCGTGAATATAGGTTACTTTGTCGTACTCATTGAGAATGGCGCTGTTAAGCGTCTTTTGAAAATAATCCATTTGGATTTTAAACATATCGTGGCTTGAAAGTCCGGCAATATTGTCGAGCAGCTCGCCGATGTGTAAATCTACAACAGCCTCGCCCATTCCCTTCCTGTGTTTATCGATCAGTGCTTTCTCTTTCACTACAGGCCTTACTGTTTCATCAGCGACTTGATTATTTTTTGACATTTCCTGCGAAAAGGCATCAGCTTTAAGAGCAATAAGTGGCTGAAGATTCACCAGAATTGCTTTTTCTCCCAACACAGAAGTCATCACATAACTCCCTTCTTTAAAAAACCGGTTTGGGCGAATATCGAAGGCTGCATGAAGTGGCATATAAAAATCTCTGCTGCTTTCAGTAATAAGAATTGCCTGCACAATTCCCTTACACCAATGGTTGATATCTTCGCGTGAAATGGTTTCGATTACAACTTTTGAGTAGGCTGGCAGCTGTCCAAAATCAGCGTTCAGATAGGTGCCGCCATCAGCAAGGGTGAAATTGTAAAGCGTTTCGAATGGAGTATGATTAATGAGTACGACATCAAGCAAACCAGTCAGAATCCATTGCTGTTCATGCGGCATAAAGGCCAGATAGAAGCCTTCAGCTTCCGGATTCTTGGCAAAACGACGCAAACTACCTTTACGGGCAGCATCTGTTTCCTGTGCTTCTTTTTCTGCCTTATTTCGTATTTCCTGCTGCAAAACCTGCTGTGCAACTTCCTGGCGAGACGTAGATTGCTGCTCGGTAACTGCTATAAGTTCAGTGAGCAAAACCGGAATCTCAAAACCATCTTCTATTGCCACCAAAGCCATGCGTGCATCAACAATTTTGACGATTACACCACCTCCTACATCATTTAAAAACCTAACTTTATCACCTGCTTTCAATCTGATCATTTTATTATTTTTGGGGTGCAAATATAGCTAAATATCACATGACGGATTCTCAATAACACCGGTTTTGAACATTCAAAATGAAGTAAAAATGATAAGTAACCCGCTAAATAAGGAATAAATCATGCTGTTTGGCGTTATTTTTGTTGCGATATTCGATTAAACCAAAACAAAGCAAATGATGAAAAATCTAATTTACCTTAGTCTGTTTCTACTTCTTTCAGGTTTGACATTCACTTCCTGCGATAAGAATAAAAACCCTCAGGAGCCTTCCAAAGGAAAAATAAATTTATTGGTTGAGCATTCCATTAATGGATTACCCGTCGAATTCGATAAACTGATTTATGAAAACGAAGCGGGCAATAAATTCCTGCTTTCAGAAATTCAATGGTTTATCTCTGACATCAAACTTCATAAAACCGATGGAACTGTCATTCTGATTGGCGATGATGGTGGTGAATATTATGTTGACTCAGATATCGCGGCCAGCTTAAGCATTAATCCGGAAGTTGAAATTGAAGTGGGCGACTATACAGGGTTGAGTTTTACATTCGGGATAAATGATAAAAAAAACAAGTCGCATCGCTTTGTCAATCCTCCTGAATCCTTTATGTTTTGGCCCAATTATCTTGGAGGAGGTTATCATTATATGAAACTAAACGGCAAATGGCAAAATACTTCCGGACAAACAGAACCTTTCAATTTCCATTTGGGAATAGGTCAGATTTATGACAGTGCAGCACCAAAATCGCAATGGACAGACCTGAACGCCTGCTGCAAATCGGATCACTGCGAAGGATACACACCCGACAGCAAAACCATGCCAATTACAGGATTCATTCAAAACTTTTTTGAAGTTGAATTTCTTCAAACACCTATTAGTATTGTCGATGGTAAAACAACCGAAATGGTTCTGGAGATGAAAGTTGAAAACTGGTTTAAAAGCCCACATACCTACGACCACAATATCTGGGGCGGAAGTATTATGCAGCAACAGGAAGCAATGAAACTCGGCTGCGAAAATGGCCATGATGTATTCATTCTGAGCCCCAAAGCCATTAAGTAATGCGAAAAATCACCGAAGGTTTTCTGATATTTTCACTTTCCCTGCTCTTGTTTTCATGCAAAGAGGATGAACGGGTTGAATGGGTAACAACACCTTATACTTTTGATATTCCTTTTGCTTTTCCTACAAAAATGAATATTCCGGCAGATAATCCGATGACGGTTGAAGGAGTTGAGTTGGGGCGTTACCTTTTCTACGATGGTCGCATGAGTGGACGTACTCATCCCGACTCACTAATGAGTTGCGGAACATGTCACATTCAAGCAAACAGCTTTGAGGCCGGGCGCGACCATCCTACTTTTCAGGGCGGTTTCGTACACGGTATAACAGGACTGCAGACTCCACATGTTATGTTGCCATTGATCAACCTTGTCTGGAATCAGAGTGGATATGGATGGAATGGTTTTGTGCATAAGGACAATCCCAATACCAATTTAAGAAATATTGAAGATTTTGTGAGACTTGCAGTATTTGCCGAGCATGAAATGAATAGTGATACTACAAGCGTTAAGCAGCTCTTTCAAAAGATTGATGGATATCCTGAACTTTTTTTCAAAGCCTTTGGAAGCAGCACAATCACTTTCACCAATATTGAAAAAGCTATTGCTCAATTTGTAAGGACACTCGTTTCGGCCAACTCAAAGTTTGACCGCTACCTCGTTGGACAAGAACAGCTTTCAGGCCCGGAATTGAATGGATTTATGCTTTTCACAACTGAAGAAGGGGCTGACTGCTTTCATTGTCATGGTGGTTTTGGAAATCCGCTCTTCACAACACACCTTTTTTACAATAATGGAAAAGACACCGTTTTTAATGATATTTTGGACCGCTTTGCAGTGACAGCTGACCCTATGGATAAAGGTGCATACAAAGCTCCAACACTCAGAAACATTGAACTCACCGGGCCATACATGCATGACGGGCGCTTTGCCACACTCGATGAAGTGATTGATTTTTATTCGCACCATGTGAAATGGAGTGAACAAATTGATCCGCTGATGCATCATGTTTTGCGTGGTGGTGTACAACTCACACCTCCACAAAAAGAAGATTTAAAAGCCTTCATTAAAACTTTGCGCGATGATGCCTTTTTAACCAATCCTGATTTTGGAAGACCAAATAAATTTCCTGATGATAAATAATTAATTTTTAGGGAAGTTTTTATATAAGTATTTCAGATGTATCACTTTAGTTATAACTTTGCTTCTCACCTAAAAATGATCGAAAATGAAAAGTGAAATCCAAAACAATGCACCTCAAAGTGCTATCTACGGACTTGGAATAATTGGCGCAGCTGTCTACTTCATCTCAAACTCAACAGGATTTTTGATGGGCCTTTTTGGTTTATTGAAAGCACTTGTTTGGCCTGCTTTTTTAGTTTATGAACTGCTAAAGCTTGCATATTCCTGATTTCACGCAGTTGCTAAGTCTTCAAAATTATTTGTTAAAGTTGCCTTGCTATTGCTATTGAGTGATTTTTAAACTTTTTTTGGCTCAGGCTTTGAAATCAATTTTTTTTACTTACTTTTGCAGCCCAAAACTGATTCAGAACCCTAAGAAAGAAAAAAATGGCAAATCACAAATCGTCCATAAAAAGAATTCGTCAGAATAATACCAAAAGGTTGCATAATCGTTACTATGCAAAATCAATGCGCACTGTATTGAAGAAATTCAGAAACCTGACTGATAAGGTTGCAGCAGATGCAATTCTTCCAAAGCTTCATTCAATGATTGATAAACTTGCAAAGCGCAATATCATTCATAAGAACAAAGCAGGTAATTTGAAATCAAAGACGGTTAAATACGCTTCAAAGCTAGCGTAACCAAAAATATTTTCATTGAACAGGCCTCTCCCTCACGCAAGGGTGAGGCTTTTTCTGTTTGTATCAATCCGCATCAAAAAATATTTTTCAGAAGACTTTTTTCAAAAGCATTGGTTGTAGGGTTTGTCGCATGGATTTACCACAGAATGTAGGGTTCACGTATGTGTGAAACAATTGATTCTCATCTAAAAAACCCTTAATATTGCATGACAAATTAATGAAACCCAATTGTTATGCTGAATCTAATCCTTTTTGGTCCTCCAGGAGCTGGCAAAGGCACCCAATCCGAAATGCTGCTTTCACGCTATAATCTCAACTATATATCCACGGGTGAAGTCTTACGCAAAGAAATCAAGGCAGAAAGTCCGCTCGGCAGCAAAGCCAAAGCCATTATCGAAGCCGGTGGACTTGTTGACGATGAGATCATTGTGCAAATTATCGGCAATGCCCTTGCTGAAGGACAACGAAGTGACGGATTTCTTTTTGACGGATTTCCGAGAACATATGTTCAGGCATATATTCTGGATGGGTTATTTACCCGCTTGCAAACATCACTTACACGCATTTTCATACTTGATGTGCCAAACGAAGAATGTACAAAAAGGCTTCTACAGCGCGCACGCGAACAAGACAGAAGTGACGATAAAGCCTCCGTGATCGAAAAACGACTTGAAGAATACCACCAAAAAACACTTCCATTGCTTGACTTTTATGAGAGTGCAGGCATACTCACCCGCATCGATGGCATTGGATCTTCCGAAGAAGTTTTTGAAAGAATCAACAAGCACATTTCCGAAGAACTCAACAGTCGGCCTGCCAACATCATCCTTTTCGGCTATCCGGGAGCCGGACGTGGCACACAAGCTGCCCGCCTGGCTTCAGACTTCAACCTGCGCTGCATTTCTACCGGCGAATTGCTTCAGGATGAAGTGCGGGAAAATGGTCCACTTGCTGAAAAGATCATTCCTTTCCTCGAGAAGGGGCTACTTGTACCCGATGAGCTTGTGATCAGACTGATAGAAAAAAAACTCAAAGAAACTGATGGAACAGGCAGGGGCTATGTTTTCAAAGGTTATCCACGCACTTTGGTACAAGCCTATATCCTAGATGGTTTGCTCAAAAAACAAGGAACTTCGATCTCTTGTGTGATCAACCTTAAAGTACCTGTATTGGAACTTATCAGCAGGCTAGATGCACGCAGCCATACAGCCGCCAGAATGCCCTACGATGGCAGCGCAGCCACGATTGTTGCCCGTTTGCAGGAACATGAACAACGTACAGAACCCGTTTTGGATTATTATCAGCAACAAAATCAGGTCATTGAAATTGATGGAACCGGATCTGATGAAACCGTTTATCAACGACTCCGCGAACCTGTGTTAAGAGCTATAAAAAATATGAAATGACAACTGCATTTCATTAAAAACATCATCATAGTTTTGATTAGATTTTTTAAATGCAGGTTGCAAAATTAAAAAGTGACCAGGTTTTGAACCATCGTAATTGAATCAATAATTTTTCATTGAAGTCTGCAACAATATAGTAATTAAACCAAGTCACTTCCAAACTCTTTGTATTTTTGCAGGCTTAAGAATAACTGTGTGATATACCCAAATAATTTCGAAGATAAAACAGGCTTTACGACCATCCGTAAAATGCTCAGGCAGTTTTGCGTGAGCACAATGGGTCGTGAAAAAGCTGACATCATTGCCTTCAGTGCTGATATTCATTCCATAAGCGAAAGCCTTGACGAAACAGAATCAATGGTTCAACTCATCGATCAGGGATTACCTTTTCCTGTTCGTGACTATTTCGACCTGAGGCCTGAGCTCAAAAGATTGCGCATAGATGGCACTGTCATTGAACTGGAATCTTTGTTTGACCTTCGCCTGAGCCTCAATATTCTCAATCAGATTCTGCAGTTTACTTCTTCTCCTCAAAGCCTCAACTTTCTTCCGGTCAGAAATCTGGCTCGTGACCTTTTTATTGATAAACTGCTGTTAAAAGAAGTCAACCGACTGATTGATGACAAAGGCGTGATTCCGGACAATGCATCCGAAACACTTGCCAATATCAGGCAGGATATTAGGCGAAAGCAGGGTACCATTGAGCGCAAAATAAGACAAATGCTTGGAGAAGCAAAGCATTCAGGCTGGTCGGACAGTGATACAGAAGTCACCATCAGAAACGGGCGGATGGTTATTCCGGTGAGGGCTGCGGATAAAAGGAAAATACGTGGTTTCATCCATGATGAGTCGGCTACAGGACAGACAGTTTACATTGAACCTGCCGAAGTTTTCGATACCAACAATGAAATAAGGGAGCTTGAATATGCCGAAAAACGGGAGATTCATCGCATTCTGACAGCTTTTACACAACTTCTTCGGCCACATTTGCCGATGATGTCGGATGCATGGGAATTTCTGGGAAACATTGACCTCTGCCATGCTAAAGCGCTTCTGACAAAAAAAATAAACGCCAGCAAGCCTGTTTTGGTTGATAAAGCTGTAATAGACTGGAAACAGGCAATACACCCACTTTTGGAGATTAGTCTGCGCGAACAAAAAAAACAAGCAGTCCCATTGGATTTGCATCTGCATGCAGAGGAACGCATTTTGGTAATCTCAGGCCCCAATGCAGGAGGTAAATCTGTTTGCCTGAAAACAACAGGATTGTTGCAATATATGCTTCAATGTGGCCTGCCGATTCCGCTAAAAGCTGAGTCAATTTGTGGTATTTTCAGTAAAATGTTTATCGATATCGGTGATGAACAGTCACTTGAGAACGACCTTAGCACCTATAGCTCCCATCTGCTTCACATGAAGAACTTTTTGGAACAGGCCGACTCCTCAACACTCTTCATGATTGACGAATTTGGAACAGGGACTGAACCGCAGTCTGGTGGGGCCATTGCTGAAGCTGTGCTTGAAGAGCTCAATATCAGAAAGGCTTTTGGACTTATTACAACCCACTACGCCAATCTAAAACTACTTGCCGACAGGGCAGATGGCATTATCAACGGAGCAATGCTCTTTGACACAAAACGTCTGCAACCGCTTTATGTACTTCAAACCGGAAAACCCGGCAGCTCGTTTGCATTTGAAATTGCACGAAAAACAGGCCTTCCGGAAAGTGTTTTGGAAAAGGCCTCCGAAATTACCGGTTTCTCTCAACTTAATTTTGAGCAGCAGCTGCAGCAGCTTGAAATTGAGAAAATTGAAGTGGACAGAAAACAGATTGAATTGCGTGTTGCAGATAATCTGTTAAACGACGTCATTGAAAAGTACAAACGTCTGCTCAAACAGCTCGAAGACCGCAAAAAGAACCTGCTTTCAGAAGCTGGCCGAGAGGCTCAAACCCTCATTGACAAAGCAAATAAGAAAATCGAACTCACGATAAAAGAAATCAGGGAGTCGCAGGCTGAAAAGGAAAAAACAAAACTTTTGCGAGAGCAATTGCAGGCTTTGAAGCCCGAAATCTTGAAAGAAGCAGGAGAAATTGCAGAAGCAATTCAGGTTTTAGAGGAAAATGAGGAAGAAAGTTTCCTGGAGCTCAAGCCCGGCGATCAGGTGCGCATAGACGAAATGGATGTTGTTGGCGAGCTGCTTTCGATCAATGAGCATGAAGCTGTGATTGGATTCAATTCGGTGAAGCTGCGGACATCACCTGAAAAATTAACAAAACTGAGCCGTAAGGAAGCAAGGCTAGAAGAGAAACGACAGCCTCAACGCAGAAGAAGCGCATTAAGTGAAGATATCAACGAAAAAGCAACACAGTTTCGACTTACTGTTGATGTCAGGGGCAAGCGTGCTGAAGAGGCATTGGAGCTAGTAGGCAAATACATTGACGAATCTGTTTTGCTTAGTGTGAAAGACGTCAATATTTTGCATGGCAAGGGCAATGGAATTTTGCGGCGTGTTATCCGTGAATTTCTTAGCCGCACAAAAGAGGTTGCTACATTTGAAGATGCACCGGTAGAGGCAGGTGGCAACGGCATCACACGGGTGAAACTTAAATAAAACTTTTTCTGAAGATATATAATAAAAACAGGGCTTTCCGCCCTGTTTTTTTATTTACTTTCTTTATTGAATCCTGACATAAAATCAGGCAGTTGACGCATAGCCGCCAATTCACGCCATTTCTTGCGTGCTTCATCAGCCGGCACACCAAAATACGTTTTACCGCCTTCGAGGGTTTTATCCACAGCGGAGGTAGCCAAAATAACCGCTCCTTTTCCAATCACAATATCTTTGTTGATGGCCACACGACCCCAAATTATCACATCGTCTTCAATGCGGGTCACTCCGGCAATGGCTGCATGTGCCCCGATAAGGCAATTGCGTCCGATATAAGTATCATGACCAACCTGACAATGATTGTCCATTTTTGTTCCCCATCCAATGATAGTATCGCCTGTAACGCCTTTATCAATGCTGCAAAGCGCCCCAATTTCAACATTGTCCTCAAGAATTACTCTGCCGCATGATTCAAACTTACGGTAGCCTTCAGGGCGTCGTTGAAAATAATAGGCATCAGCCCCAATTACTGAATTGGAATGAATAATTACATTATCGCCGATAACTGAATGATCGTAAATGCTTACGTTCGAATGAATCAGGCAGTTTTTTCCGACCTTAACATGATTTCCAATGAAAGAGCCCGGCTGAATAACTGTACCCTGGCCAATTTCAGCAGATGGACTAACACTCACATTTGAGGCTGTAAAAGGTCTGTGTTTTAAAATAACAGAGATAAAAGCATCAAAAGGCTTTTCGTGAAAAATGAGTGCCTTGCCTTCAGGGCAATCAACTTTTTTATTGATGATTACAGTGCTGGCCTTGGAATTAAGCGCCTTGGCATAGTATTTTGGGTGATCAACAAATGTAACATCGCCTGGTTCAACCATGTGAATTTCGTTGAGGCCTGATATAATAAAATCAGGAGCACCATCAAATTCAGCTTGTAAAAACCCTGCAAGTTGAGACAGTGTCTGGGGTGGATTGAATTTCATAATCTGTTCTAAAAGAGCGTTGTACTATGCTTTCACCCTTTCGGAATAAGCACTTTCAACAGTATTTACCTTAATTCTATCTCCAATATTAATGAACAGCGGAACTCTGATAAATGCACCTGTTTCCAGTGTTGCTTCCTTCATAGCATTGGTTGCAGTATTGCCTTTTTCGCCGGGTTCAGTGTATGTAACTTCAAGAATTACTGTTGTCGGCAATTCGCATGAAAGCACTGATTCAGTATCAGTATGATACATAATTTCAACGTTTTCGCCTTCTTTTAAAAATTCAGGTGCATTAATCATTTCTTTAGCAATCTGCATTTGTTCGAATGATTCTGCATTCATGAAAAAATAGTCGGCCCCGTCATTGTAAAGGTATTGCATTGGGCGTCGTTCCACGCGTTGAATGTTGATTTTTATTCCTGCAGGGAATGTGTTGGGCAAGATTTTCCCTGTTTTAAGACTTCTTAGTCTGGTGCGCACAAAAGCATTGCCTTTGCCCGGTTTCACGTGTTGAAACTCTACAATTGAGTACAAATCTCCGTTGAATTCAATAATCAATCCGTTTCTAAAATCAGCAGTTGTTGCCATAAAATTATATATATTGTTAAAAAATTGAAGGCTGCAAAGTTAGGAATTTGTCCTGAATTTTGCAGCTTTTACCTAAGTTCAAATATGTAAATTGAAGTTATTCACGTGTTTTGCCATATCCTTTCATGATACCTCTGGTCGAGTTATTGATGAAACTAAGTATTTCATCACGATCAGGGGAGGCAGGCATATTGGCTTCAATAAAACTTACAGCCTGACTAACATTTCGTCCTTTTAGATAAATGGTCCGGTAAATATCCTGTATGGCATTGATCCGCTCATCGCTGAAACCTCTGCGTCTTAATCCGATTGAATTTACTCCAATATAGGACAAAGGTTCGCGTCCAGCTTTTGTGAATGGAGGCACATCTTTGCGTGCCATTCCACCACCGCTTATCATCGAATGTGCGCCAATCTGAACAAACTGATGAACAGCGGCTAGCCCGCCAATAATCGCCCAATCGTCGATCCGTATATGGCCGGCCAGATTACAGGCATTGGCAAGTATCACATTATTTCCAATGATACAGTCATGTGCAACATGCACATAAGCCATGAGAAGACAATTATTTCCGACAACAGTTTCCCAGTTTGCCTTTGTTCCGCGGTTGATTGTAACAAACTCTCTGATAGTGGTGTTATCTCCAATACGTACCAAAGTTTCTTCGCCTGCATATTTCAAATCCTGAGGTATAGCCGATATTACAGCACCTGGAAAAACACGGCAATTTTTGCCAATACGTGCGCCTTCCATGATTGTTACATTGGAGCCGATCCATGTTCCTTCTTCAATGATGACGTTTCTTTCAATATTCACGAAAGGCTCAATCACAACATTGCTTGCAATTTTGGCCTGTGGGTGGACGTATGCTAAGGGTTGGTTCATTTTTCCTTTGCTTTATATGTTATTTGTTATTGCTTTTTGGCAATTTGCGCCATCAAAGTTCCTTCAGCAACAACTTTGTTGCCTACATATGCAACTCCGCGCATATTACAAATACCACGGCGCACGGGTGAGGTTAATTCCAGTGCAAACACAAGAGTATCACCGGGAACGACTTTTTGCCTGAATTTAACATCATCTATTTTTAGAAAATAAGTGATATAATTTTCCGGATCGGGGACAGTATGCAAGACGAAGATACCTCCAGTCTGTGCCATTGCTTCAATCATAAGCACTCCGGGCATAACAGGTTCCTGTGGAAAATGTCCAACAAAAAATGGCTCATTCATGGTTACATTTTTCACACCTACAATATACTCTTCGCTAATTTCCATGATTTTATCAATCAATAAAAATGGAGGCCGATGCGGCAATATTTTCTGAATCTGAATAATATCGTATGCAGGTTCTTTGTACAGGTCGAAAGGTGGTTCTTTTATCATAAAAAATCAGTCTTTAATTTGTTCAAAAATCTTTTTTGCAAATTCAGTATTTGCATAATGACCAGGTCTGTAAGCTGTTACATGGCCTTTAATACGTTTTCCGAGGAGGCTAAGGTCACCAACAACATCAAGCAATTTGTGCCGGGCAGGTTCGTTTTGAAAATGAAGTTCGAGGTTGTTCAGTATACCTTCTTCCTTCACCCTTACCTTCGGTTTATCAAAAAGTTCGGCAAGACGATCTAGTTCTTCCTGGGTCACTTTACGGTTGACGAAAACGATGGCATTGCTAAGGTCACCGCCTTTTATAAGATTGTTTTGCAGTAAAAACTCCAGTTCATGCAAAAAAACAAAAGTTCGGCAAGGGGCAATTTCATTTTTAAAATCCTTTAAGGAAAGCATCTGTGCATACTGAATATTCAAAACTTCAGTACCATAGTCAATTTTTACATCCACAGCAAACTCCTCTGCCGGAACGATGCTGAGCTCGAAGCCTTTTGCTTCATTCTTGAGTGTTATTTCTTTATTTATTACGATGTATTCACACAATGCATCCTGCATTTCAACGCCTGCTTGTTCAAGTGCTTCAACGAAATATCTTGCGCTTCCATCGCGGATAGGAATTTCATCCATATCAAGATCAATCAGCACATTGTCTATTCCCAAACCAGTAAGCGAAGCCAGAACGTGCTCAATGGTATATACTCTGGCACCATCAGATTCAAGCGTTGTGCCTCTGGCGGTATCAACCACCTGACCTATCAAGGCAGGAATCACAGGCTGTCCTTCAATATCTGTTCTGCGAAACTTTACACCATGTCCTGTTGAAGCGGGATTAAAAGTCATGGTACCTTGCTGACCTGTGTGCAGGCCTGTTCCATGGACACTCACTTGTTTTTTTATCGTGCACTGGTATTCAACCATAAGCTAAATGCGTGGATTTAGTAAAAGAAAATTTTGGCAAAAGTAAAACTTTTTGCTTACCTGACACATTCAGCCCTGATCGCCCACTTTGTTAAGTCTGTCTTCTAGCTCTTTGATCTTATTTGCCATTTGATCAAGGCGCTTGAAATGTACCAAAATACGCTTATAATCAGCGAAAGGCAAGGCAGGTGATCCCATCATAATTGAGCCCTGCTCCCTTATACTTGAGCCGATTCCTGATTGTGCTGCGATCTTTACGCCATCAGCAATATTGAGATGACCGGCCAAACCAACCTGTCCGCCAAACATGCAATTTGCTCCTATCTTGGTAGAACCACTGATCCCGGTTTGTGCTGCTATTACAGTGTTTTCACCGATTTCGACATTGTGTGCTACCTGAATCAGATTGTCAAGTTTTACACCTTTACGGACGATTGTCGAACCAAGTGTAGCACGGTCAATTGTTGTGTTGGCTCCAATCTCCACATAATCTTCCAGAATAACAATACCTGTTTGTGGTACCTTTTTATATTGGTTATCTGATTGCGGAGCAAAGCCAAATCCATCGCTGCCAAGCACGCATCCTGCATGCAAAACGCATTGCTTTCCGATTTTTGTACCTGCATAGATTTTTGTTCCAGGAAAAATGATGGTGTCATCGCCTAAAACACAATCATCACCGATATAAGTCTGAGGATAAATTTTGACCCTATTTCCAATTGAAGCCCTTTCGCCGACAAAAGCAAATTCACCTATATATATGTCCTCTCCCAAACTGGCATCCTTCGCAACAAATGCAAGAGATGATATCCCTTTTTTATCAGATTTAAATTTCTGATAAATTTCAAGCAGCTGGGCAAAAGCTGAATAGGCATCAGGCACTCTGATGAGTGTAGTTTGAACAGGCTTTTCAGCTTCAAAACTATTGTTTACGATCACGATTGAACTTAATGTTTCATAGATATAAGGTGTATACTTTGGATTTGCAAGAAAACTCAAAGTGCCGGGGGTACCCTCTTCAATGCGTGAAACATTTGATACCGAGGCTTCAGGATTGCCTTCAACAGTGCCAGAAAGAAGAGCTGCAATTTGCTGTGCTGTAAATTCCATTGAATGATTTATTAAAAAACGTTGCAAGGTACAATTATTTTTATTTCGCAGACAGTTTGCTAAAGCCTCAGACAACTATCTAAGCGAGGGCATTAACTAAAATCAGAATTGTAACACATTAATTTTCATTAACTTCTATTTTTTTTCTTTAACTTTTTTTAACGCGACCTCAAGGACTGCCTTTCTATCTTTGCCGTTCAAAAATTAATCCATTATGATCCTAACCGATATTAAAGAGTTAAACGAAAAAATTCAAGGAGAAAGTCAGTTCATCGACCTGATCAATATGGAGATGAACAAGGTAATTGTTGGTCAGAAAATGATGACAGAGCGACTACTCATCGGGTTGCTTTCAAACGGACATATCCTGCTTGAAGGCGTCCCTGGGCTAGCTAAAACACTTGCTATCAACTCATTGGCAAAAGTAATCAAAGCCGAATTCAGCAGAATACAATTTACACCCGACCTGCTGCCCGCCGACCTTATCGGAACACTTATTTACAGTCAGAGGAAGGAAGAATTTGTTGTTCGAAAGGGGCCTATCTTTGCCAACTTCGTTCTGGCCGATGAAATCAACCGCTCGCCTGCAAAGGTACAAAGTGCATTGCTTGAAGCCATGCAGGAAAAACAAGTGACTATCGGTGAGCAGACATTCAAGCTGCCTGACCCATTTCTTGTTATGGCCACACAAAACCCCATCGAACAGGAAGGAACTTATCCGTTGCCTGAAGCACAGGTTGACCGTTTCATGCTCAAAGTGGTGATAACCTATCCAAAAAAAGAAGAGGAAAAGTTGATTCTGCGTCAGAATATCACAAATGAAATTAAGACTGTGATGAGTATTATTTCGATCGAAGATATTTTGAAAGCACGCAGTGTTGTTCGTGAAGTGTATCTCGATGAAAAAATCGAAAATTACATCACCGACATTGTTTTTGCATCCCGCTTCCCCGGCGAATACAGGCTCAAACGTTTTGAAAGCCTTATTGCCTATGGAGGTTCTCCACGTGCAAGTATCAATCTGGCATTGGCCGCAAAAGCATATGCATTTATCAAACGCAGAGGTTATGTGATTCCGGAAGATGTGCGTGCTGTGGCGCATGATGTTTTGCGTCACCGTATCGGCCTCACCTATGAGGCTGAAGCTGAAAACGTTACTTCAGAGGAAATCATCAACGAAATCCTGAACACCATCGAAGTGCCTTAAGCCCAAAAGTCTTTTAATTATGGATCAGACGATAACGGGACAAGAGATATTCAAGAAGGTAAGAAAGATCGAAATAAAGACGCGCGGCCTCTCGCAGCAGATTTTTTCGGGTCAGTATCATTCTGCTTTCAAAGGCAGAGGTATGGCTTTCAGTGAAGTGCGCGAATATCAATATGGCGACGACGTCAGAAATATCGACTGGAATGTTACAGCGCGTTTCAATCATCCTTTTATAAAGATTTTTGAAGAAGAGCGCGAGCTCACTGTAATGTTACTTATCGATGTGTCCGGATCGAATGAATTCGGTTCAAAGCAACAACTCAAGAAGATGATTGCCGCCGAGATAGCCGCTGTATTAGCATTCTCTGCCATTCAAAACAATGATAAAGTGGGTGTGATTTTCTTCAGCGATCAGGTTGAGAAATTCATTCCGCCCAAAAAAGGAACATCACACATCCTGCGAATCATCAGAGAAGTGATAAGTTTCAAACCACAGCACCGCAACACAGATATCGGTGAAGGTCTGAGATTTTTGACAAGCGCTATAAAAAAACGCTCGACGGCCTTTCTCATTTCCGACTTTATCAGTGATGGTTTTGAGCAGCCAATGAAAATTGCTGCCCGAAAACATGATCTCATTGCGCTTCGCATTACTGACAAGCGGGAAGACGAACTTCCTCCTATCGGTCTGGTGAAGTTCAGCGATGCTGAGTCTGCTAAAGAATTCTGGGTTGACACTTCAAGTCAGGATGCCCGAAACAGGTACCGGCACTGGATAAGAAAGAAAACAGAACAACTGAATAGCATATTTACCAAATGTGGAGTTGACAACACCCTCATCTATACTGACGAGGATTATGTGCGGCCTTTGATGAAACTGTTCAAAAAACGATCCGCCCGTTAAGCATCGTTTTTGGCATCTTCAAAAAATTCCACAGTACTAAATTCAGCAATAAATTGTACTAAAGTACAAACTGAAAACAAAAATGAAGTTTTTAAAAACACATATCATTATAGGATTTACGCTGCTTTTTTTAGCAGTACCAAAATTACAAAGCCAGACAGTGGAAGCACTTGGAAGGCTAAGTACTGATTCTATTGCTATTGGCCAGCATCTCGTTTTTGAACTGAACATGAAAGTTCCCGGAGGTTTTAAGGTTGACTGGCCTCAGTGGGGCGATACGCTTACAGGCAATCTTGAGATTTTGCAACAAGGCCAGACAGAGGTTCTTCCTGTCGACAAGGATGGAAATATGGTTATGCGCCAACAGCTTGTTTTGACATCATTTGACACAGGATGGGTTTATATTCCGGGCATTGATATAAAGTTTGCTCCCGAAGGAGATACGGTTTTTTATGCAGCCCAGTCAAACCCACTGATGCTGAGGGTTGGCGCAATTGCAGTAGATACCACAGCAACTTTCAAACCGATAAAAAACATTGAAAGTGCGCCTATCACATTTGCTGAAGTTTTACCATGGATTATTGGTTTACTTGGTATTGCTGCCCTGCTTTTTGCAATTGTATGGTTTTATATGCGTCGCCGCAACAAGCCTGTGACCCTAGCACCAATCCTCAAACCGCAAATTCCTCCGCACCTTTTAGCGCTGGAGCAATTGGAAGAACTAAGGCATCAGAAATTATGGCAAAGCGGAAGAGTCAAAGATTACTATACTGGACTGTCTGATATTATTCGTGCCTACATTGAAGCCCGATTCCCTGTGAATGCCATTGAAATGACGACACATGAAATACTCATCGGCCTTCAAACTTCAGGAATCAATCCGGAAGCTATGAGCAAACTTTCCAACGCACTTGAACTTGCCGATCTGGTGAAATTTGCCAAAGCACAACCTACAGCTGTGGAGAACGATCTCAGCATCAGTCATCTGGTTGACTTTGTGAATGAAAGTCATGCTGTTGCCCAAACAGACAATGAAGCAGAAATGGATAAGGAGGAAGCATCATGATTGCACGTTTTGATCAGATAACTTTCAGTCATCCTGAGTTTCTGTATTTCCTGCTGATCATTCCTGCCATGATTGTTTGGTATGTTTTGAGGGAATCAAAAACACATCCGACCCTGCAACTATCAGATTTGAGTATGTTTGAAGACGCATCCAAAAGCATGCGTGTAATGTTCAGGCATGTCCTTTTTGCTTTGCGGCAAGTTGCCATTGCATTACTGATTGTAGCTTTGGCGAGGCCACAAACAAGTTCATCCGGCCAGAATGTCACTATTGAAGGTATCGATATTGTAATTTCACTTGACGTGTCGGGCAGTATGCTTGCCCGCGACCTTAAGCCCGACAGGCTTGAGGCATCGAAGGCTGTTGCAGAACAATTTATCAAAGGGCGCTCCAACGACAGAATGGGGCTGGTAATTTTCAGTGGAGAAACTTTCACACAGGTGCCGCTTACCACTGACCACAACATCCTTTTAAGTATGTTTAAGGACATCAAAAGCGGAATGATTGAAGATGGAACTGCCATTGGAGATGGTCTGGCAACTGCAGTAGGACGCCTCAAAGACAGCAAAGCCATTTCTAAAGTTGTGATTCTGCTTACTGATGGTGTTAACAACGCAGGATCCGTTGATCCTATGACCGCTGCAGAAATCGCAAGAGTTTTTGGCGTTCGTGTTTATACGATTGGCGTTGGTTCCTATGGCACTGCTCCCTACCCTGTTCAGACTCCTTTTGGTATTCAACTGCGCGATATGAAAGTGGAAATTGACGAGCAACTGCTTCAGGAAATTGCCCTGAAAACTGACGGAAGATATTTCAGAGCCACATCCAATCAGAAGCTTGAGGAGATTTACAAGGAAATTGATCAGCTCGAACGATCAAAAATCGACGTGACTGAGTTTCGCAGAAAATATGAAGAATACCTTCCACTAGCCCTGCTTGCACTTGTTTTGCTACTGACAGAACTGCTCTTACGTTTCACTGTTTTCAGATCAATCACTTAAAAGTTAACGATGATGGAAACAAATATTTTAAAGTTTGAAAGACCTGAAATGCTTTATCTGTTGCTGATAATTCCGGTGATTATTGCAGCATTTATGGTTTCCAGTTATTTCAAAAACAAGTCGCTGAAACGTTTTGCTGAACCACAGATGCTTCGCCTGCTCATGCCACTGCAGTCAGCAACACGTCCATGGATAAAACTATTTATTTTAATTTTTGCATATATCTCGCTTATAGTGGCCATTGCTAATCCTCAAACTGGATCCCGCATGGAAGAGGTTAAACGAGAAGGGATTGATATTTTTATTGCGCTTGACGTATCAAATTCTATGCTGGCAGAGGATATTGCACCCAACAGGCTTGAACGCTCTAAACAAGCTGTCAACAGACTCATTGACAAGCTTACCGGAGACAGAATAGGGATCATCGTTTTTGCGGGCAAAGCATATGTTCAGCTCCCAATAACAACCGATTATGCCGCGGCAAGGTTATTTTTGTCAACCATAAACACTGATATTGTACCCACTCAGGGGACTGCCATTGCCGAAGCCATACAAATGGCTTTAAGTTCGTTAGATGTTTCTGAGAGAAACAAAGCCATCATTATCATCTCTGATGGTGAAGACCATGAGGAAGATGCAGTTAAAGCAGCAAAGCAGGCATCCGATGCTGGTGTTTATGTTTATACAATCGGGATGGGACTTGCCGATGGTGCTCCAATTCCAATCTATAACAAGTTTGGGAAACAAACCGGATTTCGCAAAGACAAGAACAATAATACCATCATCACCAGGCTGAATGAAGGCCTGATGCAGCAGATTGCAGCCGCCGGAAACGGTACGTATGTAAGAGCAAGCAACATCAGGTCTGGATTGGAAACAATTTTCAATGAAATAAACAGCATTGCTAAATCAGAAATTGATGCAAAAGTGTTTACAGATTATGAGAACAGATTCCAGTTATTCTTAGGTTTTGTGATAATCCTTTTGTTGGCCGAGAGCCTTCTGGCATGGCGCAAAAGCAAATGGGAATCAAAAATTAATTTGTTTGAAAAAAAACAGATCAAAAATGAATAAAATATTTATAATCATATTATTATCGTCGTTTTTTTCGGCTCAGGCTTTTAGTCAGTCCGAATTGGATTTTATACGAAAGGGCAATAAGCAGTATAAGGAAGGTGCTTTTGACAAAGCTGAGATAGACTACCAAAAAGCTACTGAACAAAATCCACGCAGCGACAAAGCCTTTTTCAATCTTGGAAACGCCCGTTATCAGCAGCAGAGCTTTGACGATGCTGCCAGTCATTTCAGCCGTGTTGCCGAAATGAGCAACAATCCAAAGATGGAAGCCAAAGCGCTTTTCAATGCAGGCAACAGTTTGATGAGCCAGGAAAAATATGCAGAAAGCATTCCAATGTTCAAACAGGCACTGCGTCTTGATCCTAACGATGAAGAGGCCCGCTATAACTTGTCGTATGCCATGTGGAAAATGCAACAGCAAGAGCAGCAGCAAGATCAGAATCAGGATCAAAACAAGGATCAAAATCAGGACGACAAAAAAGATCAGGAAAAGCAGGATGAACAATCGAAGGATCAGCAAGACAAAGATCAGCAGCAAAGCGAACAAAACGATGAAAAATCTGATCAAAAACAGCAGCAATCTCAGCAACCTCAAATGTCGAAAGAAGATGCTGAACGGATGCTACAGGCGCTGACAGGAGAAGAAAAAAAGACCCTGGAAAAGCTCAATGAAAACAGAGTAAAAACAGGGCCAAGAAGTGTCAGGGATAAGGATTGGTAATAAGTTGCAAAAACTGGCGTTAATTGAAATATGTAAAAAGTGACATTCATGAAAAAATGCTCCGACAGTTCAATGAAGTAAGATTCAGTGAATATTACGATGTATTTTCGCGCGTTTTTCAGACTTATGCAAGTATAATAAAAAGTGTCAGTTGTGTTGCGTAAAAAATATCACACATGAAAAAGGGGTTTGGATATTTGTTGATTTTCATGGTTCTGATGATTCCAAAAATCACATCAGGGCAAAGTGCAACCCTTAAAGCAAGTGCCAAAACCAATGTTGAGGTTGGCGAACAGTTTAGGGTTGTATATGAAGTAAATGCAGAAGGCAGTAATTTCACTGGACCTGATTTCAGGGGTTTTAGTTTGATTACCGGCCCAATGGTGTCGACAAGCTCGAGCATTCAGATTGTAAACGGTCGCATGGATCGCACTTTTACACAAACCTACACCTATATACTATCTGCCGGTCAGGAAGGTGAATTTACAATTGAACCAGCGAATGTTACTGTTGACGGAAAAAAAATAGCGTCCAACAAACTTACTATAAAAGTAGGCCCTGCAAGCAGTCAACAAGGGGGAGGCGGTCAGGCCAGACAACCATCAACACAGGATCAAAGCGGAAGCTTATCTGCTAAAGATTTATATCTTAGAGCTATACCGGATAAAAGGACAGCCGTTGTCGGCGAACAGATTATTATCACTTACCGCATCTACACCCGTGTTCCTGTATCCTCACTTTCCGTAACCAAATTATCTTCCTTCCCAGGCTTCTGGACGAAAAACCTTTTGGATAACAATGCCAGCTTGCAGCAAACAACGCAAATAATTGACGGGCAGGAATATGTGCTGGCTGATGTGCGAAAAGTGGCACTTTTTCCGCAAAAGACCGGCAAGCTAACTATCGAACCCATGGAACTTGAATGCGTAGCACAAATACGGACACAGCAAAACCAGCAACGCACACGTGATCCTTTTGAAAGTTTTTTTAACGATCCGTTTTTCAACAGAAACATACAAAATGTTCCAAAGACACTTATTTCTGAAGCAATTACAATAGATGTTGAGCCAGTACCTGTTGCCCGTCGTCCTCAGCAGTTCAATGGTGCAGTGGGTCAGTTTGGCTTTCAATCGGCCATCGACCGAAATGAAATCAAAGCCAATGAAGCCATTAACATTTCTTTCACCATCACCGGTTCCGGAAATCTTGAGCTGATAGACCTGCCTAGACCAATTTTTCCTGCAGATTTTGAAGTTTATGACCCGAAGATAGTTTCAGATATCAAAACAAGTTCGAATGGAATAAGTGGTTCAAGAAAAGCCGAATATCTTGTTATACCCCGTTTTCAGGGAAGTTACAGAATTGAGCCTGTAGAGTTTGTTTATTATGATCCCCGCAAAAAAGAATACGTCACACTGCGCTCACAAACTTTTGACATTAAAGTCGAAAAAGGTTCTGCTGATTCAAGTGGCGATGTAGTCTATTCGAGTGCTCAGGAAGGCATCCGTTACCTCGGATCGGATATCAGACACATCAAGCTGAAAGGTAAAAAACTGAAACCAGCAGGAAGCTATTTCTTCGCTTCACCGCTCTACTTTTTGCTTGTTTTAGGTTCGCTGGCACTTTTTATAGGCGCATTGTTATGGACACGCAAACAGGAACATCTGCGGCAAAATCAGTCACTTCTAAGAAATAGAAAAGCAACAAAAGTGGCCAGAAAAAGACTGGTTAATGCTGAAAAACATCTTAGAAGGAAAGAACAGAACGAGTTTTATGCTGAAATATCTCAAGCATTATGGGGATACATCTCAGACAAGTTTACGATCCCAAAATCGGAACTGTCTTTCGAAACAGTTGAGATAGCACTGAAAGAGAAAAATGCAGCCGTGGAACTTGTCGAGCAGTTTATCCTTACTTTAAACAACTGCGAGTATGCCCGTTTTGCTCCCGGCGATGTAAATAAAAAAATGGATGACCTCTATCAGCAGGGCATCGAAGTGATTACAAAAGCTGAAAGATTAATCAAATAGCTATGTGTATGAAAAACTTCAAAATTAGTTTGTTAGGAATGCTTATGCTGATCTTTACAGCCTTTAGCAGCATGGCAAAAGATAAGCAGGTAATGTCAAAAATTGAACAGGCCAATGCGTTTTATAATCAGGCTGTTTACGATTCGGCACTGATGCTCTATAACGTTGTGATGGATGAAGGCTATGCTTCGGATGCTTTGTATTATAATACAGCCAACACCTATTTCAAGCTCAAAGAGATTCCTTCGGCCATTGTTTATTATGAAAAAGCACTGAAAATCAACCCTTCAGACGAAGATATTCTTCATAATCTTACTATTGCCAACAGCATGATCGTTGACAAGATCGAAGATATTCCTCAACTGTTTTTCAGGGTTTGGTGGAAAACCTTTTATACGATGCTGCCTGCTGATACATGGGCATGGATTTCAGTTGTGATTTTTATGCTGACGCTCGTTTCTGCCTATGTTTACTTCACAGCATATAATGTAGCTTTGCGTAAAGTTTCATTTTTTCTTGGATTGCTGCTGCTTTTCTTTTCAATTGCCAGTTTTGGACTTGCTTCCCAAAAATACTACTACACCCAGCAAACCAATGAAGCCATTGTTTTCATTCCCACAATCACGGTAAAGAGCTCACCAACAGCTTCCAGTGTTGATCTGTTCGTTTTGCATGAAGGCACAAAAGTTACATTACTTGACCGTGCCGGAGGCTGGCAAAAAATCAGAATTGCCAATGGCAGCGTGGGTTGGATGCCTGAAGAAGTGCTGACCGGAATCTGACACAGGCAAATGAGGTAAAAGCTTTTCTACAAATTAAACCCTCATTTTAATGCGTGAATAACTGCTTTTTGATGGATAATCATACTGAAGCAAGCATTTTTTCTGTTTCTGAAAACTATTATTTCATTTTGGTTGCCGGTTGTGTGTAATTTCTTAATTTTATTGCTTTTCCAGCCCCTCATAGGGTGAAGAAAATTAAGAAATTTTAATCGGTTAAACCAAAAATAAAAACACCAATATGACCAATCAGGCAAGAAAATTCAGCTTTTGGTTAGGTCTGCTTTTGCTCCTGAGCGGAAGCATGTTTCAGGCATGTCTGAAATCAAAAGAACCCGGCATTCCCCTTGATGTGGTTGAAGTCATTCAAAATACAGGATTCAACAGGGTTGAGCTGACAAAAACAATTGCCAGATATTTCGAATCAGATGACAGCCTGAAGCTCAAGGCTGTTTATTTTTTAATCCGTAATATAGGAAGACAATACAGCGTTGAATATGAGCTTGTTGATTCAGTAGAAAATATTTTTGAGATAAACCCACTCAGTTTTTCAACCGAAGAAAATTTCCTGAATTTTTGGGACAGTCTGGAAACAAATACAGCCGGACTTTCATACCGGGCGAAAAAATATATGCTCGATCGGGATACGATAACTTCAGAGCTTTTGATAAGCACCATTGAAAACAGCTTTGAGGCAAGAAAATTCAGCTGGGCAAAAAACTATGATTTCTGCAGTTTTCTTGCTTACACTTTGCCATACAGAATTGGAAACGAACACTTAGAAGACTGGCGATCTTTTTTAATGCATGAATTTTCATGGATTGAAGACTCTGTCAGTGCTGAAGTTACTGCGGATGAAGTTGCACAAATAGTCAATAAACACATCAATAACCTTTTCCGGTTTGATTTGCGGTATTTAAAGAATCCACAAGAACAAAAAATGGAGGATTTTTTCGGAAGCAAAAAGGGAAACCACCGCGATATAAGTTATTTGAAAGCAAAGACCCTGAGAAGCCTGGGTATTCCCGCAACTGTTGATTACGTTCCATATCTGGCCGACACAAGTCATTCATTTTATTTTGCAGTTTATCTATCTCCTGATGGAAAGTTCAAGCCACTTCCAGGTAACGAAAGAGACCTCCTTTCAAAAAGCGCAGTCATTCCAAAAGTTTACCGCCGCATCTATTTTGAGATTGATTCAAGTCTGTTTGCCCTCAAAGATTTAACGAAAACAACGCCACCATTCCTTGGTCATTACCATTATCTGGATGTTACAGCGGATTATCTTCCTGTTCAAACCCTTGTCTATAATGGATTTTGTCCTGACACATTTATTTATATTTCCGTTTTCAATGATAAAAAATGGAGAGCCGTTGACTGGGCAATTTGTAAGAACAACAGTGCAACATTCAAAAATATTTCGAAAAATATTAATTACAAGTTTTCTTTTCTTGATGATGAAACCTCTTCAAACCAAATCATTCTTAAGACAGAAGACCCCTTCAGATGATAGGCTTTTAATAAAGCTTCCTATAGAAATTTATTTCGGAGTGTAAATCTAAACCCTCTTGACTTCAATGCCGGTTCTGCAAGAATGATGGGCCCTACATTAATAAATTCAGTCAGGTTGATATGCACTTTTAGTAAAGCTTCTCTGACAAAACGCCTCAAATGCAATGAAATCAGAAAGAAATTGAATTTAAATTTCAAAAAACCACTTAGTTTCAGGATAGATTTTTACTTTTGCACTTTAATAAGTGTTAAAATAGTTGTTAAGAAGTGTTAAAGAAATTCTTCTTTTAGTTATTGCAGGTATGAATATTTGACGTAACTTGTGCCACTATTTCAGAAGAGAACAGATCCAGATACAATCAAAATTAGATGATATGAAAAAAGGATTTTTACTAATTTGTATTCTTTTAGTAACCAGCACGTTAACTTGGGCAAATGCCAACTCTGGCAACGAGCGTTACACCCCCAGAAACCTTGAAGAGTCTTCTTCAGAAGCTTATCTTCATGCATTGCGCAGCAATCAAAAGACAGGAATCATCGATTTTAATGATGTTGTTGCCGCTGCACAACAGGCGCAGGAGATGAGAACAATGCGCAGTCAGACCACTTTGAGCTGGCATTCATTGGGACCGGATAACTATGGTGGGAAAACAAAAGGTATAATTTACGACAACCGTGATGCAACAAATCAGACACTTTATGCAGGCTCTGCTGGTGGTGGTATCTGGAAATCGACCAATGAAGGGATAACCTGGGTAGCACTTGGCAACAACAATTTGTTGGTGAGTTCAATGGTACAGGCTTCAAACGGAGACATTTATATTGGCACAGGCGATGGTTTCAACGCACAATTGTATACCGGTCTTGGCAATATGGGTTATACAACGGGATTCATGGGAGATGGAATCTGGAAGTTAACCGACAATGCAGGCTCAGCTGTTTTCACAAATCTGATTGCCACAAAGCCACAATTAAATAATAACAATGATGACTGGGCTATTATAAATGAACTTGCCATCAACGCATCCGGACATTTATTTGCTGCAACAAATTCAGGCCTGAAATACTCTAATGACGGTGGAAATACCTGGGCAAATGCAAAAACATCTGATGGAGTTGAATTAAACCTCCTCTCAAGTGATGTGCAGGCAGGAACTGATGGCAGTCTTGCAGCATCAGTCAATAATATGGCTTATATTTCGAAAAACGGAAATCCAGAGGCCTTTGTCTTACGTTCCTCCGACACTGACCTTACTGCCTTGCCTGCAGCCGATGTTACAAGACTTGAATTAGCATTTGCACCATCTGACCCAAATATTGTTTATGCACTGCTCGTAAAAGCAAACGGAACCCATAAAGGTGTTTATCGCTCAGGTGACAAAGGAGACAACTGGATGTTGATTCTACCTGAAACTACATCAATAGCTCTGCTTGGTGCAAAAGGTAATTATAACAGTCACGTCACTGTTTTCCCTAACGATCCTAACAGAATTATAATAGGTGGACAAAACCTTTGGGAAGGAATTAGAATTTCTGAAAGCGGTTTGTACGCATGGGATATCAAGTCTTTTCCTGCAGGAAATAATTTGAGTCCTCGTTATGTGCATGCCGGACAGCAACGCGTTGCTTTCAGACCGGGCAGCAGTGGTATTTTCTTTGTTGCTACTGATGGTGGAATACATAAAGGAACAATTTCAGGCACCGAATATACCTACTCTGTTAACAACAGAAATTATGCTACAGCACAATTTTACACAGTTGCACCTTCCGGAATCATGAACAGAGTTCTTGGTGGCGCTCAGGATCAGGGTGTAATTTATATATCAGGACAAGGCAATACCCAACGTCAGGGAGAAACCGTTTTCTCCAGAACACTATCAGGAGGTCCAAGTGCATTGTCTATCATCAATACTGAGGCCATGATTGTTTCTACAACATCCGTTGAGATACAACGTTCCGAAGACCTTGGATTTACTTTTTCGGCTGCCAATCAGTTTCTTCCATCGCTTGGATTTGGTGGAAGCACTAATACAGCCTTCCGCACCCCAGTTGTATTATGGGAAAGTTTTGAAAATCAAAACAGCCGCGATTCTGTAACCTTCCGTGCGCGTAGAGCTTATCAGGGTGGTGAAGTTATCAAAGCAAAAAGCAATAATTTTGATCATCCTTTCTACCATACGCTAAGTCCGCAACAAAATCTTGCGATCAACGACACAATCAGAATTAAAGATATTGTTTCAAGCAGGCTTTTTATTGCTGTGACCGACACCGTATTTATGACCAAGGAAATGCTTGAGTTTGGAAAGAGACCAGAATGGTATCAGATTGCAAACAGAAACCATGGTTTAACCGGAATTCCTCATTCTCTGGCAGTTTCTGCTGATGGTAATCATGCATTTGTTGGAATGAGAGACGGAAAAGTCTACCGGATTTCTAATCTGGCCCTAGCCTATAACAAGAGTCTGGGAGATGTAAACAGTCCTCAATGTATTGTAGCAACACGTTTAATTCAACCTACCCTGCCTAACAGCAATACCCCAATAAGTCAGGTTGTAACATCCATCGCTATTGATCCAAACAATCCTAACAGAGTATTGGTTACACTGGGCAATTATGGCAATGATCATTATGTATTTGTTACAACAAATGCATTGGATGCAAATCCAACATGGGTGAGCAAACAGGCTGAATTACCGAAAATGCCAGTTTATGCATCAATTTTTGAGATGAGCACATCCGGCACTGTCTTTTTAGGTACTGAAAAAGGTATTTATTCCACTTCTGACATTTTTGGAACTCCTTCATGGGTTGCAGATCAGGGTTTAGGTAATGTTACCGTTTTCGATCTTAAACAACAACTTGTGAACAGAGCACCTGACACTGTTCAGTTAATCAATGTTGATACTCTCGTTGTAAATTATCCAGGAACCGATAATTTAGGCGTCATTTATGCCGCTACTTTCGGTCGCGGATTGTATCGTTGCAATGATTTCAGAAAACCTGTCGGTATAGATGAAACTGCAACCATAAAACAGAATCAGAGCCTCAACATAGGCGTATACCCAAATCCGGTAATCAAGCAGGCAAACATTGAATTTAACCTATTTGAAGGAGGAGAAGTAATTTACAGCATTTTTGATTTGAACGGCCGCATGGTTCGCAATGCAAAAACCGGCTTCCTTCCACAGGGAAAACAACAAATCCAGTTGAATGCTGATGGTTTGAAAACAGGCACCTATCTCTTGAAGCTTCAAAGTGGAAAACAGGTAAATGCTGTTAAAATTCTCGTGTATTAATCTTGTATTATCAAAAATCAGAATACGATGAAAAATATTTATTCAACGCTTCTCTTTGCCCTATTGCTTAGCTTCTCAGCTTTTGCAGAAACAAAGATTTATGCACCTGAGCTCAGATTGCCAGTCAATGAAGCCATAGGCCAAATGCCTAATGTTCTGCTTGACTGGAATGCCGTGGCAGGACAGGGTTTTGTAATCACTTATGAATTGCAGCTTGCTCAATCCCCCGACTTCAGCGATGCAGTGAGTTTCCCGCCAACAATGGTTACCGCGCATCAAATGAGTAATCTCAAATTTGATGAAGTTTATTACTGGCGTGTAAAAGCATCAGACGGAACATCCGTTTCTGACTGGTCCTCAACTTTTTCTTTCAGAGTAGTCAAAACAGTTACAATTACTGCGCCAGCTGATCAGTCAACCCTGAATCCTGCGCCAACAGTGAAGTGGAGTCCAATTACCGGGGTAAGCAATTATGAACTTCAGATTGACACTTCAGCTATTTGGAGCATTCAGTCTCCAGGTATTTCACCTGCCCTCAACAGCATTTATTATGTCGACAATGATAATGCATGGGCTGTTGGCGATAACGGCACTATTTTACGCTATGCCAATGGTGCATGGAGTGCTTTTCCAAGTGGAACAGTAAGAAATTTAAGAGGCGTTTGGTTTACCGATCATAACAATGGATGGGCAGTTGGAGCCAATGGAACAATCCTGCACTTTGACGGCACTGCCTGGACAGCGCAAACCTCAGGCACAACCGTACAGCTAAATGCAGTGTATTTCACTTCTCCAACCAATGGTTATGCCGTAGGTAATTCACCAACAGCTACCACAAAAGGGGTTTCACTCAAATTTAACGGTACTGCATGGTCAGCGTTTGATATCGGAATTGTTGGAGATGTATATGCTATCCACGGTTTGAACGAGGAATTTATTTGGGCTGGTGGTAAGGCTGGACGTGGCGCATTCTTCAATGGAACAAGCTGGGCAAATAGTACCATCGCATCAAACAGAGATATTTTAAGCTTATGGGTGGTAAGCCCAACCAATGTTTGGGCATCAGCACCTGCATCAAGATTATTCAGATTCAACGGAAGTAGCTGGGCAGAAACCAATCTTGGTTCACCTGGAAGAAACATTAACGGCATCTGTTTCATCGATGAAAACAATGGCTATGCAGTTGGTAACAACGGCGTCTTATACTATTATAACGGTACAGCCTGGGAGCAAATGGCCAGTGGTACCACACAGATTCTTAATGGCATTCATTTTGCCAGCTCTACTGCCGGAGGTTTTGTTGGAAACAGCGGCTTCCTCATGAAGTATAAAGGCCTCAATGTTGATTTCGCTTCACCTTATTTGAAGACCTTCATGGTAGCAGGTACAGTAACAGAGTTAGAGATCAACAATCTCGCTTTTGGAAAACTGCACATTTTCAGAATTCGCGCAATTCATCCTGAGTCAACCTCAGCGTGGTCAAGTGTAACATCCTTCCCTATACTCCGTAGTCCAACACTAACAACACCCGTTGATAACGCCACCAACATTGCGCTTGACACACTTGTTAAATGGACTTCACACACAGGTATTGTAAGGTATACAGTGCAACTAGCCATGAATCCTAATTTTATTGATCCATTTACATATGAATCATTCGTTCCGGAATATCGCTTTATTGGTCTTATATATGGTCAGGATTATTACTGGCGTGTAATGGCCCGTCATGGTGGAGGTGCTTCACCATGGTCTCCTGTCTTCAAGTTTACCACAAGCAACACCGTTAACCTCATAGCCCCTGCGAATAATGCAACAAACCTTATGCGCAATCCACGCTTCAGCTGGAGTGAAATTCGCGGAACGCAGAAATATTTGCTTCAGTTCTGCACTGAAAATACCTTTACTTGTCCTAATGATCGCATTGTAACAAATAGCTTCTATCAGATAATGTATCTCCTTAATCCTGATACTGACTATTACTGGAGAGTAAGGGCCATTCAGGGACTTGATTCAACAAATTGGAGTCAGGTCAGGAAATTTACGACCACAGCTGAAACTTCTATTGGAGAAAATGACAAAAAAGAGCTGAAGATTTATCCAAATCCGGGTAATGGTGAATTTAATCTTGTATTTAGTCAGTTTAATGCAAGCACTGAAATAAAGGTATATAACCTCATCGGAAAGATTGTTCATGAAGAAACCCTTATCCCAGTTTTTGGAAGCACAACCCAAAGAATCGATTTGAGAGGCCTAGGCAAAGGTGTTTATCTGATAAGGATTTACGATGGCAGTGAGATCGTCACGCGAAAACTGATCATAGAATAAAACTGAACCACACGCACAATGTGTTTTTTATAAAAAAGCTTTTGGAAACAAAGGCTTTTTTTTTATTTCAACCTGTTGAAGTTCCATATTGTGATGAAGCTTCTTACACCCTTTTATAATTGTAATACCTATTTGCATCCGTAATAATTCAATAAATTGGAATGTAACAGGATTCTATAGGCATTATACCAGTTTTCACGGGTTTCATCTTGTAATTTCATTTGGTATCAGATAATCTTTGAATCTGAAGTCGCAGACCTTACTCAGAAATTGACGATTAATGCGCCACTTTGACGGATATCATAAAGATTTACTTTGCTGGCTATTGCTTCAGCTTTCCACTTATCTGCATTCCAAACCGGCAAAGACAAGTCAAGTACCAAGTAATCAAATTCGTAATACAGCAGTAACTCCTGCAAACGTTCAGGTACATTTCCAGTGATTAAAACATAATCGACTCTTAATTTCTTTGGAGGTACAATCTTTTTCCTGTTGTCTTTCTCCCAAAGGGCAATTGTTTTTCCATTGAAAGAAATTACCTGACCTTCCTTTTTTATATGTGAATGGTTGACAATATCATCCTTCTCAAACCACACAGGTTTGCTTGTAATTCCAGATTGAGACCAGTACTTTTCAAGATTAAAACCAAGTGCAAATTCATCTTTCATCAGGTTGCTGTCGGCTAGCATGATATGCTCTTTTCCGTAGATGAAGTCAATGGCTGTATATCTGTTTAAGCCATAGACAACCATTCTTGATTGCTGAAACTGTTGAATATTGCGCAATGTAACCGACGAAAAAAATAGGGTGACTATTATTAATAATGGTAAAAGATAATTTCTTATCCCATGATTAAAAATCTGGATGATTAAGAAAAGCGCAACAATTAAAATCAGTGATTCAGTGCGCGTAATATACAATTCGCGAAATACCGCATATGGCAACTGCTCAATCCAAAGGATCAGATAGTTCATGATGAATATCATTGCCGAGGTAAATTTACCAAGTATCCAGGGCAGAAAAGGCAAAAAGGACGTAAGCAACAATCCCATGCCTGATACGATTATCACAAAAGAGAGCGGAACAAGGAAGAGGTTGCTCAACATGAAGTAGGTTGGAAACTGATGAAAATAGTGCAATACGAAAGGCGTTGTAACAGCCTGTGCAGCAATGGCTACTGTGGTTATCTCCCAAATGATATTAACAACTTTGTTTTTGAAATAAAGCAAATTGTATACAGGCTTTTGTAAAAGGACAATACCCAGAACAGCACCATATGAAAGTTGAAAACCAATATGAAACAAGGTGTAGGGGTCGATAAAAAGCAAAAGAAATGCGGAGGCCGAAAGCGAGTTAATGAGATAGCCTTTTCGTGCCAGAAGTTGTCCGAAAAGCACAAAACTGATCATAATGGCTGCCCGTTGCACCGAGGGCGAAAGTCCGGTGAGCAGGGCATAGAACCAGATAATGATAAACAAAAAGACCGTTTTTATATATCTGGTTTTCTTTCCTCTGTCAAGACTCTTGAGGATAAAAGAAAAAATCAGAAATATTACGCCGACATGCAATCCCGACACACAAAGCACATGCATACCGCCGGCTGCAGTGTAGCTTTTACGCAGGTAAGGAGGCAAATGATCGTCGTAGCCCAGGAGAATGGCAGATGCAACATGTAAGACATCACCTTCGAGGCCATTCTCTTTCATCACCTCCAGCAAATAATCGCGCATGAGGTAAGCAACGACAAAAAGTGGATTCGTATAGCCTTTTCCAGTGATATGCCACTCCCCTTCTTTGAGAAAAACCTGATGGAAAATCCCTTTTCGGGCCAAAAAGGAAGCAAAATCAAATTGTGCAGGATTAAGCGGTGGTGCAGTTCTTTCAGGTCTTCTTGAAAAAACTATTATATCTCCATAGGATGGAATCGCGGCCTGATTTTCGTTGTTTACATACGCCAGCACCATTCCTTCCACAGGCTTCAATCCATTGCTGTCGGCAATAGAGTGAAGTTCGAGCAGCAGTTTGGTTGTTCGCTCCTTTCGTTCAGGATTCTCTGCGATACGTGCAACAAAATAGTGTGTCGATGTCGAGCTGTCGTTGAGAAAATGATCAGACTTGTATTGAGGATTATAGGACTGAATATTCATTATTCCGGCTGCAAGCAGCATGACAGACAACAAAACACCATAAATCCAGCGGAAAGAATAAGACCTAAACCAGAATGCAATGGCAAACAATGAAACCATTCCTGCAGTAACAACCGCAAACAAAACCATCCACGGGATTTCAGTCTGAAACCTATTAGCAATCCAGATACCTATACTATAGGGTATCACCAAACGTACAAAAGGGTATTTGTGCAGGTAAATCATGAAAATTACTGATGACGGTTGTTGCCGTAAAACTAGACATAAATTTGATTGTAACAAAACTTTCTTTCAACAAGTATTTTAATCCAATGCTCTATCTTCACGCAATCTACCCTGCAAATGACTTAATAAGTTACTATAATTCGAGTTTTATAAGTGTTGCGATTGTTTTTTCAGCAAAGCTGATTTAAAAGTTTTAATTTTTCACTTTCAGGGTTAGGTGTTTTATAGGTAAAACTAGTATTTGCGTTTAAAGTCTAATGGCTGTGTTATGTATTTCTTTTCCCTCTTGCCCCAATCTTACGTCCCTACGTGACGAAAAATGAAAACATCCAATAGGAAAATCATTGTCTCGCAGGAAGAGTATATCGGCAAAAGAAAAAAACATCCTTGTCCCGTAGGGACAAAAGATTGGAAAAGAAGATAAAAATCAAAAGCCAAAATTGTCCCGTAGGGACTATAGATTGGAAAAAAACGACAGCAATGCTATGACCTCTCCTTGTCCCGTAGGGACAACAGATTGGTAAAAGAAAACGTTCTTTGAAAACTGCGCTTTGTAGCGTACCTACGGCACGCCGGGATCTTGTGTTGGATGACTTTTTCTACCAATCTTACGTCCCTACGGGACGAGCTGAGAAAACATCCTCGCAGGAAGAAAACCTCGGTAGAAAAAAACATCATTGCATGTAGGGACAACAGATTGGTAAAAGACGATAACAATAATATGACCTCTCCTTGTCCCGTAGGGACTATAGATCGGTAAAGAAGATAAAAATCAAAAGCCAAGATTGTCCCGTAGGGACAATAGATTGGTAAAAAACGACAGCAATGCTATGACCTCTCCTTGTCCCGTAGGGACAACAGATCGGTAAAGAAGATAAAAATCAAAAGCCAAGATTGTCCCGTAAAGACAAAAGATTGGTAAAAACGACAGCAATGCTATGACCTCTCCTTGTCCTGTAGGGACAACAGATTGATAAAGAATATTAAAGACAAAGAGCACACTTGTCCAGTAGGGACAACAGATCGCAAAAAAACATATCCTATAAACCTAACCAACAAAAATCCATGGCAAACACCTACACCCAAATCCACATTCAGGCAGTATTCGCGGTAAGAAACAGAGAATGTCTCATTTCAAAGCACTGGAAAGACCGTTTGTATCAATACATTACAGGTATCATCCGGAAAAACAACCACAAACTGTTAATAATCAACGGAAGGCCTGATCATTTGCACATTCTTTTCGGCATGAGACCAACCCAATCCATTTCAGACTTGCTGCAGGATATCAAAGGTTCTTCATCCATTTGGATTAATGA
>JAUXMV010000082.1 GCA_030683155.1 Bacteroidales bacterium
AGCTTCCAAAAGTTTCTAAGAAAAGCTAAACTTTCTTAGAAAAGCTTAGAGCAACAACCCTTCTTTCCAACTTCTTTCAACTTTTCTGAAAGAAACTTAGAAAATATTAGAATCTTGGGATGTAGCAGGTCGAAGGCTTACGCTCTTTCCAGATTGCAACTTCCATCCCAATGACATAAATGATTTTATAAAAACAAATCACAACGACACACTTTGGCGTTGTTCAGCCCTACATTTGTACCCAGAAAATGATAGGAATGATTGTTATGAAAACCGAAGACAATGCCGGATTTAATAAGGTCGATAAATTTGGGGTACTGCGAAGGAGCGCGTTTTATCAGGGAAACTCTCTCTTTCTACAACTATCCCGAAGGAAAGCAAGACAAAAGAGAATTTTCTCATGGCAGACCCAAAAGGGAAATGACTTTCAATGAAAGCGGAAAACTCGAAGAATGCGTGTCCCATCACGATGATGTATCCTTTGCTTGCCGACTATTCTATGACCAGAAGGATCGCCTTGGATTTGTTTTGATGATGAACACAGATAAAAGCAAGGTGGCCGGCGGTATCAAATATGTGTATGACGACAAGAACAGACTTTCCAGCCACAGATTCATTCATCATTTTGATGGATTTTCAGTGGCTCCCATCGAAGGAAATTTTCATTGTTTCACCGAAACATTTCGTTACAGAGGAAAGAAAGCCAGAATCAACCATTCAACTCCCCGGAAAACAACGATCCGCAGGTCTGAAACCTATATTCCGGCATTACACGACGGAACATACGATTTTAAACAGCACTTAGCCCCTGCCTCACTTATTCACAACAGAATGCTTGTCCCATACCTCTTTGTTGAGAAGCCCTATTCGCACGTGGAGAAATCAAACATCACTGGCATGTATTTTTGTACACGCAACCTTGTCTTCAATGAAAGAGGGCATTGGACCAGCCTGCTTTTTCTTGACCACAATGAGCAGCCCTGGATAGAATACCGAAGAGAAATCAGTTATTTCGAAAGGATTTCTCCTGCAGCTTTTCAAGTTGTGCAAAATGAAAAGGATTAATTTTGTAATAAACCAAGCAATCTTATAAATATGTCAAAGCGCGCTTTTATTTCCAGGTACTTTCTCATCTACAGGAAGTTGAAAACAACTCCTTATGCAAACTTCGATGAGATAAGAAGTTTTTTACAAATGCAGGAGGATCAGTTGCAACTGGAAGACGACCTCCTTCGAATGAATTTTTCAGTCAGGACTTTTCAAAGAGACCTGAGGGAACTGAAGAATCTTTTCGGGATAGAGGTGCTCTTTTCCAGACAAGAAAAAGGCTATTATATCCTGGAAGATGATCAGCTCAACATTCATTTTCAAAGGATGATGGAAGCTTTCGATTTATTAAATTCGATACATTCCGCCCGGAAACTGGAAAAAATCCTGTTGTTCGAAAAAAGAATGGCGCTTGGAACTGAGTACATTGCCTTGCTGATCCAGGCGATACGCAAAAGGTTACAGATCAGTTTCGTACATAGGAAATTTTGGGATAAACATTCAACCATGCGGTTGGTTTGTCCTTATGCCATCAAAGAAAGTCAAGGCAGGCTCTATCTGATTGGCAAAGAGACGGGCAATCCAACAATCAAAACATTTGGCTTGGACAGAATGAAAAGCCTTCAACTGACTGGAACACATTTCGACTTTCCGATTGGCTTTGACCCGGAAGACTTTTTCCGTTACAGCTTTGGCATCATTGCAGCCGAAGAACTTGAAGCGGAAAATGTTGAATTATCATTTTCGTTTCCGCAGGGAAACTACATCAAAACCTTGCCCTTGCATCCAAGTCAGGAAATTGTGCTGGAAAACGAAACCGAACTCCAAATCCGGCTTCAACTCAGGATAACTTTCGATTTCGAGATGGAATTGATGAAATACGGAACATTCATGCGCGTGTTGAAACCCCAAAGCCTTGTTGAAACAATCAAAAACAAACACAAACTGGCATATGAGCAATATTGACAGACGTGATTTTCTTAAAGGCCTGACCCTGACCTCAGCAACTTTATTCGTGCCGGGAGTTTTTAGGCTCGGAATGGAGGATTCATCGCTAGAAACAAATCATCTGATCGGCCTAGGATCAGCTTCCTACCAGGTTTTTTTAACACTACAAGGACAACCTGACCTGCACCGAATGACTGTCCTCGACACTGAAATACCTGACGAAGAACACCTCAACATCGCATTATACCCTTTGAAAGTGCAGGATATGCAAAAGAATTCACTCTATGCCCTCTTCGATAATTTATTTAGTAAAAACGACAATTATTTTATCTTTGCAAGTATAGGCCGTACCACAGGAAATATATTGTTTCGTCAACTCGCTAATTGGATGAAATCTCAACAAAAAGAACACCGCTTGGTTGCTATGCTTCCATTTCATTTCGAAGGTCAAAAGGCCATGGACTGGAGCAAGGAGGCCTTAAGTGCTATACCTGATAAAGACAGACTGAGCATCGTTGAACTGGAAAACTTTCGTAAAAAGCACGGCAATTTGCCTTTGCAATCTGCAATGGAGTTAGCGCATCTCGAAGTCTTGAAACTATGGGAGATAGATCAAGTAAATGTTTCTTAATAAAATATTTTAAACCAATTAAACCTAAAAAAATGGAAAAAGTCTTTTACGATCTGGAGCTTTCTAAAAAGCTGTATGCGCATTACATTGAAAACGAAATTGGCTATAGTAGTGTTTGTCAGAGATGCAAGTCCTATAGCGCTTCAAAAGGACGGATATTAAAAAATGGTCCTATTCCTGTGTTCCATATCGGTGATCAATTCAGTGAATCCCCTGTCAGAATACTTTTTCTTGGAACTGTTGCATACGGTTGGGAAAATGAAATTCCAAATGTCTTCATTGAAGATAAAGATGTACGAAACAATTTTCTTGAATCAACCATTGACTATATTGAAAACAGAATACAATATATATTTGAGAAAGAAAATAAGAGGTTCTTTTCCTTCATCAAAAAATGCATTGAAGAAATCGATGTGTTAGGCTCTGAACCATTGAGGAAAATAGCATTATCGAATTTGATCAAGTGCAATATAGGAAATGACAGTGTCAGAAATAAACATTTGCAAAAGAATTATGATTTTTGTATCAGGGAACAGTTTACAGGCAATTTAGTTTCCGATGTCAATGTATTGAATCCTACACATATAATAATTCTGAGTAGCAACACCCACAAGTTTTGGAGATATGGCAAAATCTTTATGGATCAAGGGCGAAAGGTACAATTCGTGCATCATCCATCATCATCCACAACTGGTGGCAATGAACTGTTTATAAAAACTGTAAAGGAGTTTCTGATCAATACAAAAGTGTAGGCTTAAAATTTGATCTGATTTATTCTAGGGCTTACTGATAAACTCAAAATGTCGATATTTCTGTGCGCTGCACCTCTCATTTTAATTCTATTCGATCTTCCTGCAAAGATTATCGCCACGCTCTGCCTCAGTTTTCAGGTGCAGCGCACCAAAATATTTGTAGATTTTTGTCCGGTAGTATGTTTAAAGGTGCAGCGCACCGATAATATTTATAGCAGCACCGGTAATATTTGTAGATTTTTGTCCGATAGTAAGCTCAAAGGTGCAGCGCACCGATAATATTTGTAGCAGCACCGGTAATATTTATAGAATTTTGTCCGGTCGTGTGTTTAAAGGTGCAGCGCACCGAAATATCTGTTGCAAGGTTTTTGAACCGATATCTCGCTAATCCGTGCACAAGAAATAAGATATTATACCAAAGTGAAATATAGATGAATCCAAAAGTTGTCATGGTATAATGCCGAAGGTTAGAAATGTTAGGCCAATTGAGTGAGCGATAATTGGACTATTATATTTCTCCTTTCGGTATTAGTGAATTAACTTTCAATATTTCAATAGTTTAGGGCTTTTACATCAAGCCCTATAGTAAAATTGTTGTTAGTTTCATAGCTTATTACCTTCCCTCTACAGTCTTTATGTTTTACTAAAAACAAATCTGTCTTGTTACCTTCATGAACTCTATTTCTGGAAATCAAAAATACATTATGAATATTTCCATCATTTCCATTTATGTATGACAAGTCATCCAATAAGGGGATTTTAGTGGTTCTTTCTTCAACAATTTTTGATAGTTGAGAAAATACAACAAGTGCCAGATTTAGTTCTTTCGCAAGATTTTTTAGTTTTAAAAGAATTGAACTGCTTTCTGTTTGAACATTATCAATAAGTTGGAAATAGTCTAAAATGACGATATCTAAACTTTTTTCTTTGTGCAGTTTTCTAACACTCAATTCTAATGAAGAATAGTCATAAGGATATTGAACTGTTTCACAAATAAAGAAATTTGACTTGACAATATTTTCATTGAATTGTTGAGAATGTTGCATTTGAAACCGTTCAAACAGCTGATCTGCTGATAATTCCAAACTAACATACAAAACCGTAAAAAGCTGTGCAATTAAATTACGACAAAGTGAAACACCAAAAGATGTTTTGCCGGTAAAAGGTCGCCCACCTATAATAGTTAATTCCTTTCTTTTGAAACCCTTAGTCACATTGTCTAACTGTTCGAATCCGGATGCTAAATAGTTTTTATTTTTTAAGCGCTTGGAAACCAATTGTTTCATGTTTATAATCCTATACATGTTTTCCATAGCCACACTTTTCTTATTAACAATGATACAAATGTAAATCAGAACTCCGCCAAACTATGTCGTGATGAAAATTATCTTCAGATGGGTATTCTGAGCCTCTTGGAGATCCGGGTGACTCGACATCTCTCTCAGTCTCTCAGTCCCTAAGTCTCTCCGTCTCTCCCTTCACCCCCTCTCTAAAGTCGCCACTTCGCTTAAGTTCACTAAAGTCACTAAGTTCGCTCAAGTCGCTTCGTTCGCCCCTTCGCCTAAGTCGCCCAAGCCATTTTCGTCTCAATTTTAAAAAAAATCCCTCCCGACACTAACTGTCGCAACACCATCATACATTGGCCTTCAAAATTCACTTCGGTCTACAAAAGAGCTTCTTTACTTAAACCAAGTAAAAAAATGACACCACGACACGGTTTGACTGAGTCGAATTTTATTTTTGCGACAAATTAGCAAATAATTTCTTTTAAAAGATGCAAAATAAGATTACTTTATATGCTGTTAGTGAAATACTTGGAAAAAACTTCTTTATCCCTTCTTCTCAAAGAGGTTATAGATGGAAAGAACAAAAAGTAACTGATTTATTGAATGAAATATATTCCTTTGCCATTAAAATAGACAAATCTGAAAATGAGTTCTATTGTTTACAGCCTATCGTTATTAGAAAATGCAGCAAAAAAATTATTAGATTAAACGAATTATCTAGTCCTTTTGACAACAATATTTGGTATGAAGTAATTGTTGGTCAGCAAATACTTACAACAATAAGAATTCTTTTAACTTACTTAATCAAGGAACATTTTAATGGCAAATCTCTATACGATGCATGCGGAAAAAATGAGTTATTGTTGGAATATGAATCACGGGAAGGAACAAAGGAGTATTTAAACAACATTAATGTTAAAGATTCCAAGAAAAATACTGATTTCTATTTTATTTTCAAAGCGTTTGAAACTATATCAAATTGGTTTTCAAACCAACTGTTTGAAAGAGGTGTGCGTGATGATATCCTAAGAACTCTAGTCTATGACATGACAAACAAGAAACAGGAAGGTGTATTGCAAGTCATTTGGTACGAAATTATCGATAACGCAAGACCTGTAGATACGTTTACCAGAATTAATATTGGAAAGATACCGATAACAAATTCTGAACTTATAAAAGCTCTATTTCTTCAAAAAAGAAATTTCAATAGTATTGCAGGCTATCTGCTTAGTCAAGAGGAAACTTTAGAAAAACGTCAGATTGAAAAAGCTACAGAATGGGATAAAATTGAGCATGCTTTGCAAAATGAAGATTTTTGGTGGTTTTTAAATCGAAAAGAAAATGAGGTTTCAGCAAGGATAGAATTTTTGTTTGATATTATTTGTGAAGCAGCAAAAAAAATTAGAAAAACTTTGATAAAAAAATGGAACTGACAAATATGCTACATACAAGTTTTTTAATAACAAGTTCTCAAATGATATTTCATTCGACCCCCGTTAAGCATGTTTCACGACCTCGTATTGGGAGTACAACATGAATAATCCGAACCCAGAACCCTGCCTGTCTCGCCTTGGCGGAAACAATCCGAACAACCTTGCAAGCAGCAGTAAATCGCTCCGAAAAGGGGGTCAGTTTCCTGGAATTAGGTCTGTATAATCCTCAAATGCCAAAAAGACCAAATCCAGCCAAGGCGGGCAAAGACCAAATCCTAAAATCCTCAATTCAGAAATAAAAAACCAGAAATCCTCTCACTTGACTCTTTTTACTTTTGCCTTGGCTCTTCTGAATCCTCAAATCGTAAATCAAAAATCGTCAATCGTATATCCTTGAATCCTTAAATACTCAAATACTCAAATCAGAAACCGAAAAAAAAATTCCTTCATGTCAAACCAACCAAACAAATTTTCCAATACCTTTACACCTTCCTACCTTGTTGTGCCCTGGCGACTGCTTGCATTAAATTTTTGGGCAACATTTTTTTAATTGTTAAACTAAAAGTCGACCAGATGAACAAATACAGGAACCACCGCCCCAAACTGGGGCTTTACAGTCAAGGCAATGCCTTGACGCATTTTTCTTTTCTTCTTTCCAAAACTCCAATAGCAAAAAATGAATTGTTCAATCATTTCATTTTTTCGAATAATTCCGGAACAAAGTCCCTACTTTTACTTGCTAAAACTTAAAGTTCAAAAACGAAAACAAATCACATCAAATAACAATGAAAAGTCATTTCAGCAATAACTCAAAATATCTCCTTGTAAATAATTTCTGCATATCTGATAAGCAATCCGGTTTTGAAATGATGAAAAACCTATGTGATTCAAACGGCGAAAAGCAAATCAACGCATTTGTCGATTCAAACTACCAATTGATACCTGGCTATAAACGATTAGCCTCTTTTAAAGAAGTTTTTTTCTTGATCAATGAATTCCACTGAAGAAGTATTTCTATGGCTTTTAGTAGCAAATTGGAATCTAGAAAAACTATGACCATACAACGAAAACCAAAAAAACCATTTTATTTGATGACCAAGGACAAAGAAACAATATTACATCGGGAAAGCGAATAAGCCGTCAGAAAGACGATAAGAACGATAAATTTGACATATTAACAAGACACTGAAAGAATAAATGCAAGGAAAACAACTTAGAAAATTAGAAGCTGAACTTTGGAGAGCAGCCGATCAGTTAAGAGCAAATAGTAAACTGACAGCATCAGAATATTCGATGCCAGTTCTCGGATTGATATTTTTGAGACACGCTTACAACCGCTTTCAGAAGGTAAAAACTGAAGTGGAGATAACTTTGCCTTCACATCCGCAACGAGGTAAACGATCTTTAACCAAAAAGGATTTTGAGGAACAAAATTCAATGTTCTTACCTGAGAAATCACAGTTTGACTATTTGGTTTCGTTGCCCGAGAGTGCCGATATAGGCGAAGCGATTGACAATGCAATGAAGCTGATTGAGGATGAATACGACAACCTCAAAGGCGTGCTACCCAAGAACTTTTCCATTTTTAGCAAGGACCTGCTACGGGAATTGCTCCGCATTTTCAATAAAGAAGTGCTGCAAAAAGCAGAAGGTGATTTGTTTGGTAAAATTTATGAATTTTTCCTAAATAAGTTTGCTATGACTGGTGCACAAGAAGGTGGAGAATTTTTTACGCCCATGAGTTTGGTCCAGACTATTGTCAATATCATTGAACCAGAAAGTGGAATTATTTTTGATCCGGCCACTGGTAGTGCAGGAATGTTTGTGCAAACAGGCTACTTTCTTGAAAATAAAGGCAGTAATGTTGCAGAAAAGGTGACATTTTACGGACAGGAAAAAGCAGAGCTCAACACAAAACTCGCTAAAATGAATATGGCTGTCCATGGATTGGAAGCATTTATTGTTGAAGGCAATACTTTTTACGAAGACAAGCATAATCTTGTTGGGAAATGCGACAGGGTTATGGCCAATCCTCCTTTTAATGTTGATGGTGTTGACAAAGCCAAAGATGCCGTAAAGAAAGACCCTCGTTTGATGATAGACGGCAAAGTAAACTTGCCGAAAAACGACAACGCCAATTATTTGTGGATTCAGTATTTTTATAACTATCTGAAACCAACAGGTAGAGCGGGTTTTGTAATGGCTTCATCTGCCAGCGATGCTGGGCATAGCGAAAAGGACATTCGGGAAAAATTGTTGAAAACTGGAGCAGTTGATGTGATGATGGCTATTGGCAACAACTTTTTCTATACCCGTTCATTGCCTTGTACACTGTGGTTTTTTGACAGAGCAAAGGAGCAAGATACTGAAAGGAAAGACAAAGTGTTGATGCTCGATGCACGAAAAATTTACCACAAAGTAACCAGCAAGGTAAACGACTTTAGCCCTGAGCAATTGCAAAACCTCATTTGCATTGTAAACCTGTACAGAGGCAATACCCAAAAGTTTGAAAGTACTGTAAAAATCTATTTGCAAACTTCTGTCCACTTAGCCAAAGATACAGCTGAAGCAACAAGCGAACTGCAAAAGCAATTGCAAAAGGTATTGAAAACTGTTAGCGATTTTGCAACCAAATACGCCAAAGAAAACGAAGAAGCAAAAGCCTTTGTTGATGCTCTGAACATAGAAGAAACTGCAAGTATTTTCGAACAACAAAACAAATTAATTTCCGAAGCAAAAAAGGCAATAGCAGACATTGATACTTTAGAAAGCATTGCCCACTTATGCAAAGCACTCCGCAAACCACAAGACAAGCTCATTAAGCAATTGCTTGATGCCATTAGCACAGCCGCCAAAGAATACCAACTGAATAAAAACAAAGACTGGAAAGAGCTGAACCTGAAAGAGCAACTCGACCAACTGAAAGCCCTGCAACAGCAACTCAGCGGCAATCCCGATGAAGAAGAACCAGGACTGCTGCACGAAACCGAATACTTTTACAAACAAGCCCATTGGCTAACCAGCCGTTTCCCTAATGGCATTTATACTGATGTGGAAGGACTTTGCAAAGTAGTAAGCCAAGCCGAAATTGAAGCCAAAGACTGGAGCCTAAGCCCGGGCAGGTATGTAGGCGTGGATACCAGCACTGATGATGACTTTGACTACGAAGAACGCCTGAACGAAATACACATTGAGTTGGAAGGATTGAACGAAGAAGCTTTTGCTTTGGCGAAAACCATTTCTGAGAACTTTAAAACAGTTTTGATATGAAGTGGGAGCTAAAATCATTTGGTGAAATTGGTTTTATCGGAAGAGGTAAATCACGACATAGACCAAGAAATGCAGAGCATTTGTATGGCGGAATATATCCATTTGTTCAAACAGGTGATATCAAAACGGCTGGTTTTCGAATATACGACTATACCCAAACATATAACGAAGCAGGTTTAGCTCAAAGCAAACTTTGGAAAGAAGGAACACTTTGTATTACGATAGCTGCAAATATTGCAGATACTGCAATTTTAGGAATTGATGCTTGCTTTCCTGATAGCGTAATTGGTTTTGTACCTTATGAGGATAAAAGTGATGTTCGATTTGTAAAATACTTCTTTGATATTTTTCAGGCTCGAATGAAAAGCATTTCAACTGGTGCTGCACAAGACAATTTGAGTTTAGAAAAACTTTTGACTTTTAAAATTCCAACACCACCTCTCCCCACCCAACACAAAATCGCTAGCATCTTGTCTGCTTATGATGAATTGATAGAGAATAATTTGAAGCGGATAAAGTTGTTGGAGGAGAAGGCGTTTTTGAGGTATAAGCAGAATGTGAGGGAGGAGAAACTTGAAAAACATATCCTTTCTGAATTTGGAGATATTATCACAGGCAAAACTCCGTCAACAGTTATAGCAGACAACTTTGGAGATGATGTTCCATTTATCAAAACACCTGATATGCACAATCAGATTTTTGTTGAACATACTGACCAAATGTTGAGTGAGTTAGGTGCAAAATCACAAGAAAAAAAATTTCTACCACCTTTAAGCCTTTGTGTTAGTTGTATAGGTACGGCAGGAGTTGTTGGAATTACTTCAAAACCAAGTCAAACCAATCAGCAAATCAATTCAATTGTTTTCTATGAGCCGAAAAACGTCTATTTCTTTTATGCCTTAATGTCGCAAATGAAAGAACAACTTGATGCTCTAGGAAGCAATGGCTCAACTTTTACCAATGTAAACAAGAATAAATTTGAAAATATGGAAGTGTTTGTTCCAAATCAAAAAGTGTTATTAGAATTCGCACAAGAATTTGAAGCACCTTTCAATTTGATTTTAACTCTTCAAAAACAAAACACCAAACTCCGAGAGGCACGAGATATTTTGTTGCCAAAATTAATGAATGGGGAAATAAAAGTGTAAAAAATATTTTTTCTGAAAATCTGTCTTTTTCATTTTTTCAGACTATTTATTAGAAACGATAAAATTATGATACCAGAAATTGAAAACAGAATTAACGAACTAAAAGAATACGTTGACAAACAACGTGAGTTGATTATTGGAATTAATAACGCCATTGAAAACAAGGGTTTTGTTCCTTCTGAATCACAACAAGTAACTATTGACTACATCTGCCAACAAGGCAAATTTGGGTTAAAAGAAATTCAACGATTGGAAGGACTTAAAAGGAAATATGAATAAATGAGTAAAACAACGCCATTAATAGATTTTTTTGACCAAACCTTTCACATACCCCATTATCAAAGGGGTTATAGATGGGAAGAACAGGAAGTGAATGAACTGCTGGACGATTTATGGGCGTTTTGCAAAGACCGTGAAAGCGGAGATTTTTATTGTCTGCAACCCATCGTATTAAAAAAGAGTGACAATAAGGGTTACGATGTGCTGGATGGTCAACAGCGCTTAACCACCTTGTATTTGTTATTGGTATATCTTGAAGATAAACGGAAAGAGGACAATTACAACCAACCGCTTTTTACACTCAACTACGAAACCAGGGATAAATGCGAACAATTTTTGGCTGATAAAAAGTTTGCAAATTCTGTTGATGATAGCAACATTGATTTTTTTCACATCTGCTCAGCCTATAAGGCATTAGACAAATGGTTTAAAGACGAAAAACATCGGGGAGCAAAAGCCAAATTGGTTCCTATATTAATGGATGACAACAGTAAAGGAAACCGCAATGTTCGTTTTATCCGCTATGAAGTGCCCAAAGAAACAAACGCCATCGATGTGTTTATCCGTCTCAATGTGGGCAAAATTCCTTTAACAGATGCCGAACTCATCAAGGCTTTATTGTTGCAAAGCGATAAATACAATGCAGATGAAATCAAGTTCATCAAAATGCGTTTGTTTGAAATTGCTTCAGAGTGGGATACGATAGAATACGCCTTACAAAACGAAGAGTTTTGGTTTTTCCTCAGCAACAACAGCAACAACAAGCCTACGCATATTGAATTTATCTTTGACCTGATTGCAGACAAAATTCAAAAAGAAAAAAAATATTTTACGACTAAGCCCTTAAAACACGCTACATTTTTAATCCTTTCGGAGTATTTGCAAGACCTTTTGGATAATGAAAAAAATGGGATAGAAATCTCAAGAATTAAAGCTGTTGAAGATATCTGGCAACAAGTAAATGCTTATTTCGAATATTTCAGAGAATGGTATCAAAACAGAACCTTATATCACTACATCGGATTTTTAATTGCTAACAAAGGCAATCAGATAATTGATAGCATTATTGCCCAATCCAATAAAATGGGTAAAAAGCAATTGATTCTACACATTGAAAGTGAAATCGGTAAAATCATTATAATAAACAAGAAACGAAAAGACTCCGATGGCAACGAGTATAAGGTGGAATTGGAAAACCTGAATTATGAAAACGAAGACCAGCAAAGCAATGACCGTAAAGAAATACATTCCATTTTGCTATTGCATAACGTTTATGCTTCACTAAAAAGTGACAAAGAAAAAGCCCGTTTCCCTTTCAACTTGTATAAACAAACCAAACGCAATGAAAAATGGAGTTTGGAACATATCCACGCTCAGAATTCAGAAAACATTATCAAAAAAGAAAACCAACAAACCTGGTTGAAAGACCATATCCGTTCACTGCAAAGATTGGATAATCCTGATTTTGAGAACCTAATTGAACGAATGAATGAATTACACGATGCTGATGAAATAGAAAAGGAAGCTTTTGAATCAATTGTTACCGATGTTTACACAGCTATCAATGAACACTCTGATTCTAATGAGCAAAACAAGCATGCAATTAGTAATCTTTGTTTAGTAGATGCTTCTACAAATAGCAAATTGAATAATTCGGTATTTGATGTAAAACGTGAACTCATAAAGAACAGAGAGCTGGTAGGACATTACATTCCCGTTTGCACCCGAAATGTTTTCTTAAAAGCTTACACCGAATATCCGGCAAACAATGCCTACTGGACTGCCGAAGACCGAAAAGGCTATTTGCAAAACATTAAAAAGGTTTACGACTATTTCATCAATGCTATAATTCAAGATTAAGCAATGCAGTTTACACTTAAACATCTATTAGAATCTTATAAAGTGATGGTTCCTCAAATACAGCGGGATTATGCACAAGGGCGCGAAAGCGAGTTTGAATTACGAAAAGGCTTTGTAACCAAGATAAAACAGACCATTCAGGAAAATGAACCCAAATTAAATCTTGACTTTATTTATGGTTACACAGAAAAAGCAGGAAAAGACGTAGAAGTATTTATTCCCTTAGACGGCCAGCAACGCTTGACCACACTTTGGCTTACCCATTGGTTTTTGGCTCCACGAATTGAAAACAAAATTTCGGAAGAAGCTAAAGCTTACTTATCAAAATTTACTTACGAAACCCGAGTATCATCAAAACGCTTTTGTTACAACTTAATTCATCAACCTCTAACAATAGTAAATGATATTACATTAAGCCAACAAATAACGGATGCACCTTGGTTTATGGCATCATGGAGCAGTGACCCAACCGTTTTGGCGATGCTCAATATGCTTGACACTATACAAAAAGAAATTACAGAAAAGAGCAAGGCTTGGGAAAATATTACAGTAAAAGAAAAAATAACCTTTGACTTTATTGATATAAAGTCAGACGAATTCAAACTTACTGATGAGCTTTACATCAAAATGAATTCACGAGGTAAACCATTGACAGCATTTGAAAATTTTAAGGCGCAATTTTCAACTTTATTGTCCTCTGACAAAACAGACTATTTAGAATTAAAACTAGATTACGAAGGAACAGATATTACGTATCAACAATACTTTGCGTTTAAAATTGACAGTAAATGGATGGATTTATTCTGGGGATATAGAAATAAACTAGAGCTAAAGACTGATGATTGTATCTATAATTATATCAACTTTATTGCTGAGTTTCTTTTTTATAAAGAAAATCCAAAAACAACAAGTTCTGAAATCAAGATTGATTTTGATTTCTTAAATGATGTTTTTACTATAAAAAAGAACATTGATTTCTTATTCAATTCTTTAGATTGGTTGTCAGGTATAGAAGACCTAACTACCTTTTTTGAATCACTTTTTGAAGGTTTGTCAGTTTTTGATAATGGGACACGAGATTATTTTTATCGAGCTATAACAAATACTGATTTTGATGTAAAGGATAAAGTAATCTTTTATACAATATTAAATTACGCTATTGAATTTTCTGTCGATTCTGTTGATGATGAATTAAAAGACTTAACCCGAATTGTAAGAAATCTTTTATTCACGGTTCGTCAGCCAAACCAAATCAGAAGAATAGAATATACTTCTAACTTACGTTTGACAAATGTAGGTGACTATTGCAAATTTACGGATACGATTATTGATAAGAAGAAACAAAGCAAAAACACTTTATTCTATAAATTATTAGCTAATAGTAATTTTAGTGGTTTTGCAAAGAATTATGTTCAAAAGGAAATGGACAAAGCGAATTTCATTATTCAAAATCCAAAATTTAAAACTTCTATTCAACAATTAGAGGAACATATTCAAATCCAGGGTAATACTGCTAATTTTAAACTTGATTCTGAAAATTTTGAGATTAAAATAAAAGCATTTTTAGAAATTTGGTCTGAAAAAACCCCCACCAATTTAATAATAAGAGCTCTTTTAACAATTGATGATTATACAATACAGACACACGACAATTCTGCCTTAGGCTCTATATGGTATTTTGGCAGTAAAAATGCATGGAATAGAATTTTAACTGCTTTGACGGCCGATGTAGAAACTCCTTTTGCTGATACTTTAGATTCGTTTTTAAATACTTACCTTAAAACAAAAGGCAATTCGTCAACTGAGAAACTTGAGACAATAATTAACAACTATAAGTCAAATAGTTATGATTGGTTTTACTATTTTATTAAATATGAGCCTATGTCTAAAAACTCGCAAACGCTAAATGTTTTCACATGGAATGATGATAATGGATTTAATATTAATTCACTTGGAAATTCAGGTAATTATCCTCTACACTCTTACCATCTAAATCCATATCTGATAGCAGTTAACAATTTAACCGGTTCAAATAAAAATAAAGAAATTTACTTTGGACGCTTTGCAGAATTAAGTTGCATAAGAATTAAAAGTACTTTAGATATTTCTGTTTCTAATGAGGGGTGGGAGATTTCACCTTTAGGAAAGTATCAAATTGATTCCGAATTAATTCAGAAATATAAGTTAAAACAAGATGGGGATGTATTTATTCTCAAGGAAAACAGCAAAAAGGATAAAATAGAGATAGCTATTGATTTTATTAATGACATTTTGAACTAATGACCTGGGAATACTCAGAAGATAATTTAATAGAACAAACAGCGATTGATTTATTTTTCAATCAGTTGGGTTGGGATACGCTATTGGCATACAACAAAGAAGGCTTTGGCGAAGGCAGTACTTTGGGCAGGCTAAACAAAAAAGAAGTAGTGCTCAAAAAGACATTTCTGGAAAAAATAAAACAGTTCAACCCCAACTTACCAGAACAAGCCTACAACCAAGCGTATGAAAAACTGATAGAAGAAAGTATCACCAAATCATTGGCTGAAATAAATTTTGAGAAACACCTATTGCTTCGCAATGGTATTCCAGTCCAAATCCCATCTCCAGCTGGTGAGGTGTCGGGCGTGAGGACAGTTACCCTTCGCGTTTTTGATTATGACAATGCAGACAACAACAACTTTTTGGCCGTTCGTCAATTATGGCTGCAAGGCAAAAGCAACCGGGAACGCAGACCCGATATTATAGGTTTTATAAATGGTATTCCTCTTCTGTTCATAGAATTGAAAGCAGCCCACCGTAAATTAGAAAACGCCTACAACGATAATTTCACCGATTACAAAGACGTAATACCAAAACTCTTTTATTACAACGCTTTTGTATTATTGAGCAACGGTATTGAAAGCCGCATTGGAAGCGTTACAGGAAAATATCAGCACTTTCACGAGTGGAAACGGATAGCCGAAGAAGACGAAGGTATTGTTGCCTTGGATAGAATTATTGTAGGCGTTTGTGAGAAGAAACGCTTTTTAGATTTGTTTGAAAACTTCATTCTTTTTGATAACTCCTTGGGCAAAGTGGTAAAACTCATTGCCCGAAACCATCAGTTTATTGGTGTAAACAAAGCCATTGAAAACATTCAGCACAAAGAACAACTCTATAAACTGGGTAAAATCAGTTTAGAGGAAAAACAAAAACTCGGAGTGTTTTGGCATACACAGGGAAGTGGAAAATCTTACTCAATGGTTTTCTTCTGCCAAAAAATCCATCACAAATTTACAGGCAGTTATACTTTTCTGATTGTTACCGACCGAAACGAATTAGACACTCAGATTTACGGCACATTTAGCGGAATTGGTGCAGTTCCTCAAATAAAATCGGGTTCAAAAGATTCACTGAAAGCCAATAGTGGAAAGCATTTGAAAGAATTATTAAGTTCAGAACACCGCTATTTGTTTACACTCATTCACAAATTCAATTTCGAGGAAGAAATCACTAAACGGGATAATATCATTGTTATTTCAGATGAAGCACACCGAACACAAGGTGGAAATTTAGCAATGAATTTGCGCAATGCTTTGCCAAACGCTTCATTTATCGGTTTTACCGGAACACCACTTTTCAAGGATGATGAAATTACCAAGCGTATTTTTGGTGATTATGTTTCACGTTACGATTTCAAACGAAGTGTGGACGATGGAGCAACCGTTCCACTTTATTACGAAAACAGAGGCGAGTACTTAGGATTGAAAAATCCTGTCATCAATGACCAAATACGAGCCGTAATAGATGCCGAAAGCGAAGATTTGGACAGCGACCAACGCAGCAGAGTTGAACAACTTTTTGCAAGAGAATATCCGATACTTACCTCTAAGAAAAGGTTAAATGCCATTGCCAAAGATGCAGTGTGGCATTTCTGCAACAGAGGTTACAAAGGCAAGGGAATGTTTATCGCATTGGATAAACTCACTGCCGTTAGAATGTATGATTTAATCAGCTATCATTGGAAACAGACAGTTGAGCAATTAGAAAAGGAAGTTGCCAAAGGAAAATATGGCGACCAGGAATTGTTGGAGAAAAGCCGTGAATTGCAATGGATAAAGGAAACGGAAATTTGTGTGGTAATAAGTTCAGAGCAAAACGAAATAAAGAAATTTAAGGAGTGGGATTTGGACATAGAGCCACATCGAGCAAAGATGAACAAAGAAGATCTTGAAGAAAGATTCAAAAAAGATGACGATCCTTTCCGTTTTGTGATAGTTTGTGCCATGTGGATTACGGGTTTCGACGTACCTTCACTTTCAACTTTATATATAGACAAACCTTTGAAATCGCATACTTTGATGCAAGCCATTGCAAGAGCCAACAGAATAAGCGAAGGCAAAAACAACGGTTTGATTGTTGACTACATTGAAACGTACACAGCCCTGTTGGATGCTTTGGCAATTTATGGTTCAGGTGGTGAAGAAGGCGGAGGCGAAAAACCGGAACCACCCGTAAAGCCAAAAGAGGAACTCATCAAACAATTAGAAGAAGCTTTGGAAGCGAGTGAAACTTTTTTGCAAGATGAAGTAAATTTTGATTTACAGGAGCTCATCAATGCAGATGGTTTACACAAACTGGCTGCAATGGAAAAAGCAGTGAATGCAGTTTACACCAATGACGAAACCAAACGGAAATTTCAGGTTTTGGCACGGGAGGTTTTTAAAAAATATAAAGCCCTTCAACCTGATAAAGTACTGAATCAATATGCTCCAAGAAAAAATGCAATTGATGTCATTTATACTGCAATTGAGGACAATGTAGAAAGTGCAGATGTTGCGGATATAATGAAAAAAATCCAGGCCGTTGTTGATGAATCAATAGAAAATATGGTTGCCGAACCAAGCCACAACGAGGAGAAAATCATTGACCTTAGTGGTTTGAATTTTGAACTGCTTGAAAAGTATTTTTTAAAAACACAAAATAAAAATACCGTTGTTCAATCGCTTAAGGACAAGATTGAAAAGCAATTGAAACATATGGTGGAACGAAATCCGCTTACTGTTGATTACTACAAACGCTATCAGGAAATCATTGAAGAATACAACAGAGGAAAAGACGAAGTTATCATCAAAGAGACTTTCAGAAAACTGATTGAACTTGTAAACTCTTATTCTGAAGAAGAAGTTGACACAAAACGTGAAGGTTTGACAGACGAACAGAAAGCCATCTTTGACATTTTGCGATACGGTAAAAAATTAGAAGAAAAAGAGAAAAAGGAAATCAAGAAAATATCAATCGAGTTGCTCGAAGAACTAAAGCAAGAGAAATTGAAAGTTGAACAGTGGGCAGAAAAATCGGTAACAGCCGCAGCAGTGTTTAATTCAGTCAGTAAAACGCTGTTTGAAACATTGCCTTATCCAACCTATCAAACAGATGATATTGACTTAAAAACGAATCTGATATATGAGCATCTAAAGCATCAATATTATGGGGGAGGAGTGAGTATTTATGGTAGGTATTAGCTAACGCATAGTTGTAAACACTTCAAAGGCTACGACATTTCGCATCTGAGCCACCAAACGCCTGAAAGAAGACATCATCAAGGGTTTTACCATGGATGACGAACGGCTGAAAAACCCTAACCAGACTTTCGATAAAGATTATTTTGAAGAGCAGTTTGCACGCATCCACGACATACGCGGCAGTTAAAAGCATATTAATCCGGATCATACCGACCCCCCAATTCCGGGATACTGACCCCCCAATCCCACTATCAACCCACCCATATACATCAACAAATTGCTCTGGTAAAATGATGCAATTATGTGCATAATTATCCTGTGTGTGCTTTTGCAGTGCATGGCTCAGGAAGTATGATATGGGTTGTTTTCTGTTGAAAACTTTTTTCCATAAAAATGGCGATACGCCGGTTTGCATCGTAAATTTGTTTCCAACCGACCGATCACCATATGACCACAATCAACTTCAACAACATGTTTTATGCGCGGTTTTTTTTGCCGCCACAATCAGCTTTTTTACCGATAAGGTGCAAAAGTGGTGTAAACGGACATTTTCGGTTTTTGCAAGTGATTGTAAGTGAACTGCTTAAAACCTTGTCACGGTTTTGCCTAGTATGTAGAAAATAGTTATTAAAAAATGATTGATTTAAAAAACAAAACCCAGGATCTGTATTCCTTCTCCGACACAGATCTCCTTCTCGAGATGAGTTGGAAAGACGACCCCGCTTCCGTCAGTGTGGCAGCCTTCGATGTTTTTTACGAAAGATACAAGGATCAGGTCTGGCCCATTGTGTATGAGGTTTGCAAAAACTACACCCCCCGCCACGGGAAGCATTTGCCGACCCGTGTATTCAACAACACCTTTATGATGGTTTATACATTACCGCTGGAAAAAATGGATCATCTGGAAACATTTACTGACAAAAATGCGCTCAAAAAGGAAGTCAAGCTGTGGATGATGCAACTAGCCGGAGAGGCATTGCGCAAACTGATGAACGATGGTGAAGAGGCCTACCGCCGTCACATTGTACTGAAGCCCTGGTATGCACAAACTTCCACTGCCGACGAAGAAGGCTATCTGGTGAACGAAGAAAACGCCCCCTACAATTCGGACAATCTGACCGACCGACCAGGCAAGTCCGCTGAAGAAGATGAGAAAGAAGCAGAAAAAACACATCCAACTCCTTCTGAATCGGACGACTTCTCTCAGAGTGATGCTGATATGCAACAGGGAAAAGTCATTTTTGAAGATGTGGTAGATGACAGTTACAATGCAGATGCAGCCTACCAAGAGGAAGCAGAAGACTCAGACTACACCGACGCGCAGCGCGAAGCTGCCCGCAAAGCACTTGCACAACTGACTGCCGACCAAAGCGACATTTTAATGACCATGATAGCAAGTGAGCAGATGGGACATAAACGACCGCCCGATGTGATGAAAGGTCTCGAAACGAAGTATCAGACAACATCTGAAAACCTGAGAGCCATTAAATCACGTGCACTCAAATTCCTGCGAAAGACTTTGGATGTTGGAACGAAAATGCAGATTTAGCAAGTCCATTAGAAGAGACAAAGAGAATCATAACACAAGAAAGAATCGTAAAATGAAACATTTTAATAATCTGCAGTCAGAAGTTTATTTAACAAACCTGCTGCGCAGCTACTTTGAATACAACGGTAAGCTGTTCCCAACAACGGCAAATGCCTTGGTCGCCGTGGAAGAAAAGTTAAAAAAAAACCCTGGTATTATTCCGGCAGTACCATTCACAGCCGCCGAGATACTTCGGAATGGTAAAATGAAGCCAGAAAGAACTGAGCGGCCGCAACTGCCTCTAAAAAAAGAACAATTCAGAGCAGCTGCTGCACGCAATGGTAAAGACATTCCTGATGAGCTGAGAGCCAAGATGCTCCGCGACCGCAAAGATGCGGAAGACAAAAAAGATGGTCATGAGCCTTTATAACCTGAATAAAGCCAGAGAAGGGGAAATCTCCGACCTGGCTTCCTGGTATGCCGATACCTTTTGCCCGTCGCCACAACCAGTACTGCCACAGCTGATAGCCGAAAAGCTGGGCATCACTTACTCACTCGGCGACTACAAGGGCAAGTTCGACGGTCTGATTGAGAACAACAGGGGGTTCTTTCACATCTATCTGCATTGCAAAGACACTGATAACCTGTATTCACCCCGTCTGCGATTCACCTTCTGTCATGAGTTGGGACACTACATACTCGACGACCACCGCAACACCTTGCTGCTGCCCGGCACACCGGCGCATGGCTCGGTGACAACCCTGGATTCGTCCATAGAAACAGAACGCGAGGCCGACCTTTTTGCAGCCTGCCTGCTCCTGCCCGAAGACCGGATCAAACGCGACCTCTTCAAACGAAAGTTCAACTTTGCCCTTGTCGATGAACTCAGTCGTAAATACAATGTGAGCCTGACAGCTACCCTGTTGCGCTTCATCACGCTAGGCAACCACCCGCTGATGATGGTGTGCAGTCAGGCAGGCAAGCTGAAATGGCTCCGCTACAGCAACGACTTCCCCTTCCAACGCATACATACAGGACCGGGCAACGAGATTCCGGCTGCTACCTGTGCGGGTGAATACTTCGAAGACGGCACTAAATACCTGAACAAATCGGAGAAGGTGTTTGCCGAAGACTGGTTTGTGCTCTGGAAGTCCGGCGACCAACGCCGTCAGATATTTGAACACTGTATCTATCAGGAAAGTCAGCAACAGGTAATCAGCGTGTTATGGGAAACCTAAGTTGAGATGGGTGACGAATTATGCAGACAAAAACTACTAACCCTAAACAAGGGCTTGCTGAAAAAGTCCTAATCTATTGGAGTCTTAGTAGTTAATTCAATAATTTCTTGGGCAAGGATTTGGGAGATATTGGTAAACAAATTTGCATCAGATATTTCGGTGCGCTGCACCTTTAAACACACCACCGGGCATAATTCTATAAATATTACCGGTGCGCTGCACCTCAGAATTGAGCCACAGAGTGGCGATAATCTTTGGTGGATAATCAATGAGAATTGAAACGAGAGGTTCAGTGCACTGAAACATCAACACTCTGAGTTTTTCAGCAAGTCCTAAACAAAAAAATCACTTTAATGAGCATCTTACCAAACAACATAAGATGACTCTGAAAAATATGCTATTTTGCAGTGTTTTCAGGGGTTGTAAGCCAACGCTCGATTTCATCCATCTGGACTGCAGGCAGGTCGAGTTTATTCTTTTTACGGTATCCGTTCAGTTTTTGTTGAATCACTGCGGCTTTTTCGTCTTTGAATGCTTCCACTGAAGTATATCCGGCTTTGATGAGGTGTTCGGCCCAGGCTTCGGAAACACCGATACGAATGAAATCCTGTGGACTTAAAGCCTTACGGATGCGCTCGGGACGCATTTGCGGGAAAAACAACACTTCCTGAATGCTTGTCTGACCTGTCAGAAGCATTACAAGCCTGTCGATACCGATGCCCATGCCGGATGTTGGCGGCATACCAAACTCAAGTGCTCTCAGAAAATCCTGATCGATGAACATGGCTTCGTTATCGCCGCGCTCTGAAAGTGACATTTGTTCTTCGAAGCGGGCTCTTTGATCGATAGGATCGTTGAGTTCAGTGTATGCATTGGCAATCTCTTTGCCGTTGATCATCAACTCAAAACGTTCTGTGAGATCAGGATTTAAGCGGTGTCTTTTGCAAAGTGGAGACATCTCAACGGGATAGTCTGTAATAAAAGTCGGTTGAACATAATGACTTTCGCATTTTTCGCCAAAAATTTCATCTATCAGCTTGCCCCTGCCCATTGAAGGGTCAGTTTCAAGGCCGAGTTTTTTGCATACTTCACGGAGTTCATTTTCCGGCATTCCGGCAACATCGAAGCCGGTATGTTCGTGTATTGCATCAAGGATTGCAATGCGTTTGAATGGTCGCTGAAAGTCAATTTCTGTGCCATTGACGATCACTTTGGTTCCGCCGGTTACTTCCTTGACAACCCTCTCGAGCATGGCTTCCGTGAAATCCATCATCCATAGATAGTCTTTGTAGGCCACATAAATTTCTAATACTGTAAACTCGGGATTGTGTGTGCGGTCCATGCCCTCGTTGCGGAAATCTTTGGCAAATTCATAAACGCCGTCAAAACCTCCGACAATAAGTCTTTTAAGGTAAAGCTCGTTGGCAACACGCAAATAAAGTGGTATGTCGAGTGCATTGTGATGCGTGATGAAAGGTCTTGCTGCCGCGCCACCAGGAATAGGCTGAAGGATAGGTGTTTCAACTTCAAGATAACCTTGTTCGTTGAAAAAGTTGCGCATGCTGTTGATGACTTTTGTGCGGCGGATAAATGTTTCTTTCACGGAGTCGTTGACGATAAGATCGACATAACGCATACGGTATCGTTGCTCAGCATCAGTAAATGCATCATAAACCTGACCCTCTTTTTCTTTCACGATAGGCAGCGGACGCAGGGATTTTGAAAGTACTGTCATTGTTTTAACATGGATCGTGATTTCGCCCATCTGTGTTTTGAAAACGAAGCCAGTCACGCCAATGATATCACCGATATCCAGCAGTCGTTTTACAACGGTATTGTATAATGTTTTGTCTTCTCCCGGGCAAAGGTCATCACGTTTGAAATAAAGCTGAATGCGACCGGAGGAATCTTGTAATTCACAGAAAGAAGCAGCTCCCATGATGCGTCGGCTCATAATCCGGCCGGCAATACTTATTTCCTGAAACTTTTCAGGATTGGCTTCAAATTCAAGTAAAATGTTTTCTGCAGAAGCACTTACCTCATATGCCTCAGGTGGATAAGGATTGATGCCCAACTGGTATAATTCTGTCAATGCATTTCTGCGCACAAGCTCCTGCTCACTTAAAATCAAACTCATAGATTAAAATTTTTGGCAAAGATAATCAAACTTGAATCATTTTTTGAAGCACCATAGCAGCAGAGCCAAATCAGGAGCCGTCATACATGGTTTTCAGAGAATGAAGCTGTTAAATTCAAGGTAGATTCAATAATATTACGGTGCGCTGCACCTTCTGTTTTATTACAATATCTAAACTACAAATATAACCGGTGCGCTGCACCTTTTTCTTCATTCATGAAAGGTAGCGGCAGACCCGCTAAATATTTGTAACAAAAAGCCGATTAAAAACCGGGAAAGGTGCAGCGCACCGAAATATTTGATTGAAGAATCAGAAACATCTTTAAAATCGCCTTATTTGTTTCTTCCATATCCTGCATCCGTGGCAGTCGAAAGTTAGAAATTGTTTTTTAATTTTCAAACTACTGGCAATAGGCATTATGAAAAGGCGTAAAAAAAAGGAGAAGCCTGAGCCTCTCCTTTTTACGAATATTGTAAGATTAAAATGAACTATCTTTTTATGACAATTCGTTTTGAAACAACTTTATTTCCTTCGATAACGAGATTATACACACCGGAGGCCTGATCGAGCAGGTCGATTGTATGTGCCGCATCTTTTGCAGGAACAACATCTTTTTTCTGATAAACAAGATTGCCGGAAGCACTGTAAACAAGAATCCGGACTTTTTCCATGCTTTTTGAATTCATTTCAAGATTGAAAATGCCTTTTGACGGACTTGGATAAACATTTACCGAAAGTGGTTCATTTTCATCGAGGCCTGTGCAGTTTTTAAACTCTATTCTGATTTCATTGGAACGTGTAACACATCCGTTTTCAGCTTTTAAGTCAACCCAAAATGTTTGTATTCCAAAGCCAAAGCCAGTGGTATCAGCAGCTATTTGTGTTGCAGTCGAACCATTGGACCACATGATCTCGTAGTTCTCAGTATTGCTGATAGAAATCATCTTTGTAAGTCCGGCGCATAAAGTAGTATCTGCTCCTAAACTCAAAACCGGAGGTGCTTCCTTGAAAGTCGCCGTGATCGTGTCTGTAGCCACGCAGCCAAAAGGTGTTGTAACCTTCACCCAAAGTTGATGTGATCCGAGTCCAAAATCAGCAACGGCTATGTTGAGCGTTTGATTTGTACTACCATTTGACCAGAGGTATTCTGAACCTGCATTTTGAGCATCAAGTGTAAAAGGGTTAGCGCCGCAAACGGTAATAGAATCAGCAAAATTCAGCTCCGGAACAGCATAGTAAATTACACTGACTGTATCATAAACCTTGCAGCCGTTTTCAGTTGTAACCTCAACCCAAACTTCAGAAACGCCAATTCCGGCCTGAGCAGCGTTAATTTCTACCATTGGTGTGGTTGCACCTGTTGACCAAAGGTAAGTTGAACCTTCTGTGGTGGCATCAAAAACTAAAACAGAATCGCTGCAAGCTGAGGAAACCTCACCAATATCAACAACTGGTGCAGGCCCGAAGAATGAAACGTCAAACTCATCTGTTGCAACACAGCCATTTTCAGTTGTTACCTCCACCCAGAAACTATGGGTTCCAAGGCCGTATTCTGAAGAAGAAATTGTAATAAACTGTTCAGTGGTGCCATCTGACCAAATGTAAGTTGATCCTTCATTACCCGCATTAAAGATGAGGTCTGTGTCACCACAACCAACAAATGAAGGTCCGGAAACTTCAACAACCGGAAGAGGATGGAAAATAGCCACAATAGTATCTGTTGCAGTACAACCATTCTGATCGGTAATTTGTACCCAGATATTTTGTTCGCCAATACCAAAATCAGCAGCAGTAGCATTCAATACACGACCTGTATGACCGTTTGACCAAAGATAAGCAGTAGCCTCTAGGCCTGCATCAAAAATGAGGGTTTCATTTTCGCATGCATCAAAAAGAGCTCCTTGAATTTCTACTGTTGGAGGCTCAAAGAAACCAATAGTTAAAGTATCTGTTCCAACGCAGCCGTTTGGTGAGGTTACTTGTAACCAAAGCTGATGTGTTCCAGGTCCAAACTCAGCCACTGAAGCCTGTAGAATCTGACCCGTGAAACCGTTTGACCAAAGATATTGAGAACCTTCATTTTGCGCATCAAATGTTAATACTTCATCACCGCAACCAACCAGATTGTCGCCAAGATTTAATACCGGACCCTGAATAATTGTTATTGTGACTGTATCAGAACTCATACAACCATACTGTGAAGTCACCTGAACCCAAATTTCATGGGTTCCTGCACCAAGATCCGCGCCTTCCATTTCATAAACACGTCCGATTGAGCCATTTGACCAGAGATAACTTGCGCCTTGATTTTCGGCATCAAGGACTATTAAATCATTGGTACAATATTGTGAATCCTCTCCAAGACTAACAACCGGATAGTCGTGAACGCCAATACTTACCGGAGCACTAGCAATTGTATCGCCGGCATTGACTACATAGGCATAATAAACCGTTGAAATTTCAGGGCTGACAACAGGATCAGGAATTTCAGCCACAAGTTCGCCGGCAGCTGTTCTCCAGAAATAGCTTAAATCTCCGGAAAATCCCGTTGCAGAGGCAAATAATTGAACGGATTCGCCAATACAAATATCATATTCGCTTGCCGTGGCAACAAATAGAAATTGTGATACCAATAAATGTACAGGAACAAGCACAAGTGCGTTGTCAGGATCGTTGTTGCTAATTTTAAGATTGGCATAATAATCTCCCATTTCGAGATCGGTTGCCTTCAAAGTAACAGTGATTTCAGCAGATTGACCCGGAGCAATAGTGCCAACAGAAGGCGTATAACTCAACCAACTGACCACATTCAGGGTGTAATCTTCAACTTCTCCATAAGTAGTAGTACCGCAAGGAGCTAAAGTACCAGTCCATGTAATACGAATGCGCATTCTGGTTGGGCCTGATTTGGCACCTACCGGAGGTTCGATAATAGCCGTATATGGACCATTGCCTGGAGAGCCGGATACAATGACCGGCGCATCATCAAATACATCATTTTGATTCCAGTCGATCCAAACTCCGCATTGGTCAGCAGAGTAGGGGTTCCCGTTTGTTATTGTAAGTGTAATTGGTTCACCTGCTTTTACTTCTGTGGATAAGTTAGTATAATCAGCATAGTTACTGCTTCCTGAAGTGTTGTTAATTGTACCAATCTGAACACGTGAAATGTATTCGTCACCACCGCCGGAAGCTGCACAATAGGCATTTACTTCGCGGGTTTGATTTATGATTTCGGAGGTAATGTTAAATGCCATCGGAAGTTGCCCAACATTTGAAACAACTACTGTTTGTGATGCGATTGAATCAGGACGAAGCTGTTGGAATATATTTGCAGGCTGCACAGCTATCCTTGCGTCGCCCCACTGCATGGTAACGCGGCTGGCTCCACTTTCTCCATCATCAGTGTATGCAGCAGTAACGGCGTAAACATAAACGCCATAATCAGGCAGCTGATTTATGTAACTATTTGATTGTGATGTTCCAATGAGTTGATTGTTGCGATAGATATTAAATCCAGTAAAGTTGGGAGCTGTTTCATATTCCCACGTTAAATTGACATTGCCTGAAGGAAAGTCAACGCTTCCAAGCAGATTGAATGGGCGGCTTAAAGCATTTGTTTCATAAGGTGAAGTATAACTCATCGTGATGCCGGAGCGATTGTCGGTCCATACAGGATAAACCATTCCACCACGTGCTGAGATGCCGAGATAATCGCCCATATAACCACCTGCAAGTCCTGGAATAGGTGCAGGGGTAAATGCAACATCCGATACTTTGAAATCTTCCCAGGTTTCTCCACCATCGAAGCTGTTGGCGCAGAAAACTTCAACCTGTGTTTGACTTACATTTCGATCGCCGTAGAAAACTGCACTGAGAATTCCGTTTTCAGGATCACAGGTTAGCCATGGAAAATAATGTTCCTTCCCTTGACCATAAGGATTCTGGTTAACTCTTACCGGAGCTGACCATGTGGCGCCAATGTCAGTGGATTTGATAATATACACATCGATACCTTGGTTTGTATTGATACCAGGAGTTCCGATATTGGCCCATACAATGTATATTGTTCCTCTGTCTGGTCCGTTAGAAATATCAACGGCCATTGAGGGGAATGAGTTAACACGATGGTTTTTCTTTGTTTGTGTGGTTCTGATACCACGAATATTTTGAAGGATACGGGTTGCAGGTGTCCATGTTGCTCCACCGTCAAGCGATTTTGCAAAACCCAGAGCACCTTCGTCTGAAGGCCAGCTGTTGTAGATAGACCAAACTGCATAAACTTCTCCGTTTGGACCTGTTTGCACATTCACTCCCTGATTGTGACTTCCGGCATTAACAGCATTACTTATCGGAGCACGTGTGCTCCATGTGTCTCCATCATTTGTTGAGCGGGAAACAACTATCTGGGAATCATGAGGACCACCGAAATCTGTCCAGACATTGTACAAGTTTCCCTCATGAGGACTGGTGAGGCTGTTGTCGATCCAGAGATGGTTTTTGTCAGCAAGACTTCCGGGGTTTGGGGAAATGGTGCGTGCTGTCCAGTTGACTCCGTTGTTGTCAGAATAAGCAATGCCCTGACCGCCCGGACTGGAAATATAATTGATATACCAGCGGCCGTTCCATCCGATTACCGTTGCAGGGTCACCTGAATTACTTCCGGCGGCACCCTGAATTTTACCGTTCCAGGTTTCTCCAGAATCGAAAGAGTAAAAATCATTAGCGCCGTAAAGGGTTGAAGCTGTTGCGTTTGTACTGTTATTTGAATTCAAAACAACACTATTGTCTAGCGGGCTAACAAAAACAGAGTTTTCACTTTGCGTTGAGCTCTGGTTGGTAACCGGAACATCAGGTGAATCTTCTGTAATAACAGAAAATGCTTTAATTCTGGAGCCGGTGAAGATGGCGTCTTCAGTTCTGATTTCCGGGTTCAGCGTGTAAAGGCCTTTTGCTGCCAATCGCTTGTAATAACCATTGTTATCAACACGCGTGTCAACCATATTTCTTCTTTCACGCTCGGTTTTGCTGTCGGAGCTGATGACCCATTGCAACCCCAACAAGATGGTAATTGCCAGCAAAGAAATAACACTAAGTAAAGTTCTTTTCATAAAAAATGCTTTGTAAATTAGAAAAAAAATGCAGCCAAAAGTAGGTATTTTACTTTTGGCTGCATGCGAAATGTTTCAATCTGTTAAAAAAAAGTTTGATTTATGAAAAATCAGACCTTGTTTGTGCAATATAGGAATTACACATAAATTTTCGGTGTGGTTTCGCCACTGAGCACTCTAAGTCCGTTCATGGCCAGTGCTTTTAACTCATCTTCGCCCGGATAAACATGTACAGGGGCGATTTTGTGAACTCTTTCAATAACCTGATTGACAAAGTATTTATCATGTGCAACACCTCCCGTGATGAGAATTCCATCAACCTGAAAATGGAGCACTGAAGCCATAGCTCCAATTTCTTTAGACACCTGATAAGCCATTGCGTTATATACAAGCCCTGCATACTTGTCTCCATTTTGAACCCTTTGTTCAACCTCATATGCGCTATTTGTTCCCAAATATGCGACCAGACCACCTTCGCCTTTGATCATTTTGAGCACTTCTTTCAGAGAATATTTTCCACTGAAGCAAAGTCTGGCCAAAGCACCTGAAGGAAGTGAGCCTGTTCGTTCCGGTGAAAAAGGACCGTCACCGTCAAGACCTTGATTCACGTCGACGACAAATCCCTTTTTGTGAGCGCCCACAGTGATGCCTCCACCAAGATGGACAACAATAAGGTTTAACTCTTCATACTTTCGCATGATGGATTTCGCATGTTGCCTTGCTACAGCCTTTTGATTAAGTGCATGAAATATTGACACTTTGGGCAGCAATGGATGTCCCGAAATGCGTGCGATATCATCCAGCTCGTCAACAACAACAGGATTGGCAATATAGGCTCCAACGTTGTTCAGCGACTGGGCAATATCGTAAGCGATCAGACCTCCTAAATTACTTGCATGTTCGCCAAGCGGACTATTTCGCAGATCATGCAGCATGGCTTCGTTTACAGCGTAAACACCTGATTCTACAGGTTTAAGTAGACCACCACGACCTACAATGGCCATTATCTGCTCTATCTGAATGTCTGATTCAGAAAGTTGCTTCAGGATAAGATCTTTGCGAAAATGGAACTGATCTGTAATTTTGTCAAAAGGGTCTAATTCTTCGGTGGTGTGCCTGATAGTTTTTATAAAAACAGGATCTATACCATTAAAAACCCCAAACTTTGTAGAAGTAGAGCCAGGGTTGATGGTTAAAATGTACGGGTTGTCTAAATTGGACATTTGTTATTTTTTATCAGTGATCACCGAAGTTTTCAGAGAAATATTTTATCGTGCCGTTAATGCTGCCAGTGCAATAGAATACAACTTTGTTTTTGTACTGTCACCTCGTGAAGAAAGCACTGCTGGCACCCTTGCACCAACAACAATTGCACCTTGCTCACCACCAGCAAGTTTGGTGTTGGCTTTATAGAACACATTGCCTGATTCGATATTTGGGAAAAGCAGGCAATCGGCATCACCGGCCACATTTCCGCCTACTTTTTTGATTTCTGCACTTTCCATGTCAATAGCAACATCCAAAGCCAGCGGGCCATCTACATAACCACCTTTGATTTGTCCGCGGTCAGCCATTTTTGATAAAATTGCTGCATCAACACAGGCCGGCATTTTTACAGAAACTAGTTCTGATGCTGCAATAACGGCAACTTTTGGTTTTTCAATACCCAAAGATTTAGCAGTGTGTATCAGATAGTTGATGATTGCGATTTTTTCAGGAAGCTCTGGAGCGGGTAAAATTGCCACGTCGCCAACAATAAGTAATTTGTGGTAATTTGGATTTTCCATTACGGTAACATGACTTAAAACCGCACCCTTGCTCATCAAGCCTTTTTCTTTGTCAAGAATAGCTCTCATATATTTATCAGTACTGACAAGGCCTTTCATCAAAAGATTGCCTTCACCATTGTTGATAAGTTCAACGGCTTTCAGGGCTGCTTTCATTTCATCGGGTTCATGAACAATATTGAACTTTTTGATGTCGATTCCATGCTCAGCGCATACCTTTTCAATTTCTTTTTCATCGCCTACAAGTGTTCCTTCAACCAATTCAAGGTCGATGGCCATACTTACAGCGCTAATTGAGTGTTCATCATTGGCATAGGCGGCAACCAGTCTTTTCTTTTTGCTGCTTTTGAGCACTTCAAACATCTGATCAAGTTTCGTAATCTTCATATTTTAAATTTATAGTTTTGATTGTGGCTATTTGTGAATCTATTAACAATAATGCGGCAAAATTAAGAATTTGTGTGGGATTTAACAAACAATCAATGAACGAATTATTGATAACGAATAGAGAATTTACAGCAAAAGATTTTTTTCTCACTGAAACTACTTGCTCAATAAAATAACAAGAGGATTTGTTTATTATGAATGGAAAACCTTGTTTTGATCTTAGAATGAAAATCTTTAAAATATTCAATAATAGCCGGTTAAACCAAAATATTTTTTGGAAATCAAGAAAAGGCTATTTTATTTCAGTCGATAATACCACTGCCAAGGCAATAAGGTTCGCTGGCGTGATAAAGTACGCCAAACTGGCCTGGAGCAACGCCTGAAATGGGAACAGAAGAACGGATAATAATATTTCCATCCTTTACAAAAACTTTTCCGCTGTTGAATTCAGGTTGATGACGTATTTTAAAACGGACTTCCATGCTATCCTCTAAAACGAATTCGGGGTGAAGCAGTTGAATATCAGCAAGCGGAATATCTTCCCGGTATTGGGCAATCGGATCATAGCCATTCGAAACGTAAACAATGTTTTCGTTCACATCTTTTTTCACCACAAACCAAGGTCCGCCGCTTAGTCCGAGACCTTTGCGCTGACCGATGGTGTGAAACCAGAATCCTTTGTGCCGGCCTAATATTTTTCCTGTTTCAAACTCAATGATTTTACCCTCTTTTTCGCCTGCATAGCGACGAATGAAATCGTTGTAGTTCACTTTTCCCAGAAAACAGATGCCCTGACTATCGGGTCTGTGAGCACTTGGAAGGCGCATTTTTTCAGCAATGGCGCGCACATCAGGCTTTAAAAGATTGCCCACCGGAAACATAAGTTTCGAAAGCTGAGGATAAGTGATTCTGGCAAGAAAATATGTCTGGTCTTTTACAGGATCAACCGCGGTTCCAAGAAAAAATCCCTTTTCGTTTTCAATCACATGCGCATAATGACCGGTCGTAATCTTGTCGAACTGATTGCCAAAACGCTCTTCAAAAGTACCAAACTTTATCATTCGGTTGCACATCACATCCGGGTTTGGTGTAAGGCCTTTTTTCACGGATTCGATCGTGTAAGCAACAACGCTTTCCCAGTATTCTTTCTGAAGATCGACCACAACCATATGGCAATCATATTTGTGGGCAATGTATGAAGTGATTTCGATGTCTTCCTCTGAAGGACAATCAACATAGCCTGGCACATCTTCCATACCGATCTTGATATAGAAAATAACCGGATCGAAGCCCTGTTCTTTGAGCAACGGAATGGTAACTGAGCTATCGACACCTCCTGAAACCAATGAAGCAATTTCCATTGAGAATTAATTTGGCGCAAAGGTATAGAAAAGTTAAAAGCAAGGAGTTTGAAGCCTGAGGCCAGTCAAAGCAAAGTAGGAAGAGGGTATCTGCAGAGCAGTTTCCCCTTAAAAATGTTTCTTGTAGGTCAGGTCAAATAATTATTCAATTGTTTTACCTTTGAAGCGTTAAAAATATCACAGGTTCGAAGCAGGAAAACTTTCGCCTGAGAAGAGCGAAATGACAGATATAAATTTTCAAAACCATTTCCGGCATTCAACCTCAATCTTCAAAAATAATTTATATGTACGGTAAACTTCAAAACCATCTGCAACAAGAGCTGAACGCCATCCGCGAAGCTGGTCTTTACAAAAACGAACGCATTATTGTAAGTCCTCAAAATGCTGAAATAACGCTCGAAAGTGGCCAAAAAGTCCTCAACTTCTGCGCCAACAATTATCTTGGTCTTTCCGATCATCCTGCATTGATTCAGGCTGCCAAAGATGCACTCGACAGCCATGGTTATGGCATGAGTTCAGTGAGGTTTATTTGTGGAACCCAGGACCTGCACAAAACACTTGAAAAAAAGATTGCTGAATTTTTTGGCACAGAAGACACGATTCTCTATGCAGCAGCATTTGATGCCAATGGTGGAATCTTTGAACCGCTTTTTGGAGAAGAAGATGCAATCATTTCTGATTCACTCAATCATGCTTCCATTATCGATGGCGTTCGACTGAGCAAAGCCAAACGTTACCGTTATGCCAATGCAGATATGGCTGACCTCGAAGCACAGCTCATTCTGGCACAGGAGCAGCGTTTTCGCATCATCGTGACCGATGGAGTTTTCTCGATGGACGGCAATGTGGCACCTATGGATAAAATAAACGAGTTGGCAAAAAAATACGATGCGCTTGTGATGGTCGATGAATGCCATTCAGCTGGAGTAGTAGGTGAAACCGGCCGAGGCGTTACAGAACTTTTCAATATTCGTGGCGAAGTTGATGTCATAACCGGAACACTTGGAAAAGCTTTTGGTGGCGCTATTGGTGGCTTTACAACCGGACGAAAAGAAATTATTGAGTTACTGCGTCAACGTTCAAGGCCCTATTTGTTTTCTAATTCCCTGCCTCCTGTGGTTGTTAATGCGGGCATAAAAATGTTCGACATGATGAGCGAAACCAATGTGTTGCAGGATAAACTACATGAAAACACAGCCTATTTCAATGAAAAAATGCTCGCAGCAGGCTTTGATATAAAACCAACTAAATCAGCTATTTGTGCCGTTATGCTTTATGATGCGCCCCTTTCACAACAAATGGCTTCTTTGCTTTTGGAAGAAGGAATTTATGTGATCGGATTTTATTTTCCTGTTGTACCAAAAGGTCAGGCCCGCATCAGAGTGCAGCTTTCGGCTGCCCACGAACGTGAGCATCTGGATAAAGCCATTGCTGCTTTCATAAAAGTTGGAAAAGCGCTTGGTGTTGTGAAATAGAAGTTGTTCAGCCATGTTCGTCAGTTATGCAATACAACAATCTGGTGTATTGTTAAATTTTGACACATTATCTGCTTAATAAAAACCATAAAACCTTCAGGATTTTGAAATCTTTGAAGGTTTTGTTTTTAATGCCCTGATCAGGAATCGGCATAACGATTGTTGGGTTAAGATTATTCGCTTACATTTGCAGGAAACTCATTCTAAAATGATCTTTGGCATTGGAACTGACATCATCGAGGTGGCACGTATGGAACGCCACTTAAGCGATAACGAGATCTTGCGAAATAAGCTGTTTACACAACGAGAGCAGACTTATGCTGAACAGCGTGCCACAGTTTACCAGCATTATGCAGCCAGATTTGCTGCTAAAGAGGCTTTTTTCAAGGCTTTAGGCACTGGCTACCGATATGGTATGGCTTTTCATGAAATTGAGGTGGTAAATGATGAACTTGGCAAACCAGTGATTGAAACGCATGGAAAGGTGAAGGAATTTATCGAGACGCAAAAAATAAGTCACATCCATCTCAGCATTTCGCATGTGAAGGAAATGGCAAATGCTTTTGTTGTGCTTGAAAAATAATCAGACTTCCACGTCGACAAACACAGGACAATGGTCTGAATGCACTATGTCCGCTAATATCCCGGCCAATTTTAATCCGGGAAGCAGGTTTTCGGTTATCATATTGTAGTCGATACGCCAGCCTTTGTTGTTGACCCGGGCATTTGCCCTGTAGCTCCACCAACTATAGTTATGCGGTTCTTTTACCAGATGACGAAAGGTGTCAATATAGCCTTTTGAAAGAAATTGACTCATCCATTCTCTTTCTTCGGGTAAAAAGCCCGAAACGGTTGCATTTCTTATCGGATCGTGAATGTCTATGGCCTGATGACAAATATTATAATCGCCGGATAAGATCAGTTTTGGTCTTTCCTGACGTAATTTTTGAACATATATTTCAAAGTCGGTTAACCATTTCATCTTAAAAACCTGCCTTTCATCTCCACTGCTCCCTGATGGGTGATAAGCCGAAACAACGGACACATCACCAAAATCAGCTCTCAGGAATCGTCCTTCATTGTCATATTCGGGTATTTCAATTCCATAGACTACCTTATCAGGTTGTATGCGGGAAAGCAACGCCACACCACTATAGCCCTTTTTTTGCGCAGGATACCAAAAATGATGGTAGCCCAGCGCCTCAAAATCCATCAAAGGAATCTGATCATGTTGTGCTTTTATTTCCTGAAGACAAATGACATCGGGAGCTGCCGCCTGAAGCCACTCAAGAAAACCTCTGTTGATTGCTGCCCTGATTCCGTTGACATTGTAGCTAATGATTTTCATGTTTTCATTTTGATTTATTTTGCGAAAATAGCTAAAATGCTGAAAAAAAAGGTCTATATGATATAGTTTGTATATCAGAGCCATGACTGTTTTACAATAATTTTTGAAGCAGAAACGCATTGGATGCAAGCCGATTGTTTTTTTTGTGATTCAGAAAGTCTGACAGTCTGTAAAATTGTATATTCGCACGGCCAACATACTTATGGCATTATGATAAAATACAATGCTTTTTTAAGCCGGTTTTTCAACTGGCGTATCAAACATATCAGCGACAGGCAATACATATACATGCTCAGTATATTGGTTGGTTTTCTGGCTGCTGTTTCAGCTATTGTCATTAAAAAGTCGGCGCATTTGATACAGCATTTGCTTACAAGCAGTTTCGCCAATCAATACGAGAATTATCTTTATTTTCTTTACCCCTCGGCGGGAATATTTCTGGCATTGCTTTTCATGCGTTATATCGTCAGGCAAGAACCCGGACATGGCATTCCAGGTGTTTTATTTGCCATTTCAAGAAAAAACGGACTTATAAAATTTCATAATACTTTTTCAGCCATCATTTCCAGTGCCTTCACAGTTGGTTTTGGGGGTTCGGTCGGGCTTGAAGGACCAACTGTATCAACCGGAGCTGCGATAGGATCAAATATGGGTCAGTTTCTAAGGCTCAATCAGCGGCAGATAATATTAATGATCAGTCTTGCCAGCGCTGCAGCAATGGCTGCAATCTTTCAGTCGCCAGTTGCAGCCATCATTTTTGCGCTTGAAGTCATTATGGTTGATCTGGCTATCGCATCAATGGTGCCGCTGCTCATAGCAACTGTTACGGCGGTGCTGACCTCCTATTTTGTGCTGGGTCAGGCTGTAATGTATCCCGTTGAATTGCATGAGGTATTCGATCCTTCAAATACTTTGTTTTACGTGGGGCTTGGTGTTGTGGCTGGACTTCTTTCCACGTATTTTACCAAAGTTTCTATCGCTGTAGAAGAGCATTTTGGTCATCGGATTCCGCAATGGTGGAAACGGTTTCTTATCGGAGGCTCCCTTTTAGGCTTATTGATATTCTTTTTTCCTTCCCTCTATGGTGAAGGATATGAAGCTATAAATCAAAGCCTTAGTGGTGATTACAGCGCATTGTACAACAACAGTATTTTCTTTGGTTTTAAGGATAATATCTGGATTGTTTTTCTTTTGTTTATAGCGGTATTGCTTCTGAAAGCCTTTGCAACGTCACTCACTTTTGCTGCAGGCGGAGTAGGAGGTGTTTTTGCGCCCGCATTATTCCTTGGCGCTTTTCTGGGGTTGTTTTATGCACTTCTGGTGAATGAGTTAGGCCTTGGACAGCTTCATCCCGGAAAGTTTGCCATGGTTGGCATGGCCGGCATGATCAGCGGAATTCTTCACGCACCGCTCACAGGCTTTTTCCTTATTGCGGAAATAACAGGAGGTTATTCGCTTTTTGTGCCTTTGATGATTGTATCAACAATTTCTTTTGCAACAGTGAAAATTTTTCTTCCAAACTCAATTTATACCTATCAATTGGCTCGCAGAGGAGAACTTGTGACACACAACAAGGATAAAAGCGTACTCAATATGATGAATGTAACACGAATGATAGAGACAAACTTTCATATTATCAGGCCTGGAAGTACTTTAGGCGATCTGGTTAAAATAATCAGTTCATCCAAACGCAATATTTTTCCTGTAGTGGATGAAAACAGTATTTTCAAAGGACATATTCTGCTTGATGACATACGCACGATCATGTTTGATCAGGAACTTTATAAAACTGCAGTGGAAAATATAATGGTGTTTCCGGACAATGTGATTTTGCCCAGCGATCCGATGGAAGAGGTCGCAGCAAAATTTCAGGATTCCGGCAAGTATAACATCGTTGTTCTTAATGAAGGCAAATATCTGGGCTATATTTCTAGAGCGAATGTTTTTATCACTTATCGCAAAAAGCTGAGTGAAATATCTCAAGATTAATTTTTAGACGCTTAACTTTCTATGGTTTAATGAACCAGGAAGCTATTTTCCTTTTTTGGCACAAACAATATTTCAAAAACATTAAATAAAAAAAGCCCCGCATTCCGGAAAAAAATGCAGGGCTTTTTTGATCAGGCTAATATTATTTATTTGCCTTTAGATTAACTTCAAAAGTGATCATATCTTTGATTAGATTGTTCTGCAGAAAATCTTTGACACTTTGTTCAGTCTTGGTTCCTCCCCAAAGAACACCCCACTCATTGCGGTTGATTTCAAACTTAGCATTGGCTTCAACAGATGATTCAGAAACAATAACTGTTGCAGGGAATGAGATGCCATTTGTAACATCTTTGATGGTTAAGTTACCTGAAATTCTGTGCGTGGCGCTTTCATCACCAACGATAGTTTCAGCGCCGGTGATTTCAAATTTTGCTGTTGGATAATTTTCAATCTGGAAGAAGTCACCGCTTTTTAAGTGACCTTCAAGCTTTAGCTTTCCTTTTTCTTCTGTTAAGTCGAGATTAACAAGTGAGTTCATATCAACAGTAAAACTTCCGGCTTCTAGTTGGTTACCTGCAAATGCAAGTGAACCCTCAGAAATATTAACTGTGCCATAGTGAATGGTTTCAGTGATTTTTGCACCTTCCCATTTTAGTATGCTTGCTTCAGTATCTACTGTGAAAACTGCCGCTTCTTTTGTAGCTTGTTTAACTTCTCCGGCCTCTTCGGCTGTTTTTGGTGCTTGTCCACATGCTGCAAAAAAGAGTGGCAGCGCCAGCAGGTAAATGATTTTTTTCATTATTAAAAGAATTAAGTTTGTAAATTGTTTTTATTTATCGTTTTCAGAAACACACTGCTTTTTTTGCGATCATAAACTTTGGTTTTGATTATGCACTGAAAATCTATAACATGAAACAACGCTAAAAATATTTTGTTCAATCGTCAATTCAAATTTATTGTGGCCGGAATTTATATACATATCCCTTTTTGTCGTCAGAAATGCCATTATTGCAACTTTTTTTCACTTGCTTCTCAAAAAAACCTTAGCACATTCACAGATGCGCTGCTGCTCGAAATGGCTGCCCGAAAAGACTACTTGTCGGGTGAAACGGTGAAGACAATCTATCTTGGCGGAGGAACACCTTCTTTACTTCCTGTTGAGGATTTGAAGCGGATTGCGGAAAAAATACATCAGCTTTTTAACGTTGAAGAAAATGCAGAAGTCACGCTGGAAGCGAATCCGGATGATATTTCACCAGACTACCTACAACAATTGAAAGCTACTTTTGTAAACAGATTAAGCATTGGAATTCAAAGTTTTTTTGCCGATGACCTCCATTATCTCAATCGTGTACATGACGAAAATCAGGCTCAGAGAGCAGTGAAAGAAGCGCAGGATGCAGGCTTTGAAAAACTTACAATAGACCTTATTTATGGTATTCCAACTTTGACGGATGAAAAATGGGAAAAGAACCTGAATTATTTTTTCGAGACAGGCATTCAGCATTTATCGGCTTATGCCTTAACAGTCGAGCCACGAACGGCCTTAGCACATTTGATTGGGAAGGGAAAACTTACTGCTGTTGATGAATTTCAAAGTGCCCGACAGTTTGAGATGCTCATTCAAAGGATGGAAAATGAAGGTTTTGTGCATTATGAGATTTCCAATTTTGCCCATCCGGGACATTATTCCAAACACAACAGCATTTACTGGCTTGGCGGCCATTATCTTGGGCTTGGACCGTCAGCACATTCTTACAATGGGCTTTCCAGACAATGGAATGTTTCAAATCTGGCGCAGTATATTCGTCAGGCCGGGGTGGAAGGCAGCGTTGATGAAATTGAAATTTTAACCAAAGCACAGCATTACAATGAATATGTCATGACATCGTTGCGTACTTCATGGGGTTGCGATTTAGAGCATATTGAAAATGTTTTCGGCAAAATCATGAAAGCACATTGCTTCAATGAGGCTTCAAAGTTCATTGCAATGCAGCAGCTTCGCACTGAAGGAAGCAGGCTTTTTCTTACAAATAAAGGCAAACTTTATGCTGATGGTATAGCTGCCTCATTGTTTTTTGAAGAAAATTTATGAGTGACCCCCAACAACAATACGAATAATTTTCAGGTTAAGTACCACAAAACGAATTGCTTGCCAAGGCACAAAACTTCGCCAGAAACGTGTGCTTCCGGTAGGTAGTGGAGGATATGACTCTTCGCTGTAAGGTGTGATAGGTTTATTATACATGACTTAATTTTTTATTTTTCATTCTTTAATTTATTTCGCACTTTTACTTTTACTCAGGCAGCAGCCACCAAAATGGATAGCCTTTTGCTTTGTGAAGAAACATATAATGCATAAACCATTTCATCCAGTGGCCAGCCAAACCGGCTTCTCCCACAGTGTATCCAAGGCTTCTTCCATGTTCGGGATATTTTTTGAAGTCAGGCACAATCGGAAAAACAGTCATTGTTGCGGCTGCACCTTTGGTCATTCCGTAACCTGCTGAAACAATGCATGCTGCACCCATCCGACCCATGCTGGCCCGGTGTTTCAGCTCGTGCTCACCTTTATTAATAAGGTTAATGATGTTAAGGGCAGTAATTTTTCCCATTACACCCGAAGGCATTCCGGTACGCGGTGGGGTAGGAAAAATACTGGTTCCGTTTTTACTTGTCATCGGTTTTGAAATACTGTGTGGAGGAGCAAAAGCAATGCCGGGTGCAAAAATATTTGGATAAAGCGGATTGCGGTAGGTGGATGGCCAGTCGTCAACGCTCCATTCTTCGAAAGGTTTGGCGGTGTAATCAGCATCCACCTTCATGAGGCCATTGGGCGCAAAAAGTGTTGATGAAACATCGTTTCCTGCGGCATCAAAAGCTTTTAACCCTGCACCTGCAAAAGCAGGAATGAGCATAGAGAAATCAAATTCTACTGTTTTCAAATCTCCGTCAAGGTTTTCATAGTGAATAATGCCCGGCTCAACCTTTTTTACACCGGCTCTTTTGATCCAGTTAATATTGTTTTCCCGTAGAAAAGACTCCGCAAAAACCTTTGTTGATGTGATGTAACCACCTCTTTTAATATAAGCGCCCCCCATGCCAAAATCGCCAAGTTCGTATTCATTGGTAAGCCAGGTTATTTCAGCAAGATGGTTTAATTTACGTTTACGAATTTCGAAAGCAACATTCAGAATATATTCAAAAGCTGCACCCTGACATGTAGCCATCGGATGACCGGTGCCGATTACAAATCGTTGTTTTTGACCTTGTTCCATTTTTTTCAGGCTTTCCTGAAAAGTACTCCATGCATGTGCTGCATGGTCGAATGAGCATACAGAAACAGTGTTTTTACCAGGACCGAGGCCTTCAGTAGCTTCAAAATTCAACTTGGGACCTGTGGCATTTACCAGAAAATCGTAATCAACAACATCCGCCATACCTGCATTTACAGGGTCAGTATATTCAATTGAAACATATGGTCTTGTTGAGTTCTCATTGCCCTCAGGGTGAATACTGACAGCTTTTGCCTGTCGGTAATCAATGCCCCAGCGCTTATAAAGCGGTGCAAGCTTAAAACGCACCTGATCCACAGTCATTCGGCCAACACCAACCCAGATGTTTGAAGGAATCCATTGATACCACGCACTTGGTGTTACCACAACAACCTCATGTTTTTTACTCAGTTTTTTGCGAAGGTATGCGCCGGCAGTATGGCCTGAAATACCCGCTCCAAGAACTACAACTTTTGCCATGGTCTCAATGTGTTAGTTAATGTTTTGATTTTGATAGCAACAAAAGTAATGTATTGGTTTTCCAAAAACAACACTTTTTGCAAGTTGTGAGAATGTGCTAATCAACTTATTGCTAATTTTTTTGGATTAAACATTATTTAGGCACTTCATTGATTGATTCAGCTATGGATTTTTCTTTTTTGGCAGCGGTAATTTCCCGGTCAGGGAATTTATTTATTCAATGACTCTAAAATTAAACATCTTTGTAAAAAAATAAATGATGAACAAAGGCATTGTAATTTCGGCTTTATTGATTAGCGCTTTCATTTTAATATTTTCATCCTGCAAGCATGATCCGGTAGGGCCAGGAAAGCCGGAAGAACCTGAAGAGCCGCCAATTGTCATTGATTGCGACCCCGATACCGTATATTTTAAAAACGAAATACTTCCACTTTTGATCACCAGTTGCGGAGTTATTGGTTGCCATGATCCCGGCACAGCTAGTGATGGCGTGGTTTTGACAGATTATGCCTCAATAATTAATACCGGCGATGTGCGTCCGGGAGAGCCTGATAAGAGTGATCTTTATGAAGCAATTACTGAAGATGATCCAAGAAAACGTATGCCACCACCACCAAAACCTGCGCTCACGGCCGGGCAAATTGCCAAAATCAGAAAATGGATTCAGCAGGGGGCAAAGAATAATGAATGCGAATCAAACAATTGTGATACCACAAATGTTACTTTTACCGGTCAGGTTTGGCCTGTGATACAAAATTCATGTCTTGGATGCCATAGCGGAAGCCAGGCTTCAGCGGGTATACTTCTCAGCAACCACAGTCAGATTGCACAGGTTGCATCAACCGGAAGATTGCTAGGAAGCATAAGACATGATGTTGGTTTTGTAGCCATGCCTCAGGGAGGAAGTAAATTAAATGAATGTCAAATCACTCAGATTAAAAAATGGATTGAAAATGGATCACCAAACAATTAAACAAACCGGCAGATTACTGTTGATGTTTTTCGCCTTAAGCTTTTTACTCAGCTCATGCTACAAAGACAACGAAGAAGATCTTTATCCTGACGGAAATAACTGTGTCACCGAGAATGTATCATTTTCTAAGACTATACAGCCTGTTATCAACAACAATTGTGTTTCATGTCATAGTGGGGCAGGGGCCTCTGCCGGAATAAGGCTGGGCAATCACAGCGAGATTGTTGCTAGTATTGATGGAGGAAGGTTTTTGGGCGCAATAAAACATGAACAGGGTTTTTCTGCGATGCCTCAGGGAGGAAATAAACTCAATAGCTGCGCTATTAGTCAGATTGAAGCCTGGATAGCGCAAGGCAAGCTGAACAACTAAAAAAACGTTTCGGCAATTTGCTGAATTCAAAAGTACTCAACCAAAACCCATCAAAATGAAAGTGCTAAGATTTTTGTTAATGTTTTTCTTTATACAGCTTTTGACATTGTCTGCAAAAGCGCAAGATGAACTATTGTCTCTTTTTGAGGACGAGAAAGAAGTAACAGATTATGCCTTTGCTACCTTTAAAACAACGCGTTTGGTTTACGGCCACTCTGTAGAAAATCCTGCAGAAGGGAATCTGTTGTTTTTAATTCAGCATAATTTCGGAGCCCTCAACAGTGGTATTTATGAATTGTTTGGTCTCGACAGGGCTACAATCAGAATGGGGCTTGAATATGGCATCAATGACTTTATTACGATTGGAGCAGGTCGCAGCACATGGGAAAAAACATATGATGGATTTGTGAAAGTGAAGCTTTTGCGTCAAAGCACAGGAGCAAGAAATGTGCCTGTAAGTATCTCATATATTGCTGCTTCGGCGGTAAGCACGCTCCGCTGGAGAAATCCGGATCGCGAAAACTATTTCAGTTCACGGGTCTCTTATTTGCATCAGATTTTAATTGCAAGGAAGTTTAGCAGTGACTTCAGTTTGCAGCTTAGTCCGACAATCATCCACAAAAATTTGGTGCCTACAGGTTCCGACGAAAACACATCTTATGCGCTTGGTGTTGGTGGCCGATACAAGCTCTCCCAGCGAATGTCACTCAATGCAGAGTATTTTTACTATCCCGAATCGCAAACTACGATCAACCGCACCGATGTTTTATCTTTAGGCATTGATATTGAAACAGGTGGGCATGTTTTTCAGTTACACATCTCAAACGGTAATGCAATGTTTGAAAGAGCTTTCATTACCGAAACACAAGGAAAATGGAACAAAGGGGATATATTTTTTGGATTTAATATTTCCAGAAATTTTGTTTTGAAGAAGCCGGAAGAATTCAGGAAATAATGGAATAAAAAAATGCCCGAAGTTTTCTCCGGACATTCCTTAACTAAAACCAAACAATTCTAACGAGAAATTTTTTCGCTTGTATTCACACTTACATTGCAGTTGCAGACACAAAATCCTGATCCAAATTCCCAGGGTGAACCTGTTATATTATCGAATAGCTCCTGACTAATGTATTGTGGCGTGTAGGTGATATTCCTGAACACAAGATGTGCATTGAAGGCTCTCAAATGATTTCTTGATCCTTTATAAAGCTGCTCTATTGCATAAGTCAGGTCTTGATTATCTATGTCATTTTCAAGATGATAAATCAAATCATCAATATCAACATCCTCGATTGTGGCACCAACAATGAGTGCATTTCCAATATTTTCACTTCCAAAAGCAACCAAATCATTATACAATTGCTGAATCACTTGATTTGTAAATGTACCTGCCACGTGATTTTCTGCAGGATCGGGCAGATTATATTTGTCGAGCAGCACTTTCATAGCGTATGCATGCAATGATTCGCTGTTTGAAATGTGGTTGAAAACAGGAACAGGGAAAAGGGCGTACAATGCCTGATACACATCATGTGCCAATAGCTCTTCTTCACGGACAAAAGTCAGTGCTTCGATTTCGTTCTCAGATAATTCTTCTACAGGCATACTGTTCAAACAGTCATAAATGCATTGCATAATCTGTTCTGAGCCCATTTCAGCATAGGCAGCTGACATATCGGCTTCAATCTGTGTGAGTTGTGTTGTACGAAAATCAACACTTTGTGTAATTTCAGTGTTTTCTACTCCATCTGTTTTATCACAGGCAGTAAATAGAACAATACTCATCAAAATAATTGATGCCAGATACTTCATTGTCTTTTTCATTTGTTTTAATTTATGTTTAACAATTTACGAACAGGGCAAAAGTAGCTGCAGACGCTGCTTAAGTCGTTACAAAATTCATGATTAGATTTACAAGATTCTATTGCCCTCAAATTACTATCAATTCTGATGATCATAAGCCTAATTGCGATTAATTTTTGAAATTGAATAACTGAGCCTCATGAATAATTACAAAAAATCTCCATGAAACTATCTGTCTCGTAATTTTTTAACGACTACTAATCATTCAAACATAAATTGAACCTTTATAAATGCATTCAAATTCTTATTACATTTGTTTTAAGGAAAACGAAACAACCATGCGATACCTGTTTTTTTCTTTTGCAGTATTTTTCGCCAGCGGTATTGCGTTTGCGCAGCTAAAATGAACTTAGATTGGTGTATTGCTTTTTCACGCCAATTGTAAAGCCAACAGCAGCGGAAGCAACTAGGGAGGAAATATTTTTCTTGATTATCGCACCAACGAACAAGAACTGGAGAATTTTGTCGGACAGGGAGTTCAAACTAAATTGCTTATCACAGAGGCCTGGGCAACTTATCAGCTACGTCACAACCTTTATATTGACGTTGATTTCAAATACCGCGACCTTAAAAGTGATCTTCCGGAAAGAAACAATACCAACCTTTATATTGGATCTGCATTGCGCCTCAATCTTGCCCGAAAAAACTGGAATTATTAACGTTTTTATTGAATCAAATTTTAAAAAAACTTTTCTGTTACGAGTTATTCTTCTGAAATCTGTACGCAGCTTTGCGCAACCTATCCATGATAGCAATGCCTATACCGGTTTCCGGAACAGCTTCTGAAACAATAAAACCAACATCCGACTCCTCAAGCTTGTGAAGAGCGCCAAAAAGATTCACTGCCGCTTCCTGAAGATTTTGATTCGCCGAAAGAAACTCGACTTTTTTGTATTCATCATTTGAAGTGGCTCCAAAGGATAGCAGACCTGCTTCACTTTTATCTGAAGGAATTTCATGTTCACCAATGATATAAACCGGTTTTTCAGGACTGTAGTGTGACTTCATCATTCCCGGTGAGGCAGCAGCTAAAACAAATATGTCCTTCTTTTTTGACTGAGGCACATATTTAACAAGGTCTTTCGCGGTGATGGCACCATGCCGAAGTATCACAAAACCATCTGTTTCCAATGTAATTACCGTTGATTCAACACCAACGCTGGTATTTCCTCCATCGAGAATACATCCCAGTTCAGGCAATTGTTTTCGGACATGCTCAGCGGTTGTTGGACTAAGTTTGCCAAATTTATTTGCGCTTGGAGCTGCAATAGGACATCCTGCCAAATCAATGAGTTTCAGTGCAATTTCATTGTCTGGCATTCGCAGCCCGACACTGGAAAGGCCAGAAGTTACAATTTCAGGAACAAGGGAGCTTTTTGGAACAACAATCGTCAATGGTCCGGGCCAGAAATGATGTGCCAGTGTATAAACCCTTGCATCTTCCTCGAGCGAGAGGCGACGAATGTCTTCGGTTTTGCAAATATGAACAATCAATGGGTCGAATGATGGCCGTTCTTTGGTTGCAAAAATGCTTGTAACAGCTTTAGCATCAAGTGCATTAGCACCTAATCCATATACTGTTTCAGTTGGAAATGCAACGAGCCCACCGTTTCTGATGATTTCTGCTGCATCTAATATTTGTTTTTCTGTGACCATCATAAAATGAAATCTAAACTTATTTGCAATCGGTTTTTCTGTTTATAGAAAAAACGGACGGCAAAGTTAAGCAATTCGGAGATCAACATTTTTGGGAGAATCAGTGGTAAAAAACAGAATAGTAACTAAGCAACGAGCCAAACCGTATAGCCCAAATAAACAACAAGAAGCAAAGCAGCCTCCCAGCGATCAAGTTTTTTCTTCATTCCGGTAAACATGGCAGCAAAAAGGAAGATTGTACCACCAATCAACAGATAAATATCAATGTTAAAAGAAGTGTTAAATGCAATCGGCTTGATAAGTGAACTTGCGGACAAAATGAGAAAAATATTGAAAATATTTGATCCAATAATGTTTCCGACAGCAATATCGCTGTTCTTTTTTATTGCGGCAACAACACTTGTTGCCAGCTCAGGCAATGATGTGCCGGCAGCAACAATGGTCAATCCGATGATTTTTTCACTTACACCAAGAAGTGTGGCAATTTCCACTGCACTTGTAACGACAAGTCTTCCGCCAGCGACCAATCCTGTCAGGCCCAATAAAATAAGTCCAATCAGTACAAAAACAGGCCGCTGTTTTTCCATTGCGGTTGTATTAACTTCTGTTCGCAGTTGCTTGTACACGTAAATTAAAAAAAGAGCAAAAAACGCAAAAAGCACAATACCATCGAAATGCCCAAGAATGTTTTCGCTGTTTGAATAAAATGAGTCGTTGGCAAGAAATAGAAGCACCAATGCTGCAAGCAGCGAAATTGGAATTTCTTTCCAAACTGTGCTTGATTGCACAGTCAAGGGCGTGATGATACCCGCAATTCCTAAAATTATAAAAAGATTGAAGTTGTTGCTTCCAATTACATTTCCGTATACGATATCAGCATTTCCTTGATAAGCTGCGAAGGTGTTAACAACAAATTCGGGCGCCGAGGTTCCGAAGGAAACTACTGTCAGGCCGATGGCGAGATCCGAAACCTTCAGCTTTTTTGCAATTGCTGAGGCACCGCTTACGAGCCAGTCAGCCCCAAAGATCAGTAAAATAAGCCCGCCAGACATTAGGAGAATGTTGTATATCATAATGTTATCCAAAAAAGTGTTTTATGAAGATTGTTTCTTATTTCAGACTTGAAAATCGATGTCAAAAGTAATGTCTTTTGTGAATTGCTTAACCTGAATATGAAGTTTTCTGATGCGCATCAATTATCAGCCTTACCTCCTTCTTTAACAAAGAAAAACGCCATGTTTGCGGGCTAAATACCGAAACATGACGCTTAATCTATTGTTCTGTCTGTTATTATCCTTTGCTTAAACCTGCAAATAATGGAAAAAGAACAGGTCTATTTGCTTTTATTGAGGTCTTCAAGCAGTTTTTGTGCTTTTGTTTTGAAAAACCCTCTGTCGCCAGCAATTTTTTCAAAATATTTCGTGGCTTCTTTTGTTTGATTTGTTTTCAGGTAGCAAAGGGCTAAATACCATTCAGCCTGATCAATAAAAAGATTGTCGTTGTGTTTAATGACAAATTTGAAATCATTGATAGCCTTATCAAATTCGCCGAGCTCGATGTGAGACAAACCACTGTAAAGCCTGCCCATGATATTGTCAGGTACTTTGCTGAACATATCAAGTGCTGTATTGTAATCCTGCAGCTCATAAAACTGCATGCCCTGCATTACTGGCTGATCCATTCCCGCTGAGGCTGAACGAACATTGAATGACGCGCTTTCGGTAGAATAGTAACTTGCAAAAAGCTCTTCTTGTGAGTTTCTGTTTAGCATCAGAAACAAGCTTCCGCCAACTGCAAAAAGAAGCAGTATTGAAGCGGCAATCAATGAAACTTTGTGTCGATTCAGGAATAATTTTTTAGTTGAAACTTCATTTTCCTGATGGATTTCATTTAGTAGTGCCATAAGATTTTGTTTTTCTTTGTTTTGCGCCAATTCCATTACCTCCTGATATTGCCGCAATTCGTTTTTAAGTAAAACATCTGTTTCAAGTGCTTTTTTGAATTCCCATAGGTCGCTTTCCTCAAGCTCACCATTGACGTATTTTTCAATTTTCTCAAGGTTTTTCATAATCATTTAAATTTTGGTATTCTGGATCATTGTTAATTAGTTCAAGGATTTTTTTGATACAACTTCGTTTTTTGTTATAAAATGCCTGTGCCGAACCTAAACCCAGTTCATCAGCTATTTCATTACCATTCAAACCTTGGCCTACTAATTCCAGAGTCTTTTTACACTCCTCACTAAGCATGTCCAGGTATTTCAGGTAAATCCTCATTTGTGTGTTAGAACGAATTATTTCTGCGAGATCCCACTCGTCCTCAGAAACACCTTCAATAATAACATCTTTCAATTTACGGCGTACATTTTTGTACCGCAATTGGTTCTTCCAAATGTTGAAGCACACAGCATAAAAGAACGTTGAAAAAGACGAAGTAAGAGATAAATCCGAATCTTTGCGTTTAAAAAAATCATAAACCACTCCGATTGCATCCTGAAAAACATCCCATGCATCTTCATCAGTGCCTGAAGAGCTGGTTACGTATTTTTTTACAAGGATAAAATGTACTTTGTAAACATACGTAATCACAATTCTGTCATGATTCAAAATGCCTCGAATAATTTCTTCAGTCTCGTATTTCACCTTTTTATTCATCTATTAATAACCTGAACGTCTAAAAACGCATCCAAAAAAATCAATTATTTTTAAATTATTTTTTAATTAACTAATAATCAACAAAATATAAATCATAAAAAACCTCCTTTTTAGCACTGAAATTAAGTTTAAAAAAACAAACTTACTAAAATCCTGCGCATTTTTGACTATTTTTGATTCATATTTATAAATCACAAAAGATAAGGAACGTAATGGCCAAAAGAATAGCTTCAATAAATTTTTTAACTTCTATTTTTCTTTTTCTTTTTATCAACTTTTTTCTTTGTGATCAAGTTTTTGCACAGACAGAAAAGCCCCTTCGTTTTGTTTTTTATAATGTTGAGAATTTTTTTGACACGCAGGTTGATTCAACAAGGGAATACAATGCTTTTACGCCTGATGGAGATCAGCGATGGACTTTTAGCCGTTACATAGCCAAAAGAGCGAATTTGTTTAAAACCATAGTAGCTATCGGAGAAGGAGAGCCGCCTGCACTTATCGGTTTTTGTGAAGTTGAGAATGAGTTTGTTTTAAATGATCTTATAAATCGAACACCGATTAAGCAGTTTGATTATCAGGTTGTGCATTATGAGTCAAAAGACCGCCGTGGCATTGATGTTGCACTCATGTACCGCAAAAGTTATTTGACCCTTATTGGCAGTGAAGCCATTGTAGTGGCTGATCCTAAAGACCCTGCGTTTGTAACAAGAGACATCCTTTTTGCTGCATTTCTTGCCGGTCAGACAGATACAATTTATACTTATGTAAATCATTGGCCTTCGCGCTATGGCGGTCAGCTTGAATCAGTTGAAAGAAGGATGCTGGCAGCTTTAACTTTACGAAAACACATCGATTCACTGGTCAATGTGCATCCGCAAGCAAAAATAGTAATCATGGGCGACTTAAATGATACACCACAGGACGACAGCATTCTCAATGGTCTAAGGGCTTTTGCACCGTCAAATATTAGTCGTCCTGATGATCTTGTACATCTGTTTACCTCAGCTGCCGAACTTGGATATGAAGGAACAATCAAATACCTGCATTCCTGGCAAATATTTGACCACATGATTGTGACAAAATCGCTTTTTAACGCAAAATCCGGATTACAATACAAGCAAGGCAGCGCCAGAATATTTTCTTCCCCTTTTCTGCTTATGGACGACGAACGATATCTTGGAAAAAAACTAAACAGAACTTTCTCAGGGCCAACCTATCTGGGCGGCGTGAGTGATCACCTTCCGGTGTATATCGATCTGCATTGGATTGATCAGCCTTGATTGCATAGGGAAGAAAGCAAATTACTGATTTCATCAAGACTTAATATAAGGTCGACGCATTCAGTTTGGATTGCTGCCATTGGCATAACAGCAACTTCTGCCGTTTCAGGTGATTGTGCAATTGTGAGCCCGCCAAAGCTCTTTATTGTGCGTATTCCTGCTGCTCCATCCTCATTGGCTCCTGTGAGAATAATTCCGATCAGCCTGTCGAGATAAACCCTGGCAGCACTTTCAAAAAGAACATCTATTGAAGGTCGGGCATAACTCACTTTCTCATCGACGGTGAAACTGATTGTTTCGTTCAGTTCAACAAGCATATGATAATTTGCCGGAGCAATATAGATATGGTTTGGTCTGATTGGTTCTTTTTCATCTGCTTCTTTCACCTGCAAATGCGACAACTGATTGAAATAGTGTGCCATGAAACCATCTGATCTTGGGCTCAGATGCTGCACAATGAGTATTGGCATACAAAAGGATTTTGGCAGGCCTGAAATAATCTTTTTCAAAGCTTTAAGCCCTCCGGCAGAAGCGCCAATAACAATGACTTTATAGGTAGATTCTTCCATGGCATTAATCAAATGACACCTTGCACTTTTTTCTTATATATTTTTTCTTTTGCATCCACTACATAAAATTTTTCATAGACATCTGTAAACATAAGATTTTCTTTTGACCCAAGTCCAAGAAAACCGCCTTTAACAAGACTTTCATTGAATAATTTCACAACCCTGTTTTGCAAATCCTTATTAAAATAGATCAGAACATTTCGGCACACAACAAGGTGAACCTCAGCAAAAACACTGTCTGTAACTAAATTATGTTCTGCAAAAACAATATTTTTTCTTAGGCTTTGATCCAAAATTACTGAATCGTATTTTGCGATGTAATAGTCAGAAAAAGATTGGTTTCCACCAGCCGACTGATAGTTTTGGGTGTATTCTTTAATTCTGCTGATAGGATAGATGCCTTTTCTTGCTGTTTCAAGTACTAAAGGGTTGAAGTCGGTAGCATAAATCTGAGCTCTGTTGAGTAAACCCTCTTCTTTGAGCATAATGGCAAAGGAATACACCTCCTCGCCGGTGGCGCATCCGGCATGCCATATTTTGATAAAAGGATATGTTTTAAGAATGGGAAAAACTTCATTACGGATGGAAAGATAAAATGAAGGATCGCGGTACATTTCAGTAACATTGATTGAAAGATCACGCAAAATGACTTCAATAAAGCCCTCCTCATGAAGCACTTTGTGTTGCATTTCAGAGATACTTCTTGCGCCTGTTGTTTGCATTCTGTGAAGAATCCTGCGCTTGATATGCGCCTTGTTGTAATCGCGAAAATCGTAGCCAAAACGATGATAAACGGCCTCAAGCAGCAGATCAGTTTCTATATCTTGCGTTACAACTATTTGGTTTATTTCTGGTTTTATACTCATTTGTTCGTTTCTTATCAGAGCTTTGATAGTATTCCGGCAAGTTGATCAATCTTGAAGGGTTTGCTTAAATAAAAATTCATGCCCGCATTCAAACATTTTATTTTGTCTTCGTTGAATGCATTGGCAGTAAGTGCTACAATAACAACGGGTTTTTTGACGGAATTTTCTTTTTCCTTTTGACGGATTATTTTTGAGGCTTCAATGCCATCCAGTTCAGGCATTTGAACATCCATCAAGATTAAATTATAATTGTTTGCAGCATGTAATTTGACGGCCTCAATTCCATTAACCGCCAAATCACACTTGAGATTTATCTGTTTGAGTGCATGCATAGCCACTTTCTGATTAATCAGATTGTCTTCTGCAAGCAATATTTTAAGCGAGGAATCGATACTTTTAACACTTGGTTTCTCCTCCTTTACGATTGGTTTTTGAGTAATAGCAACAGGTATTTCAAACCAGAAAACTGAACCTTTGTCGATTTCACTTTCAACGCCAATTTGACCTTTCATTAAATGAACAAGGTTTTTACTGATAGCCAATCCAAGACCGGTGCCTCCATATTTGCGTGTAGTTGAAATATTCGCCTGACTAAACTCTTTGAAAAGCTTATCAATATTTTCTTCACTGATTCCTATCCCTGTATCCTGCACTTCAAACCGTAGATAAGGAGCTTCTTTTTCCTGTTTTTTTACAATCAGCTTTACATATCCTGCCGAAGTGAATTTTATTGCGTTATTGAGTAAGTTTGTTAATGTTTGTTTCAGCCTTAATGGGTCTGTTTCAACATATGCCGGCATCTCAGGATCAAATTCATGTAAAAGTTCAATGCCTTTGCTTGCTGCATTATAACGCAGAAGTTTGATAACACTTCCAAGTTCACAACGTAAACTAATTGCTTTGTTTTCGATCTTAACTTGCCCTGCTTCAATTTTGGAGAAGTCGAGAATATCATTAATGATCGACAATAAGTTTTCTCCTGAAACCATGATGAGTTTCACCAGCTCTTTCTGCTCTTTATTGAGATCGGCATTGGCAAGTATGCTTGTAAGGCCGATTACACCATTGAGCGGTGTCCGTATTTCATGACTCATATTAGCCAGAAACATCGATTTGGTGTATGTTGCAAGTTCAGCCTTTTCTTTAGCTTCCTTCAGTTCAAGGTTGATTTTTTCTTTGTTTGCAAGCAGTTCGTCCAACAGCTGTTTTTGACGGTGAAGTTCAAGAAACACACGCACTTTTCCTTTTAGGATTTCAGGAATAATCGGTTTGGAAATGAAATCTACAGCACCTGTTTCGATTCCTTTGATAATATGAAAATCTTCCTGATAGATGGCAGAAACAAATATTACAGGTAGATACCGGGTTTTTTTTGAGCTGCGCAAAAGCTCTACGGTTTCATACCCATCCATATCGGGCATCTGTACATCAATGATAGCCAATGCAAATTCGTTGTGCAAGGTTAGTTTCAGTGCTTCATTACCCGAAAGAGCCCTTACAAAAACCACATCCGGTGACTCAAGAAGCTTTTCCAGAGCAATGAGATTCTCTGGCCTGTCGTCAACAATCAGTATTTTTGCACTTTCCATATTTACCCTTTCTATTTATAGAGCCACACACGCAGGAGCGATAGTAGTTTTGGAATGTCCACGGGTTTTGTAAGGTAGTCGCTTGCGCCGGCGGCAAGGCTTTTTTGCCGGTCTTCTTTCATTGCTTTTGCCGTCAGGGTGATGATGGGCAGTTTCTCCCATTGTGGTTGTTTTCTTATCTCCTTTATAGCCGTATAGCCATCCATCTCAGGCATCATGATGTCCATCAGTATAAGGTCGACTTGGGGATTCTGCTTTAGTTTTTCAAGTGCCACCAAACCATTTTCAGCTTCAAAAACATTGATGCCCCGATCTTCAAGAATGCGTGTCAGGGCAAAAATATTGCGCATATCATCATCAGCAATCAAAATGCTTTTATTTTTAAAAACAGCCTCCTTATCGTATAAAACATTGATCATTTCTTTTTTGCTTTCTGGCAGATTGTCAACAACGCGATGCAAAAAAAGTGCTGTTTCGTCGAGCAGACGTTCTTCTGATTTCACACCTTTGATGATGATGGAACTTGAATACTTCTGCAGTTCGGCATTTTCTTCCTTTGAAAGATCTCTGCCTGTATAGACGATGACCGGAGGTAAATTTTCCTTGTTTAAAAGCTGCATTTTACGCAGAAGTTCAAAGCCGTTCAAATCAGGCAATCCAAGATCAAGAACCATACAATCAAATTCTTTTTCTTCGATCATTCTTAAGGCTTCCTTGCCACTTTTAGCTTCAGTGACGCTGATATCTTCGCCGCCAACGATTTTTCTGATGAGGTGGCGCATATTGTGATCATCCTCCACAATAAGCAGGTCTTTGATGTTTTTCTTTACAAACCCCTCAATTTTTTTGAATGCCATATCAAGTGCTTCCGGCTCGGCCGGTTTACTCAAAAAGCCAATCGCACCCTTTTGAAGTGCTTCGGAATTGCCTTCTGTAGCAGACATAATATGAACTGGAATATGACGGGTATGGGCGTCTTGCTTAAGAATTTCAAGCACTTTGTAGCCATTCATACCTGGAAGCATAATATCAAGAATTATTGCATCCGGCTTGTATTTTTCAGCCAGCAAAAGGGCTTGTTCGCCTGTTTCTGCTGCAATACATTTAAAGCCTCTTTCCCGGCTTAGTCTGATCAGAATTTTTGCAAAACCCGAATCATCTTCAACAATAAGCAGGCTTTTGTCTCCAGCTTGAATGTTGTTTCTGTCGTCTGGAAGAAACATGCTTTCTTCATCATTGCGATAGTCCTGCAGGGGCTTGGCTGCTGTTTTTTGTGTTTCCTGTTCCACTTGTTCTGCTTGCTCAAAAATCTGGTCAATTATTTGTAATTGATTCTCTGAGCTAGGTTCTGAAGGTGTTTCAAAAGGTAAAACGATCATAAAAACAGATCCTTTTCCAGGCTCTGACGCGAGATGAATTTCACCTCCAAGGAGTTTTGTCAGTTCGCGTGTAATGCTTAACCCAAGTCCTGTGCCACCGTATTTGCGCGAAATACTTCCGTCAGCCTGATGGAATGCTTCAAAAATTTCATTTTGTTTATCAATTGGAATGCCGATGCCACTGCCCTCAACAGCCAGCATAATGGTGTTGGTTTTTTTTAGACTTGGATTGCGCATTGCAATGCCTTCCGTATTCTTAAAACGGATTATTACCTGTCCTTTGTGGGTAAATTTAAGCGCGTTGGAGACTAAATTTTTTATAACCTGTCCAAGACGGTGTTTATCGGTTATGATATAGGACGGAAGACCTTTTTCGGTGATAACATCAAACTTCAACCCCTTTTCTTCGGCCATATGTCTGAAATTATTCCTGATGTATTGCTCAAGTTCTATAATCTGAACCACTTCTGGCGTGATGGTCATTTTGCCGCTTTCAATTTTTGAAAGGTCAAGTATATCGTTAATCAGATTGAGTAAATCCTGACCGCTTTGATAGATGATGGAAGCCGACTCAACCTGGTCTTTATTGAGGTTGAGTTTTTTGTTTTCTGCCAGATCGCGTGACAGAATGAGAAGACTATTGAGCGGCGTGCGTAACTCGTGCGACATGTTAGCAAGAAATTCAGACTTGTATCTGCTGATCGTTTCCAGTTCTTCTGCTTTGATTTGGATGCTTTTCTGGGCTAGTTCAAGGGCTTTGTTTTTATCAGAAATAGCATTTTTTTGCAGCTCTTGATCTTGTGTTCTTTCTTCAAGCTCCTCGTTGGTAACCCTTAGTTCTTCTTGCTGCACCTGTAGGCTTCTTTCATTCTCTTTGAGGGCCTGTGCTTGCTCTTCAAGTTCTTCATTCACAACAAGCAATTCCTCTTGCTGACTTTGAAGCTCCTCTGCCTGTTGCTGTGTTCTGTTTAACAGCTCTTTTGTTTTCCTGCGCGATATGGCGCTTTTTATGGCTATGGCAATACTTTCCGAGGCTTCCGTTGCAAGCTTGTGCGCTGCTTCGCTCATTTGCTGTATTGAAGCAAGTTCCAAAACACCTGTAACTTTGCCGTCGTGTATGAGCGGAAGGATTAACATACTTTTTGCAGAAATCTGAAGCAAACTGCTTACTATTACAACACGTTCCGGCTCTAAATTTTCGAGTAGCAGTTGTTTTCCTGTGTCAAAACTCTGACCTGTTAAATGTTCTCCCGGAGCAATTGTTTCGGGCAAACTGTCTTTTTTTTTTGTCCCAAAATTTCCATGCAGCTTCAGAAGATTATTTTCTTCGTCATATACATAAAAGGAACCCCATTCAGCAGGAAGATAAGCTGCTAAAAAAGAAAGTGTTTTCACTGCAATTTCCTCAAGACTTAAATCGCCACGCAATGATTCGTTGAGTTTGTTTTTACCTGTTTTAAGCCAGTCCAATGCGAGCTGTTTTTGGGTATTATCAGCAAGGGCTTTGGTCATCTGACTAAGCGCCCTGCTTAGCTCATCTTTGTCTGACTGAGGGATGATTGTAGTTTCGTAATTGCCTTTTGCAACCATTTTTGCGCTTTCAATTACACTGGATAAACTATTCTGCAGTTTATTGAATGAGGCCACAAGTTTCCCGGTTTCATCTTTGGTATCATGAAATATTTCACGGCCGATGCTACCTTCAGCCATTATTTCAAACTCCTCCACCATTTTTACCAATGGGTCGCTTACAGCTTTGGCAATGCGCTGCGAAACGATAAAAATAAACAAAGCAAGTAACAGAATAAGCGAAATCATTAAAATCATGAGCATGCGTTGTCCGTAATTTCCGAGCTCATCAAGGTCATCAGCAAACATTTGATATTCGACTTCGATTTTGCTTATCAGTGCAGATAATTTTCGATCAAGCTCAGGGTCATCATCAGCACGCATCCTGCGCATCGTCTCAGTGATTTGTTTCCCTGTCATTGCACCTATATAGGCCGTATTTATGGCGGTAAAAAAACGTTTGTCATTCAACTGAATAAAGATAAGGCTTCGGTTTGCAAGTAGTTTTGCGTTGGAAAAATCATTGTGTAATGCCTCATTTAATGTGTTGAAAAGTGTTTTTTCAAAAGTCTCCAGACTTTGTGCAGCAGCAAGAGAATCGATCTTACCAAACATATAGGCCATATTGTTGGCGGTGTCAACCTGACTTAATGCTAAATCAAGATCATTTTCCAAAGGGTTTTTTTTCCATTTGTAAAAGTTACTCACTCCTTTCTGGAAATAACTCATATGGATGCGCTCGGCATTGGTAAGTATGTTGAGCACTTTAAAAGTTCTGAAAAAGAACACAACAGACAATGCGATCAAAATGAGCGTTGTCAACGTTACCACAGTTACTACAGAGAGCTTTTTTTTCAGGGGCAGGTTTCGAAGCAAGCTGGTAATCATGTTAGTTATGTTAAATTTCCAATCCTAAATGTAGGTTATTTATAAAGCCATACACGCAACAGGGAGAGCAATTTTTGCGTATCGAAAGGTTTTGTGAGATATTCATTAGCGCCCGCGGCAATGCATTTTTCGCGGTCATCTTTCATTGCTTTTGCTGTGAGGGCAATGATTGGCAGCTTATCATACATTGGATTTTTGCGAATTTCCCGCATGGCTTCATACCCATCCATTTCGGGCATCATGATATCCATAAGCACCAGATCGATTTTTTGATCTGACGTAAGTTTATCGATTCCTTCGCGTCCGTTTTTTGCAATCACAATGCGTATGTTGTAGTTTTCGAGGAAGCTGGTAAGCGCAAAAACATTTCGCATATCATCATCCACTATAAGGATGGTTTTGCCTTCAAGCACATCTTCCTTATTGTGAAATTTTTTAAGCATCTCCTGCTTTTTTGCAGGCAACTTTGATTCAATCTGATGAAGAAAAAGTGTTGTTTCGGAAAGGAGTCTTTCAAAGGATCGTGCACCTTTTAAGATGATGCTGTCGGCATAGCGCTGAAGTTTTAAATCTTCTTCTTTTGTAAGCTCTTTTGAAGTGTAGATGACCACTGGAAGCGTGCAGATTTTATCGTCTTTTTTAATCATTTCGAGTAGATCAAACCCGCTCATTTCTTTCAAACCAAGGTCAAGGATAAGACAGTCGTAGGTGTTTTTATTGAGCAGCTCAATACCCGATTCGGCGGAATCAACCGCGGTAATCTCAATACCCTCGCCTGCCATAAGTCCACAAATACTTTTTCGTGTAATTTCATCATCTTCAATAATGAGTAATCTGTGATTCAGGCCAGAAACAACACTTTCTATTCTTTCGAATGCAGATTCAAGTGACTCACGGTCAACAGGTTTGTGCAGATAGCCGATGGCACCTTGCTTTAAAGCGTCAAGGGTTTTATCAGCAGCCGACATAAAGTGGACGGGTATATGGCGGGTACGCGAATTTGTTTTGAGCCTGCTCATCACCTCATGCCCATCAATACCCGGCAAACCAATATCCAGAATTATTGCACCCGGTAAATAGTAATCAGCATAGTGAAGACCCGATTCACCATCGTAAGCAATCAGACATTTAAAATGATGCTCATGCGCGAGATTGTATAAAAGAGAAGCGAAATTCTTATCATCTTCAATCACAAGCAAAACGCGGTCTCCTTCGGAAATGTTGTTGCGGTCGTCGATGGCTTCCTCTACCTGATCGGCTTGAAATTTTCCATCTTGTGTCTGAAGTAAAACAGGTTTCAGTTCTGCAGTATCTTTCAACTGTTGTGCCAATTCCCCTGGCTCATGCTTTTCTTCGTTTTGTACAAAAACCGTTTTTTCATCTGATTCAGATTGTTCGGCTGGTTCAAAAAATTCGGGTAAGAACAGCGTAAATGTAGTGCCTTCGCCCTCCTTGCTATCCACTTTCAGGGCTCCGCCAAGCAGCTCGGTAAAGGCTTTTGAAATACTTAACCCTAAACCTGTGCCGCCGTATTTTCTGCTTGTTGTACCATCAGCCTGTTTAAAAGCTTCAAAAATCAACAATAGCTTGTCTGGAGCGATTCCGATTCCTGTATCATTAACTGCGAATGCGATCGTTTTTTCAGGAAGTAAATTACTGTTTTCAGGCAAAGTATCATTGTCTGGCCTGAAAATACTCAGGGTGATGCTTCCTTTGTGTGTAAACTTTAGTGCATTGGAATAAAGGTTTTTAAGCACCTGAAAAACGCGTTGACTATCTGTACGAATTGTCTGTGGCAGATTATTGCCAATATTTACAAAAAGTTCGAGGCCTTTCTTTTCTGTAAGTGCACCAAAGTTTTTCTTCAGAAACAATGCCACATCATCCAGATAAAGGTTTTCAATAAACAAGTCAATTTTTCCGGCTTCTACCTTGCTAAGATCAAGTATTTCGTTGATCAACTCGAGCAGGTCGCTTCCGGAGCTATTGACAGTACGCGCATATTCCAACTCTTTGCTGTCAAGATGTTGTTTTTTGTTTTCGGCAAGCAGTTGCGAAAGCACAAGAATACTATTGAGCGGTGTTCTCAGCTCATGCGACATATTGGCCAGAAATTCTGATTTGTATCGTGAAGCCAATTCAAGATCATTGGCTTTGCGTTCAATTTCTTTCCTTGCAGCTTCAAGTTCTTTGTTTTTCTCCCTGATGGCGTCTCGCTGAATTTCGAGAGCGCGGGTGCGTTCTTCGAGCTCTTCATTGGTTACCCTTAGTTCTTCCTGCTGTGTTTGAAGTGTTTCTTCAGATATCCTCAAAGCGGTGGTTTGCTCCTGAAGCTCTTCGTTGGCTTGCCTTAGTTCTTCCTGCTGAACAGCGAGCTCGTTGGCTTGTTCCTGCGTTTGCATCAACAATTTTTGCACCTTTTCGGAGGCATTGGCAGTGCGAATGGCGATGGCAATATTGAGGCCGGCCATTTGGAGGAAAGTTTTGCTAAGTTCGCTGAAACTGCCTACTGTTGTGAGTTCGATCACTCCGGCAAGCTCGTTTTCGTGAAATAATGGGAACACAAAAAAGGCGCCGGCTTCAATCGTTGAAGCCCCAATTCTGATGGTCAGTGGCTTTTCTGATTGCTTGTCTACATAGAGGCTGTTTCTGGTTTTTGCTGCCTGACCCACGATGCCTTCTCCAAGCTTTATCTGCCGTTGAATATCGTTTTGGCCTTCCGGAATGCCAAAACCAGCGTTGAAATGGAGCAATTCGTGAAAGTTGTCATAAATGTAAATCGTGCCAAGTTGTGCGTTTACATAGGGTGCGATAAATTGGATAACATTTTCCGAAAGTTTATCCAGAGATGAAGTTCCGCTCATGCTGGCATCAAGCAGATTGATACCGCTTTTGAGCCAGTCCTGATTTCTGTTCTGAATGGCGTTTTGTTCCAGCGTGCGGGTCATCTCAAAAAGTGCCACTATAAGGGTGTCTTTGTCGCTGCGTGGCATCACGTTCACGCTGTAATCGCCACTGGCTATGCGGTTTGCCTGTTCAACCACGAGCTTAAAGCTTTCGACCATCTGGTTCATAGAGTGTCCTAAAACATCGTTTTGGCTTCTGATTTCAACCTTTTCGCTATAGTCTCCTTTGGCCATTAGCCGGGCAACATTGGCATATTTTTGCAAGGAATTTACAAGGCGGTTAAATGTTGAAACCATTTCGCCAACTTCATTGTTGGGAGCCTTAATGTTTTTGTTATCTAACTGTCCTTCAGCTACCTGCTTTGCCCATGACGAGAGTTGCTTGATTGGGTTTACAAACCAGCGAGTAACGAGAATGGACATAAAGAACACGATAATAATCGTGATAATAAAGGTGAGTTTCACAATGTCAGAAAGCATACGGGCATAAGCAAAAGCCTCACTGTGTTCAATCTCCTCAATTAACACCCAATTGATGTCAAGCTGGCTGATGAGATCAAGGTTTCGGTAGATTCCAAGAACATATTTCCCATTCAGGTCGCTGTCGTAGGTAGAAACTTTTTCTTCATCGAGTTCTTTTTCTTTCAGCAGCTTTTGGTTGTTGCGATGTTGAAGAAAAAACAGCCAGTCTTTCACTTTCTGGTTTTCGATTTTCTTAACCATGATTTCGTTTTCGCTCCCAAAGCGCATGGCCGAACGCAACAACTGATCACTTCCTACGATATATGCCTGTCCGGTTTCGCCGTAACCTGCTTCCTGTCTGATGATTTGATTGATGCGATCCATTGTTATCTGCAAAGCAATTGCCCCTTGCACAACACCTGCTTCATCCACAACAGGATGAACAAAGAAACCGGATAATTTTTTGAATGAAGGCTCATAAAATTCAAGGTCGGAAAAAGCCGGCTTATTTTTTTCCAATACCTTACGAACTGTGCTTCCAAATTTTGTCATGCGAAAAGGGCCGGAAATCAGATTTGATCCCAGGTCTGATTCTTCACGAAGGGTGAACAGAATATTGCCTTTGTCGTCTAAATAGTAGATGTCATAGTAGCCGTTCTTATCTGCGAGATTTTTAAATTCATCACGGTGCTCAGCTGTAATTGCATTGTAAGAGCCAGATTTTTTGAAAGCATCAAAGTCACCTTCAAAGGTTCCATGCTCAGTTTTTAGCGTTTTAATGAATTTGATATCAGCTTTTTGTCGGCTGTTAAATTCTAAAAAATCAATGATTTCGTTAAAAAAAGTATTGATATATTCAACCCTAAGTTGCGAAGTTGTGTTAAGTGATTTTTCTGCAACGATTGTCAGTCCTTGATAAGCATTCAGAAAATTGATAAAACTGATGGTTGCAAGCGGAACGATTGAAATGGCAAGAAACCATATAAGCAAGGACTTTCCGACACCTATATATTTCCATGATTTGAATGAAAGCCTGAGTTTTTCCCAGGTGGAAGCAGTATTGTAGTCCAGATTATCCATTGGTTTATTGATGTTGATTTATTCACTTATGGTTAGCCAGGTGGAATTAATCAAAGCGCAAACTTTTCGATTGTCTCATAAAGTTCAAGTGGATTCACGGGTTTGGTTATGTAATAATCCATTCCTGCCGCGAGGCATTTTTCGCGATCGCCTTTCATCGCATGGGCTGTCATCGCAACGATCGGTGTATGATAGTTTTTTTGTTTTTCGGCATTACGGATGTTGCGCGTTGCATCAAAGCCATCCATTTCTGGCATCTGAACATCCATCAGAATGAGATCGAAGCGCTGATTGACAGCAATTTCGAATGCAAGCCGTCCGTTTTCAACGGCTTTCACGTTCCACCCTTTCTTTTCGAGCAGCTGAATGACGATCTTTCGGTTAATAAGCTGATCTTCTGCAACAAGGATGTTGAATCTCCGTCCGGCAATCTCTTCCACTTTCTTTTCTTCGATCTTTATTTCTTCGATCTGTTTCTCTGAGCCAAACTTATTGATAAGGAACTTCTTCAAGTTGTTTTGCAGAAGTGGCTTTGTGAGAAATTCATAATGATCTGCTTTTTTGAGCTTCAGAACATCGATACTTGCTTTGCTTGGAGAGAGCAAAACAATTTCTGGTATTTTCTTGTCTTTTAGCTTCAACTTAATATTTTCAGCTACCTCAACACCATTCATCGATTTTAGATAGTAATCAATCAGAATCAGGTCGAATGTTTCATTTTTGATGAGATCGAAACAGCTTGGGCAATCATTAACAAATTTATGTTTTACGCCCCAGGCACTTAACATATCGGAGATAATCCCTGTTGATTTTTTGTGATCATCTACAATCAGAATATTGAAATCATGGTTTGGTTTGCCAAGCTTCAATTCCCATGGGTTTTCGCGTTGTTCGCCTGTAACCATATTCAACCTGAAATAGAACTTACTGCCTTCACCAAGAGTGCTATCTACTTTGATGGTTCCTCCCATCAGATTGACAAGCTTTTGTGAAATGGTCAGGCCAAGACCTGTGCCACCATGGGTACGCGTTGTGGAAGTATCAACCTGCACGTAAGACTGGAAAAGGCGTATAATTTTATCTTTTGGAATGCCAATGCCAGTGTCTTCAATGGAAAACTCAATACCAACCTGTTCTTCGATGTGGTCAACCATTTTAATATGGATGCCAACAGTGCCTTCTTCTGTAAATTTAATGGCATTGCTAAGCAGATTGATAAGTATCTGACGTATGCGTAAAGGGTCGCCAATAAGTACATCCGGCAGATCAGGTGAAATTTCGCAAACAAATTCAAGTTTTTCCTGAAATATTTTCACCGAAAGCAGGTTGACAAGTTTCTCTATCACTTCTCTGATACTGAATTCTATTTCTTCCAGCTCTAGCTTATCTGCTTCAACTTTGGAAATATCCAGAATTTCGTTGATGATTTCGAGCAGCGATTCGCCGGAATTGCGTATGTCGAGCAGTCGCTCACGCTGGGAAGAGTGAATACTTTCATCCATAAGCCCAAGTTCTGCCAAACCAATAATACCATTGAGCGGAGTCCGTATTTCATGGCTCATGGTTGCCAGAAAGGCGCTTTTTGCTGTTGTGGCTTCTTCAGCAATTTTTTTGGCCTTATTCAATTCATCAATGGTGCGTTCAAGTTGCCGTGTTGTTTGTTCGAGCGCATTCTTATGCTGAAAAAATTCTATGAAAGCTTTGATTTTGCTCTGAAGTATTTCAAGATCGAGCGGCTTGTAAAGATAATCTACAGCTCCTGATTCATAGCCTTTGAAAATATGTTGCCGTTGTTTGCTTATGGCAGTTACAAATATGATTGGAATATATCTTGTGCGTTCGCTACTGCGCATGATTTCTGCAACCTCAAAACCGTCCATTCCCGGCATCTGAACATCCATCAGTACAAGTGCAATGTCATGTTCAAGCATTATACGCAATGCTTCGTTGCCTGATTGTGCTTTCAGTATTTCCAGTTCTTCACTTTCAAGAATGCCTTCAAGGGATAAAAGGTTTTCGGGCCTGTCGTCAACGATCAGGATGTTAAACTTGTGTTTTTCTGCCATATCTATAACTGTTTAAGATGAAATTTGCCGCAAGGCATAGCAAATATACGAATACAACACATATAAATACTTAAAGTATCAAAATCTGCTAAAAATGAATACTTATTCGCGCATACAAAGTTTGTTGAAAAGGCAATATTTGCATGTTTTTTCATCCTCTGTCTGCTCAAATGCCATTTCAGTATCAAAAATTTCTGACAACAGTTCCGTGATCGACTTTTCAATTTCTGACAATTGACCACTGATGGTTTCACTTTCCGGAAGCTTGCATTCCATAAGCCCTTCGCTGGTTTTTCGCAGACTTAAAATTCCACTGATTGTTTTTGCCGACGGGTCGAAATATTCACTTTTCGAAAAAAGAAAATAATAGGTCGCAAGCTGCAGTGCCTTTCCTTTTTTCGGGGATTTAAACTCTTCCCAGTCATTTACTTCAATATCCTTTGGTTCAACTTTGCCTGTTTTGTAATCAATGATTCTTATGCTGTTGTTTAGCTTGTCAATTCTGTCAACCGTACCTTTCAGCCTTACAGTGTTTCCGTCGATATCGAACAGTGTTTCAAGCAAAACTTCCTGATGAAGCAAAACAAGTTCAGTGTCTATTTTATTCAGCAGACCGGATTCATATATCAAGGTTTTTTGCACAAACTGCTCTGCAACAGCTGAAGCAAGCCTGTTACGGCCTTCATCAAAAAACCCGCCCGGAAACTCTATTTCAAATGACTGCTTCAACGCTTCTTTCAGCGACACAAACATTTTGTCGATGTGCGCTTTTTGTAAAGGGATGTTCAGGTAGGGCTTATGCAAGGCCTCGAGTGTGTTGTGAACCACAGTTCCCAAAACATTAAGACCGATGATTTCGTTGGCTTTCTTTTTTTCTTTGATGTCAAGCACATCATAAAGGTAAAACTGCAGTGGACAACTGATATAACGGGAAAGACTTGTAGGTGCCAAACCCTTTAAAGCTTTATTACGTATATGTTGTAATACTTTTGGTGTTTTAACGATGCTGATTTCAGCTGCCAATTGCTGAGTGGGAATATCAAGCGAAAACACCTCTTCCGTAAAAGTTATCTGAGGGTTTAGTTTTAAAAGCTCGTATTTTAACTGCAGCACAAAACGACTTATTTCGCCTCCTCCAAGATTGTCAGGCTCGGTATTGTAATAAATAAATACTTCATGTGCGCTTTGCAGCATATGGTAAAAATGAAACGCATAAACGGCCTGCTTGTCCAGATAGGTTGGTAAGCCAAATGTTTTTCTCAGATCGAAAGGAATCAGCGATTGATAGCCTTTTTCAGATGGAAGTATGCCCTCGTTTGCCGAAAGCAAATGGATGCAGTCGAAGTCGAGATTGCGTGTTTCGAGCATTCCCATTACCTGCAATCCCTGTAAAGGCTCGCCATAGAAATTGATTGAATACGATGGCGCAATGTGCATAAATATTTTATAGAGCCCTGAAAGATCTGTCAGAAAATCTTTGCCGGAAATGAGTTTGATTAATCGGTTGATCAGCCTTCCGGCAAGATTTATCTGGTTTGTAAGCAGCACTTTTCCGTTATCACTTTCCGCTGAATTGGCAGCTAAAAGTATTCCGGATAAAATTTCATTTATGCCTTCAAGTGCCTTTTGTGGAGATAATCTTTGAAGGTTCAATATCTTGTTCAGCAGCCAGGAAACTTTTTCGTTCAAGCTGTCGTTCAGCATTGCCAAACGTTCGGCTTTTACATAAGCACTGCCATCGGAAACAAGTCTTTTTGCCATTGTGCTGAGCGTAGCAAAATCATCCTGCTGAAAAAAAGTTGAAATTATTTCATGCTGTAGCAATGTCGTAAGCGGTCGGAGTGGGTAAACAGATTTTCCCTGACTGCTGTTTCCAAAAATTGCAAGCTCAAACAATTGCACAATATATTGGTAAGCCGGACTGTAAATGAAAGGAAGACCCATCGTAACATTGAAACTTTCTGTTTCTTCGGGGATGGAGTTCAAAACAGGTACAAGCAGTTTTTCTTCGGCCAGTACAATGGCGGTGCTCTTGTTTGCTGTTGTGAGAATTGTTTTTTCGAGATAATGTCCCATTGCCTTTGCCTGACCGATGCTTCCGGGTACACCTACAACGCGTATTGTTTTTGCGTTTTCCAACAGCCTGTTACTGATACGGTTTTGCATCAAATCAGGATATTTCTTTGCAAACCTTCGTAAATATGCCCCTGCTTCGTGCTGACCAAATTTATTTCTTGTCAGATAAAAATTATCAATATCCCATAAAACACTTGCTATTCCTTCTTTTGCCAGACTTGCAATGATCGTTTCTTCTGCGGGAGTGAGTGCGTTGAAACCTGCAAAAACTATTTTTCTGTTTCCGATTGACTTGGTAAGTTCAGCAAAAGGCATCTTCGAAAGTTTTGCAGCGATGGCGCCACCTGAAGCAATTTTCTTTTCATCCATTTTTACAGCCAGCCTTTCATAGTAGAAGAAAAGCGAACGAAAAAAATCAAGATAATTCTTTTCATAAACGCTGAGTGCAGTGCCGTCAGGATGCCACAATTCGAGTGCTTTTGTTTCAGAGAGGTAACTGAAAAGCGACTTTTGGTTCACAAGATAATGGTCTGTTTCGTCGAAATCACGCGCCATCTGCATGGCATAGGAGGCAAAGCTGCTCATGTCTTCGGCGTTGCCGGGATTGTTGCCGAGATGGATTTCCATCAGATCGAAAATGATCGAAAGCGGATCGGCCTGATGGTAACCGCTCCAGGATGAAAAAGCTTCTTCGATGGAAAGTATTTGCGGCATCCAGATCGTTTTTCCAGCTTTTGCAGCCAGCTCCTGCCGAAGATACAGCCCAGCCCTGCGATTTGGGAAAACAACAGTTGTGCGGTCCAGCTCGCTGCCATATTCCGAAAGAAGGTGACTTGCTACAAATCCGGTGAAAGTATCCATGGTTTAAAGGGCTTCGTTCTTTAAGAATTCAATAATCTTTGGCAGCTGCTCAGCCTTTCCAAGGTCGAACCAATAGCCTTCATCATGCAGGTATCCTGTTACTTTTTGTTCGTTCGCCAATTTCAGGTAAAGGTAAATGACAGAGCATTGCTCCACCGGAAGATGTGCAAAAAACTTTGGCCTGAAGATGTGAATCCCGCTGAATGCCAAACAGCGGTATTTCGTTAGTGGGTTTGCCACCCATTTTTCATCTCCTGTTTTGTGGTTGCGCCAGCCGGCAAGCTGAAAGTTGTTGTCAAAAAGAAGACTTCTGCTGCTTTCGCGTGTTCTGACAGCTAGACTTGCAGCAGCGTCCGTTTGCTCAAAAGCATTTGTAAAGGCCTTTAAATCAAGGTTTGTAATTACATCCACATTGTGTATTAAAACACTTTCATCCTTTCCAAAAAGTGGCATTGCTTTTAATATGCCTCCTCCGGTATCCAGCAAATTATTGCTTTCATCAGAGAAATGAACGTCTAACCCAAAACGATCATTTTCAGTGATGTAAGCGATAATCTCTTCTGCAAAATGATGCACATTGATAACTATTTTGCTGAAACCAGCCATTTTCAGATTCAGAATTACGCTTTTCAGCAAGGGCACGCCATTGACTTCAACCAGCGCTTTGGGCATCATTTTGGTGATGGAACCGAGACGCGTCCCCAGGCCTGCCGCCAAAATCATGGCTGTTGATGTCTGAATTTTTTGCATACTTATTTTTTTTCCGGCTTGCAGAGCTTGTCGGATTTACTGGAAAAATGCCCGCATTTTTCACAGCTAAAAGTGGAACCCTTTTTTTTGGAATCCTTTTTGTCTTTTTCCGATTTGCAAAGTTTTTTTGACATAATGTCTAAGCTGTCTTCTGTTCGTTATGCTGTAAAATTACATTGACTTCAGGAAAGTTTTTATGCATCCAAACGGCGGTTTTTTCAGCACAGTAAACTGAACGGTGCTGTCCTCCGGTGCAGCCGAAACTAATCATCAGATTTGAAAATTTGCGTTGCGTGTAATCGTCGATTGTAATACGTAAAATGCTGAATACGTGGTCCAGGAAAACGCTTACAACATTGTGCTTTTCCAGAAAAGCGATTACGGCAGGGTCTTTTCCTGTTTGCATTTTGTAACCCGCTTCTCTGCCGGGATTGGGCAGCGCCCGGCAATCGAAAACAAAACCGCCGCCATTGCCGCTTTGATCGTATGGAATACCTTTCTTTTTGTATGAAAAACTGCTCAGCTGAATTGTCAGATCTTTTGTTTTCGTCTTTTCTTTAACAGGATAAAGGCTTTTCAGTTGTACCAGCTGCAGGAGCACCGAGCTCAGTTCAGGCAGTTCGTTTGCAAATTGATGAAGCTTCAACTGCTGCTCAAGTTCAAGGATTGAAAAGGGAATACTCTCAAGAAAATGTTGTTTTCTCTGAATGATTCCGCGGAAACCATAGGCGCCCATAACCTGCATCAAACGCAGGTATATGAATGAAGGAAGGAATTTTCTGAATTGAATTTCTGCAACATCAAGACAGTTGCTGAGTTGCCTGAGATAGTGTTCAATGAGATCTTCACGCAGCTTTTCAGGCAGCTGAGCCTTTACCTGATACAAGAGCGAAACAACATCGTATTGAAGCGGCCCCATGCGTCCGCCCTGAAAATCGATGAACCATGTTTTGCCTTCGAGAATCATAATGTTGCGTGCCTGAAAATCGCGGTACATGAAAAAGTCGGAGGGCGAAGAAGCGATGAAGTTTGCGAAATTTTCGAAATCTGCATCCAGCAGGCTTTCATTGCAACTTATTTCCGGATGAAGTTTCACAAAATAATATTTGAAATAGTAGAGATCGTCGAGGATAGATTTTTTGTTAAAAACCGCTGTGGGCCATGATTTTGAATAATCAATCTGCTTATGGGCATCGCACTGAAACAAAACAAGATTATTCAATGCTTCCTTATAAAAAGCAATAACCGAATCATTCAAACCGCCTGAATCAATCGCTTTTCCTGCCAGTTCAAACAAACTAACTTCACCCAGATCGGTTTGAAGATAAAAGCTCTCATCTGCGCTTATAGCCAATACCTCCGGCACAGGCAACCCAACTTTTTTAAAGCTTTCAGCATAACTGAAAAAGGCTCTGTTTTCTTCAATATTTGGATTGAAAACACCAATGAAACTTGTCATAATTCCCGCAATGCGAAAGTATTTACGGGTCGAGCCGCTCTCAGCAAGCGGAGCAAGATAAAGTGACTGAGTCCCAGTAATTTGGGTAAACAGCTCATTCAGTTGTAGTTGTATTTCTTTTAGATCCATCATACAGGGGTTGCTGTTCATTGACAAATGTAAAAAAATAAGCCTTAGTCTGCGCAAAGAGCAAGTAAAACGAAAAATGGTTAACTTTGCCAATTCTAGCTAAAGAAAGTACAATCAGTTAAATAATATTCATTATGGAAGCAACAAAAAGAGCCACCGACATTCTTAAAACAGCCATTTTGCTTGAGCGCAGAGGCAAGGCGTTTTACACTTTAGTGGCCCGTCAGACGGAAAGTAAATCGGCAAAAAGAATCTTCGAAATGATGGCCGAAGAAGAAGATGCTCACATTGAGTTTCTATCGAAACAATTTTCGCATTTCGAAAAAAATCATGAGTTTATGAAAGTTGAAGATCACAATGACGTGGATGATACCGATGCCGTGATGATTCTTTCTGAACAAATAAAAAAAGAAATTTCTGCTGCAGGTTTTGAAGCTGCTGCCATTTCTGCTGCCATCGATTTTGAAAACAATGCCATCGCAGTTTATTCTCAAAGAGCGCAGGAAGCTACCGATCCCAATGAAAAAGCCATGTACCATATGCTTGCTGAATGGGAAAAAGGACATCATCATCTTTTGCACAAACTGAATGAAGATTTGAAAGAGCAAATCTGGAACGACAACAGCTTCTGGCCTTTCTGATCTCAAAATAATTGAATAATAGCAAGATACGAATGCGGTTAGGACACTGAATATTTAAGCTGTCCTGGCCGTTTTTTTGTTCAAAATAGTCAAAACCATGCATAACGAAGACCTTGGATTTAATTCGCTGGCAGTGCATGCCGGCAAAAAAGACGACTGCATGAACAGTGCCGTCAGTCCGATTTATCAAACATCAACTTTCAGCTTTGACAGCGCTGATCATGGTGCAAAATGCTTTTCAGGTGAAGACAAAGGTTATATCTACACCAGAATCGGCAATCCAACCATCGGCGAGCTCGAAGACGCTGTTGCAAAACTCGAAAACGGCTTTGGCGGCATCGCTGTCAGTTCCGGAATGGCGGCTGTAAACACCGTTTATCTCACCTATCTTGGCATGGGAAAACATCTGGTAGCGCATAACTCGCTCTACGGCCCTTCAAGAGCAATTATGGAAAGCCTTTATCCGCGTTTTGGCGTTGAATCTACCTTTGTGGATGCAACAAATGCAGAAAATGTTGAAAAGGCAATCAGGCCTGAAACGAGTCTCATTTACCTTGAAACGCCTGCCAATCCCACAATTGGTATCACAGATATTGAAGCCATTGTAGCCATTGCACGCAAACACAATATTCCTGTTTGTGTCGACAATACTTTTTGCAGCCCATATCTTCAAAAACCACTCGATCTGGGAGCTGATATCGTATTGCATTCAATGACAAAATTCATCAACGGTCATGCGGATATTGTTGCTGGAATGCTTGTTACAAAAACAAAAGAACATTACAACAAACTAAGACCTGTGATGGTGAACATGGGTTTCAACATGGATCCACATCAGGCATGGCTCACACGCAGAGGCTTGAAAACACTGGGTATCCGTATCGACAGGGCGCAGGAAAATTCGATAAAAGTTGCCGCTTTCCTCGAACAACACCCCAAAGTTGAGTGGATACTTTATCCCGGCTTAGCCTCACATCCACAATATGAACTTGGTAAACGGCAGATGAAAGGGCCTGGCGCGATGATAAGTTTTGGTTTGCGCGGAGGCTTTGAAGCCGGAAAAAGAATGATGGATCATGTGCAGCTTGCTTTGCTGGCTGTTTCACTCGGAGGCATCGAAACATTGATTCAACATCCGGCCAGCATGACACATTCAAAGCTTTCAAAAGAAGCAAAAGATGCCGCCGGCATCACGGATGGACTCGTGCGTCTCGCTGTTGGAATTGAAGATGTGGATGATATTATCGCCGATCTTAATCAGGCACTGAGCCACGTCTGAAATTTTGTGGTGATTTTTTGAAGCTTATTTCTGAAACAGAAAAGCTTCAGTTTTAATAAAGGAACTTAAAACAAAGATTGAAAAACATAACGAAAAACGTGGTAAGTATTTAAACGACGAATAAATCCTGCTTTTTATCGAGGATGAAAGAATGATTGAGAGAAGTGTTTTTTAAAAGACATTTATCGAAAGCGTGTCAGTTCCAAATATTTACTATTTTTGCACACTTTATTAGAAGGAACCCATATTGGATCGAATGATGAACTGTCAAACGATCAGATAATTGCTTAATTTATATTCATTAACGTAATGGAAAATCAGAATTTAACCAATCCCACTCCAGATCAGGAAATGATCGCTTTGGAGAGCACTGCAGGCACTGAAAATGAAAGTGCTGCTGAAATTATTGCTTCAGAGACCACCACAGAAGCTTCTGCGGAAGCACAACCAGAACAACAGATCAGCGATGATGAAAAAAGCAAAATCATCTCATTGATTCAAAGCAACCTTTTGCCGGAAGCCGAAAGCCCCGGTATAGCGGAAGCGGAAGAATCAGATGTGCCGGAAGTCACTGCTGTTGCAGAAAGCGCGGAGGCAGAAGTTGAAACGCCTGAAGTTTCTGAAACTTTGGTTTTAGAAACGGAAGCAGTAGAAACAGAAGCTGCCGAAATAGCCGAAGTAGCTGTTGTTGCGGAAAAGGAAATCCTTAGTTCCGTCGATAAGGAAGATATCAGGCATCTGATAGCCTCCGATCAGGTTGTAGATGAGGAAACTCAGGAAGAAGATGAAGCTGTGAGTGAGCATGATTTTGCCGCTTACAATAAATTGCAGTTGGTTGAATTGCTCGAAGAAACTGTTCAGGAGCAAGATATTGCGTTAATTAAAAACAAAGTGTCTGCCATAAAAGTGTTCTTCTTAAAGCTGAACAAGGAAGATATCGATCACGAAATGGAGCAGTTTATTGCTGCAGGCGGTGAAAAAGAATCTTTTGAACACAATGATGATCCATTGGAATTGCGCTTTAAGGCTGCATTCAATTTGTACAAAGACAGCAAAGCCCGTCATAACGAACAACTTGAGCACAGAAAGAGTGATAATCTTGTTGCCAAGCAAGCGATTCTCGAAGAACTGAAGAATCTCATTTTAAGTGAAGAAACACTTAAAAAGACTTACGACGAATTCAAGAATCTACAGGAAAGATGGAAAGATATAGGCCAGGTTCCTGCAGGAGAAATCACGAACCTTTGGAACAACTATCATTTTCTGGTTGAAAAGTTTTTCGACAAGGTGAAAATCAACAGGGAACTTCGTGACCTGGATATGAAGAAAAACCTTGAAGCTAAAATTGAGTTGTGCGAAAAGGCTGAGGAGCTATTGCTCGAAGAATCTGTTGTAAAAGCCTTCAAACTTTTGCAGAAATTTCACGATGAATGGAAAGAAATCGGTCCGGTGCCTCAGGATAAGAAAGATGAGGTTTGGGAACGTTTCAAAACAGCCACAGACAAGATTAACGCCATTCGCCGCGACCATTATTCAAAGATTCAGGACGAGCAGCAAGGTAATTTCGAAGCCAAAGTTGCACTCTGCGAAAAAGCTGAAGAGCTTGTCAGCGAGCAGTTCGACAGCATCAATCAGTGGATGAAAAAATCTGATGAGGTCAGTGAATTGTTCAAGATCTGGAGGTCTGTCGGTCAGGCTCCCAAAAAGCAGAATGACGAAATATGGGCGCGATTCAAAGCTGCCATGGATGCATTCTTCGAAAACAAAAAAGAGTATTTCAACAAGCTGAAAGAGCAGCAACTCGAAAATTATAACCAAAAGCTTGACCTCTGCGTTCAGGCTGAGGCATTGAAAGAAAGCACAGAATGGCGTAAATCAACCGATCAACTCCGCAACCTTCAGGAAGAATGGAAGAAAATTGGCCCTGTCCCACGCAAAAATTCTGACAAAATCTGGAAGCGTTTCCGCAGTGCCTGCGATGAGTTCTTTAGCCGCAAATCAGAACATTTCTCCGGTATCCGTGGACGTGAAGATGAGAACATGCAGAAGAAAAAAGAACTTATCGAAAAAATTACTGGCTTTGAAGTTACAAGCGATCGTTCAGCAAACCTCGATTCACTGAAAGCCCTGCAGCGCCAATGGATGGAAATAGGACACGTGCCTATTAAAGTAAAAGACCAGCTTTATGCAGATTATCGCGCTGCCATTGATAAGCTTTTCGAGAAAATGAAACTCACCGAGCACGAAGTTGCTTCGACGCACTACCGCAATGTGGTTGATAATTACAGAGATGATAATGATGGCGGTGACAGAATTCGTCGTGAACGCATCAACATGAACAACAAAATTGCAAAATTGCGTGAAGAGATTTTGCTTCTTGAAAACAATATCGGCTTCTTTGCCAACAGCAAGCAAGCGGATATCATGAAAGCCGAATACGAAAAGAAAATCAGCAAAGCAAAAAGTGAACTTACTCTGCTCGAAGCCAAGCTGAAAATGCTCCGCGATTAGTAAATCATTTGATATATAACTTAAGCCGCCTTCAAAAAGGGCGGCTTTTTTAGTAATACCGAATTCATTTTCAACACTTTCCTCGCCCGGCGTTTTTTGCAAATTTCTCGCTACAAAAGATTTCAAACCACCCTGTTCGTTCTAGTTGAAAACAACACAAATCTTGAAATTTTGCTTTGTCAATACGAAGTCAGCATATCGATCTTCAACGAAAACAGATGATTTTCTGATCTAAATTTTTTATTGTTCGTCTGATTGCTTACATTTGTGGTTCAAGTACAGTAATATTTTAAAAACACATAAGCCATGACAAACATTTTGATTCGCAACTGGAGCATTTATCTGCTCAATGGAATAGTCGCCTTACTTTACGGTATCTTCGCTTTGTTTATCCCTGCCGAAACACTTGTAATCATGGCCTGGTATGCAGGTCTGGTAATTTTGCTGGGCGGAATTCTAGTGCTGCTCGTTGTGGCAAACCGTATCCGAAAAGAATTGCCTTACGGCTGGCAACTTGCGCAGGCAATTTTATATATGGCCATTGGCGCTTTGGTTATGATCTACACCAACGAGTCAATTCATTTCTTTGTGGCCGCAATGGGCGTGCTTGCAATCATAGCCGGGATTTTACAACTTATCGTTCTCATCAATATCGATCCTTCCTTTGGCGGCAAAAATCTGATGTTGGTTAACGCCCTCATCACCCTGGCTTTTGGCGTTCTGATGTTGGTCAACCCTTTTACGGTGGCTCAAGCGTTTGTCATTCTGAGTGGATTGATGGCGATGGTTTTTGGAAGTTTGCTCATATGGTTCAGCTTCAGACTCAGGGAACTGCAGAAACATCAGATTTCATAGCTTTTAAACCTGAAAGGGTATAAAAAACAAACCGGGAATCAACTCTTTTGAATCGATTCCCGGCTCACATACTGTCTAACCGTAGTTTAACAGCTTGTGTCAGGTTAAGTTCAGACTGATTTTCGGTCTCCTTCCGTGAAAGGTTTCTTACTCATCCGGTTTTTCTTTGTCGCTTTCCTTTCGGTAAGACTGACTTCGAAACTCCATGCTTTTGATGATTTTCACTTCCGACGCCTTTCCTTGCGGCGGCTTCCGGCTGATCTGGATTCACATCAATGAACGCTTTTGCAAGTGTTTTTTTTTGCGTTTCTACACTTCAGCATGTCTTTATCGTCACCTGCTGAAACAAATGTACTAAAATTTGCAGAGCCTTGTCAAGCGAAAATGGGTTCAATTTATGAACGTTACATCAACATGAGATATTAACAATTGTTAATTAGTTGCATCTTGTTTTTTGCGAAGATTTATTTGATCTTTAATCGAGATAAATGAGATTGGATGCAAAGGGGTATTCTGGCATAATTTCCAGATATAGGTGGTCCCAGGAAAACAAAATGAAATTGAGGCATGTCAAGTAATTTAATACCTGAAAGCAGTCTAAAGGATTCCCTAATTCTATTCATCTAGCTGGCTTTGAAAACCGAAAAACACAACCTTAAGAAACTGATTGACATTCAGCTTAAATCGCTTTTGTCATGATAGAAAGGATCAGGGATTAACCACACAGATAGTCGAAGCACATAAGTATTTCAAAAGCTCTGCGCTCTGGCAGGTAAATAACGCACTGACCTTTCGCAACTGGATGATTGGTTACTCTATTGTTAATCAGATAAATATAATTTGTCAATTGGAAATCTCCAAATCTCCGGCCGTAGAGATAGTTCTGCCTTCAATTGATAAAATACTTGTTTTAGTGTAAAAGAAAATTTAAAACACAATTATAAGCAATAAAAACACAATTAATTTTGTCATTATTCCATCATCTTCATTTTAATCCGTTGCTGTCTCTGGTGTCGCAGGGAGAGATTACTTGAAATCAGAAAATACCGTTTACAAAGCATGAACTATGCATTTTGATTACTCCATTTTGACTTTGCTGCAAGGGTTTTCCAATTTGACGGGTAAATTATATCCATAAATTGTAACCAATTCATGAATCTTTTATCTTTGATGGGCATAGAATTATTGTTAACCAATTAAATAACAACAGTCAGGTTATTGCCATCACAAGAAGGATTAAAAGATGATACAAGTCAGAAATTTGAATTTTACCTATCAG
>JAUXMV010000084.1 GCA_030683155.1 Bacteroidales bacterium
AGCTGTTTTCTATTTATCAAACCAATAACTTGCATTTGTCTTTCGATAAGTGCCCTCTTTTGTTTTGTCTAAATTATTGCATTGCTATACTAATAAATTAAAAATGAATTAATTACAACTTAAATCTTTACGTATGAAAAAGCAAGTTATTCTATTGAGTTTTGTGCTGATAATAATCAGTTTGTTTTCGGGATGTCGTAAAGATCGTGAACAGATTCAGAAGAAAGCTGAGAAAACATCTGAGCTGCAAGTGCCTTCAGATTTTCAGTGGAAAACTACGCTGGACGTGAGTTTAAAGGTTTCATTGCCTTCAAGTGGGTTTTTCCCTTTAACCTCCAAACTTTCGATATATCAGGGAAATCCCTTTTCTGGCGGTTTGTTAATTGCCAGTGGTAGTGTTTCAAAAGAAAATTCCTTTGAGCAGATTGTCAGAATTCCGGCTTATCTGAAGTCACTTTTTTTGTATTTGGAAACAACGGCAGGAACTCAGCAAATTGTTGAAGTTCCAGTTTTGGGAAACCAATTAAGTTATACATTTGAAGGGCCTAATGTAAAACAGCAATTCAAATCTTCGAGTGCAGTGCAGGAAGTTGGTCCGGAGTGCAACGATTGTGATCAGATAATTTCCGGTAGCGGAAGCTACAACATTGGCAATGGAAAAACCTATTGTGTTCAGGATAACTTTACTGGAACAATAACCTTTCAGACCTGGAACGGGGGAGGAACGCTTAAAATTTGCGGAACTGCAACTATCAACCAAAATATTTCGCTTGGAACGAATAGCTGGATCATTGTCACTCAGGGTGGAAGTCTTAATATCAATGGCATTCAGATGTGGGGATCCGGTAACGGTGTAAAAGTTTACGCCAATTCCAGCATTCAAATAAGTGGAGGCTTGAGTACAACGGGAACATTTGTAAATCATGGAACAATGACAATTGGTGGGTTTACAACATTTCAATTACTTAGCGTCCCTTTTGTAAATACCGGTGAACTTAGCGTTGGTTCAGGTGTAAATTTGAATAATGCTGTTTTATTAAACAGTGGAACTTTCAGTGCTACTGGTGTTATAAAGCTCAATACCGGAAGTAGCATCACTAATGATGGAACAATCACAGCCGGCGACCAAAGTGAACTGAATGGAAGCTCTTTGGTCAACAATGGAAGTTTTACTATAACCAATTCGAGGTTCAATATCAATGGAGGTAGCACTTTCACCAACAACGGCGATATGGATGTTGTGGCAGGAAGCTTTAATGTGAATTCAAGCGGTTCAGTTGTAAATAATGGTTCTATTAATGCTGCAAGTCAGATAAACTTTAATTCTGGCAGCAATGTCACCAACAATTGTAAGATGACTTGTGGTGGCCAAGCGGAATTCAATTCAGGAAATATTGTTTTTCAAAACGGCTATTTTCGCAGTGACAATCGCATCCAGATTAATGGTGGTGCTAATACAATCCTTAAAAATGGGAGCATGCTGTCAGCACCGAAGTTTTTCCTTTATACAAATATTTCTGGTCAGGGGTCGAGCAACAGCATTAAGGCAACTACGGATTTTACAATGTCATCACAAACTGTGTCCGGACCAATAGAATTATCAACAGACAATCTGATAATTTTGCCTGGAACCCCAGCTTCTCAGCATTTCATAAATGGAGCCACGGTTGTTGCTATTGGCGCAGAGCAAAATTTTATGGCAGTTACTGCTTGTAATCCTGAGGGACTTGGAAGCATTACGGTAACTGATATGGATGGTGACGGTGTTCCAGATGAGCTAGATGCATTTCCAAATGATCCGAACAGGGCGTTCCGTTCATGGTATCCAAATGAGAATAATTTTTCGACGATTGCATTCGAGGATTTATGGCCTGGAATGGGCGATTTTGACTTTAATGACATGGTTGTAATTATGCAGTACGAAATTGTTACTAACGCTGCAAATGAGCTTGTTGATTTGAATGGTAAATTCAGATTGATGGCTGCTGGAGCCAGTCTGAACAATGGTTTTGCTGTTGCGATTGATGTTGCGCCTGATCATGTTGCATCGGTTAACGGAGGCGCTATTGCAGGTTCTTTGATTAATTTTGATGCCAAAGGTTTCGAAGCCGGTCACACAAGCCAGACTGTATGGATTGTTATGGATGCCATAAACGATCTTTATCCAGGTCCGGATTTCCTGAATACCGTGCCAGAACTTGCTTATGTTGAGACAGATACAATTACTGTTTCGATGACACTCAGTACGCCTCAGGCAAATTATGGAATTGCACCTTTCAACCCATTCATCTTTGTGAATCAGGAACGCGGAAAGGAAATCCATTTACTTGATTTCCCGCCTACAGCTTTAGTTGATTCGGCTTATTTTGGAATGTGGGAAGACAATTCGATGCCTCAGTCAGGAAAATATTACAAAACAGACTCCAATCTGCCGTGGGCAATTGAAATACCTGTAACCTTTGATTACCCAAAAGAAAAAGTAGATATTTTACAAACACACCTAAAATTTGCTGATTGGGCCACATCAGGAGGAACACTATTTCCTGACTGGTATCTCAATTTGTCGGGCTATCGAAATCAGGGAAATGTTTATGTGAAACCATAGTTGGTTCAAAAAAAAATACGAAACAGAGAGCAGCAATGTTCTCTGTTTTGCTTTTAATCATTGATATCCAGTGAAAAATGTCTCTCCTCCCTAACGGGACTTTCAATGTTTTTTATCTTATTCACTACTACCAATCTATTGTCCCTAACGGGACAGTCCCAGAGGGACAATAGATTGGTAGATAAAAAGTAATCCAATATCCAGAAGTCCCGTAGGGACGAGAGATGTCAGGCATTTAAGAACATTTTATAAAATTTAACTGGACAACAATGTTAATCAATAAGCAAAGTAATCAATCTTATTCAACGACCTTCCAAAAGGCTCAGGGATTTGAACAGCGTAGGTGGTTGAAGGACTAATTCCGGTAGTTTTCATTACAGTTTTTCTACCTTTAGGTGTGATGGATGTAATTTCCATGACAAAACCCTTTTCTGAAAGTGTCTGATAATACTTTCCTGTTTTGCTGGCTTTTAAAACGCCCACATCATTCGGTAAATCAATGGCCTCAGTGATCCACATTTCACCTTTAAATTCTTCTGCTTCAAACGTATAGCGTGTGCAATGATAATCCAGAATTTGTCTGTTTTCTCCTGAATGAATAAGTTTTAGTTCTTTCAAGATACGACCTTCGTTGTCTTTCATTACAGCAGCGCTGCCAGTCAGATTGTTTTCTTCACCCAGCAAAATCAAACAGTTGTTGTTAGGCATGTCAAAAATTGTTTGATAGACTGTCCTGCCGCGAACATGCTTAATGCAAGTATGCGTGAAGTCGCTGTTAAAATAACTGAAGTAAGGAATCATCATTTCGTGCTTGCCTTTTCGGTCATAAAAATCAAATTCCATCTCTACAGATCCGGAAAAGCTATAGGTGCTTTCATATTGAATTCCCGGAATCTTTTTGCTTAGATCAATCTGGGCTTTCGTCGTGAGAAAGGGAATAACCATCAATACCAGGAAGAATACTTTTGATTTCATGATAATTTTGTTTGGATTAATAAACTAAATACAAAGTCTAATCACAACAAAAATACTCAACGTTTCTTTCACCAACCCTATTTGAACGAATAAACCTTATAAGCTAAGTTTACAAGAAAAATGCGGTTAAAATACCTAAAATCCGAACTATGAAGGTAGCCAATTCCAACCGCATCCTTCAACCCATAATAATGGGTGAGACTTCCTCTCCAATTTTTGTATTTAAAGTATATGGCTGGTTGCATGGCGATATCCCAATCGGGTACTTCCGGGAAATCTGTGTTGCTGGCAACCCGAAAACTGTTAACACATGTAGCTTCAAGACCAAATGATTTATAGATGGGTACTCTAAACCCTATGGGTAAAGTGATATATGAGAACCTGAAATAAACAGGAGATATTTCATATGCATTGTATTTACTGTATTCATTAGCACCTGTAAAAACATAATTTATCCCTACTAATGGTTGAACTACCTTGAGTTTCTCCCAGCTAAGCTCAGCGCCGATACTGCCCGCCAATGTTGGTTTTAATTCAAATCCGGCACTATAGGGATCTCTTTCAATGGTGTTGAAATAATTTCCTGTGCCGAGTCCGGTAGTAAGATAAAGGTCGAACTGACTGAAGGCATTGGAAGAAACGAATGCCAGAATGATGATTAGTTTTATTTTCATTGTTTTTGTGTTTTATTCCTTATTTGTTAAAGCGACAATACCACCTTCAGTGATTTTTTTGAGAAGGCGTATTGACTTTGATTCAATCATTGAAAGTTTTTAGTTTGTATGATAGGTTAAAATGCCAGGCGTGGTTAAAAAACCTCATATCAGTATTGTAGATTATTCCAACGCCAAAAACATCTCTCACCCCATAATAATAGGTCGTACTAATCCGCCATCTTTGCAAATTGACATAGAGGCCCGGTTGGACAGCCACATCCCAAACTCGTGGATTGCCGATGATTACACTTGATCTGTCGGAAAGATTCCAGCCATTCACAATAGAAAATTCAACACCAACCGATTTGTAAACCGGGACATAAAAGCCAACAGGCAGCGAAAGATAGGTTTGTCGGAAAAGATGAGTGTTTCCTGGATTTAGAGGATAATGATCCTCGGTTTTGTTTAGCGAGCCGAGCAGGTTAATTCCAATGCCAGCATAGGGTTGAATAAGAGCATGCTTTGACCAGACAAACATGGCTCCAAATTTTCCTGAAACCACAGGTTTCAGTGAAAAACCAATCATTTTATAACGAAAAGAATCAAAACTGAAATGTTTGCTTTGGCCAATGCCGGTAGTAAAGTACAAGTCTTGCTGACCAATTACAGGATAGGTCACAATTAAAAGGAAGACTAAAAGTTTCGTTTTCATGTCTTTTCGTATTAATATCCACATGTAACTTCTGCCCAATTGTTTACTCCCACTGGTGTTTCCTGTCTAGGATGGGATGCTGCTTCCTGTTCCTTTTTGCAACCAAAGAGCAGCAGTGTCACTGTAATGATTAGGAAGGAAGGAAGGAAGGCGTGAAACCTTCGCCGGTGCGGCTTTTGTTGGTCGGGTTTGCCGCTGAAAACCCCGCTAAAGGAAAGGATTTCATAGAAAATTTATTAATTGGTTATGTCCGTAAAGGTAAAACGGATTTGGAGGTTTTTTACAAATCATGAAAAATATTTTTTTTAAAAATATTGGATATTTTCATGAAAAAAATCAGGATTGCAAAAACATCTTACTCACTGACATAAACCTTAAACCGATTATTATCCCATAAGTTTTTCCGATTTTTCCATTACCTGAGCAGTTTGCTCTTTCATGAATGCATTCATTTTTTGTCTCAATGCAACATCTGCAACACCAAGAATGCGGGCAGCAAGCAGCCCTGCGTTGGCGGCTCCATTGATAGCAACCGTGGCAACAGGTATTCCTTTTGGCATTTGAACGATCGAAAGCAATGAGTCGATGCCTTCAATGGAATTGGATGATTTTACCGGAACACCAATCACCGGAAGAGGAGTGAGGCTGGCCACCATGCCCGGTAAATGTGCTGCTCCACCAGCGCCGGCAATAATGACATCAATGCCCTTTGATTCAGCTTCTTTCGCAAATTGAACCATAAACTCCGGGGTTCGGTGTGCTGAAACAATCCTTATTTCGTAGCCAATTTCAAAACGGTCAAGACTGTTTGCAGCTTCTTTCATCACGGGAAGATCCGAGTCTGAACCCATTATGATGCTAACCTGAATTTTTTTCTCACTCATAAAGCTTTTCTTAGAAGTTTAATATATTATGCCTGAACCTTAAGTGTTTCGAGAACCCTTTTCGCTTTAATTAAAGCCATGTTTATATCAGGATCTAATATTGTTGCGTGCCCCATTTTTCGGTAAGGGCGGGTCATTTTTTTTCCGTAAATGTGAAGTTTTACGCCTTCGATAGCCAGAACTTCATTGAGTCCTTTATAAACAGCAGCGCCGGAAAAGCCTTCGTCTCCCAGGATGTTCACCATTACAGCAGGCATTTTCAGTTTTGTTGAACCGGGGTGATAACCGAAAATAGCGCGAAGATGCTGTTCATATTGAGACGTCATTGCACTCTCAATTGTTTGGTGACCGCTGTTATGTGGTCGGGGAGCTACTTCATTTATCAGAATATTTTGATCTTGATCCACAAACATTTCTACAGCCAGAAGACCTGTGATATTTAAAGCTTCAGCGGTTTTTTTTGCCAATTTGCTTGCTTCTTCAGCGAGATTCTTATTAATTCGGGCAGGCGACAAAAGGTATTCAACCAAATTGGCAACCGGATTGAAGATCATTTCTACTGCAGGAAAACAAGCCAGTTCACCTGATTGATTTCTTGAGACAATGACAGCTATTTCAACCACGTCCTCAATAAAATCTTCTACCATCGAAGGGACATCAAAAAGCTGATTTAGTTTTTGCTCGTCTTTAACAACCAAAACACCTTGTCCATCATATCCAGAGAGACGTGTCTTTTGGACAAAAGGATATTTTATTGCGTCTTTTTCCAATGCCAAACGAATTTCATCTGCATTTTCAAACAGTTTAAAATTAGCTGTTGGCAAAAAGTTGTCAGCAAAAAATTGCTTTTGTAGTCCTTTATCACGAATAATTCGCAAACAAGATGGTTCAGGGTAAACGGGCAAACCATTTGTAGCAAGTTCTTCTACAGCTTCGATATTAACGCCTTCAATTTCAATTGTCAGCAAATCTACATCCTTTGCAAAATTCATTACGGTTTCATAATCACGGAACGATCCGACAGTAAATTTTGTGGCAATGCTGGCTGCGGAGGCTTCGGGGTCGGGATCAAGTACGTATGTGGCAATATCCCAGCTACTTGCAGCCTGACACAACATTTTTCCAAGTTGACCTCCGCCAAGAATCCCTAATTTGAAGCTTGAACTTATGGTTTGTTTCATTATCTTGAAGTAAGTTTTATTCTAAAAACGTTCAGCAAAAATAAGTCATAAATATAACAAAACAGCAGAAGACCAATTTCCTCTGCTGTTTTTCATGATAAGCTTTTTTGCTGTTTGGTTACGATAGTTTCTCAGGCTGTTGTAAGGCTTGTGAGCTTTGCATCAACTGATTTTACAAGATTGAGTTTTCGCTCAAGTTCCTGCATTTTTTCCAGTTCGCCTTTGAGTTCAAGAAAAATAAGTCCTGATTGTGTGCAGTTTTCAAGCACATCATCGTGTAAACCAAGGCGCGTTTTGATAAAACAACCCCAGCCGGTTAAAATTTTTTGCACTGTTTCGGCAGCCTCCTGACGCGAGCCGATGAGAATGAGCATTACATGTCTTGTCATTTCTTTTGGGTTTAATTATTTAAGATTTTAAATGAAATCCAATTCTTTATTCTTGCTTGATAATTCTTTGCCACTTCAGTTCGTTGTCTGTGTTGAAACACTCAACCACGAGCTCACGATTTTTGTTTTCACCTCTGAAACTGACTTTGCCGAAATTTCTTTCAGTCACAACTGTTCCAGGCACACGAAGGTTGTTTTTCCAGTCATTTCCATAGGGGTTCGCTCCGGCAGTCATTGTTGAAAAAGTTAAATCCCAGATTGTTGGTTTTCCTTCATCTTTTAGAACCGACATTTCTGTAAAATGCACATCACCGGTAACAAATACAACATTTTTGATTTTGTGCTGATGAATGAAATCGATAATTTTCTGTCGTTCTTTGTCAAAACCGTAATTGCTATAGAGTTCATAAACAGCGGCATCACTAAGAAATTGTCCGCCTAAAGCAACAATTTTGAAGGTTGCAGTGCTTGTAACAAGGTTTTCAAAAAGCCATTGGAGCTGCGCTTCTCCAAGGATAGTTTTATTTTCTTTTTGCAGAAAATCCGGATCACGATACCAACGGTTGTCGAGAAGAAAGAAATCAGCATCGCCCCATTGAAAACTTGTTATTGCTCCTTTGATATCTCCAACTCCGTAAGTCGGATTTCCCCAGAAAAGCTCAAAAGCTTTCATGGTCTGGTTTTTATTAAAAAACCCTTTGTCACTGTCGTTTGGGCCAAAATCATGGTCATCCCAAATCGCATAATGATGTGTGGCAGCAAGAAATGGCTGCAATTCTTTGATAGATCGGCCATGGGTATATCGCTCAGTAATTCCTGTCCATGAGTTCCAGTCAGGCTCTCGAAGATAGATATTGTCACCCAGCCAAAGCATGAAATCGGCATTTTGTGTTGCCATATTTTCAAAAATCCGGTAATCACCTCCATATGTATTGCCGGGTCTATCATGCTCTACTTGATTGATGTAGGTACAACTTCCGGTAAGAAAACTAAATTCCGGCGGATCACCACGCCATTTCCAGATCGTCTGTGTCTGGAATTCTGTTTTGTATGGGAATGAAACCGCCTCTCCATCAATCTTAAGTTGATACGTATATTTTTTCCCTGGCATTACTGAATCAGCAATCAGATGGGCTATAAAAGCATTTTCTTTGGAGGTTTTGACTGTTTTTGTGCGTCTAGAAACATCTGATCCATCTTTGGACTGATAAATAATCTGTACCTGAGCCTCCCGGTTTGTTTGCACCCACAACATCACTTCGCGCATTTCAGAATAACCGAGCATTGGTCCCGATTGAAGCAAAGGATGCTGAGCTTGTAAGAACAATGAAAGCCCTGCTAGAATCAAAGTTATTAAAATGCTGAATCTATTCATGGGAGTGATTTTATAGTTTACTTACGGAAGCTATTTATTTTCTTTCAGAACATCCTTTATGGAGTCAAAATTACCATCAATTGCTGCAGGCTGTATTTTCAGAAGCTTTGCAAGGAGAGGATACAAATGGATGTTTTGAAATGACTCTTTCATATATTGTTTTTTGAAATCCGGCCCTGTTGCATAGAAAATGGCATGCATATCCTTATTGGTATTGTCATAACCATGCGTTCCGCGCACGTTGGCAATAGCATATGACCAGTAAAGGCTGTATCCGCTATCCGCAACGATGGAAACATCATGGGTTCGAATATGGTTGCCATGGTGCAATCTTTCAGGACCTTGCCCGCTCTTCCAGTACTGAAGATTTGGTACATTTTGTAACTGACTCACAACCTGATCCAGATATCCATCTTTCACCTTAATATTCATTGTGGGATTCCATCCATCTACAAAAGCGAGCATACTTGTATCAACAAACTGATCCAAAATTATTTGCTTGTCATCCGTCAGCTGTCCCATTCCATGGTCAGATACAACGATGAAATTTATTTTGTCAGCGTGTGGTAAAGCTTTCATTTTAGATAAAAATACTCCAACAAGACTGTCAAGTTTTGTTATCAAAGGCATTAAACTGTCGTTTTCAGGACCAAATCTATGGCCGCTGGAATCAGGTTCGTCAAAATAATACATAACCAGTTTCGGGCGTTTTTCTTTTGGCAAACCAAGCCAATAGACCACAGTGTCAATTCTGTCGCCGTAAGGCATGCTGTGATCATATCTTTTCCAATAAGTTGGCCTGACGCCTTGCACATCTGCTTCACTACCCACCCAAAAGCATGTTGCCGTTTTAACATTTTGTTTTTCTGCAGTCACCCATATTGGTTCGCCACCATAGAATCTTCCATCTTCAACTGAGCCTCTGTTATTTTTGTCATTAAAATGTTCATCAAGATCAGGCGCATAAAAACGATTTACCAGAATTCCATGGTTGTCGGGATACAATCCTGTGGCCATAGTGTAATGATTTGCAAAGGTGGTTGTTGGAAAACTCGGAATCATGCTTTCGGCTATTACACCATTTTCGGCGATCCAGTCTAAATTTGGTGTTTCAGTTCGAGATGCATAATCCCATCTGAATCCATCCATTGAAAGGATGACTACATAATTTTCATCAATTTCTTTTGGGGTGTTTTTACACGAAATGACTGCAAAGGAGAGTGCAATTAAGGCAATTAAAATTCTGTAATTCATAGATTAGTATTTAAGGTGTAAAGCTAAAAAAAAGGAGGCTTGCACAGGCAAGCCTCCTAAAATATTTATAACTATTTTTTAGTTGAAGATGTAACGGATGGTAACCTGTCCTTGCCATCTTGAGCTTAAGATACCTGAATCGTCAATAGCCCAAACTTCACCTTTAGGTTTAGTATAGGAGTATTTTGGGGTTGTTTTGTCAGCTTCGAAGCCTTCAAATCTCAAGAGTGGATAGTTATTGTAATATGCACCTGAAGCATAATAAATTCTGCCCCAATCTTTGTTAAGCATGTTTCCAACATTGAAAATGTCCAATGCAACCTGTAGAGTGTTACGTTTGCCACCAACATTCATATAGAAATCCTGAGCGATTCTCATGTCAAAAAGATTCATAAAAGGAACACGTGAGCTATTTCTTTCAGCATAGCTTCCACGTCTTTCTTTCAAATATTTATCGTTTTCGATAAATGCATTTAAGTCAGCCCATTGTTGAGCAGCAGATAGCGTGATATTTCCGTTTGCATCAAATTTATCAATCAGATTGATGTCGTTTTGATCTTTTGGAACGTACATGAGTTCAAGGCTTTGGTTGTCTTCACCCAAGAAAACTGAAGAGCCATCAGCATGACCATAAGAATAAAGATCTCCTGACTGACCAGTGTAGAACAACGAAATAGAAGTTGCCATCGAGTTGAAATATTCTTTTTTGTACGAAACAAAACCTACAACTCTATGACCCATTGCGAAATCACTTCTTGCCAAATCGATATCATTCTTTCCGCGTACGTTAGGAACACGCCATTGTGATGAGTTTTGTGAAGAAACACCGTCATTCATTGATTTTGCTTCTCCGAATGTGTATGCTAAACTACCTGCAAAGCCATTTTGGAAACTCTTCTGAAGTTGAGCAGTGATATTGTAGCTGTGTCCTTTGTTTGTGTTTGAACCTAAGATAATATCTGTGTAAGCGCGATTTTTATCTGTAACTAGATCTTTTCCAAGATCAAGACGACGGTAAATAGGTCTGTTATCGCCAGTGCCTGTCAGAGCGCCATCCTGAACAAATCTTAAGTTCTCGTACATAACATTATTAACATTCTTAGTATAAATTGCCTCAAAAGTACCTACGAGACCCCAAGGTAATTTCTTGTCAATTCCTAAACTTGTACGGAAAACTTTAGGATACTTGAAGTTCTTTGCAAAAATATCAACCTGTCCTGATGGTTGTGTTGGAGGTACTGATGGCTGTGCATTCCAATTAGGATTGAATAACAATTCAGGTGAGCCGGCAGCTGTAACACGCATACCACCAGTTAAGACAGCATTATTTTGGAAAGAAGCACCTGGCCATACATAAGGAATACGACTTGTAAACAATCCTGCACCTCCTCTGATTTGGAATGATTTATCACCATTCACATCATAGTTGAAACCAAAACGTGGATTTAGCATAACAGTAGGAGTAGGCATCTGACCTGTTTTGGCTTCTTGCATGTCCCAACCAGCTGCTTCCAAAATTGGAATCACGTTGTTATTAAAATCTTCGTTTGTAATTGGAGTAGAAAGGAACATAGGAATATCAACACGCAATCCGGCGGTAATCTTGAGTTTATCATTTACCTGAATTTCGTCTTGTGCATAGAATCCAATCTGAAGGGCATTAAATTCAGCAGCAGCTGCAGAACCATCACCAGTAATGTTGTCAACAGCAGAAAATGTACGATCAAACTGGAATGCTGGGCCATCATTTAGGAATGTCTGAAGATTTGCAAATTGATATGATCCAAAATTTTGACGAACGAATAAGTTATACATGCTGTAGAACTCATTGTGTGTTCCAAATGTAAAAGTGTGTTTTCCTTTATATAACTCAAAGTTATTGGTTAGTGTGATGATATCCTGATTCAGCTGATTGGCAGTAGAGAATTCTTCTGACCCAAAATAGATGTTATTTCCACCATCACGGATACGTACAAATGGGAAATTATCGCCCATTGGATTACGGTCGTCACGCACGAATGTAAAGCCGAGTATCAAACTGTTGCTCATTTCACTGCTGATATTGCTCTTCAACTCAATGGCTGTAGTGTTGGTTGTTGAAGGGAAATAAATACCTGAGTTCGCAAACCTAAGGTTTGTAGTGCTCGAATTTGAAGGGCTAAACTGCTCACCATATGTATATTGATGACGCAACATCAGACGATGTACTTTATTGATATTCCAGTCCAATCTGGCGAAGAACTTTGTTCCATCCAGTTTTCTGATTACATTGGTGTAATTTCCTGGGTCGTAACCGTATCCCTTCAATTTATTAACTAATAAAGAAAGATCAGCCTCAGTTACAGCTCCATTATAAGTAGAGAATTCAAATGGCTGAGGGGTTTCATCTTTTTGAATTTCAGCATTCATAAAGAAGAATAACTTGTCTTTAATCACAGGACCACCAAGACGGAAGCCATAAGTTTTTGATGTAAAGTCAGCAAGTTTTTTGCGCTCTAATTCTTCATCATCTGTTGGGGTTAATCCAGCTAAATTTTGATTTCTGAAGAAATAATAACCTGAACCTGAAAACTCGTTTGTTCCTCTGCGTGTAACGGCATTGATACCTGCGCCGGCAAAACCACCAAGCTTAATGTCATAAGGAGCTACCTGTATAGAAATTTGGTCGATGATGTCAATAGAGAAAGGGGAAATACCAGTCTGTCCACCATTTGTTCCTTGATTGGTCAAACCGAAAACGTCATTATTTACTGCACCATCAATATAGATGGAGTTGTAGCGGTTGTTTGAACCTGCTATTTCAATACCACCAAGCTGTGTTACCTTTGCTTGAGGTGTCAAACGTGTGTAGTCGGAAAGATTTCTACCTACAGTAGGCATAGCTTCAATCGACTGCATCGTAATTGTAGTTTCAGAACCTGTGCGGTTTCCGTCAAATACGTCATTACGAACAGCTACAACTTCGACGTCAGAAAGTGTTATGGCTGTAACACTCAATTTTTCATCAAGTCTAAGGTTCTGGCCTAATGTAAGATAAATGTTTTCTTTAACAGTTGGCTCATAACCAACGAAAGAAATAGTTACTCGATAAGGTCCTCCAACGTTCATGTTTGGCATACGATAAAAGCCATTTTGATCGGTTACGGTTCCATATTGCGTTCCAGTCGAGAGCTCGACAGCAACAACAGTAGCACCGGGTAATGTGCCACCATCTGAGGCGGATATTCTACCACTTAATGTAGCAGAGGTAGAGCCCTGCCCAAAAGCATTGCTTAAACCAAAGATCATTAGCAAAGCTAACAAACTGAATTGTAGGTTTTTTTTCATAGGTTTTTGATTTGATTAGTAATGAGATTTTTCACACTTCAAAAGTATAGATAAACATGTTTGACTGGATTAAGAAAATGTTAACAAAAATTTACAATTATTACCAAAAATCGTTAAAAAAATGATTGCCAAATGATTATGTGAATATTAATGTTGAAAACATGTCAATAAATTTTTGGTTATTTTTCAACTGTTATTTGTAATGCAGAATTCAATCGTTTAAAAACATTTTTGTGCACTTTTTCATCGTCAAAAGCTAAAATTTAATCCTGAATCCGAAGTCAAAAGTACGGCCAAAAGACCAAAATCCTCTAAAGGTTTCAAGATTGTGTGCTGCACCATCTTCCCCTTTTAGAATGTAGGTTTCGTTGAAAAGATTATTGATATTCATATAAAGTAGTGCATCTTTTGCAAAAACCTGGATAGGGTAAGATATATGAAAATCAGCTAGCATGAAAGAAGGTAGTTTGAAGGATTGTTCCCTGTCCTCGGGACTTTGACGCCCCGAAGGGTCGAATGATGCATAATGGCGGTCATAATAATTGACTTTCAGACTAACTTCAGCTTTTTGTAGTAATGTGGTTTGTGCCATTAGGCCCACTTGAAATTGCGGTTGTCCTCCTACATAAAGTCCCCTTGCATATACATTTACTGTGTCAACAACAATGTCCTTATCATTAAAAAGACGCGCTTCAACATCATTTTGCCATTTCCAGTCTCCAAAGGATAAAATGCCTCCAACCTTTAAAACAGGAAGAAATTCATGCATCCATTCCAGCTCTATTCCTCTGTGCAGGGCATCCAATCCGTTAACCATTGCGCGTGTTTGCTGATTGTTTTCGAGCTGAATGTATTCGTTAGACAAAAATGAAACATCTTGCCAAAATGTGTAATATGCTGAAAAAATCACCGTGTTTTTTGCTTCTTTCAATGAATATCCACCTTCAACTGTGCTGACTTTTTCGTTTCGGATGTTTCTGACAGGTGTATTGCTGAAGTTGCCAAAAACATATTTGTAATAAGGTGCTTTGCTAAAATAAGCTGCATTTATATAAAGGTTGCTGAAACGATCGAGATTATAGTTATAACCTGCTTTGATATCAAAGCCCGGTTTATTGACCCATTCGCTCCATTTGTTTGTCGGGTAGTTGTAGACATCATGCCTGCGGAAACGGCTGTCTGATAAGGTTACAGCGCTAAAAAATCTTGATCTGCCTTTTGTTTTTTCTATTTGGGCAAAAACACTTGAGTTGTGTAATAATGCTCCGTTATGAACTCGGATTATATCTCCCGGCATTTTAATCTGCTCTCTGTCAGCTATTCCAGCAGCTGACCAGCTAAAATCATCAATGTAAAATTGCCCTCCTAAAAGATCGGCAACTTCTTGTTTGAGATTGGATTTGAAATACCTGTAATGAATCCCACCAATGATTTTTGTTGATGGATTAATCATGGTTTCAAAGGTTGAAAGCGCCCCTGTCCATATATGACTTGCCAGAAAATGGGTTTGAACCAGTTTGCTATAACCCGTGACTGATTGCCCGTTTCCAAGTGTGTAACTGTCTTCATTTGAAGAATTGTAGTTATAGATTCCATCCCAGTCAATTTGTCCTGATGGATTTCTGAATGAAAATACATTTGGACCGTAGTTGAAGCTGTCATTCCATTTGCCGCCTCCCCAGCCCGGAGAAAAGTACAAAGAGGTTGCAAGCAATGATTCTGCGCCGATTCCCAAATAATGTGTCAATGAAATATGGGGTTTATGGTAAAAATTTTCTGATGCATTGTTTATTTTCCCATTGTATGAACCCCATTCTTTGTTGTAGCGTGATCCAAAGCGTTCAATCTCCTCCTGACTCATTTTCAGGTTGCGCTGTCCATGTTTTTCAGGACCGCCTAGAACAGTAAATACAAGCCTTTGCCGATCATTTATTTCTTTACTCAGGTTCAAAAAATATGCCCATCCATCGACATATGTTCCGTCGATGTATCCATTGCCCTGAGTTCGTGAGCCAAGAAAACTCAAAGCCCAACCTTTGTCGTCGGTGCCACTATGATATGTAAGTGTTGTTTTTCGGTTTCCATAATTTGTAAGCTGTTGAGAGATAATGCCTCCACTTTCCTGTCGTGGAAACATGGTTAGAATATTGACTGTACCTCCAACAGAGTTAAGTGCAGCTTTTGAAGCGCCGATGCCTCTCTGAACCTGAATTCCTGCTGCCACTTCCGTTAAACCCATCCAGTTATTCCAATACACAAGCCCATTCTCTGCTCCATTGATGGGGATGCCGTTGAGCAAAACTGCAATATTTTCCTGCTGAAAACCTCTTATGCTTAATGTTGCATCTCCAGATCCGCCGCCATCGCGTGAAGCATAAACGCCAGGTGTGAAATTCATTACTTCTGGTAAAGGCTTGTCTCCGAGTGTTAATGCAATTTTCTCTGCGCTGATATTGCTAAAGGCGATGGCACTGTATCGATTTTGTGCATAATCCGAAAGAATACTGATCTCTTCAAGTTGAAAATCAACTCTTTCTAAATAGATTTTGATAATCTCCTTTTGGTCAGTGAATTCGATAACTTTTGTTTTGAACCCAATATGACTAACATGAATCTGTCCACGGGTCTGTTCTATGTCAAGTGTAAAACTTCCATCAGTTTTGCTAATTGTTCCTTTGCGGCTTTTCACTTCGTATATCTCAACTCCAGATAAAGGCACTTTACCATCAATATCTGAGACAATTCCATTGATTGAATACTGTCCAAAGGAATTTAAAGAGGCTGCTAAAAGGAAGAATAGAATTAAATTTTTAAACATAACACATTGGTATTAAATTAAATAAAAAAAGCCCTGACTGTTTATCGGGGCATTATTTAATTCAACCAATGAAGCACATGCAACAGCGTCATAAAAATGACTCTATCACAAATACCAGCACTATGCAATTCAGCGAACTGATTGCATACACTTTCAAAGGTTTGCTCTTCTCCCATCCAGACTATAACTGTCGGTTCCGGAATTACACCGGCTCAACCCTTACACTGCTTTATCAACAGCAATCGGATTCGCGGACTTTAACCGCCGATCGGGAATTTCACCCTGCCCCGAAGAACAATTCACGGCAAAAATAATTCAATTTGCGAAATTAAGGCAAGCAAGTGTGAATTTATAAACAATATAAATAAGAAAATACCTTTTCAATGCAAAGTAGAAATATAAAAAAAGGCAGTTAAATTCTGTTTTAACTGCCTTTTATTCAATTGAATAAATCAAAAATTTACACTACCTGAAGTGCATTAGTTTTTAATTTATTAATGTAATCCATCGCATTTAATGCAGCAATTGTGCCATCGGCAGTTGCCAATGTGATTTGTCTGTAGCGTTTTGCATTGGCATCACCTGCTGCAAAAACACCCGAAACGTTTGTTTGCATCTGACTATCGACAACGATTTCATTGCGTTCATTTAATTTTATACATCGACCTTTTAAAAAGTCGGTATTGGCTTCATAACCAATGAATACGAATACACCATCAAGGTTTAGTTCATATTGTTCATGCGTTACAAGATTTTCAACATTTACTGATTCAAGTCCATCTTTTCCATTGAAAGCGGTTATTCTTGAATTGAGACGTATCTCAATTTTTGGATTTTTTAATGCTTCATCTTGTTCATGCTGAAATCCCTGAAAGCTATCAAGCATGTGGATTAAAGTAACTTTAGTGGCATATTTTGTTAAGGAAACTGCTTCCTCCAATGCGGTATTTCCACCACCAACAACAGCGATTTCTTTACCAGTAAAAAAATCTCCGTCGCATGTGGCACAGTAGGATATTCCACGACCTTTGAATATATCTTCTCCGGCTACACCTAAATTGCGGGATCTTCCTCCGGTTGCCAATATAATCGTATCTGCCGTAAATTTTTTCCCATTCGACAAGCGAAGTGATTTTATTGAGGACTCGAAATCTATTTCAACAATTGAAATTCCTGACATTATGTCACAGCCAAAGTTTTTTGCTTGTTTTTTCATCCTGCTGCTCAACTCATAGCCCGAAATACTCTCGAATCCCGGGTAGTTGGCTATTTCGTGTGACAGAATCATTTGTCCGCCCGCTACACCTGAATCCAGAATAAGTGTTGTAGCTCTGGCTCTTGATAAATATATTCCTGCAGTCAGTCCTGCCGGACCAGCACCTATAATGATGCTGTTGTAGTGTTTACTTTCCATAGCATTTGAATTTAAAAATAAGGCCCGGATTTTTCGTAAACCCAGGCCTCAGATTAATCATTAAATTAATTCGATTGACCAAACTCGCGATCAAGAATTGTTGTTATCTGATCTCTCGATTGAATACTACTTGTAGCAGCAGCAACTTTTCCGTCTTTAAAATATACAGTGAATGGCAAGCCCATAAAACTGCGACATTCGGGCAGGTTGCGGATGGCTGCAGCTTCCGGAGAATCAAATGCCATGTCTCTGAATGCGATGTGGGTATATTCTTCCTGAAGTTCCTCCATAACGCCATAAACAGGGATACACATTGGGCCCATGCGACCACAGCATACCATTACGTTTGGATGATTTTTTATTGTTTCGTTCAACTCTGCAGCTGATGCAATGTGTTCAAGATTTGTAGGTAGTACCATTTCTTTTAATTTATTAAATGTTATTGTGATAAATTTTCATACTAAAATAGCATAAATTGTGCCAGATAGTGATACTTAAGCGATTTAAAAAGATTGCTAAATAATCTTTCTTTATCTAGATGTGTTTAAATAATTATAATTCAATTATATACGTTTGATAATCCGCAGATGATGGGTGTATTTACCAAGTTTTTCATTAAAAATCCCATGATGATCGATACTGTCAACTCTGACACATCCTGAAGCATGAATGACAGTTTTACTGTCGGACAAAATCCCAACATGTACAATTTGTCCTTCTTCATTATCAAAAAATGCCAGATCACCGGTTTCAGCTTCCTGAATGAAATTCACGATAATTCCTTGATTTGCCTGTAAACTTGCATCGCGCTTCAGTCGAAAACCTGCAGCTTTAAAAATAATTTGTGTAAAGCCGCTGCAATCCATTCCGAAAACAGTGCGTCCGCCCCAAAGGTATGGAACGTCTATCATTTTTTTTGCATAATTAATAAGTTGGTCTTTGTTGAAGTTTTTGACTTCATAAAATTCTCCTTCAACAATTGAGTCTTTGCAGTTTCCAGTCAATGGATCAATTTGCAGACTGCTGCCAAAACTGATCAGCAAATTCTTTTTGTCATGTGTTATGATTTTTCCGGTTAATGAAGTAAGTAATGTTTCCTTCTCTGACTGGTAAATGTTTTCAAATTGCTCAGGAACTTCTTCCAATTGGTTTATACTTATCCAGCCCTCATACGCATCAAAATGTGTGTGAATTAAAGCCCATTTAGGCTGAAAATCAAGAACATCATAGGTTTCACCAAATAGTAATTGTGAAACCATTTCGCTTTTTTCTGATGGCTGCGCACGCATCGCTATAACAGGCAAATTGCAAATTCCTGCTTTCAAATTGTTATGTTTTATCATTTATTGATATAAAACTGTGATTAAGAAAATCTGTTTTCAAAAGTACATCCTTTTTATAAAGATTTTTCTGCTGTAAAGTATTTTAGCAGCAACTAAAATTCAAAAATTAATTTTCAATCCTTTTAAATACTAAATTTGTGTCTATTTCATAATCAGATGAACAAAAAATTTATTAGCAAGGTCTTACATAATTACTATGGAATTTTTAAAATACTGAGCTTCATCGCTGCTGCAGTGTTGGTAATGTGGTTTATGCCCAGAATCGGAAAATTCCGGTTTGAGTTTCAGCAAGGTAAACCATGGCAGCATGCCAGTCTTTACGCACCATTTGATTTTTCTATCTTAAAATCATCGGCGCAAATAAAGGATGAGAAGGAGAAAATTACCAGACAGATTTATCCTTATTTCGTTTATAACCTTGATGAAACAAAAAAAAACAGAGAAAATCTTGAGTTAATTATTGAAACGGAGTTTTCTCAAAACAACAAAAAAAAGCTGCAATATTTTAAGACAGGACTTTTGCTTTTTGACAAGATTCACTCCCGCGGTATTGTTCAACACCACAAAATCCTGGATAATCTTGGTCCTGAAAATCTTATCAGTACTGTAAAAGACCGGGTTGTGACTGTATATCAACTAAATGATCTTTTTACAATTACTTCAGCCTATGAATATTCCCGACGTGTCATTGACACCGCAAAACTTGATAACCCAAACGAGCTTCTTTCAATAATGAGCGATGTATTTGTTCAGAATCTTGTTTATGATGAACGAATAACGAAACAGGAGCTTGAGCAAGCGCTGCAGCGCATTTCAACAACATTTGGGCTTGTACAAAAAGGAGAACTTATAATTGCAGAAGGAGAACCGGTTGAAGAAGACAAGTACTTAATATTAAATTCATTAAGGCTCGAAACCGAAAAGCGGACAGGCAGTGCAAATCGTATAAAAGCCCTCATGACAGGCCAATTGATTTTGGTGCTTTCAATCTTTACTATTTTATTTCTTTTCATTCGTTTTCTTAGAAACGATGTCTTTCGAGAATTGAAAAAGATAAATATGATCTTGTTTTTGATGTTGTTAAACATAATTCCTTCATATCTTATTCTACACCAGTCACCTACATTTGTTTACCTATTACCTTTTGGAATCTTACCTATACTTTTGATCACATTTTTTGACTCACGGACAACAGTTTTGGTTCATTTATTAACCATCTTTTTGGTCTCCATAGTTGTTCCCAATGCTTTTCAGTTTGTTTTTTTGCAGCTTGTTGTAGGCTATGTAGTTGTTTTTGGACTCGAAAAGCATAACAAAAGGCTTTATTTTTTCAGAGTTTCGGTTTTGATTTTTCTGACATATTTAATCATTTATGCAGGCTTCAGTTTAATGCAGGTTTCAAGTCTCATGTTGATTGATGCGTCCATGATATGGATGTTTGCTGTGAGCGCATTGTTAACATTACTTGCCCTTCCAATGATTTTTCTGCTTGAGCGTATTTTTGGACAGATTACTGATCTGACCTTGCTTGAGCTTAGCAATACAAATAGTCCTTTATTGCGTGAAATGGCTTCCCGCGCACCCGGAACATTTCAACACTCCATTCAGGTTGCAAATTTGAGCGAAGAGGCGCTGTATGAAATTGGTGGCGATGTTTTGCTTGCCCGAACCGGTGCATTATACCATGATATTGGTAAAATGAACAATGCATATTATTTTATTGAAAATCAGTTGGGAGGATATAATCCACATGATGATATTACACCCGGCGAAAGCGCTGCCATCATTATCGATCACGTTTTGAATGGGATTGAGATGGCACGAAAAGCGAACTTGCCGGAACAGATTATTGATTTCATCAGAACCCATCATGGTACGAGCCGCGTAAATTACTTTTATGTCATGCAGCAGCGCCAGAATCCTGATCTGACAATAGATGAGCGAGATTTTCGCTATAAAGGTCCGATTCCTTTTTCAAAAGAAACGGCTGTTGTGATGATGGCCGATTCAGTGGAAGCGGCTTCCAGAAGTTTGAAAAATCCTTCGGAGCAAAAGATTAACGATTTGATTGAAAACATTATAAGCAAGCAAATCGAATCCAATCAATTCCTTAATGCAAATATTACCTTTAAAGAAATCCATCAGGTTAAGAAAATTCTGAAAAAGAAGCTTCTCAATATTTATCATGTCAGAATTGCCTATCCTGAATAAACAGAACTTGCTTTTTTCAGATAGTGAAAAGCGTCAGGACCTTTATTGAAAAGCAAATCAAGGATGCTAAGGTCTGGCTGAAATTGGTGGCGGTCAGAGAAGACCTGATAATAAGGTTCAAACCGAAAAATACTTTTTTTGTCTGAGAAAATGTGTCTTAGGTCTGTATAATCTGCTGAATCTTTTTGCCATTTTGTCGTATAGGCAAGACCTTTTTCTGATTTTAACATGTTTAAAACCAGTTGTATTGTCGCATGGTTAAGCTCAGTCAGAAGTTCAAATCGCTTTGCATAAAACGCTTCAATAAGATGACGATAGTGATAAAAAAATGGCGATTTGTTGTAGGCAGATTCAATTGAACGAAGATGATTCTGCTGCCAGTTCTCGTTATATAACACTTTAATATCTAATGTTTTACTTTGGTTTCCATTGCATTTCTCAATAGGAACACTCAGTCTTAATATGCCGTTTGCACTGAGAATGCGACATCTGTTCCTGATAGTTTGCTTTGGATAAGTTTCATGTATTTCAAGAAGAGCATCATCTGAATTAAGCAACATTGCCATCCATGACAAAGGCGGGAAAAAGGCAGTTGGCAGTAAATATTTTCTTGACATATTGTCTTGTTGAACGCGCAAAATTAGGCTTTGGAAAAACTAAATCAAAAAAAAAAGTCGTGCGCAATTTGCACACGACTTTTTTTCTTACTGATTGTGAAATTAGTTTTTCAACAACACATCGTTGATAGCCTGACGCATGGATTCAACTGGCAGCGCACCCATTGCCATCTGAGGCTGTCCATCTTTAGGACAGAAAAGCAATGAAGGAATGCTTCTGATTCCAAATGCTGCAGCTAACTCAGTTTGGTCCTCAGTATCAATTTTATAGATGTTAATTTTGCCGGCAAATTCTTTCGAAAGTTCCTCAAGGATTGGGGCAACCATTTTACATGGCTGACACCAATCAGCGTAAAAATCAATTAAACAGGGCAGTTCGCCTTCAAATTTCCAGTCTTTATTTTGTTCGTAGTTGAATACTTTTGTAAGAAAAGTCTCTTTTGTTAAATGCTCCATTTTGAAACGTTTTATGAATTAATTTGTGGTTTATTATTTCTTAAGAAGTTGTTCTTCAATGATCTTGACATACATTTCTTCTGTCATTGCACCGGCCTGCATCATTGGCTGACCTGAAACCGGTGTAAACAAAATCGAAGGGATACTCCTGACCTGAAAAACTCCGGCAAGCTTTTGTTCTTTATCAACGTCTATCTTATAAACCTTGAGTTTGCCATCGTAATCTTTTGCGATTTTTTCCATAATTGGAGCTATTTTGCGACAAGGTGCACACCAGTCAGCATAAAAGTCAATTATTGCTGGCACTTCGCCTTCATAAACCCAATTTTGAGGGTTGGATTCAAAGTTCCAAACCTTGGTAAGAAATGTGTCATATGTGAGATACTCAACTTTTCCGGACTCTTTTTTTACTTCCGAAGCGCTGCTATCACTGGTTTTACCTGTAGTGCTGCTGCAACCGGTGGTCAAAATAATCATGATGGTCGATAAAATCAGAATGTTTTTGATCATTTGTTTTAGATTTTTATGTGTGTAAAAAAGTTTTGCAAAAATAATAATTTTTTAAATCGCTTAACTATCACTTTTTAATTAATTTTGCAATCAAATTCTGTACCAAAGACTATAATTGATTTTTTATAGTTTTTTGACTGGCCAAAAATAGTAGAAAGCATAATGGAACAAGAAGAATTATTGTTAAAATTTCTTTCTGATCAGAAATGGAAGGATGGCTTTAAGTGTCGCAAATGTGGAAACGAAAATTTCTGTAAGGGAAAAAAGCCATTTTCACGTCGTTGCACCCGATGTAAGTCAGAGGAGTCTGCAACGGCACACACCATTTTTCACAGATGCAAAATATCTTTAACAGAAGCTTTTGCTCTGGCTCAAATAATTTGTAATGAGCCAGATATTTCAACCTATGAAATTAGCAGACAACTTGATAAAAGACAAATGACATGTTGGAAATTTAAATCCAGAATGCTTGAATGTCTTGAAAACCCTGAGAAAGCGGCCATACTTCAAAAGATGATTGCATTGCCTCTTGAACTTAAGGAAAACTAGCAAACTCTAAAGGGGTTACGATTATCTTTTCAGTGATTGTCAGGTTTAGGTGAGACCGCTACTTACACCATTTTGTGTAATCGACAATGTTTTGCTTGCCCAATTCTTCAGCCTTCAAATAGTAAGAGCACGCTTTTTGGCTGTCTTGCAAATAATCATAAATCAATCCAAGAGCAAAATAGGGCTCATCATACAGTGGGTTTTTTTCTATTGAGGCCTGATAATCCTGAATAGCCCCATCGATATCATTTAATTGCCGCTTACATGATCCTCTGTAATACAATGCCTCATGTGAATCACGGTCATATTTTAGCACTAGATTAAGCTCTTTTATAGCCTCCTCGGTTTGTGCTTTGAAAATTAACTCAATTGCATTTTCTAAATGAAAACGGGCTTTTGTTGGATTTGGCCCACACGAAACAAGCCACAAGGACAATAGAATAAGAATAAATACGAAATGTCTTTTCATTGATGTAAATTATTGTAATATAACCACTTGATTATATTGGGTTCATTGATTAGCCTGAGAAACAGTCATTATTGAGAAGGTAACTATTCAAAACCTTGTAAAAGATCTTTTACTTTTTCAATGATTTCATTTAATTTTGACTCACTTTTAGCCTCAGCGATGAAGCGCAAATAGGGCTCTGTATTAGATGGCCTGATATTAAACCAAAAATCTGAATAGTCAAGTCTGTAACCATCAAAATCAAGAAAGCGTAAAGGTTTTTCGATGTCGCTAAAGTGATTTTTAATCGCATCCATGGCCTCTTGTTTCTGATTAATTTTAAAATTCAGCTCCCCTGAATTGTAATATGGTGTTATTGTTTTAATCAATTGCGAGAAAGTGAAACCAGCTGCCTTAAAGTCACTTAACAGATTTAAAACAATCAAGGCTGCGACCAATCCGGAATCTGAGTAGTAGAAGTCTCTGAAATAGTAATGTCCTGCAAGTTCGCCTCCGAAAAGACCATCAATTTCGCGAAGTTTTGCAGCACCATATGCTCGACCAACCCTCCAGGTTTCAACGCTGGCTCCGAATTGCTCAAGATATTCTGCTACAGCACGCGAACTCCTGATATCTTGTAAAACAAGACCCTTTTGACCTTGTTTTTCAAAAAAGTAATGCCCCATTAATGCAATAATCAGGTCAGGAGATACAAACCGGCCGTTTTCATCGATAAACATCACCCTGTCTGCATCACCATCGAAAATGATTCCAAAATCACACTGTCTGTTGATAACCAGTTTTTTAATTTGTTCCTGATTTTCTGGTTCAAGTGGATTTGGTTCGTGACCGGGAAAATTCCCATCTGCAATATCATTGATGTAATATGCTTGATTTCCAAGTAATTGCTTTATAAATATTGAAGCCATACCATTGCTGCAATCCACTCCAAAATGAAGATTGCTAAAGTCAGAATTATATTTATCAAGGTATTTCAAATATTCGGATGAAAAATCAATTTTGGTGATTTCTCCTTTGGTTTCTGAAACCTTTATTTCGGACTTTTCGACCATTGCTTCCAATTTGTTGAGTCCGTTGTCATAACCAACCGGAACTACATTGGCAGCTGACACTTTCAACCCATTATGTTCTTTTGGATTGTGTGATGCGGTTATCATAACCGAACCGCCAAATTCAAATTTTCCTGTTCCCCAATAGATCATCGGAGTTGTTGTTAATCCAGCATCAGACACATCCGCACCGCTATCTGTTATACCTTTTGTAAGTGCTTCAAAAACTTCATCTGATGATGCCCGGCAATCACGTCCAACAAGTATATGTTTGGTATTGAGTACCTGAGGAAGAAAGTAACCAATTTTATAAACGTCCTCAGAATTAAAATCTGTGTTCCATACTCCTCGGATATCGTATGCTTTAAATGCTTTCATAGTTGTAATTTAGGGAAATGTTATTTTCTGATATTCAGCCTGTCCAGTGCCTGACGGTATCTCCAGGCGTTCATCTCATGTTGCGCATTGGTTTCAGCAAAAGCGTGATAGCCTGATAGATCATCTTTGGCGCAAAAGAAAAAATATTTGTGATTCTCATAGTTGAGCACAGCATCGATGGAAGCTATTGACGGAATACAAATCGGGCCGGGTGGCAATCCGCCATACTTATAGGTGTTGTAAGGAGATTCGATGGTTTTATGAATATCCAGAACACGCCGGATCTCAAAATCTCCGACAGCAAAAACCAGGGTGGGGTCTGCTTGTAGCCGCCAACCGTTTCTGAGTCTGTTGATATATACGCCGGCCATTCTTGCTTTTTCGTCATTCTTATTGGTTTCTTTTTCAATGATAGATGCCAATGTCGAAACTTGTATCTCATTCATATTTAGCACTTTCATTTTATCAATGCGTGTACTGTTCCAAAATTTCTTATTTTCCTGAAACATACGTGAGATAAAACTTTCGGCATTGGTTGTCCAATAAAATTCGTAAGTATTTGGAATAAATAGTGCAGGAATTGTTTTTTCATTAAATCCCAGAAAACTCAGATAGGCTGTATCTGTTAGTAAACTTACAATTGAATTTGAATCTGCTTCAATCTGTGTTGATACCCTTCCGGCAAGTTGAAAAACATCGCGCATATTGTTAAAAGTCACCATTACAGGTGATTGCGCTCCAGAACGCAACAATCGCACGACTTCAAGGTTATTCATGCCTTGTGCCAACAAATAGCGTCCCGGCTTTACATTTTCATCATACTTTAACCATTTGGAAACGAGTTCAAAGCTTTGCCTGTGGATTATAACTCCTTTTCTAAATAAAATTTCTTTAACACCTTCGAAATCTGTGCCTGTTGGAATTTCAACATCAGCGTGGTTTTCTCCTCCAACCCAAACATTTTCCTCCAACACAGTTTTATAAAAAGCATAAGTGAATAGGGCAAAAATTAAAAATAAAATAACAGAGGTAACGAAAAGGAATTTCCTGTTAAATCTTCGTTTTCGCCTTTCTCCAATGTTGCCAAAAGAAGGATGGTAATATGCCATGTTTTATTTTTGGTTAAATGGATTAATTAATTGATATTGAAGCTGATCTGTATATGAATTAATGTTTTTTAACCAATCTTTTCGTGTCCCGGTGTGCAAATAATTTCTGCCCTCAAATAGCTTTTTACTTTGATGATTTTCAGCTGAGATCAAACAATAAATCTGATGAAGGTCAAGAGTGTTAAAAACATAATCCTCAGTGAGTTCAAGAGCGATATTTGCAAAACCTTTGTTTCGAAATGCATCTTCGATAAAGATGCCGACTCCTGCTCGCTTGTGCAAGGGATCAAAATCGTAAATATCAACTGAGCCAATCGATCTGACAACTTCACCCTCCTTAAGATCTATCATAATGCGCAGTTGTTTGTTTGCGAAAATGTCACCACCATTAAGAATGAATTGCTCAATCTGAAACATGGAGTAGGGGGCAATCGTATCGCTTACCTTCCAAACAAGCATGTCATTTTCCCACATGTAAATTTGATGCGCATCTGAAGGCTCTACAGCTCTTAAAAAAACATTTCCCTTTCTTAAAAACATCTTAATCTATTGCGTTATCCAAAAGTGCAAATATATGTATTTGGTCTTTGAAAAAATCTTCAAATGGTTTATATAGTTGCTTTTCCATTGAAAACGAATTTAACGGGTCCTTCAAGTATGATGTTGAAAAATCTGTTTTCATCTCTTTCCAGATGAACTTTGAAATCTCCTCCCCGTGTATGGATAACAGGTGATTTGATCCCAAACCATAGATTTGCAGCAATTGCGGTTGCAGTAACGCCTGTGCCACATGAAAGTGTTTCATTTTCAACCCCACGCTCGTAGGTTCGCATATGTATTTCATTATTAATTAGTTCCATGAAATTAACATTGATACCTTCTGAAGAGATTGTTTTATCATTTCTGATTTTTTTTCCTTCTTTTACCACATCATGCGTTGCCAATTTGTCAGAAACTGCCACATAATGTGGCGATCCAGTATTCACAATCAGTCTGTTTTGGGTAAGATCAAAAGAATTGACGTCTTTCATGCTTATAGTGACATGAAACTTTGAAGGGCTGATAGATTGCACTTCAGCATGATGAAGTCCATCAAAAGCTTCAAAAACACATTTTTCAGGAACAATCTTTTCATTCATAGCAAACGCTGCAACTGACCTTCCGCCATTACCACACATGCTCCCTTCATTGCCGTCGGCATTATAATAAACCATTTTAAAATCAGCTACTTGAGAAGATTCAACAAGTATCAACCCATCACTTCCTATTCCCAGATTGCGATGACATAAAAGTGAAATTTGTTCTGTAGTAAGCTTGATTTTCCCTTCAAGATTATTTATTAAAATAAAATCGTTACCCGCTCCGTGATATTTACTGAATAGAAAATCCATTTTAATTGGATTATTTTGGTAATGAACCTGTTAATAAACGTTAATCGCTCAAAGCACATGAATTATGGAGCAATTTTTGTAAGCAAAAGTAAAGAAAATTATTTTAATTTATAGAGTTTTCAATGTGTTTCAGCATGTTATCAGGTGGTTAACATCAATTAACAAAAACAAAAAAACTTTAAGAACAAAAAAACGTTTCATCATTGAACTAAAAATTTGTGCTATGAGACAAGGATTTAAAAATCTAATTTTTGGAATGACTGGCGGAGCCATCATCTTATCCATCTATTTAATTTTCTCTTCAGGCAATCCAGCGCAAGGGGATTTTGAACAAGAAAACACTGTTAGATCGACAGTGCAGCCTGAAAATTTAAGTGTATATAGTGCTCGGTTTGCATCGATACCGCAAGAAATCAGTTTCGTTGATGCTGCTGAAAGTACTGTGAATGCTGTAGTTCATATTCGGACTGAAATCAATCAACGTTCAACATCTTATGATGACTTTTTTGGATCCCTCCGCGAATATTTATATGGAAGTCCGTATCATGGAAATTCGAGGAGCCTGGTTGGATTTGGTTCAGGTGTGGTTATTTCAGACGATGGCTTCATTGTTACAAACAATCACGTTGTTGAAGGAGCAGATAAAATCGAAGTTACTTTTAACGACAAACGAAAGATGACCGGAGTGATTGTTGGCACCGATCCAACAACAGATTTGGCATTGATTAAAGTTGAAGCGAAGCAATTGCCATTTCTGGTTTTTGGAAATTCTGATAATGTCAGGGTAGGTGAATGGGTGCTTGCTATTGGCAACCCATTTAATCTGAATTCAACTGTAACTGCTGGCATTGTAAGTGCCAAAGCCAGAAATATTAACATACTCGGAAACAGATCATCGGTCGATTCCTTTATACAAACAGATGCTGTAATCAACCGTGGAAATAGTGGTGGGGCACTTGTAAACACTGCCGGAGAGCTTATTGGTATAAATGCGGCAATTGCTTCAAGAACAGGCGTTTATGAGGGGTACTCCTTTGCTATTCCTGTAAATATAGTGCGAAAGGTCGTGGATGATATCATACGTTTTGGTGAGCCGCAAAAAGCGTTTCTTGGTGTCGAAATCAGAGAAATGAATGAAGAGCTGTCCAGGGAGGTTGGAGATACAGAGATAAGAGGTGTTTATATTGCAAGAGTTGTCGAAAATGGCGGTGCTGCTGAGGCAGGATTACAATCAGCTGATGTTATTCTTGAGGTTAATAAACGTACAGTTAATACTTTATCTCAACTTCTTGAAGCTGTGGGTCAGTACCGTCCGGGCGATAACGTTGAAGTTTTAGCCCTTCGCAAGGGCAAGACACGCACTTTTAATGTGAAATTAAGAAATCAGGATGGTACAACTGAGGTAAAGAAGAAAGAAGAATTTTTCTTTAATAATGAACTTGGAGTTACTTTAGAACGACTTTCTACAAGTGACCGACAAAGATTTAATGTGTCTAATGGTTTGAAAGTTACTGAAGTAAGAGATGGGGTTTTGCGCAGAGGCGGCATCTCGAAAGATTTCATTATCATTCAAATTAATGGACAAAGGGTTGATAATAAGACAGATTTGGAAAATGCCTTAAAATCTGGACGTTCAAAAACAGTGAAGGTTCAGGGCATGTATCCAAATGGTATGAAAATAAGTTTTGAGTTTTTGAGTTAGTTTAGAATAAATTTAAATAACTTGCGTTCGAAATTCCGGGGATTTGAAAAAGTCCCCATTCGACGTTTGAAAGAATTTCAAGACTCAATACAAATTATATCAAAATTAAAATCGATTTTGATTATTTTAACGGAATAAATTGAGTGAACAAAGAGTCTAATAAAGATGTTATATAACAAAATAAATAAATGAGGCAGCTAAAAATAACCAAGTCTATTACCAATCGAGAAACTGCATCGCTGGATAAGTACTTGCAGGATATTGGTAAAGAGAGCATGATTACTGCGGACGAGGAGGTGGAGCTTGCCAGAAAAATCAGAACAGGCGATCAGCAAGCGCTTGAACGTCTGGTGAATGCAAATCTTCGTTTTGTAGTTTCTGTTGCTAAACAATATCAAAATCAGGGGTTGAGTCTTCCTGACCTTATTAACGAAGGAAATCTGGGTTTAATTAAAGCCGCCAGGCGGTTTGATGAAACCCGTGGGTTTAAATTTATTTCATATGCAGTTTGGTGGATTCGACAGTCCATTCTGCAGGCTCTCGCAGAGCAGTCAAGAATCATCAGGCTCCCTCTGAATCAGGTTGGGTCGTTAAATAAAATCAAAAAAGCCTCATCGAAACTTGAACAGCTATTCGAAAGGCCTCCTTCAGCAGATGAAATTGCAGAGCAACTTGATCTGCCTGAGCATAAGATTGAATCAGCTCTTAAGATTTCGACAAGATATATTTCGATGGATGCTCCTTTAAAAGCAGATGATGATCTTCTGTTTTTAGATCAATATATTCCAGAAGATGTGGAAGATACTGATGAGCCCTTGATGAGAGAATCTCTCGGTCGTGAAATTCAGCGCTCTCTTGCCTCACTGAGTGAGAAAGAACGCGATGTCATAAATATGTATTACGGAATTGGCTTAAGTCATGGATATACTTTGGAGGAAATTGGTGCAAAATTTGACTTGACCCGCGAACGTGTCAGACAAATAAAAGAGAAGGCAATCAGAAGGCTTAAACATACTGCCAGAAACAGGTTGTTGAAAGCATATCTGGGTCAATAAAACGATAGAACTAAATAAATTAAGCGGCGAAAGTGTTACTCTCGCTGCTTTTTTTTTGTATTTTAGAAATTGATCGTGAGTATAATTTTTATTTCAAGGATGAAAAAATGTTGATTATCAGTTAGGTTTAATATGAAAAAGGTATCAAAATAATTTTTTTCTATTTTACCGAAATCGATTGCGGAAGTTTTATAAATTTGCTTGATATCGAATTATGAAGATTCATGTAATCAACCAAAAAGTAATAACAAGTCTAAAGTAAGTTTATGGAAAAATTTAACTCCTCATTGAAGTCGTGGATAGACAATGAGATGGCAGCTTCAGAACTAATAAATCTAGTTAGCAGACTTTGGTACGAAAAATCAATCGAATTGATTCTGCTTCGCTCTGTATTGGTTAACAGGGGCTCTGGAAAAATACTGAATAAGCACATCAGAGCTGAAACAATTTTGAAGAAACCTGTAAAAGTTCAAGATTCGTTGCTAATCGCAAAAGCAATTTTGGAAGAAGATGTTGCGCCTGCTCGTATTGATATCGGAAGACTGAACTCAGAATGGACAGATGAGAAAGACCAGTTTCCATCCGTAAATGCATTTGTACGCAGAAAATTGAAAGCTTTTATAGGTGTTCCTCCACGGAGCACAAAAACCCAGGATGTTGTTCTATATGGTTTTGGTCGTATCGGTCGTCTTTTAGCACGCGAGATAACACAGTTTGCCGGCAACGGATCACATTTACGCCTGAGAGCTATAGTGACCAGAAGCAATAAGCCTGAAGATGTTAAAAAGAGAGTATCATTGTTCCGAAAAGATTCGGTGCATGGGCCATTTAATGGCGTTGCCAACGAGGACCTTGAAAATCTGAGCATGACTGTAAACGGGCAGATAATAAAATTTATTGAAGCTAAAAACCCTGAAGATGTTGACTATACCGAATATGGCATTCACGATGCACTCGTTATAGACAACACTGGTGTTTTTCGTGACAGAGAAAATCTTTCACGTCATTTGAAGGCCAAAGGCGTTGGCAAAGTGCTGCTTACGGCTCCAGGCAAGGGTGATCTTCCAAATATCGTTTATGGGGTTAACCAAAATGCAATAAACATTGATGAGGAAAATATCTTTTCAGCTGCATCCTGCACAACAAATGCCATTGTACCGGGTCTGGAAATTATTGAAAAAAACTATGGAATCATAAAAGGACATATCGAAACAATTCATGCCTACACCAATGACCAGAATCTGCTTGATAATTACCACAGCAAAACAAGAAGAGGACGTTCAGCTCCTTTAAATATGGTAATAACCGAAACAGGAGCAGGTTCGGCAGCAGCCAAAGCCATCCCTTCTCTAAAAGGAAAGCTTTCATCAAATTCAGTGCGCGTGCCTGTTCCAAATGTTTCATTGGCCATCCTTACCCTCGAAGTGAAAAAGCAAGTTACATTAGAAGAAGTAGATGCATTGTTTTTAGAGTCATCTTTGAAGGGAACATTGATCGAGCAGATCAGATACAGCAACTCAACCGAATTTGTATCTTCTGACGGTATCGGTGATTCTTGTGCATGCATTTATGACAGTCCGGCAACGAAAGTTTCTGAGGATGGACATAGTATCATCCTGTATTTATGGTATGACAATGAATTTGGCTATACAAGTCAGGTTGTTAGACTAGCGCGCCACATAAGCAAAGTAAAGAGTTATAGATACTATTAGGAAGAAATATTTGTTGTTTTATCCAGACTTTAGCAGGAACATTAAAATTAATTTGATGTTCCTGCTTTGATTCACCAATTACATCACTAAATTTGCACGCTTATAAACCTCATTTATAAGCATGAAAAATACAAAATATATCTTTGTCACAGGTGGCGTAACTTCCTCACTTGGAAAAGGTATTATTTCAGCATCGCTGGCTAAATTGCTCCAAAGCAGGGGCTTTTCGGCCACAATTCAGAAACTTGATCCATATATCAATGTGGATCCGGGTACCCTGAACCCATACGAGCATGGCGAATGTTATGTGACAGAAGATGGTGCAGAAACGGATCTCGATCTTGGACATTACGAGCGATTTTCCAATGTTCCTACATCACAGGCCAACAACGTTACTACAGGGAGAATCTATCAGTACGTCATTAATAAGGAGCGTGAAGGTAGTTATCTTGGAACAACGGTTCAGGTAATTCCTCATATTACTGACGAGATAAAAAGACGCATCAAATTGCTTGGGCAAAACGGAAATTTTGATTTTGTCATCACTGAGATTGGGGGTACTGTAGGTGATATTGAGTCATTTCCTTTTATCGAAGCGATAAGGCAGATGCGCTGGGAAATGGGTAAAAATTGCGCCGTTGTTCATTTGACACTTGTCCCTTATTTAGCTGCTGCAGGCGAACTTAAAACCAAGCCCACACAGCATTCTGTGAAAACAATGCTTGAGCAGGGAGTTCAGCCTGATATTATTGTTTGTCGTTCCGAACATCATTTGAATGAATCCATCAGAGGCAAAATTGCACAATTTTGCAATGTGGAAGTGAGCTCAGTAATCGAAAGCATTGATGCATCTTCAATCTATGAAGTTCCAATGCTAATGCTTGAGGAAAAGTTGGATATCGAAGTACTACGGAAAACTCAGACTGCCATACCAGAGAAGCTGGAAATCAGCAAATGGCAGAGTTTTCTCTCCAGAATGAAAAATCCGGTTTACAATGTCACTGTCGCACTTGTTGGAAAGTATGTGGAGCTGAAAGATGCCTATAAATCAATTCACGAGTCATTTATTCATGGCGGTGTGGCCAACGAATGCACAGTTAAGATCAAATATATTCACAGTGAACACCTTGAAGGTCAAGATATAGAACAGGAATTAGGCGATGTGGACGGAATTCTTGTTGCGCCAGGTTTTGGTGGCAGAGGTATAGAAGGTAAAATTCAGGCGATAACCTATGCGAGGACAAAAAACATTCCTTTTTTTGGTATTTGTCTTGGTATGCAATGCGCTGTAATTGAGTTCGGAAGAAATGTGCTTGGTTTCAAAGATGCACATTCAACGGAGATGAATCCCCGGACGAGTCATCCTGTTATTGATATTATGTCAAACCAGAAAAGCGTAAAAAATCTTGGAGGAACAATGCGTTTAGGTTCATATCCATGCAAGCTTGAGCCTGATTCCAAAGTTTTTGGACTTTATAAAGAGCCCCTCATTACAGAAAGACACCGCCATCGTTTTGAATTCAATAACGACTATCGGAAAGATTATTCAAAGGCTGGATTGAAGACCGTGGGTATTTATCCCAGCGAGAATCTCGTTGAGATTATCGAATTGGAGAACCATCCTTGGTTTGTCGGAGTTCAGTTTCATCCTGAATACAAAAGTACTGTAGCAAACCCTCATCCTTTGTTTGTTGGTTTTATTGAAGCTATGATCAAAAAACAGCAGGGAAGAAGTTGAGTTAATACTGTTTAGCAGGTTCTCCAGCTCTCAATTTATTGAATTTATTGAATCTACATTTTAATTATCCTTAAATGACATTTGCTTTTTAACGGGTAAAAGGCAAATAATGCTATTTTTGCAACTGTAAAATTAATTTGCGAACATGAATAAAGATACCACGATTGGTTTCATTCTTATTGCCCTCATCCTTGTAGGCTATTCTATTTGGATGACTCCTTCAAAAGAAGAAATTGCTCAGCGTCAGCATCGTGCTGACTCAGTTTTACAGGTGAGACAGCAACAAAGAATGCTGGACTCCCTGCGCATGATTGCTGAATTTCAGCAAGCACAAAGTTTAGTTGATCAAAATCAGCTTCCAATCCTTTCAGATTCCTTGTCAAATGTTGACAATGTCGCTCTTGCTGATCGTTATGGCTTTTTTGCCGTTTCCGCTCAAGGTGATGATGGATTTATTGAAGTCGAAAATGACCTGATGAAAATTTCTTTTTCAAAAAAAGGAGGTCATGTTAGGCAAGTAGAATTGAAGAATTATCAAACATGGGATTCATTACCGCTCATAATTTTTGACCCCAATACAGCAAATTTTGATATCTCTTTCTTTTCTCGAAATCGCACTATTAATACTAAAGACCTTTTTTTCAAGCCTTTTGTGAATGGTAAGCCCTATGAAAGCGGCGGCCTCAAAACAACTGAGTCGGATAGTCTGGTGATTGGATTGCGCCTCTATGCTGATGCCGGTGCCGGAGAAGAAGTGGGTTCACGTTATATAGAGTTTCAGTATACTTTAAAACATGAAGAGTATATGCTGGGATTCAACGTGAATCTTTCTGGAATGGAACAGATTATTGCTTCCAATGCAAGTTTTTTGAATCTCGAATGGGATGTTGATTTGTTGCAACAAGAAAAATCTGTTGACAGATTCAATGGATCTACGATCTACTACAAGCATTTTGCAGATGATGTTGACTATTTGTCTGAAACGAAAAACGATGAGCAATCAATCAAAACCAGAATTAAATGGATTTCATTTAAACAGCGTTTTTTCAGTTCATCCTTGATTGCAAAAGAGTATTTTGACAATGCTGACTTAAAGACATACGACAAAGAAAGGCCATCACATCAAAGATATTTGAAATCAATGAGGGCCTCAATGGATTTGCCTTTGAATCTGGCAATGGATAAAACAATTCCAATGGCCTTCTATTTTGGACCAAATAGTTTCAAAGAACTTAGAGCATATAAACTTGATCTCGAACGTCAGATTCCTTTAGGCTGGGGCTTCTTCCTGTTAGCATGGATCAATATTTATCTTGTGATTCCAATTTTTGACTTTTTAGGTGGTTATGGATGGAATTACGGGATTGTAATTTTTGTATTAACACTTATTTTGAAGACCTTCCTGTTTCCGATAGCTTATAAAACCTATTTGTCATCAGCAAAAATGAGGGTTTTGAAACCTGAAATTGATGAGATTTCGGCTAAGTTTCCAAAGCAGGAAGATGCAATGAAAAAGCAGCAGGCTGTAATGGGATTGTATAAAAAAGCCGGCGTAAATCCAATGGCTGGCTGTGTTCCAATGTTGCTGCAAATGCCTATTTTGATTGCAATGTTCAGGTTTTTCCCTTCAAGCATCGAGCTAAGGCAAAAAGCATTTCTATGGGCGAACGACCTTTCTAGTTATGACAGCATTCTGGACTTGCCTTTTGATATTCCATTTTATGGCGCACATGTTAGTTTGTTTACCTTATTGATGACTATATCCACAATCATCTACACCTATCTGAACAATCAGATGATGGGTTCGCAAAGCACGCAGTTGCCTGGGATGAAAACAATGATGTATCTCATGCCTATCATGTTTCTTGGCCTTTTCAATAACTATGCATCTGGTTTAAGTTACTATTATCTGCTTGCAAATCTCATCACTTTTGCGCAGATGTATATTTTTAGAATCTCGATCAACGAAGATAAACTTCGGGCAAAAATTGAGGAAAACAAAATGAAGCCTGTAAAAAAATCTGCTTTCCAAAAGCGACTTGAAGATGCAGCCAAGCAAAGAGGGATGAAATAGCAAATGGAAAGGACTTATTACGAGCGCATTGGACGCGATACGCTGAAGGAAATGATTTCATATTTCTATGAGCAAGTAAAAGAAGATCCTATTCTGCTTCCTATGTATCCCGGTGATCTTGAAGCCGCTGAGCTGAGATTATTCCTTTTCATGGTTCAATATCTGGGCGGACCTGCCACATATTCAGAGCGCAGAGGTCATCCAAAGTTAAGAATGCGGCATGTGACGTTTCCGATAGATGAAAAAGCAAAGAATCATTGGCTGAAATGCATGAATGCTGCTATGCAAAAAGTTGAAATGGATGGTGAGTCCCGTCAGTTTTTATGGAATTATTTTGTCCACACTGCGAATTTCCTTAAAAACAGATAGATTCCAATAATATTTTCGTAAAAATTATAATCAGGGGTAAAAAATCACTCCTGATTTTATTTTTGATCGCCAACGAAATAATCTTCCTTGTCAGCAAAAAGTACATTAAAGGTTGTCAAACTGCCATAAATTCTTGTAAGATATTGCTGAAGGTTGACTTTTTCTTCATCTGTTAGATCTGAACTGTTTATGCGTTGCTCCATCACGCGAAGACGGTCGCGTACCATAACAATTTTGTGAAAAAAAGCTTCAATTGGCACTTCTTTTGGCTTCAGATTTCTGTCTCCCGGTTGAAGAGTCATTATCCCGCCATTCCATTTTGTTCCCATTGGAACGTTTTCCTGAATATCTGAGAACTTTCTGATTATTTTAGTAAAAATCCTTTCAACTTTTTCAAAACTCAATAAATCTGTGTCGCCACCAACATAGTCCAATACCTCCAATCCGGCAAAAGATCTGAGAATTGTTTTTGTGCCAAAATCGATGAATGTTATTTCGTATGCGTCAGCATAGACTTGAATCACAACACCTTTTCCGTATTGTGAGTGGTTTACCCGTGATCCTATTCCAAGCGTTAAGTCATTTGTCATGATAAAAAGGTTTTACAAATGAATGTGTTAGACAATATTTTTATTTTTTTATTTCGTTTAAAAAGCCTGCTATACTATATAAATACAAGAAATGTTTTAAGCACAAGCTGAAAAATATATAACTAGCCGAATTGCAAATTATTTTATTTCCATTGTAAAAAAGGTTTAATGGACTTCATTTTTGTCTTGTTCAAAAGCAAAAATAGGTTAGAATCTATATGTCTAGCATATCCGGTCTTCGCTTTGCAGTTCTTTCAATCGCTTTTTGGTGTTTCCATTCTTCTATTATTTTATCGTCACCTGACAGTAAAATATCAGGAACCTCCCAGTTTTTATAAATTCTTGGCCTTGTATAAGCAGGTGGAGAAACCAATCCGTTTTGAAAAGAATCAGACAAAGCAGAAGTTTCGTCATTTAAAACTCCGGGAATCAAGCGCACAAGACTGTCTGTCAATACCGCAGCTGCAAGTTCTCCGCCCGAAAGCACATAATCACCTATTGAAATTTCCTTTGTAATCAAGTGCTCTCTAACACGCTCATCTACACCTTTATAGTGCCCACAAAGTAAAATTAGATTTCCCTTCAGCGAAAGCCGATTGCTTAAACTTTGATTGAGAATCTCACCATCCGGACTTAAATAAATGACTTCGTCGTATGTTCGATCAAGTTTTAATTGCGTGATGCAACGGTCAATTGGTTCGATCATCATCACCATTCCTGCTCCGCCGGAGAATGCGTAATCGTCAACTTTCCTGTGTTTGTCTGTCGCATAATCCCGCAAGTTGTGCAAATGTATTTCTACAAGTCCTTTCTGAACAGCCCTTTTTATTATTGATTCTGAAAAAGGCCCTTCGAACATGCCGGGAAAAATTGTGATGATATCTATTCGCATTATTCTATCCAGTTTGTTTTGATATTCAAAAATTCCATTACACCTTCGAAAGCTAGTTCACGACCATAACCTGAATTTTTTATTCCTCCAAAAGGCACTCTGGGATCAGATTTTACAATGCTGTTAACAAATACAGCGCCTGCTTCAAGTTGTGGCATAATTTCATGGGCTAGTTCAATATTTTGTGTCCAGATACTTGCCCCAAGTCCAAATCTTGTGTCGTTGGCAATTTTTACAGCTTCCTCTTTTGTGTGAAAAGGAATTGCTACCATTACCGGGCCAAAAGTTTCATCGTCATAAACAGGCATCCCTTTTCTTACATCGGTCAAAAGTGTTGGCTCAAATATTTGTGAGTGAAATGTACTTCTTTTACCACCGCAGATTACTTTTGCCCCCATTTTTACAGATTCATTCACTTGATATTCAATTTGATCAACAAGATCTGGGCGCGCCATGGGGCCTAAATCTGTTTGGGTCATCATTGGATCACCCAAAACCTGTGCCTCAAGTGCTTGCTTTTGCTCAAGAAGAAAATTATCGAAAATGCTGTCCTGAACAATGAACCGCTTTGCTGCGATGCAAACCTGACCTGAATTCAGCATCCTCGATCGCAACCCTGAACTGCAACTCAAATGGAGTTCAGCATCTTCGAAAATGATAAATGGATCTGAGCCGCCAAGTTCAAGAACCGTTTTCTTTAGATATTTACCACAAAGTGAAGCAACTGACTGCCCAGCTTTTTCACTACCGGTTAAAGTTACACCTTTAATATAGGAGTGACTTATTATTTCTTCTGATCTTTCAGCCGGGATGACAACATATCTGAATACATTTTCTGAAAAGCCACTGGACAGAAATGCCTCTTCAATAGCTAAAGAACAACCTGTGACATTGGGTGCATGCTTAAGTATGACTGTGTTTCCAGCCGTAATTGTTGGAATGGCAAATCTAAATACTTGCCAAAACGGAAAATTCCAGGGCATGATGGCAAAGATTGTACCTAACGGTTCAAAACTTAAATACACCGCTCTTGCTTCAGTATTAATCCTTTTTGGTTGAATGTCAAAAGACTCAGGACTTGCATAATGTTTGCACAGCCAGATGCATTTCTCAACTTCAGCTGTTGATTCTTTGATAGGTTTGCCCATTTCTTTTGTAATCAGCTGTGCAAAGTGTTCCTTCTTTTCTTCTAGTTTTTCCGCAAGTTTAAGATTTAATTGCCTCCGCTCAATCAATTGAATATTTTTCCATTTTTGATAAGCTTGATTAACTTTTTCGATGATTTCGTTTACCTGAAACTGATCATGCACTGCATAAGTACCTATAATTTCCTGACTAAATGGATTGATGCTTTTCATAGTGGGTTAAAACAAATGAATGAGTTTGCAAAATAAAGAAAACTATTTCACGAAATGGCCGGAATTAACCAAAATAGCTACTTTTACAACTTCAAATCATAAAGGGCTAATAGATTATTGAATTATGCACGTTTCTCGTTTTTGTATCACGTTTTGTTTGGTTTCGCTGTTTTTAGGACTGCATGCACAGCAGGATTCTTACCACATATCAAGAACTTTTCAAAAAGCTATTTCGAAACAAACCCGTTCCTCCTCCGGATTGCCGGGAAAAAACTACTGGCAGAATGAGTCGAAGTATATAATGAAGGTAGATTTTGAACCTGAAACCGGTTTAGTTAATGGAATTGCTGATATTGCATACTTTAACAATAGTCCTGACACTTTAAAGCGCCTTGTATTTAATTTATATCAGGATATTTTGCGTAAGGGCAACAGCCGTGACTGGGATCTGGGTACAGACGATCTTCATGATGGAACACTCATCAGAAATATGAAGATAAATGATAATTATTTGGATATGAACAACTCACGTAAGTCATTCAGGCAAGGGACAAAGTTGATTGTTTTACCAGACGAAGCTATATTGCCAGGTGATTCTGTAAATGTTTCAGTTTCCTGGGAAGTTAAGATTCCCACAAAACGCACTGTCAGAATGGGAAAATACAGCGATTCAGTTTTTTTTGTTGCCTATTGGTATCCTCAGATCGCAGTTTATGACGATATCGATGGCTGGGATATGATTTCCTATGGTGGAAGTGTTGAATTCTACAACGACTTCAATGATTATGAAGTTGAGATCACTGTTCCAGGAAATTTTGGCGTTTGGGCAACTGGTCTTTTACAAAATCCAGATGAAGTTTTTCACAAGGAAATTGTTGACCGATATTCTAATGCATGGGAAAGTGATGAGATTGTTTCAATCATCACCGCTGAGGATTATCTCAAGAACAAAGTCTTTAATAAATCAAAAAAACTTTGCTTTAAATTTAAAGCAGAAAGTGTACCTGATTTTAGCTTTGGTATCGGTGCAGGAATGCTGTGGGATGCAGTAAGTTTAGAAGTCGATGAAAAAACAGAAAGAAGAATTCTTGCTGATGCGGTTTATACGATAGGAGACGCTCATTATGATAATGTTGCAAAATATAGCAAAATGAGCATCAACTATATGTCAAAAGTGATGCCTGGTGTCCCTTTCCCTTATCCCCAAATGACAACTTTTAGCAGTGGACGAAAATCTGGCGGCATGGAAAGTCCGATGATGGCTATCAATGGCGCTCCTGATGATGCTCCAAACACACTTGGACTCACTTTTCATGAAATAGCGCATACTTATATGCCATTTTTCATGGGTACAAACGAAAAAAAATATGCCTGGATGGATGAAGGCTGGGCAACACTTTGGCCTCATGTTTTGGTGGATAGCATTTTTCCTGATTATCGCTATCTGGAAAGAACTGTTTCCGGCTTTGAAGATGTTGCTGGTTTTGAAATGGACATTCCACCAATGGTGCCGAATCACCTTTTGGGAGCTGCATATCCTAGCTTAAGACTTGGCAGTTACGTTCGCCCTGCAATGGCTTATCATTTTCTGGAAGATGCTCTTGGGGCAGAAGTATTCAGTTTTGCGCTAAAATCCTATATGCATTTTTGGCATGGTTTGCACCCTTCTCCATTGGACTTTTTCAAAGTTTTTGAATTGGCAGCTGATCAAGATCTGTATTGGTTTTTTAAACCATGGTTTTATGATAACGCATATCCTGACCTTTCGATAAGAAAGATTACAAAAGACAAAATGATTGTTATCGAAAATACAGGAGGACTGCCTTTGCCTGTGTATCTTGAAATGTTTTTTACGGATGGAAGCAAAGAAATAGTTGACTATAATACTTCAATCTGGAATAATGGTGACAAAACTGTTGTCATAAAGAGTCCGGAAGATAAGTTTTTGCAGGAAGTCAGGCTTGGCAATAAGCTAATCCCGGATGTTAATAAAAAAGACAATGTTATGTTGTTGATTGATTGAACTTTAATTAAATATACCTGTTATAAGGAAAAACTTTTATGAAAAATCTAATTACAATTTTCGCAATCTTGCTGTTTGTTCAAGTCAATGCGCAGATAGCCCCGAACAAGTACTTTGTGCAGTTTACGGATAAAAATAACTCGCCATATAGCTTAAATAGTCCTCAGGAGTTTTTAACAGAAAGGGCTCTCCAAAGACGTGAAAATCAGAATATACAGCTTGTTGAGAATGATCTGCCTGTAAATCCAGTCTATTTGCAGGGCGTTGCCCAAACAGGTGCTGCCTTATTATTTCCATCGAAATGGCTAAACGGCGTAACCATACAAACTTCAAGTCAAAGCGTTTTGAATGCCATTGCAGCTCTTCCATACGTTTCGGGTGTGAGAGGTCTTGTTGAAGAACCACTTAAGCAAAAGATCAAAGAAAAAGATTTTTTTGAGCAGGAAAGCATTTCCGACGATTTGAAACCTGACTTGTCTGAAGATAAAACCGGATCATTCTTTGATTTTGGAAGTGGATTCACACAAATAAACCAGCTCAATGGTATCCCTTTGCATACAGCAGGATTCAGAGGTCAGGGGATGGTGATGGCTTTGCTTGATGGTGGATATTCAGGCGTTGATACCCATATTGCTTTTGACAGCATCAGACTCAACGGGCAAATACTTGGAACAAAGGATTTTACTGAGCCGGGTGGAAGTGTATACAATCAAAGTTCTCATGGTACCGCAGTACTCAGTACGATTGCTTCAAACCGCCCCGGCCAGTTGATTGGAACAGCCCCTAAGGCATCTTTCTGGCTTTTGCGTCCCGAATTTGTAGCAACAGAGCATGTAATTGAGGAGTATAACTGGGTTTCTGCTGCTGAATTTGCCGACAGTGTCGGTGTTGATCTTATTAACTCCTCATTAGGTTACATTGATTTCGATTTTTCGCAATGGAATCATTCTTATAATCATATGGATGGAAATACTTGTGTGGTAACAATTGGTGCTGATATTGCATCGAGTAAAGGGATTCTTGTTGTAAACAGTGCTGGTAACTCTGGAGGCAGTTCATCTTTTCCTTATATCGGTGCTCCTGCAGATGGGTTTAATGTTTTTTCTATTGGCGCTGTTAATGGATCTGGCGTTCGCGCAAGTTTCAGCTCTATCGGACCTACTTTTGATGGCCGAATCAAACCTGATGTAATGGCCATGGGTGCTGGCACTGCTGTAACTGGTTCTGGTAATGGTTTTTCTTTTAGCAACGGAACCTCTTTTTCCTCACCTGTTTTGGCTGGTATGGCTGCTTGTCTTTGGCAGGCCAGACCTGATTTCTCAAATCTGGAAATCAAACAGGCCATTATGATGAGCGCCGACAATGCTTCAAACCCTAATGTGACATATGGACATGGAATCCCAAATTTTATGATCGCTTATTCTTTACTTACCTCTATTGATAGTGGGGATAAACTTCAGACAAAATTTATCGATGTCTATCCAAATCCTTATTCAAGTTCTCTTTTCATCTATTTCAGAGATAACAAAGTTTTGAGCATAAAAGTTTACGACATTCAGGGCAGGCTTCAAATCGAAGGAGAATTTGATTCTTTTCAGGCAACCCGGTTACAAAGTAGCCTTCTGGGACTCCGCACAGGCATATACATGGTTCATGTTAAATCAGAAAATGCTGTTCAGAAAATTAAAATCATGAAAAATTAACCATAACATCTTTGATTTACTTTATTTGTGAATTTGCACTTACCAAGGTATTTTCAAACCAGAATCTTCATGATCTTCCTCTAATAATCAAACCTTTAGTCAACTTTAGTTTCAAATTATGGTTGTATAAAAGGTTAACTGATCTTGTCAACCTGCAAATTAATCACACTGATTTTAATGTTATAAAATTTATTTAAAACAATGATAATCAGTGATATGTAGCTATATTTAAATTGATATTTGCATTAAACGTACCTGAATTGTTCTTTAGTCCTTACTATCGTTTTTCTTTAATTATTGAGAAGCCTGGTTTAGTGATAATTAACAAATTATTAATAATTTTTTCAAAAAACATTTGGATGGAAAGAAAAAGGTATTACTTTTGCACTCCCAATCGCGGAGAAAGATAGAATGAGAGAGAGAAGGTTGGGGATACAGAAAGAGAAAGAAAGTTCTTTGAAAGCTTGAAGCCAAAGCCTGG
>JAUXMV010000091.1 GCA_030683155.1 Bacteroidales bacterium
TATACGCTCCTTGGTGTACCATCGGGCAGAACTACCAAACTGCCTGAATGGGCTTTGGTGCATCCAAGCGGAGAAAGTGTTGAATTTGAGGAAGTAAAACTTGCGTAAAATACTATTCCTGATGTGAAGGGGATGAATGCAAGAGATGCTGTTTTTCTGCTTGAAAATATGGGGTTAAAGGCTGTAATAAGTGGGAAAGGCAAGGTGATTTCGCAATCTGTTTTGCCTGGGAACCCCATCACGGCAGGTCAAAGAATTGAATTGAAGCTATTGAATTTGTGATGACAAAGAAATTATACGACATATTGACCAATTGTCCTGTGCGATCTATTTCCGGATCTACAGAAAAGGAAGTGCATTCAATTACTTTCGATTCACGCAAAGCACAAGCGGGCACTGCCTTTTTTGCGGTAGGAGGTCAGCTTGTTGATGGACATAATTTTATTCAGGAAGCTATTAATAATGGCTGCGAGATTGTTTTTTGCGAGCATTTACCTGAAATTATGCCATCAAACTGCACATTTATTCAGGTCGAAAATTCAGCTTATAGTTTGGCTATGGCCGCAGCCAATTTTTTTGATCATCCTTCAAAAAAACTGATATTAGTAGGTGTCACAGGTACAAATGGTAAAACTACTATTGCAACACTTCTTCATCAGTTGTTTGAGCTTTCAGGTTATGCATCTGGTTTAATTTCAACAATTTGTAATAAAATTGGACAAAAGGAAATTCCGTCAACACATACCACTCCTGACCCGCTTGCTTTGAACTCGTTGCTTCAGCAAATGGTTCTTGCCGGATGCACCTATGCATTTATGGAGGTGAGCTCGCATGCGATGGCCCAGATGCGCACTTTCGGATTGCATTTTAGCGGTGGAATTTTTACAAATCTTACCCATGATCATCTCGATTATCATGGAAGTTTTGCAGCATATCGTGATGCGAAAAAATTATTTTTTGACATCCTTCCAAAAGATGCTTTTGCCCTCTTCAATGCCGATGACAAAAATGGTCGGTTTATGATTCAGAATACAAAAGCTTCGATTTTTAATTTCGGGCTTTTGAATGATGCCAATTTCAAAGCAAGAGTCATCGAAAACCATTTTGAAGGCTTGCTGATGAATATTCAGGGAAAGGAAATTTTCACAAAACTTATTGGCCGTTTCAACGCAAGCAATCTTTTGGCTATTTACAGCACTGCAATGCTGCTAAATTTAGATCAGTTTGAGGTACTGCGGCAAATGAGTTTGCTGGAAAGTGCCGAGGGACGTTTTGAATTCATTCGCTCCTCAAATCAGATCGTTGGTATTGTGGATTATGCACATACACCCGATGCACTTGAGAATGTTCTCAAAACAATCAATGAAATACGTACACGCAACGAAAAACTTATTACGGTAGCAGGTGCCGGAGGCGATCGTGATCGCTCGAAAAGACCCGAGATGGCAAGGGTTGCTGCTGAATTGAGCGACATAGTGATTCTTACATCTGACAACCCTCGGTCGGAAGTGCCTGAAGAGATTATTGCAGAAATGCGAAAAGGTGTTCCTCCGCAGCACTTCAAGAAAACTTTGGCGATAACTGATCGGAGAGAAGCTATTCATGCCGCTGTATCAATGGCAAACACCGGAGATATAATACTTGTAGCCGGAAAGGGACATGAAAAGTATCAGGAAATTAAGGGTGTTCGATATCAATTTGATGATAAAAAAGAACTGTTTGAGCGATTACTTGATTTATAAATTAAATAGGAAAAATGCTTTACTATCTTTTCACATATCTACATGAGACCTTCAACTTTCCGGGTGCGCAGGTTTTTCAATATATTTCGTTTCGGGCTGGAGCTGCTGTAATCACGTCCTTGCTTATATCGCTTGTTTTTGGCAAAAAGTGGATTAATTATTTAAATAAAAAGCAAGTTGGTGAAACTGTCAGAGACCTTGGACTGGAAGGACAACTCGAAAAGCAAGGTACACCAACAATGGGCGGATTGATTATTATTGCAGCCATCGTTGTTCCGGCACTGCTTTTCACCAAACTTGACAATACATATATCTTGCTGATGATTTTTACGACCATCTGGCTTGGCGGTATTGGTTTTGTTGATGATTATATAAAGGTTTTCAAAAAAGACAAAAAGGGTTTATCTGGCAAGACAAAAATCATCGGCCAAGTAGTTCTTGGACTTATTGTAGCTGTTACCATGTATTTTGACAGCACGGTCTTGATCAGGGAGAAAGTTCAGATTTCAACAGAAATCATTCAAACTTCACCTGAAGCCGGCCCTGCCTCCCGCTTTTCGACTTTGGACACAAAGGCTACAAAAACAACAATTCCTTTTATTAAAAACAACGAGTTTGACTATGCCGTGCTGCTTAAATGGATGGGTCCCGGTTATGAAAAATATGCTTTTCTGATTTTTATTCCAATCGTCATTTTGATTATAACATCTGTTTCCAATGGTGCAAACCTAACTGATGGTATGGATGGGCTGGCGGTAGGCACTTCAGCAATTATTGGCGCAACACTTGGGATATTGGCGTGGGTTTCGGGCAACATAATTTTCGCTGACTACCTTAATATAATGTATCTGCCAAACACGGGCGAACTCACAATATTCATCAGTGCATTTGTGGGAGCCAACATTGGGTTTCTTTGGTACAATTCTTATCCTGCACAAGTATTTATGGGCGATACGGGCAGTCTTGCAATCGGCGGAATAATAGCTGTGTTTGCAATACTAATTCGTAAGGAGTTGCTAATCCCTATCCTTTGCGGGATTTTCCTGGCTGAAAGTCTCTCAGTAATAATGCAAGTAAGCTACTTTAAATATACCAGAAAAAAATTTGGTGAAGGCAGGCGTATTTTCAAGATGTCACCTTTGCATCATCACTACCAGAAAAAGGGGTATCCGGAGCCAAAAATCGTCCTGCGTTTTCAGATTGTTGGCATCTTCCTCGCTATACTAACAATTATAACATTGAAATTAAGATAGATAAGCATGAATTCGAAAAGAAACATTTATAACAATATCGTTGTGCTTGGTGGCAGCGAAAGTGGCGTTGGAGCTGCTTTGCTTGCATCGAAGCATGGGGTTGGTATTTTTGTTTCTGATGCAGGAAAAATTAAACCTAATTATTCAACAACCTTGCTGAACCATAATATTCCTTTTGAAGAACAAGGGCATACCTTCGATAGAATTCTTGAAGCCGACTTGATAATTAAGAGCCCTGGCATTCCAGACTCAGCTGCAGTTGTGCAATTGGCAAGAAAGACCAAACCCGTTATTTCTGAGATCGAGTATGCAAGCTGGTTCACCAACGCAAAAATTATCGGAATCACTGGAAGCAATGGAAAAACTACCACTACACTTTTAACCGGCCATATTCTAAAATCTGAAGGTTTGGATGTTTGCATTGCAGGAAATGTAGGTCAGAGTTTTGCTGGTCAACTTGCAGATTCTGATCATGATGTGTTTGTGCTGGAATTAAGTAGTTTTCAACTTGACGATATTATCGATTTCAGGCCAGACATTGCTGTTATAACCAATATCACACCTGACCATCTTGATCGGTATGATTTTGATTTTAAAAAATATGCCGAATCAAAAATGCGTATCACAATGAATCAGCTGGAAGAAGATGCTTTGGTTTATTGTGCTGACGATGCCGAAACGCTAAACCAGCTTAAGCAACATAGCATTAAGGCAAAAAAATATCCTTTCTCGCTCAATCCTCTATCGGAGGAAGCGTGTGCATTCACAGAAGGCAAAAAACTGAGTATTAACATTCACAACAATCCAATAACCATGACATTAGAAGAGCTAGCACTTCAGGGAAAACACAATACCTACAATTCATTGGCTGCCGGTATTTCAGCCAGACTTATTAACATCAGAAAAGAGACGGTCAGACAATCATTGTCGGATTATCAAAATATTGCGCACCGGCTTGAATTTGTGGCAAATGTGCATGGAGTGTCCTATTACAATGATTCTAAGGCAACAAATGTTAATTCAGCATGGTATGCGCTGGAACATTTTGACAGACCAATCATCTGGATTGCCGGTGGCGTTGATAAGGGCAATGATTACAGTTGTCTTGTGCCACTCATCAGACAAAAAGTAAAAGCAATCATTTGTTTAGGGACAAACAACACTTCTTTACACAATGCATTCAGCGATTTTGTTGATACTATTGTTGATGTAGATTCAGCCGAACAAGCGGTCGCTGTTGCATCCATTTTGGCAATAAAAAATGATGTTGTGCTTTTATCACCTGCATGTGCTAGTTTCGATCTCTTTGAGAACTTTGAAGAAAGAGGAAATAAGTTTAAGGCAGCCGTAAATTCTTTATAAAAAATTAGAAATGGGCCTGTTGTTTAAAGATATCAAAGGAGATAAAGTCATCTGGGCAGTTGTATTACTGCTTTCGATGTTCTCATTGTTAGCTGTTTACAGCTCAACAGGTACTTTAGCCTATAAGTTTCAAGGTGGAAATACAGAGTATTATATGTTGAAGCACTTTGTGATTCTTTTTCTTGGACTTGTGTTCATGTATCTGGCTCATAAGATCAAATATGTTTATTTTTCTCCGCTGTTTCAGGTGGCACTTTGGGTAAGTATACCATTGCTGCTCATTACATTGATTTTCGGCTTGAACCTTAATGAAGCCAAACGTGTTTTGCCTCTTCCATTTAATCTGACTTTCCAGACAAGTGACCTTGCAAAGCTTACCCTAATAATGTATCTGGCCAGACTTTTAACGAAGAAGCAGGATAATATAAAAGATTTTCGTTCTGCCTTTGTGCCTTTGATGATACCGGTTTTACTTGTTGTTTTTCTCATTCTGCCGGCTAACTTGTCAACTGCAGCAATGTTGTTTATGACCAGTTTGGTTCTTATGTTTATCGGACGCGTCAATTTGAAGTACATCTTTTCTCTCATAGGTTTGGGGGTGGTTGCACTGGTAATCTTTATTTTTATATTAATGCAATTACCAGACAGTCAGCAGGGTAGGTTGATGACATGGAAAAACAGAATTGAAAACTTTTCGAGCGGAGAAGGTGATAACTACCAGTCTGAGCAAGCGCAGATTGCCATTGCCAGTGGCGGTTTGCTTGGAAAAATGCCAGGTAACAGCACCCAGCGTAATTTCCTCCCTCATCCATACTCCGATTTTATTTTCGCAATTATTGTTGAAGAATATGGACTGTTAGGAGGTAGTTTCATTGTTTTGCTCTATCTCATTCTGCTTTTCAGGGCAGTTGTAATAGTCACAAAAATTCCGAAAACCTTTGGTGCTTTTCTAAGTATTGGTGTTGCTTTCAGCCTTGTTTTTCAGGCCATGATAAACATGGGTGTTGCGGTTGGGCTATTGCCTGTCACAGGGCAACCATTACCGCTTGTTAGTATGGGTGGAACTTCCATCTGGTTCACCAGTCTTTCATTGGGAATTATTTTAAGTGTTAGTAAAGAAATCACAAAAAAGAACGAATCAAAAACTGAGGATGTCATTGCAACCGTTGAAAATAGTAATTAGCGGTGGAGGAACTGGCGGGCATATTTTTCCCGCTATCGCCATAGCCGATGCCATCAGGGCAAAATCACCTGATAGCCAGATTCTCTTTGTCGGTGCAAAGGGAAGAATGGAAATGGTGCGCGTTCCTGAGGCAGGTTATGCTATTATGGGGTTGATGATTAGCGGTTTTCAAAGAAAATTCACCTTGGATAATTTTGCTTTCCCATTCAAACTAATTTCAAGTCTTTACAAAGCACGTAAAATTCTGAAAGATTTTCGGCCTGATGTTGTGGTTGGTGTTGGAGGTTACGCAAGTGGACCAACACTTAGAATGGCAATTTTGCTGGGCATAAAGACATTAATACAGGAACAAAATTCATTTCCCGGTATTACCAACAGATTGCTTGGCAAAAAAGCAGATCGCATTTGTGTGGCTTATGATAGCATGGATAAGTGGTTTCCTAAGCACAAAACGCTTCTTACAGGTAATCCATTGAGGAAAACCGCCATAAATATCGAGGGAAAAAGAAAGGAAGCATTGAATTTCTTTGGTTTTAACGAGAAAAATCCGGTCGTTTTAATCGTTGGTGGAAGTCAGGGTGCAAGAGCAATAAATGAAGCAATTGCAGCAAATATTATAAAGCTAAAGGATTCTTCTTTGCAGATTATTTGGCAAACAGGGCAATCCTATTTCAATACAGCCAGGCAAATTGTTGAGCAAAATAAAGCAGAATCATTCATACACCCATTTGAATTCATAAGTCGCATGGATCTTGCTTATGCAGCAGCCGACATGATTGTTTCGCGCGCTGGCGCCATGTCTATTGCTGAAATATCAATGGTTCAGAAACCAGCAATTTTTGTTCCGTTGCCAACTGCTGCTGAAGATCATCAAACAAAGAATGCCTTACGTCTGGCAGATAAAAATGCTGCTTTACTGGTAAAAAATTCAGAGGCTTCAAATAAGTTGGCAGATGAAATCATCCGATTGGCTTTCAATGAAGATTTGAGGAATGAACTGAGTGTAAACATTGGCCGGTTTGCAAAAGCAGAAGCTACAGAAATGATTGTAAACGAGATTTTTAAACTTGCAGGAAGATGAAATTCGAGGCTAAACATACAATATATTTTCTTGGCATCGGAGGAATTGGTATGAGTGCACTTGCAAGATATTTTCATTTGCAAGGCGCCAGAATTTTTGGATATGATAAAACCAGCACAGCACTTACCCAGCAATTGGAACTGGAAGGCATGACCATTCATTTTGAAGATGACATCAGTTTAATTCCATCAAAAATTGATCTTGTCATTTATACACCTGCAATTCCAGCTGATCACAAAGGCTTTCAGTATCTGCGTCATCAAGGAGTGAAAATGATGAAAAGGGCCGAAGTGCTGGGAGAATTATCTAAAGATCAGCCTACAATAGCGATTGCTGGCACTCACGGAAAAACAACAATAACCTCAATGCTTGCCCATATTCTTTCTGTATCAGGAAAACCTATTACAGCGTTTATTGGCGGAATTGCCAATAATTTTAGCAGCAATATTGTTCAGCACCCAAATGCTGAATGGTTCGTTGTTGAAGCAGATGAATTTGATAAAAGCTTTTTGAATTTAAGACCTGACATTGCTGTAATTTCATCAATGGATGCCGACCATCTGGATATCTACGAAAGCCATTCGAAGATGCTTGAAAACTATGCAAAATTTGCAGATAATGTTAGTCAGGATGGTTGCGTAGTAATTAAATATGGTCTCAATCTTTCTTTAAGCATACAAACAATCACCTATGGTTTGAATGTTAATGCGGATGTTTTCGCACAAAACATAAGGGTTGAAAATGGGAGGTTTGTTTTTGAACTTTGTGCTTCTGATCAAATAGCAGAAGTGAGAATGCTTATTCCGGGCCGGCATAATATTGAAAACGCGCTTGCTGCTGCTGCTGTCGCACTTCAGGTTGGTATCGAAATAGATGCAATATCTAAAGCATTGGAAACGTACAAAGGCGTTTACAGACGGTTTGATATTCGAATAAACACTAATCAATTCGTGTATATTGATGATTATGCACATCATCCGGAAGAGCTTCGCGCTTGTATTTCGGCTGCAAGAGAGCTTTTTCCGGGGAGAAAAATCACGGGAATTTTTCAACCACATCTGTATACACGTACCCGAGACTTTATGGATGGATTCAGCGAAAGTCTAAGTCAGTTAGATGAAGTTATCTTGCTTGATATTTATCCTGCCAGAGAGTTACCTATTCCTGGAGTAACATCCAGTATTTTGCTTGATAACATAAATCTTGAAAAGAAATGCCTGATAAGTAAAGATTCGCTCATCGCATATCTTGAAAAAAGCAGGCCTGATGTTTTGCTTACACTTGGAGCTGGAGATATTGACCAATTGGTAGGACCGATTCAAAAACATTTTACCGCATGATCAAGCGAATACTCAGCATATCAACATGGATTTTGACTGCCCTCGGAATGATGGCATTGCTGGGATTTGCACGTTTTACACATTTCAACATGCCTGTAAAAGGACTCGAGCTTAGTATTGAAGCACCTGTTGATGGGGGATTTTTGAGTCAGGTAGACATGCAGGCCAGAATCAGTAAAATGGTGGGAATAAATGATAGAAAACCATTAAAGACAATCAATATCAGTAGGTTAAAGTTGGATATTAATACCAATCCCTATGTGCAGAAAGTTGATGCTTTTACAAGTATTGATGGCGTTGTGAAAATTAAACTATATGAACGTGAACCATTTATAAGATTTTTTACACGAGATAATCAATCCTTTTATCTTGACCATAACGGAGTTGTTTTTCCAGTACATCCAAATCATACAAAACGGGTGCTCGTCGCTAATGGATACATTGATCCTGTCGTAATGCCAATTAGCAAAACACTGCATGTAAATGATTCGTCTGTAAGAAAGTCGCATATAAAAACAATCTTTGAGATTGCATCATTAATTGAAGAACATGCACTGCTCAAAGTATTAATTGACCAGATATATATAAACAGTCTCAATGAAATAGAGCTTACTCCCAGAATCGGAGATGCATATATTTTACTTGGCGACAATTTAAACCTTCGGGAAAAACTTGAGAATATTTCCGTTTTTTACCATGCAAAAGCCACAACGAGTGAGTTGCCAAAATACAGTAGGATCAATGCTAAATTTATGAATCAAATAGTTTGTACAAAAAGAGATACGTTATGAAAGCTTCAGAAATAATTGTTGGATTAGACATTGGAACAACGAAGATTGCCTGTATAGTCGGGCGAAGGAATGAAAATGGAAAGATTGAAATTCTGGGGTACGGTCGAACCGAATCAATTGGTGTTAAACGAGGCATGGTTTCAAATATCGAAGACACTGTCAATTCAATTCGTAAAGCGGTTGAAGAAGCCTCAGTAAGATCCGGCGTTGATATTAAATATGTAAACGTTGGGATTGCTGGTCAACATATTAAAAGTCTCCAACATCGTGGAAGTCTGATTCGTGAATCGAGCGACAAAGAAATTAATCGTATCGAAGTTGATAAGTTAAGCAATGACATGTATAAACTGAGTATGGCTGCAGGCGAAGAAATCATTGATGTAATTCCACAGGAATATATCATTGATGGCGAGCAGGGAATCAAGCAGCCTGTAGGTATGCTTGGGAGTAAACTTGAGGCCAACTTCCACGTAATCATCGGACAAACTGCAGCTGCAAAGAACATTCTCAAATGTGTAAAAAGGGCTGGTCTGGAGATGGTTGACCTGATTCTTGAGCCTATTGCCTCTGCTGAAGCTGTTTTGAGTGAAGAGGAAAAAGAAGCCGGCGTTGTGCTTGTCGACATTGGAGGAGGAACCACTGATATCGCAATTTTTTACGATAAGGTCATCCGGCATACTTCTGTTATTCCTTTTGGAGGCGATATCATTACTGAGGACATTCGCGAAGGCTGCACAATAATTAAAAAGCATGCAGAGGAAGTGAAAATCAAATTTGGCTCAGCCCTTGCCAGCGAAAACCGTGATGACGAAGTAGTATCCATCCCAGGAATCAGAGGACGGCCTCCAAAAGAAATTTCCTTCCGTAACCTAGCATCAATTATTCAAGCTCGCATGGAAGAGATTGTGGATCATGTCTATTATGAGATCAAAAACTCAGGACTAGAGCGCAAGTTGATTGCAGGTATTGTTCTCACAGGCGGTGGGGCATTACTGAAGCACATCGATCAGTTATCAGCGTTCTTAACAGGAATGGAAGTCAGGATTGGATATCCCAACGAGCATCTTGCCAAAGGAACTCCCGATGAGCTTGCAAGTCCAATGTATGCGACAGGGATAGGCCTTGTAATTGAAGGCATCAAGCGATTTGATTTTGAAGTAGAAATGGAGAGAATGAAGGAAACAAACGAACTGAGTGCAGAGGGCGAAAAAGCCAGTTTAAAGAATAAAAAAGACGATTCCAAAGAGAAGAAAAGACAAAGCTACCTTGACAAAATCATCAAAATGTTTGATCGTGATTTGATCGAATAATGAAGTTAATGTTATCAACTATATTTTGTTAACAAAAAAAAGAAAAGTACAATCACCAGTTAAATACAACAAAGTAATTTTAAATCATATAATTATGCCTGAAATGTTGAAATTCGAACACCCAAAAGAGCAGTCAAACATCATCAAAGTCATTGGCGTTGGTGGTGGCGGAAGCAATGCCGTTACACATATGTATCATCAGGGAATCAAAGGAGTTGATTTCATCTTGTGTAATACAGATGCCCAAGCTCTGGAAATAAGTCCTGTACCCAATAAAATTCACTTGGGAAAACGGCAATTAGGGGCTGGAAACGTCCCATCAGTTGGCAGAGATGCGGCATTGGAAACTATAGAAGAAATTAAGGAACTGCTTGAGCCGCACACAAAAATGTTGTTTATCACAGCGGGAATGGGCGGCGGAACAGGAACAGGTGCCGCACCTGTTGTAGCTAGAATTGCAAGTGAACTCAACATTCTAACAGTTGGTATCGTAACGCTGCCATTTAGTTTTGAAGGCAAAAAGAGAAGACAGCAGGCAATTGAAGGAATTGAGGAGTTGCGAAAACATGTTGATACTTTATTGATTATCAGCAATGATAAACTAAGAGAAGAATATGGAAACATGCGTCTGACCGAGGCCTTCAAAAAGGCTGACGATGTGCTTACCACGGCATCAAAAGGAATTGCAGAAATTATTACTGTAACCGGCTATATCAATGTCGATTTTGAGGATGTTAAAACAGTAATGCAGAAAAGCGGAAAAGCTATCATGGGTTCTGCAATTGCTGCCGGTGAAAACAGAGCGCTTAAAGCAATTGATGAGGCAATGCGATCACCACTTCTTAACGATTCTAATATTTCCGGAGCGAACAATATTCTACTTTATATTACATCGGGTGAAGAGGAAATTTCTTTAGACGAAGTGCATGAAATCACCGATTATATACAACATATTTGCGGAAATACTGCTGAAGTCATCTGGGGCAATGGAGTAGATGATTCATTGGGAAATAGTATTGCCATAACGATAATTGCCACTGGTTTTGACAATGAAGAAATGTTGAACCTTAATTCTGGTCAATCTGCCGTAGTAGTAAATCCTTTGTACCCTGACCAGGCAGAAGGAAGTAATCAGCTTAAAGCAAAACCTCTTACTTCTCAATCGTTAAGAGTTCATAAATTGATTAGTGAACCTGAAGAAATAATTGATAGATCGGAAGAAGAATCTGTTCCATATAAGGAATCTGCAAACTCAATACAGTCACAGCCATCGAAAATTCATCAGCTTTTTGAAGAGTCTGAGGATGAACACGAAGAACTGATCCAAAAAGATTCTATTGAAGAAAAAATGAAAACAGAAGTCTCTGCTAAAAGCATTCGGGAATTAGATGATATTTCTCTTGAAATTACAAATCCAAACCCTGTCATGATCGAGGAGCGTGTACTTCAGAATTTCTCTTTTCAGCCTGTGAAAAATGAATCGGAAGATGAAAAGCTTGAGATGGAAAGAAAATCTTTGGAACGACAGGCACGATTAAAGGCAATGAGCCTAAAGATTAGAACCAACGAAGGCATTGAAGAGCTTGAAAAACAACCTGCCTATCTTAGAAAGGGATCTGATATGAAATCAGAGCAAAACGAGATGGAGATTTCACGCTATAGTCTGGGTGGTGATATTGGAAGAACTACTTTACGTTCAGATAATTCTTTTCTACATGATAACGTCGATTAATTTGCTGAAAGATGGAACTTGAAAAGAAAATTAATGATGATTTGAAAGATGCGATGCGTGCTAAAGACAGCCGTAAATTGGACGCCTTGAGAGCTATCAAAGCAGCGCTCTTGCTTGAGAAAACAGGAAAAGATGTAAGCAGTGGAGAAATTCCTGATAGTGTTGAGCTAAAACTTCTGCAAAAACTAGTCAAGCAACGTAAAGAAGCAGCTGCAATATACACTGAGCAGCATCGTCCTGAGTTGGCAGAAGAGGAGCTTTATCAGGCTGATATTATTCAGGCTTACTTGCCTGAAAAGCTATCTGAGGCAGAAATAAAATCGATTATTAAAGAAATCATATCCGAAACTGGTGCCACTTCCATCAAAGAAATGGGCAGAATTATGGGGCTTGCATCTTCACGCATTGCAGGTCAGGCTGAGAATACAACCATAGCTCAGATTGTGAAGGAGATACTTGGTCATTAGTTTTATTTATTAAGGGGGGATATGAAAAAAGGAGCTCATTGAGCTCCTTTTTCATTATAAGTTGGATAATTGATTATCCTAGCATTACTCTTTTAAAAGCATTTACAGTCAATGCTTTATCTGATTCGCTCAGATATTGACGTACTGTTTTCTTGTTTTCACGAACAAAATCCTGATTCAAGAGGGTGTTCTCACGGTAGAACTTGTTTAATTTACCACGTGCGATTTTTTCAAGCATTTCTTCTGCTTTACCTTCGTTACGTGCCTGCTCCATTCCAATCTCGATTTCACGTTGAATAGCTTCTTGTGGGACATCTGACTCATCAATAGCTACCGGATCCATTGCTGCAATTTGCATTGCCAATTCGCGGCCAATCTGAGCAACATTTGGTGCTTCAGCTTTATTTAAACCGATTATAGTAGCAAGTCTGTTTCCAGGATGGATATAAGCCGCAGTAATTTCTGATTCAATCTTAAAGAATGCTCCAAGGTCAATTTTTTCACCGATGACGCCTGTTTGGTCTGTAATAGTATCTTCAACTTTACGGCCATTAAGCTCGAGTGCTTTCAACTCTTCTTTAGTTTGTACTTTATTATCGATAGCTAAATCAAGGATGCTATGGGCATATTTCACGAAATCTTCATTTTTAGCAACGAAGTCAGTTTCGCAGTTTATCATAACAACGGCAGCATATTTAGCGTCTGCACTAACTTTTGAGATTACAACACCTTCAGTGGCATCTCTGTCAGCACGTTTTGCAGCAACTTTCTGTCCTTTTTTACGCAGGTAATCAATGGCAGTTTGCATGTCACCGTTGCTTTCAACGAGTGCATGTTTACAATCCATCATTCCGGCTCCGGTGAGCTTTCTTAGCTCATTAACTTGAGAAGCGGTAATATTCATTTCTTATACTAACTATTAGGTGTGAGTAATTTATTTTTTTGATACTGAAGGACGGCGAGGTCTTTTTGCACGGTTTGCATCATCAGTAGCTGGCTTACGAGCATCTTTATTATCTTCGTCATCAACATCAAATGATCTTGTGCCGCCTTCAGCTGCATCATCGTCCTCATTACTATCTTCTTGGGTCTTGTCTTTTGCAAGTTTCCTGTCACCCAATCCTTCTTCAATGGCCTGAGTCATTATACGCAAAATCAAAGAAATTGATTTTGAGGCGTCATCATTTCCAGGAATAGGGAAATCAATGAGATTGGGATTGGTGTTCGTGTCGACGATAGCAAAAGTAGGAATGTTTAATTTGCGCGCTTCTGCCACAGCGATATGTTCTTTAACAATGTCAATGACAAAAAGTGCTGATGGAAGTCTGCTTAAATCTGCAATACTACCAAGATTCTTGTCAAGTTTTTCGCGCTCACGTTGAATCTGGAGACGTTCTCTTTTTGAAAGATTCAGGTATGAGTCACTGACCATTAATTTATCGATGTTGGTCATTTTACGCACCGCTTTACGAATTGTGGCAAAATTGGTTAACATACCACCTGGCCAGCGCTCTGTTACGTATGGCATTCCAACTTTCGATACTTCTTCAGCAACGATACTCTTTGCTTGTTTTTTTGTTGCTACAAACAACACTTTTTTACCTGAACGGGCAAGTTGACGCAGTGCATTGGCAGCTTCTTCAATTTTCGCCTGGGTTTTGTATAAGTCAATGATGTGGATTCCATTGCGCTCCATAAATATATAAGGAGCCATATTAGGATTCCATTTTCTTTTTAGGTGTCCAAAATGAACTCCTGCGTCTAATAATTCTTCGAATGTTACTCTTGACATAAATTAATTTTAAAAATGTTTACTTTCACTGGCACAATTGATGAGTAGATCTGATTTGACAGATATCTCAGCAATTTGGATACTAAACACAATCGTTTGGCCTGTGGTCTAACGTTTGCTGAATTGGAATTTCTTACGTGCTTTTGGCTGACCTGGTTTCTTGCGCTCAACCATACGTGGGTCGCGACGAAGAAGGCCTTTAGCTTTTAACACTGGGCGAAATTCAGGGTTGATTTCGCAAAGTGCGCGGCTGATAGCTAGGCTTAAGGCTTCTGCCTGACCATTGATACCACCACCGGCGAGATTTACTTTCAGGTCATATTTACCCAAATTGTCGGTAAGCGCCATTGGCTGCTCAACAACAAAATGCAAAATAGCTGTTGGGAAATACTCTTTATAATCTCTCTTGTTAATCACTATACTACCAGTGCCAGCTTTCATGTAGAGGCGGGCAACAGCAGTTTTTCTCCTACCTAAGGTGTTGATTACTTCCATTTTAACTATTTAATTGTATTTAAACTGATTTCCTTGGGTTGTTGAGCTTCATGCTTATGGTTAGGTCCGTCATAAACATATAGATTGCGAAATATTTCCGCTCCAAGTTTTGTTTTTGGCAGCATTCCTTTTACAGCATGTTCAACAACTGCAATAGGTTTTCTTTTCAGCTGCTCTTTGACTGTGCGGAAACGCTGACCACCAGGGTAACCTGTGTGGGTAATGTAATATTTGGTTTCCATTTTATTTCCTGTAAGAGCGATCTTTTCGGCATTGATCACAATCACATTGTCGCCACAATCACTGTGGGGAGTGTACGAGGGTTTATGCTTACCTCGCAGGATCTTGGCAACAGCCGATGCTAAGCGACCTAAAACCTGGCCTTCAGCATCTATCACCATCCATTTTTTATCAGCATTTTCTTTGTTGACGCTGATTGTCTTGTAACTCAGTGTATTCATTGACTTATAAATTTCTGCTTTCGAATTAGCACATACTTTTCCCAAAACGGGGTGCAAAAATAGAAACAATTTTTTATACCAACAAATTTACTAACAACTATTTGTTAATAGTTTTTGTCGCGGGGATAAGATTTATTAAAATTTGGAAATCAAATTCATGTTGGAGATATAATTTTTGTATATTTGCACCCTCATTTTGAAGTCCAGTGATTGGCTGGCAGCACCACGCGGATGTGGCGTAATTGGTAGCCGCGCCAGACTTAGGATCTGGTGCCGAGAGGCGTGGGGGTTCGAGTCCCTTCATCCGCACAAAGCCTTGTTCAAGCCGGATCACTTACCTGATCCGGCTGAATATTTTAAATGGTAAAAATTAATTTTAAGTTCAATGCAAGTCTTAAAAGAGCAAACAAGCGATTCAACCGCAACTATTGAAATCAAACTGGTTAAAGCTGATTACGAACCAGAGGTCAACAAAGCCCTTCGCGATTATCAGAGAAAAGCCTCTGTTCCCGGCTTCCGCCCAGGAAAAGTGCCTTTTGGAATGGTGAAAAAGATGTATGGTCATTCTATTTTGGCCGATCAGGTTAATAAAATAGTGTCCGATTCTCTCAATAACTATATCCAGGATAATGAAATCAGAATTTTGGGCTACCCAATGGCTGATGCAGAAAGAACAGGAACTTTTGATTTTGATAAGGATGAAGAGTTTAATTTTTATTTCAATGTTGCATTGGCACCGGAAATAAACATCGATCTGTCGGAATTTAACCTTACATATCCCAAAATTACAGCTGATCCTGATGAGGTTCAAAAAACAATTGATAAACTTTTGGCCGACTATCCAAGAACAACTTATCCAGAATCAGTTGAGCAGCAAGACGCCCTTGAACTAAGGGTTTCAGAATTAAATGATGAGGGTGTCGAAGTTCAGGACGGATATCAAACGATTGTAAAACTCAATGTTTCGGATATCACCGGCGAAGACTCAAAAAATGATCTATTAAATAAGGTTTTGGGATCGGAATTTGTTTTGAATCTGAATAAGGCCATTGGTGACAATGACAAAACCAAAAAACTTCTGAAACTGAATGATGAGCAAACGCAACTTCTGAATGCTGATTACAATGTAATCATTGATGAAATTATGCGTAAAGAGCCTTCTGAGATGAATGAAGATTTTTTCAATACGATCTTTCCTGAGCAAGATGTTGCAACAGAAGAAGACTTCAGACAAAGAATTAAGTCTGAAATAGAAAAGCAATTTGATCAACAGGCCGATTACCTGGTGTACAGCATGGGGTTAAAGAAAATTCTTGAAGAGACTCCAATAAGTTTTCCGCGCGAATTTATGATGAACTGGATTGTTGAAAATGCCAATGGTAAGCTTAGCGCAAAAGAAGTAGATGAAAACTATGACGAATATGAGAAGTCGATGCGTTTTCAATTGGTTGAGGAATATCTTATCGGAAAATACCCTGAATTGAAAGTTGAGTCGCAGGAGGTGAGGAGATTTGTTATGAGTTATTTCTTTGGTCAGATGCCTCAGGATATGGAGATTGATGAACAAATGGAAAAATCACTTTCATCTACAGTAGATTCAATTCTTAAAAACAATGATGAGAAACAACGTATAATTCATCAATTGCGTGAGCGCAAAATGGTAGCACTTTTCAAGAGCAAACTTACTTTAACTGAGCAGGCAATGTCTCCTGAAGAGTTTAAGAACTTTGTGTCAAAAAATCAACCAGAACAAACTGAAGCAGACGAAAATGAATAACGAATTTACAAAATATGCCACGAAGCATATAGGCATCAACAGCCTGACTCTGGATCGTTACAGCAAAGCAGTAAGTGGATATATTTCTCCTACAATTATTGAGGAGAGACAACTCAATATAGCCACAATGGATGTTTTTTCCAGGCTCATGATGGATAGAATAATCTTTTTGGGAGTGCCAATTGACGATTATGTTGCCAATATTATTCAGGCTCAACTCCTTTTTCTGGAATCAGTAGATTCTAAGCGCGATATTCAGATTTACCTCAACACTCCTGGTGGTTCTGTTTATGCCGGTCTTGGGATTTACGACACAATGCAATATATAAACCCTGAAATTTCTACAATCTGCACAGGGATGGCAGCTTCAATGGGAGCAGTGTTGCTTTGTGCCGGTGCTAAGGGAAAGCGTACTGCACTTAAACATTCGCGTATTCTAATACATCAGCCAATGGGTGGAGCGCAAGGGCAAGCCTCAGATATTGAGATAACTGCACGTGAAATCCAAAAACTTAAAAAAGAACTTTACGATATTATTGCAACCCATAGCGGGCAGTCATACAAAAAAATCTGGAAAGATTCTGACCGCGATTATTGGATGACAGCAGAAGAAGCCAAAGATTATGGGATGATTGACGAAATTCTTGTTCGCAACAAAACCTCAATTTAAAGATGGCAAGAAAAAAAGACGAATGCTCCTTTTGTGGTAGTAACCGAAGCGAAGTTAAATTGCTTGTCAGTGGGATAGATGCACATATTTGTGATCGGTGCATTGAACAAGCCAATTTGATAATTGCAGAAGAATTGCCTTCAAAAAGAAACAAGGAGCTTAAGTCTGATTTCAAAGTTTTAAAGCCATCGGAGATTAAAAACTTTCTTGATCAATATGTAATTGGTCAGGATGAGGCTAAACGTATTTTAGCAGTAGCTGTATACAACCATTACAAGCGTATCGATCAGGTTCAGACCAAGGACGATGTTGAAATCGAAAAATCGAATATCATTCTGGTAGGTGAAACCGGTACCGGAAAGACTTTACTTGCTCGTACCATTGCGCGGATGTTGCATGTTCCGTTTGCCATTGCAGATGCTACAGTGCTCACAGAAGCCGGTTATGTTGGTGAAGATGTTGAAAGCATTCTTACAAGGCTTCTTCAGGCAGCAGATTATGATGTTAAGGCGGCTGAAAGAGGTATCGTTTTCATAGATGAGATTGACAAAATAGCCCGAAAAAGTGATAATCCAAGCATCACGCGGGATGTTTCAGGTGAAGGTGTTCAGCAAGCACTGCTTAAACTGCTCGAAGGAACAATCGTTAATGTACCTCCTCAAGGTGGTCGAAAACATCCTGAACAAAAAATGATTCAGGTAAATACAAAGAATGTTCTATTTATTGCAGGAGGTGCTTTTGACGGCATTGAACGAATTATTGCCGCAAGACATCATACAAATGTAGTCGGTTACGGAAGGGAAAAAATGAATATTGTTGATAAAGATAATCTTCTTCAATATGTTGCTCCTTCTGACTTGAAGAAATTTGGACTTATTCCTGAAATCGTCGGACGACTGCCAATCCTCACTTTCCTGCACCCATTAACAACCGAAACGCTTAAGCGAATCATTTCTGAACCCAAAAATGCACTTGTAAAACAATTTGTCAAACTCTTCGAGCTAGACGGAATTAAACTTGTGATAGAGGAGGATGTGTACGATTATATCGTTGAAAAATCGCTTGAATTTAAATTGGGTGCTCGTGGTTTAAGATCAATTTTTGAAGCCATCCTGACAGATGATATGTTTGAGCTTCCTTCAAAAAGTAGCGTGAAAGAACTCAATATTACACTTGATTATGCTGAGTCAAAGTTTAATAAATCAAGTATTTCCAAGCTTAAAGTAGCCTGAAAATTTGTTTAGAAGAACAACAGCCTTTCATTCTTGCAGTCTTATTTTTTAGTAGTCTTTTGTTTCTGTGGCACAATACTTGTTTTTGAAAGCCGGCATAAATCATGAAGTACAATTTTTCAGTGGGATTTGTCATAAAAGTATTGTTTTTTGAAACTTAAGAATGAAATCAATCCTCATTATATCAGTCACTTTTTTTTCGCTTATTTCTTGTTTGAATGCCCAGGTTTTAAAACAGGATTTGAAGTTTCCCGGATTCGGAAATGATACAGTTATTGTGGCTGCCAAAGTGCTGAAAAATGATACCATTCCTGTAATTCAACTACCTGAAGTTTCTGTGTATGCATGGAGTTTGTTTGACAACAGGCGTGATACCAGAAAAATAGAACGACTTATTTATCATGTTAAGAAAGTCTATCCTTATGCAAAACTTGCTGGAATAAAGTTAAGGGAGTACGAGGATTTGCTTCAGGCAGCACCTAATGACAGAGAGCGTCGAAGGATAATGAAAAAAGCTGAAGAAGAGATCAATGAACAGTTTGGAGCTGAACTGAGGGATCTGACTTTTACTCAGGGAAAAATATTGATAAAGCTTATCGACAGAGAAACAAAAGAGACCTCATTTACGCTCTTAAAAGAGATGAGGGGAGGCGTAACTGCCTTCTTCTATCAGGGTTTTGCCAGAATTTGGGGCTACAATCTTAAAACAAAATATGACCCGCAGGGAGAGGATGAATTGATTGAAACAATCATATTTATGATTGAAAACGGGCGGCTATAGCTTTTGTTAAATTCACAGAATGTATCAGGAAAAATTACAAATTTCTATGTTGAAGTTTGTTGATAGGAACCACCAACACATAGATCAAATATTTTTGGATTATTTTCCCCTTCCCTGAAGTACGATAAGAATGGTATAGATCAATATCTTTATGTCCATTGCTATGCTCATATTTTCAATATAGAGAATGTCGTACTTCAGCCTCTCAATCATTTCATCCACATTGGAAGCGTATCCATATTTGACCTGACCCCAAGAGGTTATGCCAGGTTTAACTTTTAACAAAAGCCTGTAGTGCGGGGCTCTTTTAACAATTTGATCAATATAAAAATGGCGTTCCGGACGTGGGCCAACCAATGACATATCGCCTTTGAGAACCGTGTAAAACTGAGGTATTTCGTCCAGACGGACTTTTCTGATAAACCTGCCAAAAGGCGTGATGCGTGGATCATTTTCGGAGCTAAGCTGTGGGCCTGCATTTTCAGCATCTGAAAACATACTTCTGAATTTATGCATTTTGAATGGCTTGCCTTTCAATCCAATTCGTTCCTGCGAATAGAGGATGGGGCCTTTTGAAGATATTTTGACTCCAATTGCTGTAAAAATATAGACAGGAATCAACAAAATCATCGCAATAAGAGAAACGACTATATCCATAATGCGCTTAACAGACTGCTGCCATGCAGGCATCAAATCAGGAGAAATTTGAATGAGTGGTGCATGCCAGATACCGGATTGCTTGACAGAGCCAAACAAAATATCCTGCATAATCGGGATGATTTTTATTACCACTGAAGTTTCTTCAAGTTTGGCAATGATTTTATCAATGGTATCAGTTTCAGTTCTCTCAATGGCAATGATAACCTCCTCGATTTGATATTCTGCAACGATCCGTTTAATTTCTTCGTACGATCCCAAATGTGGCAAAAACTCCCCGATGCGGTAATCGTCTTTGTCATAAACACTTAAAAAGCCAATAAAGAGATTGCCTGCAGAGCGTTCTTGTTTTTCTATTTCGCTGTAAATTCTGGTTGCGTTTCCATTACTTCCAACAATGATGGTGTTAAAACCAATTTCTTTGTTGTGAATTTTTCTTACAGTCACTGATGTTAAAGCCAAACGACCTGCATATGTCAATATAAAATGAAGACTAAATACAACGGCAAATGACTGATAATATGACTTATAGGTTACAATAACATCGTCTAAAATAGCTACAAAGAAAATGACTGTAAGTCCAATTAAAGTGATTACGAAAGTTTGTCCAAGTTCGCGTAAACGTGCTTTGCGGTATATTTTTCTGTAAGTGCCAACGATAGCATAAAGCAGAAGCCAGCCAAGTGGAATCAGAATTATACCATACCAGAAATTGGGATCATTAAAAACAATTTCAAAATTTTCGTAAAAATAAGGGTCTTCGCTCTGTTTCCGGAAAATGTAGAACAGCGACCACGCAAAAAGTGCCGCTATCCAATCAAGGAGTATATATTTTGTTACCTGCAGTTTCCAGTTCATCACAAATTATTTCGGTAAATAAGTTTGATATTATCAAAATAGAATCTGGCATCTTCATCTTCGCCTTTTTCCGATTCGAAATAAACTTTAAAATTTCTTGCCTCGTTAAACTCAGTTACAATAGGGCTTAGATTTATATATATTTTATTCCATACATTGCTCTTATTTACTACCACCAAGGGTAAACTAACAACTGAATTATCCACATTTGCAAACAAACCAACGCCAAAATGCCTGCTGCATTTATAGTCTATTTCAAGAAAAACAGGTGTTCCTTTTCCTGGTAATTCATAGCCATTAAAAGAAGCTATCTGGAATTTCTTTTTGTCGCTTTCCAGATGCAGAAATCCTGAATAAGATGAATATTCAGAAAGCAATGCTTCGGGATGATTTGATGGTTGCGTTTTTGAAATGTTAGTATCACTTTGGGGCGTTTTTTCAATTGACAATCCAGTGCTTTCAAAATCTTCGATCCATGCAAAAGAAATATTGTTGTAATAAGAAACAGTAGGATTAATTGAAACGACTGAGTCAGGAACGAAAAGGAAGTTGTTGTTAATATAGGGTCTTATGAAAGGATAGGGTGCTCTGGTAGCTGAAATTCCATTAAGTTTTATGCCAGGCCTGATTTCAAGTTTTTGGTTTCCTGTGACTAAAACAGGGATTGTAACAGGCATTTCAAAAGCCCCAATGAGCTGATCATTTACATAGACCCACACATCTGTGAAATTATGCGTTTTACTGCCTTGGGTTACATAATCGGTAGTAAAATATACGGTATCAATTTTGAGATAGGCAGGAATAGTCTGATCACCTTCAAACTTATTGCATGCAGCAAAAAACATGGGAAGGATAAAGAAAAATACATAAAAAGATCGCAAGCGTAAAGATCGATCCATAGATTCTGTTTTGATCTTCGGTTCAATAACACAACGCTTCCAATCGAGCGCATATTGTGCAATAAAGTAATTAATCCTCTATGGAAATTGATTGCTTGACGCTTTCCAGAATCTGGTAAGCTACGCGTAAAACTTGATAACCATCATCGATAGTAACCATCGGAATTTTATCAAAGGCAACGGCATTATAAAAGCTTTCCAATTCTGCTTTAATTGCATTTGTCGGCAATACTTCGGGCTTTTCAAAAGTGATCTCCCGCATGCCTTTGCCATTTCCAAGGTCAATGACCATTGCCATTGGATCGTCTGGCTCTGAATCCACTGATTTCATGCGTACTATCTCTGTTTTCTTTTCCAGAAAGTCAACTGTAATATAGGCGTCTTTTTGAAAAAATCTGGATTTTCTCATGTTTTTTAGCGAAATGCGACTGGCAGTAAGGTTGGCAACACATCCGTTTTCGAATTCAATTCTTGCATTGGTGATGTCAGGCGTCTGGCTCACAACAGCGACACCACTTGCGCTGATTTTGCTTATTTTGGAATTCACAACGCTCAAAATGATATCAATGTCATGCACCATCAGATCAAGTACAACCGGAACGTCAGTGCCTCTTGGATTGAATTGAGCTAAACGGTGTGTTTCGATAAACATTGGGTTAGAAATCGAGTTTTTGGCAGCAATGAAAGCAGGGTTAAATCGCTCAACGTGACCTACCTGAACCTTAACTGAAGCCTCCTCGGCAAGCGCAATAAGTTGCTGTGCTTCCTCTGGTGTGGCAACGATTGGTTTTTCAATAAAAACGTGTTTCCGCTTTTTCAATGCTTTGGAAGCACAACTGAAATGAGAAATTGTGGGTGTAACAATGTCAACAATTTCTACTGCATCAATTAATGCGTCGATGCTGTCAAATCTCTTTAATTTAAACTCATTTTCAACCTTTTGAGCAGTCTCAGCATCCTGATCATAGAAGCCGACAAGTTCATATTCTTCTATTTGCTGTATGCATCTGATGTGAATTTTACCAAGGTGCCCGGCACCAAGAACGCCAATTTTAAGCATAAATCATTCTTTTTGCAAAAGTAAAGCTTTTTATGTCTTTTTGAATTGCTAATTTCGCAGTGGTTGAATTTAGAAGAATTCTAATTTCTGACTTCTAAAAATGTACATGAATAATATGCAAGACACATTCAGGCATAAGGGGTTGCGAAAACAACTTGTGGAAGAGATCCGTAAGAAAGGTATTATAGATTCTAATGTATTAGATGCAATTGAGAAAATTCCACGCCATATTTTTATGGATTCATCTTTTTTGGAATTCGCCTATCAGGATAAACCATTCCCAATTGGATCAGGTCAAACGATTTCACAGCCTTACACAGTTGCTTTTCAAACGATGTTACTTGAAGCTTCGCGCGGCTTAAAAGTATTGGAAATCGGTACAGGCTCAGGTTATCAGGCCTGTGTACTTGCTGAAATGGGTGCAAAGGTATATAGTATTGAGCGCCAGCGTAAACTTTTCACAAAAACCAAGTTGTTGTTGGAAACTTTATCTTGGAAGGTTCAACTCTTTTTGGGCGATGGCAATCTGGGACTGCCTAAATATGCACCCTTCGATCGCATTCTGATAACTGCTGCTGCTCCTTCAATTTCAACAGCTTTGATAGATCAGTTAAAGATTGGCGGTTTAATGGTTGTGCCGCTTGGCGAAGGCGCTGATCAGACGATGATGCGCTATATTAAACTGGAAGATGGGACCCTGAAAAATGAACAACATGGCATCTTTCGATTTGTTCCGCTTTTGGATAATATCGGTAATGATTAATTGTGTTGATGTTATTTGGAATTTATTATAAAATATTTTTTCTATTTTTGGTAGTTTATAATTATTCTAAATAACACGGCCAATGTTAGATAATAAAGTACTCAGCCGGCTCCCTCGGCATCTGTTAAAATTAGTGATTGATCAGCCCTATAATAGTTACACCTGGCAAGATCATGCTGTCTGGCGTTTTGTGATGCGCCAGAATCTTGATTTTTTGAAAGATACTGCACATCCGGCATATATTGATGGTTTGCATCGTACAGGAATCAGTATCGAACAAATACCTGATATCGGGACGATGAATCAGATTTTGGAAAGAATTGGCTGGGCTGCAGTAACAGTTGATGGATTTATTCCTCCGGCTGCTTTCATGGAATTTCAGGCATACAACGTTTTAGTCATCGCTGCAGATATCCGTCCAATTGATCAGATTGAATATACTCCGGCACCAGATATTATCCACGAAGCAGCTGGACACGCACCAATACTGGCCGACCCGGATTACGCTGAATACTTAAGATATTTTGGCGAAGTGGGTTCAAAAGCTTTTTCTTCAGCTGCAGATTACGAATTGTATGAAGCCATCCGATACCTTTCAATCGTAAAGGCTGACCCGCACTCACCAAAAGAACAAATTCAGATGGCTGAGTTTTTATTGGAGGAAAAAGAAAAAAGCCTTGGCATACCTTCTGAGATGGCACTGATTCGTAATCTTCATTGGTGGACTGTCGAATATGGACTTGTAGGCGATTTGAAAAATCCAAAAATTTATGGTGCCGGCTTGCTTTCATCCATTGGCGAAAGTAAGGGAGCAATGAGCGATCGCGTAAAAAAAATACCGTATGATATAGATGCTGTTTATTACAATTTTGACATCACCAAACCTCAACCCCAACTATTTGTAACCCCTGATTTTGCGCATCTCACTGCTGTTCTTAATGAGTTTGCAAGCAGGATGGCTTTAAGAAAAGGAGGCATAGAAGGAATACTTAAAGCCATTGAATCGGCTTCAACGGCAACATGTGAATACAGTTCAGGACTTCAGGTTTCTGGCACTTTTACAGATTATCTGTTGCACCAGAATCAGGCAGTATATATCAAAACCAATGGCCCAACTTTACTAAGTTATCAAAATAAAATGTTGAAAGGGCATGGTAAAGATTACCATTCTGACGGGTTTGGATCTCCAATTGGCAGGATAAAAAATGCATTTAAACCACCGCGATTTCTTGAAGATTCAGATTTGCTTGAGCTAGGAATAGAAATGCATAAAAAGTGTGAAATTGAGTTTGAATCCGGTCTTATAGTTAAAGGAATTCTAAGGTCTTTAACCCGATGTCAGGGAAATCTGGTTCTGATGAGTTTTACAGAATGTCTTGTAAAATATCAGGACAAAATTCTATTTGAGCCCTCCTGGGGGATTTATGATATGGCGGTTGGCGAGTCAATTGTTTCTTCATACACGGGTCCGGCTGATCCTGATGGATTTGGACTTGAATATCCGTTGCCAAAGGAAAAAACACATAAAATCAATTATAATAGCTCCCAGAAGTTCCTGCACCAATTGTACGGTAAGGTGAGAAATATTCGCAAAAGTAAATCCGGTTTTGATCAACTTAGCGGGATATTTGAAACGCTAAAAAATGATTTTTCTGATGATTGGCTTTTGAGCCTTGAAATTGCAGAGTTATGTGCAGCGCATAAATTTGATTCAAATTTAACAAACGAAGTTGCAGCATTCTTGATAACACAAAAAACAAAATCATCTGAATTTTCCAGACTTATTGAAAGAGGTCAAAAATTAATTTCTTGAGTGATGATTAAAAAAAAGCTGGCTCGTTTTGAGCCAGCTTTTTTTTATGGGTTGAATCAGTTTATTTTCTGATTGTGATTCGTTGTACAGCAATTGATTTAGCATTTTCAACGGTTATCATATAAACGCCATCAGGAAGGTGTTCAAGACCAATTTCTCTCGATAGCTTGCCGGCATTGGCTTCTGTTGTTTCGCTGTATACAAGCTCTCCAATAACATTGTTCACCCTGATAGTAACTTTCTGGGTTTTGAGCTGGTCTATTGCCAAAATGAAGCGGCCATTCGAAGGGTTGGGATAAATGCGCAGATTTTGTAAATTCTGCTCATTGACGCCAACAGTGCTTCGTACAACAATTTCTGATTTCTCTGACCATTCACTTTGTCCGCAATCATTAATTGCTGCAACCTCAACTTCGGCAAGGCCAATAAACTGATTATTCCAGGTAATTGTTGCCTCTGTGCCATTGCTGGAAATTGTTCCGGCTTCGGTTGGCGAAAGTTGCCAGACATAGCTACTTGCGCTTGTAACGGCTGCAATAGTAATATTGCTACTTGTGGTATATGCATGGTCAATGGTATCAGGAGCAGCTGGCTTGAGTGGCGCAACTGGTGCAAAATTCATAAGAATTTGAGCCTGCCCTTGAGCCTCATTCGCGCAGCCGTTAGCATCGCTTACGTTTACAAGAGCATACGTAGTAGCAGCATTTGGCGTCATTTGCATTGTGTAAGGTGAAGATGGTATGGTATGAGAGCCCATTCCTTCGGCCATTTCAATTGTCCATGGTGCCTCACCTGTAAGAGTAATCATAACTTCAGCAGTCTGACCATGGCAAATTGTTTGGTCACCTGAAAGCATAGCGGTAGGCAGGCTATGGAAATTTACAACAACTGTTGAGGAATTATCAGCACATGAGCCAATCCCTGTAGCAACAAGATTAAGTTGAACCTGACCTGCAGCATAATCAGAAGCATCAGGTGTATAAATTGGATGAAGAGTAGTTGAGTCACTAAACATTCCAGATCCTGACGACATCCAGTGCAATGTGCTGTAGTTCGATGCAGTAGCCATATTAAGCTCAAACTCGTTTCCGACACATATGAAACCATCTTCTCCGGCAAATACCACAGGCATATGGTTAATATTGAGTGTTTTTGTGCTTTCTACTGTTGCAGTATTGCCAGTTACGGTAAGTTTCAATCCAACACTTCCTGCTGCAATGTCTGCTTCACTTGGCGTGTATACAGGGTTTAAAATTGCAGGATTACTGAATGTTCCTGTCCCTGTTGTTGTCCAGGCAAGTGTGTTGTAGTGCGTGGCAGTTCCATCAAGCTGATGTGTCTCGCCTTCGCAAATTGTTGCACTGTTGCCTGCCCATCCATTGGTTGTTAGCGCAGGTGGTAAAGTAATATAATCTACCCAGGCGCAATCATCACCACTTGAAACAGTGAAATCTTTCATGTATTCCCATTTGAAAGTGCGTGAACCAGCTGTAACCGGATAGGCAACTTTGCTCCAGGCAACGTTTCCTGCCCATTCACCAACTTTTACATTATCAATGTAGAAACGCATGTAATCGTATCCTGATTCTGAAGAAACTTTACGGTAGAAAGAAATTGAATCATTGTTACTCACCTCATATTGAAGAACCATTTGGGATGATTGGCTATGTGTTATTGCTCCGGATTTGGCTGAGAAAACACCTTCGTAAGGGTTGACATTTGTTATGACCCAGGGAAGGTTTCCTCCAAAAGTATACGGATATGCTGAAAAATCACCAGTCTCAAAATCGTCAATAATTAATCCAATTTTTGAAGTAAATGATTTTTCTGCCTGATAAGCACCTGCTTCAACCGCAAAGCTAAAAGTAACTGCCTGTCCGATTGGAGTTCCTCCACTAACAGTGATATTGAATATGGCAGAGGTTGATTCTCCTGCACTTACTAAATCAGTTTCAAATGTCCCTGTGTTTACAGTAATATATGGACTGTTGAATAAAAGAGAAGCAGTAATATCGTTGGCATCACTAAGTCCGGTATTTGAAAAGTTTACAAAGAGGTCAACTGTTTCACCCGGATCAAGCATTCCGTTTCCATTGCCGGATGCATCAGAAATACTGAAGTTTCCAACACTGAATGCCGGAGCCACTGCCATAAGATTGAAATTTGTTTCCCAGGTAGCCTCGTCTCCAGCCATTGTAAGATTGAAAGATATTGGAGTATTATTTGGAACGCTGTTACTGATAGTGAGTTGGAAAGCATCACTAAGCATAATTATCTCATCCGGTTGAATAGTTCCATATGAAGCTGAAGCATTATTAATCGTCACATATGGTGAAGATGTTGTGATCGTTGCCACAACATTTGATGCAGGTTCTACTCCAAGATTTTTTAACTGAACTCCAAGAGAAACATCTTGACCATAATGCACCTGACCGGTAGAAGCGCCGTTTACAGTACTGGAAACGTAAGCCATAAATGGTCCTGATGCCGGGATAATTTCAACTTCCTGAATATAAGTTATGGTATTGAATCCAAATACAGCAATTTTCAATAAACCCACATTGCTGAGTGCAGGGAAAGTAATAACGGCAGAACCATTAGTGACGGTTCCTGTGCCAATTATCTCACCATCAATTGTAAGGGCAACCAATGCTCCTTCAGCATTAGCATTTACTGTGAATTCTGACATTCCCAGGAAAATGGCTGGTAAATGCGAAACTGAAACAGCTACTGGAGTTGCGGTGCGTAATGTGAGTGTTGGATCTCCGAAAAGAATCCATGTATCATGTGTGCTTTTTCCACTGGATCCATGAAGGTCGATCATCTTCATGCTGCCATTGATAGAGGTGCCGCCAAAAGTACGTTTGGTGTTGTTTTGGTAGCCTTCAACAAGGATTGTTACCATTTCATCCTGACCAGTCATAGGTGGCTGCCATGGCTGTGAAATCCAGGACATCATTGTTCCGATAGCGCCTGTAGGTTGGCCGTTGTGTGTTGCTCTCATCCATGTTTCAGCAAAACAAGTACCGTTTGTAAATCTGCCATTATCGCAGGCAACAGCCCAAACAATTGGCCAACGATCAGTGTTGGTAAGAGCATCAACATGGCTTGTTGAATAATTTGCTACACTCCAGCTATTCTGTGAACCGTGGTTACAGTAATTTATTACACTTGTTCCGGCATTAATTTTCTGAGAAATCTGTGCAGCTGTTGTGTTTGGCGTTCCAGGAACTCCACCGTCATATTCGCGATGAACAGTGGTATATGTAAAATTCAGGAGGCTGTCCCGTATGTAATCCATATGAACATAATCTGCTTCCCCTCCATTGTGGCCGTTACCAGCACCTTCATTGCGGGCAACACCTGTTCCGATACTTAGCCAGGTTGCATTTGCATCCAGGTCTCGTTCATAGGTGATTATTTTTTGGACTTGTGTTGCAACATGGGTTGTTGTTTCGGCAGAAAAACGACCTACAAAAAGTTCGTTGTATGAATCATTTCCAGAAAGATAGCCGTAATAGTTATCTGAATAACCGCCCGAAGCTGTGTTGTTGAAACT
>JAUXMV010000095.1 GCA_030683155.1 Bacteroidales bacterium
ACATGAAAATATTTCTAACATTTTTGAAAGTTGGTGCCGTATTGTATGGAAGTGGCTACGTGCTTTTTGCTTTTCTTGATGCTGAGCTGGTGATGAAAGGGTTTATGAGCCGTGAGCAATTGATCGATGCGGTTGCTGTCGGACAGTTCACCCCCGGACCAGTACTTTCAACAGCAACCTTCATCGGCTGGCAACTAAATGGCTGGCAGGGAGCACTTTTGGCAACAGCTGGTATATTTCTTCCATCTTTTCTTTTTGTTGCACTCTTGAATCCGCTGATTCCAAGAATAAGAAAATCAAAAGCAGCTTCTGCATTTTTAGATGCTGTAAATGTGGCTTCGGTTGCGCTTATTGCAGTTGTCATTATTGCAATGGGTCGTGAAAGCCTGATTGACTGGAAAACGATGCTTATAGCAGTTATCGGTTTTCTGGTTGTGTTTAATATGAAAAAGTTAAACAGTGCTTTTGTTGTTATAGGCGGCTCTCTTCTGGGTTATGCGCTTACCTTCATTTGATTCCATAAAAAGCACAGGAAAAGCTTTGCTTTGTGTATATTTAGTTAACATTTAGTCAGTTAAATCTAAAACACAAAACCAAGTTATTTCAGAAAACCTTGTTGTTAGAAAAGCTTGCCAACGAAATAGGGGAGCATCACGCGCCACCATGTCCAGTCGTGATCCACATCATTTCCCCAGAAGTCAATCCAGGCAGGAACATTTTTTTCTTCAAGTATTGCTTTCATCTCATTGGTGTCCACAATCATTTCTTCTTCCCACGCACCTTGTCCGACTGCAATTACAATTTTATTTTTTCTCAACTGATTAAGAATCGCTTCGTCGTTGAGATTGCGCAGATAGCGCAAAGGAGAATTGAAATATACTGTTTCATCAACATAATCGCCAATGAATAGTCTTAGGTCATAGATGCCGCTGATGGCAATCACTGTATCGAAAACGAATGGATGTCTGAAAAAGAAGTTGGCGGCATGATATGCACCCATGCTGCTACCAGTTATTGCAACCTTAATATCAGGATTATTACAATGATTTCCGATAAATGGAATCACTTCATTCATGATGTAGCTATTGTACTGTTCGTGCCGGTTTCCGCGGTCGTGGACAGCAGCGTTTTCATTTGCCCAGGCATCTGTATCTACACTGTCAACAGTAATTACTTTGATTCTGCCTTCGTTGATATATAAACTAAGGACGTTGATCATGTGATAATCTTCAGCCTCATGAAAAGAGCCCCCTTGAGTAGGGATAATTATCAAAGGTTTTCCATAGTGTCCATATACCCTGAGTTCCATATCCCGATGCATGGACGGACTGTACCATTTGTGATATTCTTTATGCATTTTTTTAAACAGAAAAATTAATAATCATTGTAATTGCGGAAATACTTTTATAAAAAATAAAATACTCATATTCAATCAAATACGTTATTTGTACTGATGAATGAACCGTTGTATTTCATAAATTTTTTCTTCTGTTTCGGTGCGAACCAGGTAGCAATAATCGCCCATTGCCTGTGAAAACGCTTTATCAAGCTTGCCATGGAAAGGGATCAGGTCACCATAGCGCTCAACAATTTCTTCAGTTGAATGCGCGTAGGGGTTTTTCATCTTGCGGCCAACGAAACAAACATGGTATTTGCGTTCAAATTCGAAGTCGGTTTTATTGTTTACAATCATCTCGGCCCATACCTTGTAGATATCTATATCGCTTGCAAAGTTCCACATATCAGTGGTAAAACCTCCAGGAGGACGCATGTTTACTTCTAGCGCTACAAGTCTGCCAGTGCCATCTTCTTTGAAAAATTCGAAATGGAAAAATCTGGCTTTCAAATCGAAGGCTTTTGCTACTGCACGGCCTGCAGCTTCAAGCTCAGCAGGAATTTCCTTAAGAGAAACAATATAAATGTGCGTATCTTCATTGACTGTTTCCATCACACCACGTTCGTTTTTGAGCGCGCTGAAAAAGAGAAGGTCCCCGTTTTTATCAACCAGTCCATCAAAGGAATATATTGTGCCTGAAATAAACTCTTCAAAAATGTAGTCTATTTCAGGGGTGTTTTCAAAATAGGCTCTCAACTCCTCCTCATTCCTGATTTTATAGGTGTTCACGGCGCCTACGCCTGCATTTGGCTTTGCAACAACCGGATATCCAACTTCTTTCACGAAAGCAAGTCCTTCGTCTAACTGATTAAGAACCTTACCCCGGGCAACATTGAGACCTGCTTCCTGATAGATTTTTTTCATCTCCGATTTATGCTTTATGCGTGCCAGTCGATCGGTTTTGATGCCATCGATATTGAAGTCGGTACGCAATTTTGCTTCTGTCTCAAGCCAATATTCATTGTGTGAATCGATGCCGTCGATTTTGCCAAATTTGTGGGTTAAATAACCCACGCCACGCAGCAACTGATCATAATTATGAAGATCGTCTACCTTGTAGTACTCATCCATCCAGCCCTTTAAACTTTCGGGCAACGAATCGTAGGGAGTATCTCCAAGCCCTAAAACTCTTGCGCCAGCTTCTTTTAGTGCCCTGCTGAATTGGATGTAATTGGGCGGAAAATATGGAGAAAAGTGAATGTAGTTCATAAGTTGTTTTTTTAGATTAAGTCTGCAAAAATAACATAATGCTTCTAACAAGCAATAGCATACCGTATTACAGGTTAAAAACTATTGAAGTCGGTGCCAAAAAAATATTTCTTTAAGCTTGAAGTCTTTCAGTTGAATCTTCAGTTTTTGAAGGTTTAAATAGGTGAAAAAACAAAATTCATTCAAAAGTTATTCTTTACTTTGTCTTGCGGTTTAAATTACTGATATTTTTCGCAATATTTAAATAGTTATTAATCAAACGGTTATAAATTATTTTAAAAAAAAGTGAAAAAAAGTGGTTTTTTGCTATGCGTTTTTGGTATCTGAGGGTATTAATATAAGGTATAAAGCAGAAAAACTATAGAATTCAGAAACTAATAATTCACAAAAATGAAAAGGATTGCAATTTTTTTAAGCTTAATGGTGTTCAGTTCAATCGGCGTTTTAGGACAATACACGATATCTGGCACAGTTCTGTATCATCAAAATCCGGAATACCCGATTGAGGGTACCGTTGTAAATCTATTTGATGAAAATGGTGTACAAGTAGCTTCTACCATATCAGATGAAAATGGAGTGTATAATTTTGAAGATTTAGCATATGGAACATTCACCTTAAACGCATCTGTTAGTCTGCCAGGAGCACAGGTGACAGTTCAGGAAGCTGTATATATCCTGATGTATATAAATGGTTTATACCAGCTCACACCCGTTCAGTTTATGGCGGCTGATGTTGATGGGAATGGCATTGTTGATCAGTCAGATTTTATTTTTATCATTAGAAACCATTGGATTTTCAATCAGCCTTTTCCAGCTGGCAATTGGGCATTTGAAGAAATTGAAGTTACCACAGGCACACGTGAAGGTGGCCCCTCGAACATTGGCGGCACAAAAATCGGTGATGTTGAAGGCACTTTTGTTCCAACG
>JAUXMV010000099.1 GCA_030683155.1 Bacteroidales bacterium
CAGGATCAAGACTACCATATACTTTGGTTTGACCTGCGGTGGCTGTTACTGTAACAGGTAATGTGTAATAGCACAGGTAACACCAGGGGTGAAGGTAATAGCGTAGTTTGTATTTGCAAGCGTTCCTTGGTTAATTGCATAAGGACTTGTTGCAACATCTTCTCAAGCTGTACGTGTTAATGCGCCAGTAAAACTAATTGCATCACCATTTGGAAGAACAAAACCTACAGCAGGAGCTGATGTATATGTATACACAGCAGGATCAAGACTACCATATACTTTGGTTTGACCGGCATCAGCTGTTACTGTAACAGGAAGTGTTGCAATAGCAAAGTTATCACCAACATAAGTAATGGTATAGTTTGATGCAATAGGCCCAATGTTAAGTGTTCCTTGAGTAATTGCATATGGTCCACCAGTTACTGTTTCACCTGCGGCACGTGTGAGTGCACCGGTGTAAACATCTAGAGCAAATAGTGGTATTGAACCAGTATATGTTAAAACCGGGTCGACACTACCATACACTTTTGTTTGTCCAGCATCAGCCGTAACAGTAATAAGTGCAGGTGTGATATTCGCAGTTGGATTATATGTTTTGGTTAAAGCACCACCCGGTAAGGTAGTATTAAACATATGTTCAGCATCAGTAATCGTCATAACACCTGTCATAGGGATGTTATTAGCAGCATTTACATCGTTAAATGTAAACACGCCTGTTGCGAAAGTCAATCCACCAAGTCCATATAAAGCAGTTGGCGTAGGTGCCACTGCAGTATTTGTTCCATCATAAGGCTTGTTACTAGGTGTTGTTACAAAAGTAAAATCAATGATTTTACGAGTGTCAAGTGTAATTGATTTAGCAGTTCCATAATCACCACCTTCAACATTTATAAAAGTGTTTGAAGAGAGGGGATTATTTACTAGGCCAACATTTCCAAGATGCCATTGGTAAAAACCATAGCCCAGATCAGGAACACCAGCCGGAACGGCGGTAATATTAACAACAGTTGAGTTACCAGGAACGTTGATAACACCTCCAGGGAAGTTGATATCAGTATTTGGTATTACTGGTGTTGCACTAGGCACTGACACTACTGCTTTGCTACCGACTCCTTGAACCGTTACAGTCAGCTGTGTGAAGAAAATTGCTTGAACAGCACTACCTCCAGCACCTAGTTGGAATGTGTTCGGGCTAACATTGTCCAAACCCAACACACCGATCCAACGGTTAAAAGAACCCGCAGAGGCTGTAACATCAAAAATTTGGCCAACAGCTTCTGAGTGAGTTGCAGCTAAAATAGTGAAAGTGCCTGGCCCTGTTAGAGGAGCTGAGACATAAGCACCTCCATGAGGGGTTGCATCGACAGTAACCGTACCAGGACCATAAATAGTAATGGTAATGTCCTGTGCAGTCACAACACCCGAGACGAGCAAGAGCATTGTAAACAACAACGCAAATACCCCTCGAGTTAGCCAAAGACGTTTCAAATCGTACTTTGTTTCCATGAGATTCGAGATTTTGTGAATAAAAATTAAATTAGATTTTTTTTGGTTTTCCATTGAATTATTAAAAAGGTTAATAATTTGTTTTTCAGGTTGCACAGCGGGGTCGCGGCTCCTGGCATTGATTCCTGGCTCATTCATAACTGGTCAGTTTTTTGATTTAGTGAAAAATTGAATATATCCCATAAAATTGAAAATTATATTTGTTACGCAAAAGTAATAAAATAGTTTCACGCCACAAAAAGTTTCTTTAACATTACAAAGCTACAAAAATAGCACATCACATGCATAAAATCAAAATTAATGCAAAATAAATCGCGAACGAACATATTTTTTTGCTCTATCACTCTAAAACTCTTGATAACAGTGCGTTTCCGCATAAATATTTCTCAAATTGTGGACAAAAGTAAGCGAAGATACAATGCAATGCAAGTTTTTTTTTCAAAAAGCTTCTTAAAATCCCAATAAACACAGTAATTAACGCCAATTTAACACATGAAATCTGCTAAAATGTTGATGCTGAAAGAAAAAATCACTTACTAGTCCATTGAACGCTTGACAAAAAGATAAAGCTAAGTTTGTTTTAGCTTAAAAAAACTCAAAAAAAAGGCAGGATATCATCCAGAATACTTCGAAACCGAGAGAGGAAACACTTAAGTAAATGCGTTTTTTAGATCATAAAGTTCATTTGTTGGCACCAAAAGAGTTGTTCGGTTCAAAAAAAACCAAAATTTGTAAGAGTTTTTTCAAAATATTTATTGTTATGAAATTCACATCGGCTGCTTTTTGCTTAACACAGCACGGTAAAAGGCCATCCATGAAGAGAACAAAAGGTTGAAAAGCAAAAAGTAATTAACATGCAGTGAGAACTTCCCTGTTAATGAAGATAGTCCGCGAGTATTCCTCGTATTTCTATCACTACAGTACAAGCGAAAATGAAGATTAGCCTTGGTTACTGTCAAATTATCAGAATTATATCCGTTTAAATCCCTTGCATTATTTCCAAAACCATCTTTAGCAATGCTAGCAGGAGCAGTAGCGAAACGATGATGCAAATAAAAGGGAGAATGACTTTTGAAAGAAAAAGTAAAAAACAGGTTTTATAAAAGTGCTTATATATATAAGGTGTAAGAACTAGCATCTAAAGTGTTGCAAAGGATGTGAGGGTGAGCCAAAAGAAAGACTTTTGGTTCACTAAACGCTTGTGAATACTATCTGAGATTAATCCCTGCCGCTAAAATGACATAGTTCTGGTAGGAGTTGGAGGATAAAGGGAAGAATCGTAAATGAATAAATGATGACAAAGTGGGTCTTTTAGCAGACCACATATATTAAGGTGAAAAAAAAAGTCACAAAGATATTTCAAATGAATTGAGAAGGATCTAAAAGCAGAAAAAGTATAAGCAGAAAAAAACTTCAAGTCCGCAGTAAGCCTCAAACAAGCATGTGCAGCAGCAGTGAGAAAAAACATTTGGATTTAGTTGCAGAGTGGCAATATCGCCACGAGAATGCGCTATTTGAAGTTGATGCCGACTTATGCATCGAATATTTTATTCTCATCGCATAGAAAAGACGTCAAATGAAGCAAAGATGTTCACATCTTTGAAGTAGTATTCTTCATTTTCAGGCTGTTAAAAAGAGAACAACAGGGTCATCCCTCAGTTTGAGGCTGTCCGAAAAAAATATTTAATTTACATGAAAAAATCGGGAAATGACCGAAAGTTAATAAGCGTGAGAAAATGTGGGTGTGAGAGGCTTGGAATAATGATTGTGCGAAGCAGCAAAGTAGTTGCAGAATTAATGAAGCTTTGGATTTTAAACAGCAACTCGCTTTATTTCGCAGTTATTCAACATCTTAGCTCTGCTCAAGTTCAGCGTAGTCTGTAACTACGTCGCTTCATTCCGTTGTTATTCAAATATTTAGCTCTGCACAGTCTGCATATTCATCGTATGATTTCGCTCCCTAAGTTCGGCATAGTCTGTGACTACGTCGCTTTATTTTACTGTTAGTCAAGCTGATCATTCAAGCTGATGGAAGAGGCGTCGTAGTCGCAGACTACGCCGAACGAATAAACACGTTGCATTATATCACTAAAATTCAAGCCATCCGCTTTCATTCAAGTCCTAATGAAAACTACATCGTTTTATCTCGCTGTCAATCATATGTTTTCCATGGAACTGATAACAGTACTACATCCAACATGCTTGTCAGTCCGGCATAATTTCGTGCGCTTGAATAAAGATAGTATTCTGGTTTTTCTACCAGTCCTGCTCTTACAGGATTGTCATGAATATATGTTAACTTTTGCTCGATAAACTTATTGGAGTGCAAAACGATGGAATGGTTTTCATGAGTCCAGAACTGAAAGTCGGTATTTCGTTGATGTCGACCGGCACTTTGCCTGAAAAGCTTTAGCATCCATTCCCGACGGCTTTCATCCTCTTCACTTATCGATCTGATAATAGTTTGGATGTAAATTTTTTTAAGTCACCAATTATTTGACTCAAGTCTCCCATTGGGCTATTTAGAATTAAATGAACATGGTTCGACATGATTACGTAAGCAAAAATCTGTAGACCTTTATTCTCCTGACAATATCGCAGACTGTCCAATAGAATATCCCGATATCGCTGTCTTGTAGAAATATCAACCCATTCAACAACCTGCATCGTAGAATAATAAAGAGCTGACTGATCTTCTATGCGGTATCCTGTTGTCATTGGTTTGGTTGTTATTGGTTTTCAGTCTCAAATTTAATAATTTTTGGTTATTACAAGTGGCTTTTAAAACGATGTGGTTGTGGACTATGCTTTTTTTAAGCGACGTAGTTGCAGACTGCAGCGAACGGGGGTTTTAAGCGACGTAGTCACAGACTACGCCGAACGGGGGAAAAAGACACATACAACATCAACTCCGAAGGGGTTGAATATCGTTCTCCAGAAAACCGGACAAAAATAAAAGATGGAAAATATTTAGTTGCAAAAGTGAATCCCTGAAAACACCAAAAACCTGAAAGCATAATGCTTTCAGGTTTTATATTATAAATGGGTCGAAACTACTTCATTGCGACGCCTTTAACCGTAGAATAATTTATACGGAAGGCACCGGATTTACGGAGTTCTTGTTTCACATCTGTTACGACGCCCATCTTGGTTTCGTCATGTACTTTCAGAGAAGTTGTTAGAAACTGGCGGTCAGCTTCGTTTCTGGCTTCACGCTCTCTGGCAATAAACTCTCCGATATCCTGCATTCTAGCGAACTGATCATTCAGCTGTATGCGGCTTTCGGTACCAAACATCGCTGTGTTGGTGGGAGGCCCAATATAAATATAGCTTACGAGCGACTTCTTCTCAAGTTTCTGTACTTCGGTTGCTGCAGGAAGACGAAGCTTCACGCGCAGGGTAACTTCACGCATAACTGTTGTAACCATAAAGAAGAACAAAAGCATGAAGATGATATCAGGCAACGAAGAGGTGTTGATGGCCGGTGAGCCTTTTCCTTTTTTAGTTTTAAATTTTGACATCTTATTGTCCTCCTATACTTTCTGGTTCAGCTTCACTGATACGCACAGGCACCGCTTCATTCACTGCTTTGATCTGACCCTCATTTACAAGATTTGTAAAACGGACGCCAAATCGCTGCATGGCAAGTTCATCTTTGAGTTCATTGAAGGCGCGGGCTAATTCATTTTGAACTTTGATGTACATATTGTATGAGGTACCTCTATCGTTTTTAAGTGAGATCACACCTTTTGAGGTATGGATATCACCCAACAACTCAATTGATTTAATCTCCGTCTCAGGGAAGTTAGGATTATCAGGGAAGACCGGTGTCATAAACCTTTTAGCAACTTCTTTAAGGGTTCTGATATCACCAACTTTTCCGTCCACTAAAAGTCTGTCATCCTTATTAACAAGAACATTGAGTACATTACGCTCCCTTACTTTGATATCATCCGGTGTTTCAATAGGAGGCGGAAGTCTGCGGGTGATACCCGTATCCACGTCCATCGTCGTTGTCACAAGGAAAAATATCAACAACAGGAAAGCGATATCAGCCATAGTGCCCGCATTGATTTCTGGTGATGCTCTTCTGGCCATTTTTTGTTATTTAAAGATTTTGAAAATACTCGAGTACAAAATAGCGACAATAGCGAGTGCTGATGTTATATAGGTAAACAACAACCCCATGCCGACCATCTTGGATGTCTGCGCATTAATTTTTAATGTTTCCAACCTAAGTTCGCTGAAAGTGTTTCCTGCCAGACTATATGACAGGATGCCGATTAAAGCAACCAATCCAAGACTGACGAGCAATTTTACAATATTACCCGGATTCAGTATAAAACCATAAACGGGAGAAATGATTGCTACCACCACACCCAACACGAGGAGGACATAGCCCCACTGCATGAGCGTTGCTGAGTCAATTCCACCTGCATAGAACAGCACGGCCAAAACAACCGAAACTGCCATCAGAACATAGAGTACCCAGCTTACAACTTTTGAAATTTTGTTAACCATGGTACTTTATTTTTTTGCAAATTTACTTACTATGTCGATAAAGGTGATAGAGCTATCTTCCATATCATTGACAAGATTGTCAATTTTTGAAATAATATAGTTGTAGAAAATCTGCAGAATAATCGCAACGATAAGACCAAATACAGTTGTCAAAAGCGCAACCTTGATACCAGAAGCAACGATCTGTGGAGAAATGTCGCCGGCAGCAGCGATATCATCAAAAGCCTGAATCATACCGATTACAGTACCCATAAACCCGAGCATAGGTGCAAGAGCGATGAAAAGTGATATCCAGCTAACACCACTTTCGAGGCGACCAGTGATTACCGAGCCGTAAGCAACGATAGATTTTTCCACTTCTTCCATTCCGTGATCATAACGCAAAAGGCCCTGATAGAAGATACTTGCAACAGGTCCACGTGTGTTACGGCAAATTTCCTTTGCTTTTTCAACACCTTCATTTTTCAATGCTTCATCAATACTTGCAAGCAAGGTCTTTGTGTTGGTTGTGCTTAAGGTTAGATAAAGAATTCTTTCGATGCTTATAGCCAAACCAAAAATGAGGGTAAGCAAAACGATACCCATAAACTCCGGTCCACCTTCGATGAATTTTTCTTTGATAACTTCATGAAATGTTAGTGGTTCTTCGTCGGCCACCTGCATTTCCAGTGTTGTTTCGGCGACTTCAGTCACTGCCGGTTGTTCAGCAGCCTGTTCTGTAGGCTCCTCTGTGGTATCCTGAGCAAGTACAATGTGGTTCAAGCCAAAGGTCATCATACCTGCAATGGTAAGTAAAGCAATTAATTTTTTCATAGTTGATAGTGTTGATTACTACTTTAAACTCCGTTTGTGTGGTTTATTGATATTTGATGATTTAAAGAAAGCAAAGTTATGATATTTTTTTTCAAATTGTCCAAACTAATTTTCCTTGCGGAGAGAGCGGGATTCGAACCCGCGGTACCCTTTTGAGGTACACACACTTTCCAGGCGTGCGCCTTCAACCACTCGGCCATCTCTCCAGTTATTAATATTACAGCCTTTGTGGCTTTTTAAAACAGTTGCCAAAAGTACATATTTTTTTTATTTCTAAACATGCTTTTTATTATACGCCCTAGTTTGGATTTAATCTAAACAATTTCATTGCCTGTTTATTGTCTGTCAAGTGCTTTCCAAATTTTCTCTTCACGTTTTTAAATTTTCTCTTCACGTTTTATTCCAAACAACCATTAAGATTTTAATTTAACGAAACGTTTCAGAATAACCCTGTCTTCAACATTGGCTTTGATAAAATATACCCCGGGAGAAAGCGCAGAAACATCCAGCAATAGCCTTGATTTTATTTCAGTCTGCATTAATTTTTTACCATCAGTTGAATACAACCCGATGGTTACAGGCAAATTACTTTCAAAAATTATGTTAAGCGTTGTTTCGGCCGGGTTAGGGAACACCTGAAGCATATTTGAAATTTCCTCCAGACCGGTGGCATCAGGCGCTAACGAAATAATACGTGACAATCCTTCATGACTGTATGTTCCCTGATTGGGCAGAGAAGCATCATATGCTGCCAGCAAATCGTAGTAGAAACCTGTTGATTGCTGTCTGAGTTTGAGCGAAACGGCTTCACCGCCGCCGAAACCATCTGTCACGCTGCTTAAAGTGTCGTTCCCAAAGAGTGCGAGTGAATGGGCCTGTGAAGGATCATTGACAACGAGCTTTCCGGCTGCAAGACCCGCTTGTGTAAAGGCAAAAATTTCATCGCCTGAAAAAGCAAAATCAAGCGTGCCTGCTGCAAAAGCAATGATATGGGTGTTGGCAGTAACAGTAACCACATTGTTGAGGGTTTCTGTTAGTGTAGACGTCTTTTGCGTTCTGCAAGGAGGAAACTGCAGCGAAAACGATTGCGTGCTTTTGAGTAAATAGGCCTTTCCGGGGCTGAGTGCCTGAAGGCCTGTAATGCCTTCTGAAGGCCAGTAAACATTGTTGCTGCCGGTTTCCTTCACAATAATTACTTGGTTGCCAACATTTTGCAGTAGCTCAACAAGCTGAACTTCGCAATCAGAAAGCACCGGAATCAGGTTCCAACCCTCCGCAATATTGATTGTGTTTGAAGCTTCTGCAAGTCCGGCGATGGTAAAGCTTGTTGGATTTTCGACCTTTATTTTATACCCTTTCACAGCGTTCCAGTTTCCAATTGTGTTGATTCCCTGCTGAGGAAGATAAATGCCGTCAAGTGATTGTACAGCAATAAGATTTCCATTCAAAGGGGAAAAAAGCGCAGATAATTCTGTCTCTGCGGGAATTACATAGCTTGAGAGGCTGTTCCATCCGGCATAAAGAAGCGTGTTTTGAGCAAGAAATCCTCCAACGGTTGAAATTTGGAAGTCGTCGATATACATGCCATCCTTTACGACAGAATTATCGCTGGTGAAACGAAAGCGCAGCTGCACATATGGCTGGCCGATATAGCTGTTCAATGAATAGGTTTTCAGTTGCCAGCTGTTTTGTGTCCCGTTAAATGTTGCAATTGAGGTCCAGTTATTTCCATTTGTGGTGGCTTCAAGATACATATAGTCATAATTGGCTTCCAGATCGTATCTTGTCCGGAATGAGAGGTTTGCCGAAGTGAAACCAAGGCTTAGATTGAAAGGTCGGAGATAAGCGTAGCTCACCACACCATTTCCATAGTTTCCGGTCGGGCTTTCAGAAATAGAATGCGAGGGCGAGTAGGACTGCACTGTAGTCAATCCCCATGTATCGGTGAATTCCCAGTAGGGGGCGCCTGCTTCAAAATCAATCATCAAAGGAAGTGCCATCGGTGGCATTGGGATTGCTGTCACAGCATTTGAAGGTGATGATTCAATTCCCTCTTCTCCATAAACAGCCGTTACATAATATATATAAGGTGTGCCATTTTGCACTTCGAGATCAAAATAGCGGTTATTCGTGGTTGTGGCAAACAATTGATTGTCTCTATAGATATTGAAACCAGCGGCATCGGGTATCTCGCCCCAGTTAAGCTCAACCATTCTGTCACCTGCCAGAGCACTGAATTGAGCAGGTGCTTTGAGTTGGTTGGCCATGGTAATCATGGCGGCCATTGAAGCCTGAGTGAAAACTCCAGCCTGAACAGCACTGTTATAGCTAAGGCCAACAATATCATTGGATGTATGGATATAAGGACTGTAATCAGGCACGGCTTCAAAAGGGAAAATGCCCATGAAACCATTGTTGTTAAAGGAAGTGTGGTCGCTGTCTCCACCGGATAAAAATCCAGGTTCTACGATAAATTGTGGCAGATAGGTTGAGCAAACTTCGGTATAAAAGCTTGCAAGCGGCTGTGCAAAAGAGGGATAAATCAAAGAAGTTCTGAGCGCAATATTTCCCGGCTTCAGGTATCCGATCATATCGAGGTTGTAATAACCAAGAATATTCATTCCCTGATTTGCTGCTCTGGAAGCGTATGCAGCACTTCCATACAAGCCATACTCTTCGCCCGAGAAAGCACAAAAGACAATGGTACGGTCAAAGCTGTACTGACTCATAATGCGTGCAATTTCCATCACGCCGGCTGTTCCGGAAGCATTGTCATCAGCGCCGGGGGCAGCACTGGAATTACTGTAAGAATCGTAATGACCTCCACAAATAATGTATTCATTGGGATATTTTGTGCCGGGCAAAGTAGCAATCACATTATCGCTGGCGCTGCCACTGGGCATATTGAAATCCATCACCTCAACAGCAAGTCCCATGGCAAGAAACTGATCTCTAATCCAGTTTTGAGCTGCTACACTTTGAGGGTGATAAGCATTTCGTGTTCCATAATCCTGCAGATGCTGAACGGTAGCGGTGATGTTTTGAGGAACGACTTGAGCAATAAGTTGTTCTGTAAAAGGATCAGGGGATAAAATCCTGCTTACGGAAAAGGCGCTTGCATCCGGTAATTTTACCAAAGTTGGCTGAATGCGCACCAAACCGTCATTTTTAAAAGGTTGCAATTGACCAAAAACAGATTCATCCATGGAACCGATCAGAAAGTTTTTATCTGTATGCAAGACATTCAGGTTTGAAGTTTTTTGAGACATATAATTCTGAACTTCCTTTTGTTCGATAAAGACCAGATAATAGCTTTTGTCTGACTGCCATGCCTGCTCATCGAGGACAATATGTTCTTCTTTTGGGGCAAAACTGACTGTTGCAATCACAAATGCATCGCTGTAATAATGTACATCAAATGCGGGATTGGCAACCAATTGCTGTGCATGTTCAGGATTGGAAGTTTTAACTAAAATAAGTTTTCCGGCCATGAGGATGTTGCCGATAAACAAGGCCAGAATAATCAGTAAGATCTTTTTTTGAAGGAGTTTCATTAGATGAAGGTATTTTACCATTAAAAGATTAACCCTGCAAAGGTAAAGTTTATGATTTTAACAGCAGGTTAAATAAAGTAATAATGAGCAGAAAAATCAGAATTCCGGCCACAGGGCTACTCGATCGTCATTTCACCGCGGATAGGTTTTTGCAGCAGTTCAATGATGCGCTCTTTCGGATAATCCTCCCCAATGAGGTACATCAATTTGCTCAAAGCCGATTCTGTAGTGATGTCAAAGCCTCCGATGACTCCGATGCGACCGAGATCGAGGCTGGTTTCGTATTTGCCAAGCTCGACCGAACCCGATTTGCATTGCGTTACATTATATATAAGGAGTCCGCCTTTGATGGCTTCTTCAAGGCTGTTGAGAAACCAGGCATCTGTTGGTGCATTGCCTGAGCCAAAAGTTTCGAGAATAAGCGCCTTTAGACCCGGAATGGCCAGGGTGCTTTTAACAACATTTTCTGAGATTCCCGGAAAGAGTTTCAAAATGGTTACATTGAAATCGAGTTTTGTATGCACCTTGAGCTTTTTAAAGTTAGGCTTTAAAATGTTATTTCTGTTGAAACGGATATGAACACCTACCTCAGCCAAAAGCGGGTAGTTTCCGGAAACAAAGGCATTGAAGAGCTCCGCGTTGAATTTGGTTGTACGGTTGCCACGCATGAGCTGATTTTTAAAAAAGATTGCAACTTCAGGAACTGTGGCCACATTGTCGTCTTTTGAAGCAGCAATTTCGATGGATGTCAGAAAATTTTCACGTCCGTCGGTACGAATCACGCCCATAGGCAGTTGCGAGCCGGTAAGGATGACCGGCTTGTTCAGGTTTTCGAGCATAAAACTCAAAGCGGAAGCCGTGTAAGCCATTGTATCTGAGCCATGAAGCACAACAAAACCATCATAATTCTCATATTTATCTTCAATGATCTCAGCCAGTCTGATCCAAAATGACGGTTTCATGTTGGATGAATCCACGAGTGGTTCAAACGAAAAAAAATCAATGCGGTAGTCGAATCTCTTCAGGATTGGCATCTGTTCGTAGATGTTTCCGAAATTGAAAGGGACAAGTGCACCCGTGGCAGGGTCTTGTGTCATTCCGATGGTTCCGCCCGTATAAATTACGAGCAGTGATATTTTTTCTTCTGTCATTGTACACTAAGGTTAAATAGGCTGATCGCATTTTTTGTTGTGATTTCAGCGATGGTTATGATGCTTTGCAGTTTTACTTCTGCAAGTTTAGAGGCAATTTCAAAAATGTAGGCACTTTCATTTCTTTTACCACGGTAAGGAACAGGCGGCAAAAATGGCGCATCGGTTTCAAGCAAAAGACTTGTGAGCGGCACCGCTTTGATGGCTTCGGGCAGGGTTGACTTTTTGTAGGTGAGCACCCCTCCTATTCCCATGTAGAACCCAAGATCCATGATTCGCCGGGCATCTTCACTACTGCCTGAAAAGCAATGAAAAACTCCTTTCAGGCGGCCATCCTGTGCCTCTTCCACCAAATCGAAAATCATTGGAAAGGCTTCCCGGGTGTGAATGACAATGGGCAGTCCCAAATCCTTCGCCCATTCCATCTGCAGACGTAAAGCTTTGATTTGATGTTCGAGAAAAGTCTTATCCCAATAAAGATCAATACCGATCTCTCCAATTGCAACGACTTTTTGATTTTTCAGTGCAGCCTCAATGGCTTGCAACTGAATTTCAAAATCAGCGCCAACGGATGTTGGATGCAGCCCCAGCATCGGAAAGCAGTTGTTGGGATATTTGTGGCAAAGCTCTGACAAGGGCTTCATACTTTGCATGTCGATGTTGGGCAACAACATTGTTGTTATGCCGCGTTCAACGGCCCGCTGAACCATGGCATCACGGTCGGCGTCAAAGTTTTCCAGGTAAAGGTGACAGTGTGTATCTATGAATTGCATGGGGCAAAATTAGGGGTTTTTCAGTTATTTCTGAATGATCTTTTTAAAGGTAGAGAGTGGTCTTATTATGATGGGCCAGTTTCAAATTATGACTCTTTTAAGTCCATTTTTAAGTGCAGTGGTCTGAAAATTTAGAAGCAACCCCAGTTTATAATTCCCTAATCTTAAATAAGTAAGAACCTGAGCGGTATGAACATCGCTAAATGCCTCAACAGTTTTAATTTCTACAACTACCTTTTCTTCGACTAACAAATCAATCCTATAGCCGTGATCAAGCTTAACTTCTTTATAAACAATTGGCATTGGTTTTTCTTTTTGAACCTTTAAACCGGCTTGCTTAATTTCATAATACAAACATTCTTGATATGCAGACTCCAATAAGCCTGGCCCTAATTGTTTATGTACCTCAATGGCACATCCAATAATCAGTTTAGATAATTCATTTTCGCTCATAAAAAATCATTTTTATTTGTGAAACTTGGTGTATAATATAAGTGGTGGTTATTTGTGCAATAGCTATGTCACAAAGTTACACAAAGAATCGCAGAGCAGCACAAAGAGTTGATGATTTCAGAACCTTCAATGCATTAAAAAAAATTTTTGGTCCATTTTCACTCATAAAATCATTTCTTCTCTGTGATACTTTGTGCCTTTGTGTCGCTCCGTGTAATAGCTATGGCTCAAAGTTGCGCAAAGAATCAAACAGTTGCATAAAGAGTTAGTCTCAGAATCAATAAAGACAATCCTCTTCAGGAAGTCAAAAAAAGAATCAACCCATTTTCGCTCAAAAGAATTCACTTTTTCTTTGTGGACCTTTGTGCCTCCTTTGTGGCGCTTTGTGCAATAGCTATGGCACAAAGTTGCGCAAAGAAGACACAGAGTTGCACAAAGAGATAATGTATGCCTAATCAGAAATCAACCCCGATTTTGCCGGATTTCTAAGTGTTTTCAAATTCACCGGCTCCACGGCACCGCGTTTGGGCGGGCTCACGCGCTGCGTTTATGTAGCATTATGCGATGAGATAAACATTTTTTAGAGCCCTCGTTCGGCATAGTTTGCAAAATATTGCTACAATCTATTGGTTTTCTGTCTGTTGAAATCAAAGTTTTTCTATTTGTCCTTTTGTTTCGGCAAAAGGACGAAAACCATTTGCCCAAACGATGGCTCACGCGCTGCTTTGAAAACACAAGAAATCCTAGCAAAAAGGTGGACTCTACTGCGTACGAGTCCAAACGGCCTCTGGGCCGTTTTTGCCGGATTTCTAAGTGTTTTCAAATTCACCGGCTCCACGGTACCGCGTTTGGGCGGGCTCACGCGCTGCGTTTATGTAGCATTATGCGTTGGATTGAACATTTTGGAGACTGCTGTCCTTCGATTCCCCGTTTGGCGGAGTTTGTTACTGCTTCTTATCGAATTAGTTGCAAACATCGATGAACAAAGGTATTCTTTGTGAACCTTCTATGTTGAAAAACAAACCTCTGCAATTCAAAATAAGATATAGCCTTGGCAAGGCTTAGGATTTATTTGTTTGCATTACCTTTGCCATAAATCGGGAATCAATTTGAAAAAAATCCTTGTCATGCGTTTCAGTTCTATCGGCGACATCGTGCTAACGAGTCCTGTGATCCGTTGCCTAAAACAACAATTGCCGGAAATCGAGATTCATGTGTTGACAAAAGAAAGCAACAGGCAGCTGTTTGATTCAAACCCACATATATATAAGGTGTATTCTTTCTCTGAAAAAAGAAATCTTTCTGAGATTATCGGCTTGCTCAAACAGGAAAAATATGATCATGTAGTCGATCTTCACAGAAACCTGCGTTCTCTTCGGGTAAAAATGGCACTCAGCATTCCATCGACAAGTTTTCCCAAACTCAATTTCAGGAAATATTTGCTGGTTCAATTCAAATGGGATATCATGCCTGAAATCCATATTGTGGATCGGTATTTTGAAGCCGTAAAATCTTTGGGTGTTAAAAACGACAATGAAGGTCTTGATTTCTTTATTCCGGAGCATGAAATATTTGATCCAGAACTGCTGCCGACTCACTTCCGCAATGGCTACCATGCTGTAGTGTTGGGCGGACAGCATAAAACGAAGATTCTGCCTGCCGAGAAAGTCATTGAAGTGGCCGGAAAGCTAGATAAACCTGTCATTTTACTTGGTGGTGCCGAGGATGTTGAACGCGCTGAACAGATTCTACAATCGCTGGGTGAAAAAGCATTGAACAAATGCGGAAAACTTTCTCTTTTTCAATCAGCACTCATCGTAAAAAATGCCTTGTCGGTGCTGACAAACGACACCGGTTTGATGCATATCGCTGCTGCATTTCGTAAAAATATCGTATCTGTTTGGGGCAATACCGTGCCTGAGCTTGGAATGTATCCTTATATGCCAAACCATTCAGAACGTTTCGTTATCATTGAAAACAAAACCTTGAAATGCAGACCATGCAGCAAAATCGGTTTTAAGGAGTGCCCAAAAGGACATTTCAAATGCATGAACGACCATGATACCAAAGAAATAGCTTCTCAATTATTTCTTTTAGGTAAGCAAAATGGATAGCCTCTACTGGAATCGAAAAGTGACAGATTTTCACTTTTACAGTCTGATCTTTTGAAAAAACCAGGATTTTATATCTCAGAACTTCTTTTTATGGTAGTCAAAGGTCACACTATCGCGAAAAGCACGGATTCGCAGTGCAATGTGCAGAAAGATATCAAGCTGTTGGTTTGTAATCCATTGTATGGCAGGCTGACTTCCATTTACAGCATCAGCAAGGTATACGAGCAGTTCAAACTGATGTTGCAAGAGCCATTCGCGGGCTTTTGGCTGCCGATCGATGGCACCGTCGAGAGCGGCCAAATGAAAAAAACCATTTTTCATGAGCCAGTTAAAAGCATCATCGCTGCCACGAATAGCACTGCTTAAAGCGCCAAGTTCAGGATAGCCATTTTTCATAAGCCAGTCAAAAAACTGATCGCCTTCATTGAAGGTTTCGGCAAAAGCCATCAGAATTTTCACCGGATATGCATTCATCGTCAAAACACTATTTAAGCAAAAACATCTGCTTCTATACCTGCCATCCTAACTTTTGCGGCGATGGATTCAAGTTCTTCACTACTAATTTTTTCGATATCGGCCTGAGGAGTATCGCGCTCAATGGCATAAATCATGACAGAACGCGGGTTTACAATCTTCAGTTTTTCCAGCCACGAATTAACCTCTTCCTCTGTTGTATTATCAAAGCTTTTTCCATTGTTGGAACCTCTCAGAAAAAGCGTTTGTATGATAATGTTTCCACTGAAACGTTTGAGTTGCTCGATATATTCTGAAAGTCTGAATGCCTTAAGAGGCATGTTGATGCTTCGGATAATTTCTTCATTTCCACCATCAAGTTTCAAAATGTTGTTATCCACCATGTTGAGTGCTTCCACAACTACCTGATTTTTCAGCATACTGCCGTTTGACAACACACTCACCCTGGCTTTTGGCGCCAATCTGTCGCGCAGCTGAAGGGTGTTTTTAATGATTTCAGCAAACTGCGGATGCAGGGTGGGTTCGCCGTTGCCGGCAAAAGTGATGCTGTCAGGCTCCAATAGAGTACCATGCAATTCGATTAATTTCTGCTCAAGCAGGTCATTCAGTTCCTTTGGTTCGGGCAATTTAATTTTAAGACTGTTTCTGTTTTTTGTCCAGCCACATTCGCAGTAAACACAGTTATAGCTGCAAAATTTGCTGTGTGTTGGTAAAAGATTGACGCCAAGTGAAACACCAAGGCGGCGGCTTCGGACAGGGCCAAAAATTAAATCATCAAAAAGGAAAACAGGCATTCTTCATTTTTTTGGCAAAAATAGCTGATTTATCCGGTGCCTTTTCTCATGTCCTCAAAAAACAATGAAGCCAAGCGGCTAAAAAGATTAATTTTGCAACGCGAATCACAACAAGAAAGCATAGGTCGCGGGCGTTAAAGCGTTTTAAAAAGGGAATGGCAGAAATAGATCAGATAAAAAAACCTATCAAAAACGAGCTCAAACATTTTGAGCAGGTTTTTCGCGATGCCATGCGCTCACGGATACCGTTGCTTGATAAGGTTACGCAATATCTTGTCAAATCAAAGGGCAAACAGATGCGGCCGATGTTTGTGCTGCTTTCGGCGCAGGTGGCAGGCTCAGTCAACGAATCTACCTATCGGGCTGCAACATTAATCGAACTTCTTCATACTGCAACACTTGTGCACGACGATGTGGTGGACGACTCCAACGAACGCCGTGGTTTTTTCTCCATTAACGCCTTATGGAAAAATAAGATTGCTGTTCTCGTTGGCGATTATTTGCTTTCACAAGGAATGCTTCTGGCATTAAACAATGACGATTTTGCGCTGTTAAAAATCGTTTCGGGAGCGGTGAAAGAGATGAGTGAAGGCGAACTTCTTCAGATTGAAAAAGCACGCCGGCTGGATGTGCAGGAGGATATTTATTTTGAAATAATCCGCAAAAAAACCGCATCCCTCATCGCATCCTGCTGTGCTGTTGGGGCTGCCTCCACAGGTGCCGATGAAGAAATGATTCAACGCATGCGCGATTTTGGCACTTATGTTGGAATCGCCTTCCAGATAAAAGATGACATCTTCGATTTCGAAGACTCGCGTGTGATCGGAAAACCAACAGGTATCGACATCAAAGAAAGAAAAATGACCCTTCCGCTGATTTATTTGCTCAACAACAGCAGCTGGGGAGAAAAACGTAAAATCATCAATCTGGTAAAAAACCACAACAGTGAACCGGACAAAGTAAGGCTTGTAATCGAAAAAGTACGTGCCTCGGGCGGCATCAATTATGCTGAAAACATGATGAACGATTACATTCAAAAGGCACTTGAAACACTCTCCGGACTTCCTGAATCACCTGCGCTTGAATCGCTTAAAATGCTTGTCGACTATAGTATTAACAGGGAGAAATAATTGCTTTTTCTGCTGTTCCATTTCATTTAATTTTCCTCTCTCCATTTTTTCATCACATTATTTTAATGCAGCATCTGCGGCTGAGATTAATTTCAATGATATTTATTTGTCAGGAAATCATTATTTGACGACTATGCACGTACAACATTAAATCATAAAAATCATGACAAAAATCGCAATTGTAATTTTCTCAGATACCGAAACGATGGAAGCACTCGGTAAAGTCTCCAATGCATTTATGCTCGCACTTGAATCCATAGAAAACAAGGATGATCTTAAAATCATTTTCGAAGGTGCCGGAACAAAGTGGATAGGCGTTTTGGAAGACGAGAAACATAAAATGCATCCGTTATATAAAATGGTAAAACCTTATATTTCCGGTGTTTGCGCCTTTTGCGCAAACTCTTTTGGCGTTAAGTCTCAGGTGGAAAAAGCAGGCATTGAACTGCTTAGTGAATTTAAACAACATCCTAGCCTGCGTAATTTAGTCATAGAAGGTTATGAAATAATTTCTTTCTGAATCTCTTTTTTGTTTTGGTTAAGACAACAGGGGCAAAATTTGCCTCTGTTTTTTTTTGATTCTAATTGTTGGCATTATGAATTAATTTTCTTCTGAATCATTTCTATCAATGCATCATCATCTCCAATGTTAGTAATCGTTTCAGCTTCAACCTCTTCATTCAAAGATTTAATAATGGCATCATCGATCATTTTGCTTTGTTTCTGATAAGTGCGGCAGGCATCACAAACTTTTGTATGTAAAAACAACTGCGTCTTTTCAAATGCCGACAAAGGAAAAAAGCTGTCTTTTTCAATCAATTCAGTGGCTTTCAAACAAGAAAGCAGCAAAGTATTCATTATTTTTTTCATTTTACAAACCATTCATTGTTAATACATTCCCGAAGTTGTAGTTTTGCGCGATGCAAAATCTGCCAAAAATTAGCCTGACTTATTCCAAGGTCTTCGCATATTTCAGGGCCTTTTTTTTCTTCAAGATATTTCAAGCTTACCGCACTTAACCACAATTCAGGGAGCAATTTCATACAAAGTTTCAGAACAGCTCTGAAATTTTCATCATCCAGTAATTCTGCTTCATGCACCTCCCAATTTTGGGGTCTGTTATGTTCCTTCCAGCTGGAATTCCGGTCAAAAAAACCTTCAAAAAAACCTTTTCCGGAATCGTTTGTCAACACATAATTCTGTTTGTATTTTTTTCGGAAATAGTCGAGAATCTTGTGCTTAAGAATTGAAAAGAGCCATGTTTTTGGATTGCTTTTTCCTTCAAAAGAATGAAATGATTGCAATGCTGCTACAAAAGTATCCTGAACCAAATCTTCTGCAATTTCCTTGTCATTTATCCGGCGTATTGCCCATGCACGCATTGCCGGTGCGTATTGTCGAACCCATAGGTTCAATGTTGCATTTGGGTTTTCCATGTTTATTACTGAATCCATAAGGAGTAAAAATACAGACTTTATTTGATTTAGCTCTTTTTAATGTGCTTCTCTCCTCCCTTTTCAAGACTTAACGTTGAACAGCAATTTTTCCTGTCACTATGCTGGCATTCTGTCTGTTAGTAATCCTAAAAATATATATCTGTGGTTTCAGACTGCTGGTTTGAATATAAAAAGATGATTCGCCGGATTGCATTTCCAAATATATTCTGCCATTTTGATCAAACAATTGAAGCAGATGCATCTGACTTAATAGATTTTGAAAATGTATATAACCATAGTCTTTTGCAGGATGAGGGATAATCTGATAATTTTGTCCGGAAAAATCGATAATCAGCAAGGCACGGACGGGAGAAAAGCCCAGATTTCCCAATTCAAGTTTGTAATAATTCAACTGATTCTTTAGTGGGAGACTGTCATTGAATTCGTATGAAACGGCTGAATTCGGGCTTCCACAAATCCCTTCAATTCTCCCGATCTGTTCATAAAAAACATCATCAGATGATCGAAAAACACGCACCCCATCACAGGTAATTCCGGAAGCAATGACCCACTTCATTAGAACGACACCATTGTGATTTGTGATTGTAAAATCATTCAGAAAATCCTGCTGTGCGTATATAGTATTTTGATGCCATTGAAATACAAAGGCAAAAAATATGTTCAGGAAGATCATTTTCATTTTCATCGTTAAAACAAGTATGACAGTGGCCAAAAATAGTGCTTTCCTTTCAATCGAATCAAAAATCCATGCATACGAAACTCTTTGTCGCTGAGAAAGAAGAAAACTGACAGCTTAAAAAGAATTGCTTTAATTTTTCTGTTTTCTTTGCATTGGTTTGAATCAGAAAACGATACAGCACCTAAAAAAATAATGATTTCCTGTCAGGTTTCTCTATTTAAGATGACTAAAAAACTAAAACAAAGTTTATCATGAAATTGATTCATTCTAAATTTCTTGTATTCCTGATCCTAATTATCATGTTGTCGTCATTTATGCAAAAAACTGACATAAAGCAAGTTAATGCCATTGGATTTAAAAATATTCTTCGCAGCAAGCCCGGAATACTGCTCGATGTGCGGACATTGCGCGAATTTAAAAACGGTCACATTTCAGAGGCAGGCCAACTGAATTATTATGCATTGGATTTCAGACAAAAATTGTTGATGCTGCCAAAAAATGAACCAATTTATTTATACTGCAATACAGGTTATAGGAGCGAGCGTGCAGCAAAAATACTTATCGACAATGGATATGCCGAAGTTTACAATATGGAAAAAGGCATTCTGGAATGGAACCTTTACAACCTGCCGGTGAAGATTGCGCCAGATGCCAATCCGGATACTGACAATAAGTTGGAGATGACAGAATATCTTCATTTAATACAGCAGGACGCCATGGTATTTATAGATTTTTACGCACCCTGGTGTGCTCCATGCAGAAAAATGATGCCGATGATTGATAGCCTGGAGGTTGAATATCACGAAAAAATCAAGATCGTCAAAGTCAATGTTGACGCGAGTAAAAGCCTAGCCAAAGAACTAAAAATTACAGGCGTTCCTTATCTTGTGCTTATGAAAAAGGGAAAGATTTTATTCTCCCAAAACGGGCTCATTGAAAGGAAAGATTTGATAAAAGTTTTTGAAACAGCACTGAAAACTGAAAAAACAACAAAGAAATAAAAAGTCTCAAAATTAATTTTCAAAACAGAACACATTGATTTGTTGCATTGAATCAAAATTTTGTTTGTTTCAAAAGGCATATATAACAGCTTAACCAATTTTAAATGAATCAGATAACAGAGAAATTCAGCATTACGCGCCGGCCATTTATATTCCTTCTTTTGCTGACTCTTGCTGCCAAATCCACTTTTTTATCCGGGCAAAATGACACGCTTGAAAATAAAATCCCCGAAGTTGAAAAGAGCAAATATGCCTTTGGTGCAATTCCTGTTTTCGCTTTTGATGCTGATTTGGGTCTGAAATACGGTGCAGTGTTGAATTTCTTTGACTACGGCGACAGATTGAATATGCCTGCTTATGAGCAATATCTTTATTTCAGATTTACAAATACGACTAAAGGATCGCTCACAGTGCAGTCAGTGCTCGAAAGTGAATCCATTTTCAGTAAAGCCAAAGTGATCGCAGAAGCAAGTTTTCTGCATGATAAAAACCTTGATTTCTTTGGCTTCAATGGAATGAATTCATTTTATAATGCTGGTTTCAGACAGCCAAAAGATCCGGACTTCATCAATAAATATTATTATTCTCACAAAAGAAGCCTCCTTCGTTTGCGCCTGGATTTACATCATAATATCATCGAAAGAAAACTAAGACTACTCACAGGATATACCTTTAAAAATTACAAAACAGATCCTGTAGATTCTCCTTTAGAAAATGAAACTGCTAACGGCCCGACGTCAGAATCGCCGGCCACCTTATTCGATCAATACAACGAATGGGGCATAATTTCAGAAGATGAGAAAAAAGGCGGAAGCATCCATATGTTGACTTTGGGCCTTGTTTACGACACACGAAAGGAGCTAAATTATTGCAAAGACGGCATCTGGATTGAGGCTGCAATGCTTATTGCGCCGGGCTTTCTAAACGATCAATCTTTTAGCCGATTTGTTTTCACTTATCGACATCACAAAGGAATTCTGCGCGATAACATAATTTTTTCTTTAAGACTAAGCAGTCAGCACAAGATTTCAGGAAGGATTCCATTTTATGAATTACCGGTTTTTTATGACAGCCGCTTAAGTCAGGATGGTGTGGGTGGCGCATTCAATCTCAGAGGAGCTTTTCGAAACAGAATTGTCGCCGATGGTTTTCTATTGGGCAATTTTGAAACAAAATTTAAACTATTGGAATTCACTCTTTTCAAGCAGTCATTCTATACAAGCTTCTCCGTTTTTTATGATATCGCACAGGTCACACAAGCCTATAAAACCGATTTATCACGTGTTCCTGAGGATTTAAGACCAAAGTATTTTAACAACAACAAACAGCAGCTTCACCACACTTTAGGTCCTGGATTTTACATTGTTTTCAACCAAAATAACGTCATCACAGTGAATTATGGTTTTTCAACAAACCCACAGGATGGCATTGGTGGCCTTTACATCGGTTCAAGTCTTTTATTCTGAGCATCATATCAGGTTTCAACTCCTTCTTTCTTATGTGAATCGGGAATATTTATAAAATAATTCTTGCTTTTTGTCAGGAATTACTTTTTCCGGCGACTATTTGTAAAAATCAAAAACTAATCTTTTATCAAGCTTTGTATTATGCAGTCAAAAACTAAAAAAATAGTAAAAACCGGGATTACACTTTTATTAGCCGGTCTGCTTATCGGTGGAGGAATTGGATATTATTTATTCAATATGCCACACCGGGATATCAGAAAAGTGAAGACAGATTATGCAGTGAGTGTTGCTGAGATCGTCAATGAATATCTCACTGAGGCAGAAACGGCTAACGCAAAATACCTTTCAGATGACGGAAACTCGAAAGTGCTCGAGATCAGCGGAAGCGTTTATCAGATAAGTGAAGACTTCAATGGTCGCAAAGTTGTGCTTTTGAAAGAAGAAGGGATGAGAGCGGGCGTTAGTTGTACTTTTTTGATCGAAGCTTCAGAAAATGCAACAAAATTGAAAATCGGTCAAACCACAGTCATTAAAGGCGTTATACGTTCAGGAGCAAACTATATTGAAGATTTTGACCTCTATGAACATGTGATTCTTGAACAATGTGATATCGTATTAAATCAATAAATAATAATTTCTAACAACTATTAAACATGAAAAAAGTAAGTTTTCTTTTAGCCTTAGTGGCCATTGTGTTCACTTTTTCCGCCTTCACTCCTCCGGTAGAAAAATATGTAAGTTCAAAAACGCACATCAAATTCTTTTCGACAACGCCGGTGGAAGATATTGAAGCCAACAACTACACAGCAACGAGTACGATTGATCCTAAAACCGGCGATGTGATTTTTGCCGTCCCCATGCAAGGATTCGAATTTCCAAAAGCGCTGATGCAAAAGCATTTTAACAATGCTGATTTTTTGGATACCAAACAGTTTCCAAGGGCTTCCTTGAAAGGAAAAATCACCAATCTCGGTGATATCGATTTCAGCATGGACGGTACTTATGAGGTTAACGTTGAAGGAGAATTCACATTAAAAGGTGTTACAAAATCAGTTAAGGAAAAAGGACAGATTACAGTAAAAGGAGGCATCCTTGAAGTTGACAGCAAGTTCAACATTACCTTGGCTGATTACGGAATTACATTCGTGAAAGGCAAGCCATCATCCAACATTGCCAAGACTGTTGAAGTAAGCCTGAAATCAGAATATCAACCACAATAAATAAACAATAACGATGAAAAAGATCCTTATTTCGCTGTTGATGTTGACTATTTCAATAGTCGGTTTTGCAAATTCGCCAGAAAAAAATCCATCCAATGATGAGCCCAAAGGAGTAGAATTCTTTAGCGTAAGCTGGGAAGAAGCACTTGCATTGGCAAAAGCAGAAAACAAACCAATATTTCTGGATATTTCTACTGCCTGGTGTGGATATTGCAAACGTATGAAAGCAAAAACTTATACGGACACCAATGTTGGTGCTCATTACAACAATAACTTCATCAATGTGAGTGTTGATGCTGAAAAGGGTGAGGGAATCGAGTTGAAGAAGAAATATGGTGTAACAGGATACCCATCGTTTGTATTTCTAAATTCGGATGGAAGTCTGGCCACAAAAACTTCCGGTTATCGCAGCGCTGAAGATTTCCTTAAGCTCGCCAACAGTATATCTTTCAATAAATAGACTCATTTCAGGTTGAGGTAAAATCAGTATAATTGCATGCTGGTTTTACCTCATTTTTCTATAACGCATTATTTTTTAGTCATTTACGTCAATATAATTTCAAATAAGCACATTGCTCCTGTTGAATTTGAGTAATTACTTATCAACTTTATGAGAAAAATACTGTTTTTACTTTTTACAATTCTTGTAACAAATATTGTTGTTGCCATTGAGCCTGTTCCGACAGAAAGTATTCTGTTTAAAATCGGGAGAAGCAAAGATGCAAACGAAATTTATTACAGCTTGAATGTTGATAAAAATGGCAAACTCGACAAAGAGCATCCGATCAATATTCATTGGATAAAAAGAACCGGCACTGAGAAAAAAGAACCCCTTACATGGATTCAAAACACTTATGCCTATGGAATTGAATTCATTTATAAAGATGCAGAAAATGCAGCTTTTCACTTTGTTTCTTACAAGCAAAAAACTTTTTATCTGAAGCGAAACTCCAGCGGTGAATTCAGTATTTTTACTTTTGCACAGAATCGTGAGATAGAACTAGACCGGATATTTATTCAGATAGATGGGGGAAGTTTCTGGTTTCCGACCATTTCACGCATCGAACTTCATGCCCGGTCATCGAATGCTGAATCACACATTGCAGAAGTAATTCACCCATAAAACTAACCATAGCTGCCTATGAAAGCCAATCTGCCAAAGCCTTTGACATCTCTGATCGATAGTATCAACGATATCGAAAACATAGACAACACAATAATCAGAAGTATTGTTGAATCACACAAATTTCAAGCAGAAGTTTTTTCTGAATTTGAGTTGTTTGATCACTGCTCTTCGAAAAGCTATGGTCGCAAACTTATCTTTGAAAATGAAAAATTTAAGATGTTGCTGATGTCGTGGGCTCCCGGAGATATTACTGCTATTCACAACCACGGCTACACCGAATGGGGCTGTGTCTGTGCTTTTGGCGAACTGACCCACCGCCTTTACAGTTTTGACAATAATGACCTTAAAATAATTGATAAAACACCCATTCTCGAGGGCAGAATTGCAACTGTCAACGGAGAACTGATTCATCTGATGGGAAATACAGGAAACAAAAATGTTGCAACGCTTCATATTTATGGCGCAAACATCAACAGACAAAATGTATCAGAAAACTCAAGCATTTACTTGCCCGAATTCAATAAAATTATTACAACTTTAGGTGCAGCATTTCTCAATCCTGACAAAGAAACCGTTCTTTCAGAAATGCCATTTTTTGCTGCAGATAAGGAACTGCTAAGCGACTATTACAATCTTGTAAGTACGTATTATGAGCGCAATAAAGCCTTTGAAGCACTTAAAACTTTGGAAGCAAAGCTTCAATAAATAAAACAAATATATTCCTATGAACGATCTGAACGTTTTATCAGAAACCTTCACAAAAATCAAAGACTATCTTGCGTCAAATGAAGACAATAACATCCCTGTTGTCAAATTCAATCAGCCTTCAGATTTAAGTAAACTGATTGATTTTTCTATTGCCCAAAAAGGTGTTTCAGAGCACGAATTTTTGGAGTTAATGGACAACTATCTTGAGCATTCTGTAAGAACCGGAAACAAGCAGTTTTTGAATCAATTGTATTCAGGTTTCAATTTTCCTGCATTTATAGGCGAAGTGCTCACAGTGCTTGCAAACACTTCAATGTACACTTATGAAGTAGCGCCGGTAGCTTCAATGATTGAGACTGAAATGATCCGTCTGATGAACAGTTATGCAGGCTATTCCAATGGCGACGGCATTTTTGTGAGTGGAGGAAGCAATGCCAATCTTGTTGCCATGTTTTCGGCCCGAAACAAAATTTATCCTCAGGGGCGCTTTTCAGGCTATGATAACAATTTAAAGCTGAAGGCTTTCATCAATGAACATGCGCATTATTCATTAGAAACCGCAGCCAATGTGATTGGTATAGGTGCTAAAAATGTAGTAAAAGTTAAGGCAGACGAAAACGGCTGTATCATTCCTGCTGAACTCGAAAAAGCCATCAAAGCTTCATTCGCAAATGGAGAAACACCATTTTTTGTAGTTGCAACCTGTGCTACAACTTTGCTGGGTGCTTACGATCCAATTGATGAAATGGCAGATATCTGCGAAAAACACAATCTTTGGCTTCATGCTGACGGCTCTTTCGGCGGCTCAGTTATACTCAGCAATCAACACCGCAGTCTGATGAACGGCATCGAAAGAACTGATTCCTTTGCATGGAATCCACATAAACTGATGAATATTCCGCTTATTTGTTCAGTGCTGCTGATGAAGAAAAAAGACAGCTTACAGTTTAATCTAACAGATATTAATACCGATTACATCTTTCATGATATTGATAATATTGAAGACCTTGGAAAAAAATCTATTCAGTGTGGTCGTCGGGTTGATGCCGTGAAACTGTGGTTTGCATGGAAATATTTTGGCATTCAGGGCTACGAAAACCGAATTGACAATCTCTTTGAAATGGCTATCCTTGCTGAAGAAAAGGTAAATCAACACCCAAAACTGGAACTGCTTTCAACAAGGCAATCTTTTGCAATCTGTTTCAGGTACATTCCCGCTTATACAACTGATTTAAACGCTTTCAACCTTGCGGTGCGCGAGCATTTAAGAAAAAGCGGGAAATCGATCGTCAATTATGGTTATATCGGGGATAAACTAACGATACGGCTGATCACTGCCAACGGCGAACTTTCGAAAACAGACATCAACAGATTTTTCGAAAACTTCCTGACCGAAGCCCTTCAAATTGAAGAATCACTAAAAAAGTCTCATGTCATCTGATAGTCGATTCACAGGATTTGCCATTGCACTTGCATGGCCTGAAACCTTTTGCAAGCAGCCCGGAAGCTGGTATGACAGCTTGATGAATAAAACAGGCATCAATGTTAATCATTATTATAAAGCGGGACATGCGGCCCTCCTTTTAATAGATGCTGAAACCGGAAAATCTCACTATTTTGATTTTGGCAGATACCATGCGCCTTTTGGCAAAGGTCGAGTCCGAAGTGCATTCACAGACCATGGATTGGCAACAAAAGTAAAGCCCGTCATTTCAGAGAATGGTGCCGAAATCGAAAATTTATCAGCCCTGCTCTCCGAATTACAAGATAATGAAGAGTACCATGGCGATGGTCGTTTACATGCTTCATGCTGCAGAATAAATTTTGACAAAGCATACTCCAAAGCAACTAAACTACAGGAAATGAGTCCGATAAACTATGGGCCATTTAAATACAAAGGCAATAATTGTTCACGATTTGTAAATGATGTGATTTCAGCTGGCAGACCTGGTTTTAGAATTGCTTTCCGCCTTAAATATTTTGTTCCGCTTACACCCACGCCAATAAGCAATGTAAAGGCACTTGGGAAAACGTATATAATTGAAAAAACGCGCCATTATACCCCATTTTATCCGGAAAAAGCACTCACACAAAAGATGCTGCACAGCACCCTTCCTCAGCCGGAAAGGCATCCGGAAATATCCGAAAATGCACAGTGGCTAAGCGGCGAAGGTGCCGGTTCATGGTTTCATATCAGCACATTAGAAAATCAATTTCAGATAAAAAGATACAATAAGGATGGTCAAAAAGAGTGCGAAGGAGTTTTTAAAATCAAAGATGATAAAACCTTTAATATCAAACTTCCCTATTCTTTTGCGCATCTGAGCCATTGCAATCAGGTGAAGGTAATACAGAATAATGTTGAACTTGACTTCATTTTAACTGAGATAATTCAGGGTTAATTCAATGCATTTATTTAAAAATCGAATCAGGTCGGGAAAAGTATCTTTAACGGAATTTTCTTTAAAAGGAATCTTTTAGAAAAGAAATATAAACTAAGTTTGGACAGGATTATCAACCTATAAAAACAATCAATTTTGGAAAACGACTCACTACAGAATCCTGAGGAATCAGAAAATTTACGCATGCAGAATGAATTGCGTAAAGCCAGAATGTCACTTGAAAAAGGTGCCCGTTTTGGAAGTGCCGAAGATGCAGAGAATATAGATCCAGTGCTGGAAAAGCGGTTTTTGGACTATGTTGAATCCTTTGAAGCGGCTTATGAAAATGCAAAAAGTATTTCTCTTTTTGATTTTCTGGGAAAGCCTGATTTTACAGATCCTGCCGACCTTAATTCTGAAGAAACCGAATATGAATTACTAAGACTCTATGATATCTTTGAAAAAAATGGCGTCAACCTGAACACGCTTTGCCCTGTGGAACCAGCAGAAATCTACCGCTTTATAGTAAAAGAACTCTTTCTGCATGAGATTGATGATATTCGTTTACCTGGCATGATACTGAATTTCATTTATGAAGAATTTCACCCCAATCACGAATACGACATTAAAAGAAACTCAAAGAGTTTTTTGACAAGTCTGTTTGGTGTCGGAAACGAATTCTATTTCAATGAAAATGTTAAAGATATTGAAGAAGAAGAAATGCTGAAATCATTGAGAGCATCCTATGACGATTTTTCAGATCTGACGTTGGATTTCAAATCAGTAATGTTCGACAATGAAACTGCGATTGTTGTGGCAGACATTGAAGTTTCCGGAAAGGTGGAAAACACCAGATACCATCATCTTTTCAAAGGAGAATGTGTAATAAAACTTGCGTACAGGTGGGAATACTGGAATGTTACTTCAGTGAAGCTTCCAAAGCCTGAAATGTTGAATTAGTCTTATAAAACGTAATTTATTTCAGTCGGATCATTACTGGCAGGTGATCGCTGAAACCTCCGTAATATCTGCCTCCGGAAGCTGTGCGGTTTGGTCTCGCCTCTCCTTCTCTGGGTTGAAAAAGCATCCAGTCTTTCTTGATAACTTCTATCGGACCCGATTTAAGATTTCCATCAAATGGAGCAAGTAAAGCGGATGAAACAACAACCTGATCGAAAAAATCCCATCCTTGATAGTAGAGGGTTCCTTCACCTAAAAGATATGGTTCCATTGCCAAATTGTACAGACTTAAAGGTCTTATCTCATCATTGGGAGCATAGGCCTTCAAAAAGCTGAACATGCTGGGATCATCCGGATTATCATTGAAATCACCACCGATAATGATTTTAGAATTTGGGTTTACTGCAAACAATGAATCAACCACAGTGCGCAAAAAGGCCGCTGTACCTGTACGTGCCGGGATGGTTTCCTCTTTCCCGCCAAAACGTGATGTCCAGTGATTTACAAACACATGCAAGGTATCGCCCGATGCAATGGTGCCTTTAACATAGAGGATATGTCTTTGTTCACGGCCGGTATTGAGCGAAAAATTCATAGCCTGTCTATGCAACAGATTAAAGTATTCAGGTCTGTAAATCATGGCAACTTCAATGCCACGCGGGTCGTTACCTTCGATATGAACGATTTTATAATTCGCTTTTTTGACATGACTGTTTTGAATCAGGTCTTTTAAAACAGCTTCATTTTCTACCTCTGACAAGCCAAGAACGTGCGGAAAATCGAGTGTATCCATTGCGGCAATCACCTTTCCAAGATTATCGAGCTTGTTCATATAGCGTTCGGTATTCCATGCTACTTTTGAATCCGGCAGATACTCTTCATCGTTTATGGTGGGGTCATTGATTGTATCAAAAAGGTTTTCAACGTTGTAGAAAGCGATAGTAAAACCATTGGCAGGCTGACTGAGTTTTTGAAAAGAATTCTGGCAGGAAGAAAAACCAAAAGCCAGCAGGAATGCTATAAAAAGTATAAGTTTGTTCATAAAAAAATGATGTAAACGATTAAAAACTTCTCTATTTCAAATGTTGTTTCAACTGATCGATATCGCGTCTTTCCTTTTTAGTAGGACGACCAACACCCCGCTTTCGCTTCTCGGCATTGAATTCTTTCATAAGCTGCAAGCGTTCGTATTCTTCAGGAGGTGTGAGATCGATCATCAGGTTTTCAACCAATTTTGCAGAAACACGTTTGTTTGAAATACTTTTAACCTGAACGGTCTTGTTCACTTGCCCTGTATGCACCTCAATGATGTCGCCTTCCTTGATTTCTTTTGAGGCTTTTACAGCCTGTGTGCCCATTTTTATTTTACCACCCCTGCAGGCCTCCCCTGCCAGCGTGCGCGTTTTGAAAAGCCTGACAACCCAAAGCCATTTATCAATTCTAATGGTTTCACTCATTTCTGGCGAAAGTGTATTTGTAATGGAACGCCTGAAAAATTAAAGTTTTCACGAATTTTATTTTCAAGAAAACGCTTGTAACTTTCCTTCACGTCATCCGGGAAGTTGCAGAAAAACACAAAGTGCGGCGTCGCAATCTTCACCTGCGTAATGTATTTTATTTTGATGTATTTACCTCTTGAGGCTGTTGGCGGCGGCATGGCTTCAATGATGGGTAGCAGCACTTCATTGAGTTTTGAAGTTGGAATCTGACGTTTTCTGTTTTCATACACCGCATTGGCAAGCTCAAGTGCTTTGTAGATGCGCTGTTTTTCAATCACCGAGGTAAAAACGATCGGCACATCCGTAAATGGAGCTATTTTCTCGCGAATACGTGCTTCAAATTTCACATGGGTGTTGGAATCTTTTTCGATCAAATCCCACTTATTCACAACGAGAACAAGACCTTTCCTGTTTTTGTAGGCAAGACGTAAGATGTTAATATCTTGGGCTTCCAGACCTGCTGAGGCATCAATAAGCAGCAAAACAACATCACTTTCTTCAATGGCTCTGATGGAGCGCATGACAGAATAAAACTCAATGTTTTCAGAAACTTTGGCTTTTTTACGAATTCCGGCAGTATCCACAAGGATAAAATCCATGCCAAAAGCGTTGAACCGGGCGTGAACTGCATCACGTGTTGTTCCGGCAATGGGGGTTACAATATTGCGTTCTACACCCAGAAAAGCGTTCACCAATGATGATTTCCCAACATTCGGGCGGCCAACAACAGTAAATTTCGGGATATCGGTTTCTTCTTCCACAACATCGTCAGGAAGCATCTTAACCACCTCATCGAGCAGGTCGCCAGTACCACTACCATTAATTGCTGAAATACAAAAAACCTCGCCCAGACCAAGCTCATAAAACTCTTGTGCATCGGCTATTCTTGCTGAGTTATCAACCTTATTTGCTACGACAAGAGCAGGTTGTTTTGACTGTCTGAGCAAGAGCGCTACCTCTTTATCAAGCACATGCAATCCTTCAAAAGCATCGACAACAAAAAGAATCAGATCGGCTTCCTCAATGGCAAGTTGCACCTGTTTTCTTATTTCTACTTCAAATTCATCATCCGAACCTACAACATAACCTCCGGTATCAATTACTGAAAACGATTTGCCGTTCCAGTCGCTTTTGCCATAATGCCTGTCGCGTGTCACACCCGAAGTTTCTTCTACAATGGCTTGTCTTGACTGCACCAGTCTATTGAAAAATGTTGATTTTCCTACATTAGGCCTTCCAACGATTGCTACGATATTTCCCATCTTTTTCTTCCTTTCTTACTGTTCTTTACGATTCGTAACCGAAGCGCTTCAACAGCTTATCATTGTCACGCCAATCTTTTGTAACTTTTACATTTAATTCAAGAAATACTTTCTTTCCAATAAACTCTTCCATATCCAACCTTGCCATGGTTCCTACTTTTTTAATTGCACTGCCTTGCTTGCCAATAATGATGGCTTTTTGGGAATCACGTGCAACGAAAATCAAGGCCTGAATTTTTACCAGACGCTCGCTTTCTTCGTAAGTATCGATGGCAACTTCAACGGAATAAGGTATCTCCTGCTTGTAGTTTAAGAGTATTTTTTCGCGTATTATTTCAGACATGAAAAACCGCATCGACTTATCCGTGAGCTCATCTTTTGGGAAATATGCCGGCGACTCAGGTAATACATCCAGAATACGTTCAAAAAGTCCGGCCGTATTGAACTGGTGCAAAGCCGAAACCGGAAAGACACTTGCCGAAGGCAGCCATTCCTGCCATTGCTTTATCAGGTTGACTACCTCATCTTGTGTGGAAAGGTCGACTTTATTAATAATGATGAAAACAGGCACGTTTGTTTCCTTGATTTTTTCAATGGTTTCGGTGTAGGAAGTTTTTTCAGTAACATCTACAACGAACATTATAAGGTCAGCATCAATCATTGCTGTTTGCACGAAGCTATTCATCACTTCGTGCATTTTATAGGCTGGATTGTGGATGATACCCGGTGTGTCTGAAAAGATAATCTGGTGGTCGTCTCCGTTCACAATTCCAAGGATGCGATGTCTTGTAGTTTGAACTTTCGATGTGATTATCGACAGCTTTTCGCCCACAAGTACGTTCATCAATGAAGATTTACCAACATTTGGATTTCCTATGATGTTGACATAGCCCGCTTTATGCGTCATGAATAATTTTTTTGAAAATATTTCTTGTTTTGCAAAGAAACAAAATTTATCTTTGCACTCCCAAATTAAGTGGGAATAAATACTGCGGGGTGGAGCAGAGGCAGCTCGTTGGGCTCATAACCCAAAGGTCATCGGTTCGAATCCGGTCCCCGCTACAAATGAAATAGCTGACTTGTAACAGAGTCAGCTTTTTTTATGATCAAAAACAATGTTTTACGTTTATATCTTATATTCTGAGCGTTACGGTAAAACTTATACCGGTTATAGTCAAGATCCCGAGCAACGCTTGCTAAGTCATAATGAGCTTTCAAAAAAGGGCTGGACTATACGTTACAGGCCTTGGAAACAGATTCATATTGAAGCGTTTGAAACTAAAGCTGATGCTATGAAGCGCGAAAAATTTCTCAAATCAGGTAAAGGACGAGAGTATGTCAAGCAAGAAATTTTGAACAGGCACTAATTCAGATCCGGGCTCTTATCCGCACGAGGCGGACATCGGTTCGAATCCGGTCCCCGCTACTAATGAAGAGGCTGTCTAAAAAAGGCAGTCTCTTTTTTTATGTAAAAAGAGCCATTTTTGTTAAATAACATTTTTTGCTAACATAGTTTAGATAATTGCGATGGATATCGATGGATGAATATCCAGGAAGATAGTTATTAAAACCCTTAATAATGCTGTTAAAGCCCAATTTTGCCAAAAGGCAGGTTTTTACTGCTATTTTCCTGAGGTTATGTGCAATAGCCATCAATCCAAATTCAATATTTACTTTTGTTAATCCCTTGAGCGTAAAGCGATTGAACTTATTATTGAATTTTAACTGTCCAAAAACAGCCTCAGGCTCAATTGGTCGTTTACTGCGATGCATTAGCCCCTGTTCACTCATTAATCGTTCTTTGGCTCTGATTTTCAATTCATTAAGTCTGTGGTTTACTTCAATACGTCTATTGCCAGAAGATTTGTGACACTGCCCGCGCAAAGGGCATCCATTGCAATTATCTGCCTGATAGTAACTTACATTTGATCTATATCCATTTTCTGATATTCTTTTACCTTGCCCAATATTTTTCATATGTTGTCCCATCGGACAAACATAATAGTCCTCAATGGGATTGTAGAAAAGATTCTGTACTAGAAAAATGTTGTTCTTAAATGAACGCTTTTGCTCTTTATGGAAATAATTGTATTTTACAAATGCCTCTACTTCTGCACTTTCCAAGTACTCATAGTTCTCTTCGCTTCCATAGCCTGAATCAGCAACCACCTTCTTACTTTGTTTGAGGTATTGTTGGGCGAATGATTTCAGATGCTCAATCATGGTGGTGGTGTCTCCAGGAGTCTGATGGATGGTAAAGTGTGTTATGAACTGATTTTCTGTGGAAATTTGTGTATTGTAGGCAGGCTTGAGTTGTCCGTTCATCATATGATCCTCTTTCATGCGCATAAAAGTGGCATCAGGTTCAGTCTTGCTATGACTGTTACGTTTACCCATTGTTTCCAATTGATCTTCATACTTTTCCAGCCTTGGTAAATGCTCCTGCTGTAGCTTAGCAAGCTGTTTGGCAGCAGTCTCATCTGACTCTTTCAACTTTGCGTTTAGCTCGGCAAGTTTAGATTTAAGCGATGATGAATCAATGGGTTGATGTATCTGCTCCTTGTTGGTTTCTTGTTGGTCTTGTTTAGTTTGTTGATCGATCTCCTTCAAAATTGATGCAATTTTTTGTTCCAGTTTTGCTTTGTTTTTCTCTACCGATCCACGCCAAACAAAGGTGTATTTATTGGCTGATGACTCTATTTTTGTACCATCTATGTACTGTACATCTAAGCTTACATAGCCCAGCTCTTGTAAAAGGCGCACTACCTCGGCAAACAAGCTTTGCAATTCTCCCTTCAATCTGCGCCCACGAAAATAATTGATGGTTCTGAAATCAGGAACACAATTGCCGGAAATCCACATAAAATAAATATTCTCCTGCAAAGCCTTTTCTATCTTTCTGCAAGAATAAATATTACTTAAATAACTGTAAAACAAAACCTTTATCATCATCCTTGGATGAAAACTACTTGCTCCTCCACCTTTATAGGCATTAATGATAGGATCGATATTCAGTTTGTCTACAACATAATCTACCAATCGTACAGGATGATTTTCAGGTATCCTGTCGGACAGGTTCTGTGGAAACAAAACCACCTGACTACTGGTTAACTCTTTAAAGACTACTTTTGACATGGCATCAAATTTATGTCGCTAATATACTAATATTTAGTCTATTAACAACATATTTTGATACAATATTTTAATAAAAAAAAGAGGCTGTCCGACTTTTTAGACAGCCTCTTTTTTTTTGGAAACATTTGATAAAAGTTAAACAGACAACAATGCATTCCTTTCAAAACATTTTTGTATTCTGGATGTTTACAATAGTTGAGGAAACTTTTAACACATGAAACATTTTTGGAACGAGCGCTATTCATTGCCTGAATATGTATACGGTGACACGCCCAATACTTTCTTTCGTGAACAACTTGAAAAACTAAAACCTGGAACAATTTTGCTTCCCGGTGAAGGTGAAGGCCGAAATGCTGTTTGGGCGGCATCAGCAGGTTGGCTGGCAGATGCAGTAGATTATAGTGAGATGGCACGGGAAAAAGCGATGCAATTGGCTGCATACAAAAAAACCAGATTGAATCAGTATTTTGTTGAAGACCTGAATGCGTTCATTCCTTTCGAAAATTACTATGATGCAATCGCTTTGGTTTTTGTACACCTTATGCCAGATGAAAGACAACTTCTGCACCAAAAACTGATAAAAGCACTCAAGCCCGGAGGAACTATTATCATTGAAGCTTTTCATCCGGATCAGCTGCAATACAACTCAGGTGGTCCAAAAAATTCAGAAATGCTCTATACCCACGAAATGCTTTCAGAGGATTTTAAGGGTCTAAGAATAAACTATTTAGACGAAGGAATTTACCATCTCAGCGAAGGCAATTTTCACCGTGGAGAAGCAGCTTTGGTGCGCATGAGTATGTCTTTGACAGCTTCATAATCGTTGGCGCACGGAATTGAGAAAGAGGCTTTTTCTTCAAATGCACTGAGCCTCTCAGGAACAAGAATTTCCTTTCCCAGGCTCTCTTCCACCGTTTCAGGAAACTTAGCCGGGTGTGCTGTTTCCAGAAAAACACCTGTCATCTCAAAATGGTTGTTCAAAATAAATTGTTTCAATCCCAGGTAACCAACTGCACCATGGGGATCGACAACATAGCCTGTGTTTTCAGCAATATCTCTGATTGCATTTTTGGTTTCAGTATCGTTGAAATGATAACCGGTTATAGATTGCTTCATCGATTGATGGTCGTTATGAAAAAGATGCAACATCCGCTCAAAATTACTTGGATTGCCAACATCCATGGCGTTGCTAACCGTTTGCTCTGAGGGTCTTGGTAAGAATTTTCCATCATTGAGATAGGACGGAACCACATCATTTATGTTGGTTGAAGCAATGAAATGATGGATAGGAATTCCAATTTTTTGTGCAAGAAGGCCTGCAGTGAGATTGCCAAAATTACCACTTGGCACGCTTATCACAATCGGTTTACCTGAATGCTGAAGACGACTCCAGGCATAGGCATAGTATACTGCCTGCGGTAAAAGACGCGCAATATTGATGCTGTTGGCCGAAGTCAACAGGGTGGATTCTTTGAGTTTCTCATCGGCAAGTAAACTTTTTACATGTTTCTGGCAATTATCAAAAACACCCTCCACCTCTATGGCCGTGATGTTTCCGCCCCAGGTAGTAAGTTGTTTTTCCTGCATCCTGCTAACTTTTCCTTTTGGAAACAGGATGAACACTTCAATCCCTTTCACGCCATGAAACCCTGCCGCAACAGCGCTGCCTGTATCACCTGAAGTTGCCACAACAACTTTTATCTCTTTGCTGTTGTCGAGCGAAAAACTGCCCATCAGGCGCGACATGAAACGTGCGCCAACATCTTTAAAAGCCAGTGTTGGCCCGTGAAAAAGCTCCAGACTGAAAACGTTTTTTTCAATTTCAACCAATGGAACCGGAAAATTGAAGACTTCATTGCAAATGTTTTCCAGTTGCTTTTTTTCGATGGCTTCACCAAGAAACCGACCTAAAACAAGACTGGCGATTTCGGGCAAAGGCATTGAAGGCATTTTTTCAAGTTCATCTTTTGAAATCAGGCTGATTGCTGATGGCATAAAAAGACCACCATCATCAGCCAAACCTTTAATAACAGCTTCACGAAGGTTAACCGGATTAAGCTGATTTATATCTCTGGTAGAAATGAATTTCATAGTTAAAGTGTTGTGATTACAGGACCTTGCTGATTGATTTTCGATACATAATACTGGTTATCGATAGCATTGGTATTGAGCAAAGAAGATATTTTGGCGCACACATTAGCCGCTTGTTCCTCATTGTTGCAAAAAGCAAAAACGGTTGGGCCAGAGCCGGAAATGCCAAAACCAATGGCTCCCTCCCCCATCGCAATCTGGCGCATAGCATCAAAATGCGGAATACGGCCTTTGCGAACAGGCTCAATAATCACATCCTGCATGCTTCGTCCGATAAGTGCCAGATCACCGGAATAAAAACCAGCAATAAGTCCGCCAACATTGCCCCACTGAACCACAGCATCACGCAAAGGAATCATTTGGGGTAAAATCTGTCTGGCTTCTCTTGTCGGAATGCTCACTTCAGGATGTATCACAGCACACCAAAGATTTTCAGGAACGGGTATTTGCACAACATCCGGTGGATTGTAGCCACGGATAAGCACCAAACCACCAAACAACGAAGGCGCAACATTGTCGGCATGTGCATTGCCACATGCAAGACGTTCTCCTTCCATGGCCAATGGAAGCAGCTCCTCACGAGAAAGGGGTCTATCCATCAATTCGTTAATGCCGGCCAAAGCAGCCACGCTACTCGCAGCACTAGAGCCCAATCCGCTGTTAAGCGGCATTTTCTTGTGCAAAACGATGCTGACACCCTGTTCAACACAAAGCTGCTTTAGAAACAACTGCACGACTGCGGAAGCCGTATTCTTTCCGGCCTCAACCGGAAGCAAACCACCATCTCCGGTGATTTTTTCAATTGTTACTATTTTACTGTCGTTGAGTGTAAGGATTACCTCGTCGCCAGGCTGGTCCAAAGCAAACCCCAGCACATCAAATCCACAATTCAGATTCGATACTGAAGCAGGTGCAAACACTTTTACAGACTTGGAAATATGGTTATTCATTAAAATATGTTTTTATCATTTCGGTCATCAAACTTAAATATTAAAATGCAGCTACCCTCAAAATATCTGCAAACACCCCTGCCGCCGTTACTGCAGCTCCGGCACCCGGACCTTTGACAACGAGCGGATTGTTTTTATAGCGCATGGTTGTGAAAGAAATAATGTTGTCGCTGCCGCTTAAACTGTAAAAAGGATGATCCTGACCAACGAGACTCAATCTGATATGAATCTGACCTTCTTCGATCATACCGATGTAGCGCAGTACTTTGTTTTCAGCTGATGCTTTGTTCTTTAGGGCCGAAAAATGCGCTTCTGCATTGATGAGTTCCTGATAAAACGTCTCGATTGAGGGAGCTTTCAGGCAAGCTTCGGGGAGGATTGGTTGAAGCTGAACGTCTTCCATCTCGAGCGGAAGGCCAGTTTCGCGGGCCAGGATGAGCATCTTTCTTGAAAAATCCATCCCATTGAGGTCATCGCGGGGGTCGGGCTCAGTGTAGCCCAGTTCCTGCGCCTCCTTCACCACATCGGCAAAGCTGCGGTCGCCGATAAAATTGTTGAAAATATAAGAGATTGTCCCCGAAAGTATCGCTTCAATCTTCAGAAAATGGTCTCCGCTGATAAGGAGGTCATTCATGGTTTTGATGATTGGCAAACCGGCGCCAACATTTGTTTCGTAATAAAAATCAACGCCATTTTTTCGTGCAAGTCTTTTAAGTTTGCTGTAGGAGGCAAGTTTACCGGAAGCACCAAGTTTATTGCAAGCCACAACGGAAACATTTTGTGAAAAAAGCTTTTCGTACTGCTCCACCAATAACGGATTGCTGGTATTGTCGACAAAGATGCTGTTTGGAAGATTCAAGGCTTCTATCTGTTGTATAAATTGCTCAATACCTGCCGTGACACCCTTCTCAAACAGATCATTTTTCCAATGATTAAGATCGATTCCTCCATTGCTGTTGAAAAGCATTTTTCTGCTGTTTGTGATACCCATAACTTTAAGGTGCTGCTGATGTTCTGCTTTCAGGTGGGCTTCGGACTGGTTTAGCTGGCTGAGAAGTTCAGCTCCAATATTACCTGTTCCAGCCATGAAAAGATGCAAGGTTTTCACCGGCGACAGAAAAAGTGCATCATGAACCGCATTGAGTGCCTTGGCCAAGTCCTCTTCAGCAATTACTACCGAAATATTTAACTCCGACGAGCCTTGTGCAATGGCAACAACATTTACACCGCTGCGACCAAGACTTTGAAATAATTTTCCAGACAAGCCTTTTGTGTGTCGCATATTTTCGCCTACGATGGCAAGAATACTCAGCTCTGTGTCGGCTTTGGGGGCTTCAATCTTTCTTGAAAACAACTCCATTTCAAACTCCCTGTGAATTGCTTCCATTGCATTGGAAGTGTCTTCCGGCGATACCGCAAAGCTGATACTGTGTTCAGAACTTGCTTGTGTGATAAGGATAACATTCACATTTGCATCTGCCATGGAGCCAAACAAGCGACCACCAAAGCCTTTGAGCCCAACCATTCCGCTGCCTTCAACATTGATGAGGCTCACCTTGCGAATAGAAGAAATGCCTTTGATAATATTTCCGTTGGCCGAAACCTGAGGCACTATCGAAGTTCCGGGATGATCGGCATTGAAAGTATTTCTGATTGTGATCGGGATTTTTTTTGATATGGCAGGAATCAAGGTGGGTGGATAGATGACTTTCGCACCAAAATAGGACAGCTCCATCGCCTCTTTATAACTTAGCTCGGGCAAGGTGAAAGCGTTTTTGACCAAGCGGGGATCAGCGGTCATAAATCCATCCACATCGGTCCAAATCTGCACTTCCTTTGCGCCAAGACTAGCTCCGAAGAGCGCTGCCGTAAAATCAGAGCCACCACGGCCAAGTGTTGTAGTGTCACCTTTCGCATCCGAAGCTATAAATCCTGTTACAACGGGGATAAAGCCCTGCACTGTTCCGTACCAGACACGAATACGTTCGTTTGTGACAGCTTCGTTGATTGTTGCATTCCCAAAGCGGCTGTTTGTTGCTACAAGCTTACGGGCATCGGCGTATGCTGCTTTACCAACCTTTTCATGCAAAATCGCTGCTACAAGCGTACACGAAAGCTGTTCACCTATAGCCATTACACGGTCCAGGGTTCGCGAAGAACACTCGCGCAAGGCTTTGATGCCGCCAAGCAAAAGCTGCAATTCAGTAAATAATTGTTCAAGTAATCCGGAAACAGCATTGCTTTCACAGAAATATGTTTCTATCACAAGTATGTGCTTCTCGCGTAACTGCCACATCGCCTCTGTTGTATCTTCTCCTTTTGCTGCCGTTTCAGCGAGATAAATCAATTGGTTGGTAACTCCGCTCATGGCCGAGCAAACCACCAATGGCTGCTCTCCGTCTGAGTGGCTTTTTTTTACGATTCCGGCAAGGAGACTGATTGCTTCTGCGCTTCCTACCGAGGTTCCTCCGAATTTTAGTACTTTCATTGTTTTTTGCTTTTGTTTACAAAAAAAGCCTCCCGAACTGTCGGAAGGCTTTGATTTTATTCGCTTTGGTTATATTAACTGTCGGCTACTTTATGCAAAACCTTCCCTTGCCATTACCTGTGGTAGTGGTCGTAGTAGTGAAGGTTGTGCCTGTAGTCAAGATCATTTTTGTTTCTTTTGAAGCGCCAAATGTAGGATATTTTTTGAAAAACAAGGATTTTTTTTTGAAAAGGTAATTTTTTCTCAAAAAAATGTAGTTCTCAAGTTGTAGAATTCTCAAAAGACCGAAGTCGAAAAATTCCACCCCGGTCTTTTAGTATCTGAGATCTTTATACAAATCTTATTTTTTAATCAGCTTTGCCACTTTGTTTGCGTTTTCGCCAATGATATTGACAATATACAAGCCGTTGGGCCAGTTTGAAATATTGATGGCTTTTGTTGAAACATCAAAGGATGCAATGCTTTCCTGAAAAACAATACTTCCAGCAGCGTTGAAGACTAAGAGCTGCAAATCGCTTGCTTCAATATTGACTGAAACTGTTTCTGAAGCAGGGTTTGGAAATATAGTCGCAAAATCCGGCTTATTGGATGGTGTTTGTATGGCTGTGATGTTTTCAAAATCAAAAATCATTTTCATCCATTTGGTCCAGACGCCAAAATCTGTATCATAAACAAGCGTTTCTATCTCCATGGGGCGGCCATACTGATCGAACTTACCGCTAAATATTTGTCCGAAGATGATGTACCAGGAGTCAAATTCAAAAATTTCCTGGGTAGTTTTTATTAGCATGAAAGATTCATTAAAGAGATTGGTTTCTTTGAAAAAAGGAACCCATGTTTCATCAAAAAGGTCAAAATATTCTTCATATGCACTTGCGAGAACATGCAGATCAGGATGGTAAGTATAAGAACCTCTGTAGCTCATTTCCCATGAAATATAAGGTGTCCATGGATCTATATCCCATTTGAGATAGGATGAAAACTGACGTTCTTCAAAGTTAAACCAATTGAGATCAGTAATTTTTGAAACTGTCATCCACTCCTCATCCCATCCGTAAATGAGAACCTCATTCCATTCATTGTTCGTGTTGAAGCTATACACTTCCTTGGCTTCATAGGCAAACTCCTGAAGCGCATGATCCCAATATTTTACTATCATTTCGGAACATCTTCCCTGGAAATCATATTCAAAATCAAACTGTTCTGTTGGTCTCCAAATTGATTGAAAATAGTCATAATAAAACGAGGTTTGCTGAATTGGAAGTTGTAAATGGTTGTAAACGAAATCAGTGCGGTTTCCATTAATTGTATCCCATCCCATTGCAAAATCGTCCCATGAAAGGGTTGCGTTCATAGTAATCAGTCCGTTTGAATTGTAAACTGTGATCACTTTTTCAAAGATTTGCCATGTTTCAGTAAAATCTTCCCATATATATATCATTTGTTCAGATTCACGCCAGAATTCATCATAGGAAATGACGGTTTTGCTGTGAGGGAAAAAATCAGTTTCATCAAAAAAATCAGTGTAGATTTCCTTTTCAAGTGTATCGTTTATAAAAACATAGGTCTGACGGAAATCATTTTTCCAAATTTGATTTTCTTCATCAAATGACTGAAATACAATGGAGTGCAAATTGTTTTGATTGTCTTTACTCAAGGTGCCTGTTTGCCTTATTTCTGGCATTTTATAGGCTAAAGGCTCATGGCTACGGTTTTTGTGTGCCAATAATTTGCCCATTCCTTTTGCAATATTAGGTTGGTTTTTTTGATTCGTTGCTGTTTTAGCACTTCCGCTTTCTGCAACAGTTAACATTGTTGCGATAAGAATAATTAAGAATAATCGTGTTTTCATGTGTTTAATGATTAATTTCTTTAATGAATGATATAGCAAATCTAATGTTGTCACTTGCCTTTTCTAAAATAAAACACGCTGAAAGTGTTACAATTAAGACTGAAAGTGCGGAATTAAGGTCTGATTTTGATTGTATTTCCGATAAGAATGCAAGAGTTTTCTCGGGCATTAAGCTAGAGCAAGGCCGGAACCTGAAAATTTTCTTAAATTAGCCCCATCTAAAAAAAAGAAAAACATGGAAGAGAAAATTGGAAACATGTCCGGTGAATTGGCAACAATATCAGTTTATTTATATCAAATGATTGTTGCCTACGGATTAAAACTCATTGGCGCCATTATTGCGCTTATCATTGGTTTTTGGGTGGTTGGACGCATAAAGGCAGCATTGGTAAAGATTATGGAAAAACGTGACGTTGAGCCTTCTTTACGCACTTTTCTGAAAAGTTTTTTGAGTGTTGCACTAAAAATACTCGTTATTATTACCGTTTTGGGAATGGTGGGTTTTCAAATGACAAGCTTCATCGCAATGCTTGGAGCAGCAGGTTTGGCTGTTGGTCTGGCTTTGCAGGGAACCCTTCAGAATGTTGCTGGTGGAGTGATCATATTGCTTTTCAAACCCTTCAAAGTAGGCGATTTCATTGAAGCACAATCCTATCTTGGAACAGTCAAAGAAATTCAGATATTTAACACCATTCTAACTACAGTTGACAACAAAGTTGTGATTATACCAAACGGAGGCCTCGCAACAGGCTCCCTTGTCAATTTTTCAAAAATGGATACACGAAGAGTTGACTGGGTTTTCGGTATTGCCTATGGTGACAAATACGAAAAAGCAGAATCCATTATTCGTAATCTGATCGAAAAAGATGAACGAATCCTGCAGGAGCCGGAATCCTTTGTGGCACTTTCAAAACTTAACAACAGCTCAGTGGATATTGTTGTTCGGTGTTGGGTCGAGTCAGTCAATTACTGGCCTGTTTTCTTTGATATGAACAAAAACATTTACAACACTTTTGCCGCAGAAGGCATTTCAATTCCTTTCCCACAAATGGATGTTCATTTGTACGAAAGGAAAAAACTTGCAGTGGTATCATCATAATACCCTCTGGAAATCAGGATAACGAATGCATTTTCCAAATTCAAAAATTCTATAAAAAATTTGCATTCCGAACATTCTGAAATCATCAGAAACGCTCATTTCGAAGGCGATAAGAATCTATGGCTTTATCCTTTTCTGACACTTAAGCCCTCATCGGTTTTTCGTAAATAACAAAAGCCAATCCAACAAATTTTCATTGTCTTTACAATTGTATTGTTACAATTGTATATTTGTAGCATCAAGTATTAAAAAAGCTATGAAAAATAAATCGCGCTACTTTCTGTTTTTAGCACTTCTGATCGTTATTGTTTCCTGCTCAAAAGAGGACGAAAACGATCGTTTTGAACTACTTACAGGCACCGTTTGGGTGTCTGACAGTTTGTTGGTTGACGGGCAGGATGCAAGTGGCCCGGGCGGGATTTTGGAAAAATTTAAGGGAGAAGCAAAGTTCAATCGTGATGCTACGGGTACTTTCGGTCAATATTCAGGCAACTGGCGTTTTGCTGAAGACCGTACGGCCATCATCATCACGACTGATTCATTGCCAATTCCACTTTCGACATGGATTGAAGAGTTAACTGAAAAATCCCTGAAAATAAAAACTGCTTATCCCAGCCTCACAAATCCTGAAGAAGACATGGATATTCGTATGACTTTTAAGGCAAAATGAAACAGCTCATTTTCATATTGCCCCTGTTGTTTATTGGAAGTTTATTACACTCAAATAATGCAGATGCTTGGGTCAAGGGCCGTGTAACAGACAGGCAAACCGGAGAAACAATACCCGGCGTAAATGTTTTATACAAAAAAAATCAGGGGACTGTCACCGACCTAAAGGGTGTTTTTTTGATTCAGGCTGAAGCAGGTCCGATGGTATTGGATTTTCGGTTACTGGGTTATAAGACACTAACACGAAATATTCAGCTAAAGGCGAATGATACTATCATGCTGAATATCGCACTTGAGCAAGATGTTATCGAAATGGATCAGGTAGTGGTCACAGCCAGCCGCATCGAACAGCGTATGGCCGAATTAACAGTTTCGATGAGTGTTATTAAGCCGGATGAAATCAGTAAAAATCATATTACAGACGCCAAAGAGTTGATTGATAAATCCCCGGGCATTGAGGTGCTCGATGGACAAGCTTCAATTCGTGGTGGAAGTGGTTTCAGCTATGGCGCGGGAAGTCGTGTGATGGCCCTGGTTGATGGATTGCCTATTGTGGCCGCTGATGCAGGCAATATCCGCTGGCAGTTTTTACCACTCGACAACCTGAGTCAGATAGAAATCATCAAAGGTGCCTCCTCCGTTGCTTACGGTTCTTCTGCCCTTAATGGCGTAATAAATTTCAGGACAGCTGATGCTACGGTCATACCTGTAACCAACGCCTGGACTGAAGTTGGTATTTACGATCAGCCAAAAAACAAGGATTGGATCTGGTGGGATACACCCAGAGTTTTTGGATCAGCCGGATTCAATCACCTGCGTAAAAAAGGCAATACTGACATCGGTTTTGGCATTAATGCAATGACTGATAACGGCTACAGAAAACTCAACGAAAATAACATCGCAAGATTAAACTTTAAAATAAAGCATTTCAGCAAGAAGCATCAAGGCTTGGTCTATGGAATGGCTTTAAATGGAGGCTTTAACGGAAAGACAGATTTTGTCCTTTGGGAAAATGCTGAAACCGGCGGGCTCAAACAAGATACCTCAACAGCAATATCGCTAAAAAGTTCGTTTTTTGCCTTTGACCCTTTTATTACCTACACCAAATCCGGCAAATACAGGCATGAATTCAGGGCTCGACTTCAACGAAGTGAAAATGTATTTCCTGATTCAGAACAAAACGACAGTGAAGCCCTTTCACTTTATGCAGAATATCAGTTTTGGTATAAATTCAATGACTGGATCAGTTTGAGTACCGGTCTTTCACAAAACTCAGGCCGCATCAATTCCAAATTTTACGGAGACCACAACAGCTTCAATACCGGTGGTTTTACGCAGGTTGAGCTGCAGCCGACAGAGCGGTTAAACCTCGTTGCAGGAATAAGGCTGGAACACAATGCCCTTGATGGAAAAAAAGACAATCTCAGGCCTTTGGTAAGGTCTGGCATAAACTACAGATTGTTTGATTTCACCTATCTTCGTGCCTCTTTCGGACAAGGTTACCGCTATCCGTCAATTGCCGAACGACATGCAGCAACAACCCTCGGAGCTGTTAAAATTTTTCCAAATTATTTCATAAAAGCAGAGTCAGGCTGGAATGCTGAAGCTGGCATCAGACAAGGTCTAAAAACAGAATATTTCACCGGACAGGTAGATCTTGCTTTATTTTATTCACAAAACAAAGACCTTATAGAGTATATTTTCGGCATTTACCGAAATCCGGGCTCTCAGACTTTCAGTTTTGGTTTCAGGGCTGATAATATTGAAGCATCGAGAGTTTATGGCCTTGAGCTTGAGTGGATGCTCAGCAATCGAATTGGCAATGTGGTAAACACTCTCAATGGAGGCTATGTGTTTATGCATCCGGTCGAATTTAATCCATACAGTGGCGAAAACACAGACAAAATGTTGAAATACCGCCGGAAACATTCGTTAAAACTGCATTGGAACAGCAATTTTAATAAAATTGACGCTGGTTTCAGCATCTATGTACGTTCCAAAATTTTACGCATCGACGATGTATTTTTGAATGAGCTTACCCGCGAAGGTTTGTTGCCGGGCTTCTACAATTACTGGCAAACAGGCAATGAGGGTCATCTTTTGCTTGATTTACAGCTTGGTTATAATCTTTCTGAAAAATATAAACTATCATTGGTAGTAAAAAATCTCTTTAACGAAGAGTACATGGGCCGACCGGGAGATATTCAGCCGCAACGAAATTTCAGTATCAGATTTGCAGGAAGGTTTTAAAAACACTGCCAGTCTCCATCTACAAGGAAAACGAAAATGCCCCGTCAAAGTATCTATTGACGAGGCATTTATATTTATTCAGCATTTGAAAATGCTTTTCTCAACTATTCTCTGTTGCCTTTTCTTCTGTCAGAGCCAGAAGGTCTTGGACGACGTTTTTCAGGTTTTGCACCGCTATAGGGTTTGAAACCGCCCTCATCACGTCTTTTAGGTTTTGCGCTGCCTTCTTCGCGATCGCCTGCAATGTCAACGCGTATTCCTTTGGTGTTACGTGTCTTGTTTGCAAATGCTTCAAGTACTGTGTCAACAGAAGCGGCATCAACATCCACAAAGGAAAAGTTATCCAATATGTCGATTCTGCCAATCGTTACATCGCGTGAACGTGTAACTTCATTGATGAGGCCAATGATCCCGGGAGGAGCAATACTATCCTTGCGTCCAATACTGAAAAACATTCTTTTAAAATTCCCGCCGGAGCTACGTCCACCTTCGCGTTTTCCGCCACCACGGCTTTCTCTGGATTCCCAGCGGGCTTCCTTGCCAAATCTTCCGCCTTCACGACTTCCTCTGTCATCACGTTCCCTGAAACTGGACTTGCTTTCGTCGATATTGAGATCCTGCGCATCGCGATAGTATTCCAAAAAGCGATTAAACTCGAGTGCTACAAAGCGTTTGATAATTTCTTCGCGATCCATCCATTCAAGTTTCCTATAAATTACAGGAAGGAAGGAATCAATTTCTTCGTGGTTCAACTGTACTTTTTCCATACGGTCGATGTGATGGAAAAGTTGCTTTTCACAAACCTGGACACCTGTAGGAATTTTTGCTTTGGCAAATTCGCGACCTACTTTACGTTCGATCAGACGAATTTTACCCTTTTCCTTCATGTTGATGATGCTGAAACAAATACCCGTTTTATCAGCCCTGCCTGTCCGGCCGCTGCGGTGGATATAAACTTCAGGTTCATCAGGAAGGTTATAATTAATGACGTGTGTGAGGTTATTCACATCAAGTCCGCGGGCAGCCACATCCGTTGCCACCAACATTTGCAAAGTTCCGTTTCTGAAACGGTTCATTACATGATCGCGTTGTGCCTGTGAAAGGTCACCATGCAAAGAATCAGCATTGTATCCATCACGAATAAGTGAATCAGCGATTTCCTGCGTTTCAATACGTGTACGGCAAAAAACAATCGCATAAATGCTTGGATTGAAATCGGCAAGACGTTTCAGTGCAGGGTAACGATCGCGGGCCTGCACCATGTAATACATATGCTTTACGTTGGCAGTGCCGGCATTGCGGTCACCAACAGTTTTAATGACAGGCTTGTTCATATACTTGCTCAGGATGCGCTCCACCTGATCAGGCATGGTAGCCGAAAAAAGCAAAGTATTTTTTCCTTTTGGCATTTCCTGAAGGATGCTGTCAACATCTTCCTGAAAACCCATGTCGAGCATTTCATCTGCTTCATCAAGCACAGCCCATTTCACAAAGGTCAGGTTGACTTTACCACGGCGAATCATGTCGTTCATGCGGCCTGGAGTGGCAACAATGATGTGTGGATTGTCGTACAATTGCTTCATTTGCACCTCAATTGAGGCACCGCCATAAATTGGGACAATTTTAATTTTTGGCATAAACTGCGCGAAACTGGCAAGGTCGCGTGAGATTTGCATACACAGCTCGCGTGTAGGGCAAAGGATGACTGCCTGCGTTTGGCGCAAATCTGTATCCATATACTGTAATACAGGCAGCCCAAAGGCAGCGGTTTTGCCGGTTCCGGTTTGTGCGAGGCCTACCAGATCGGTGGCTTTTTCGAGTAAGATAGGAATTACGGCTGCCTGGACAGGCATAGGTTCGGCGAATCCGAGTGCTTCAACTGCTTTAAGGAGTTCTGGATTCAGTCCAAGTTCTTGAAAATTAGGCATAAAATAAATCAATATTAGGGCGGCAAAGGTACATTTATTCTGCTAATGAAATCAGAATCAATGAAAATATTGTTTGTAATACCCTGGACTGAAAAGTATGAAAACATTAAGCTAATAATCAAACTTGCTTTTTTGACTATTTTTCAATTATTAAAACTTAAAACAGAAATGAAGTAAGCTGCTTTAGAGAATTAATTTATGAAAGCCCATCGAGAAAAAACCTCTTTTCTGAAGTGCCGAAAATACTGTAAATATGTCTCTCCAAAACAAGAAAAGTTCATTAAAACTTCACTATTTTTGACTTATGAACCTATTGCTACAAAAGGATTTGACACTTTTTCACTGCCAATAGTAGTTTCAGGGCCATGACCCGGATAGACAAGTGTTTGTTCGGGCAACACAAAAAGTTTACTCCAGATACTGTTTTTCAGCACATCGTAATCACCTCCGGGAAGGTCGGTGCGACCAATGCTTTGATAAAAAAGCACATCTCCTGCAATCACAAAAGGAATGTCATCGCAGTAAAAACAAACGCTGCCAAGTGCGTGGCCGGGTGTATGCAAAACTTTAAGGCGGCTGTTTCCGAATGAAAGTTCCTGCCCGTCAGTCAATGGAAAAGAAGGTTTACAGACTTTATTTAACTTAAGTCCAAAAGTTTCGGCATAGTCAATCGCATTTGTGAGATAAATATCGCCATCGGGATGGGCGAAAAGCGGAAGATCGTAAGTCTCCGAAACCCATGCGTTTCCAAGAATGTGATCGATATGCGCGTGGGTACCAAGAAGCATAACAGGCTTAAGCTGCTGTCCGGATATAAAGGCCGACAGCTCTTCCTGCTCTCTGTGTGAGGAGCATGCAGCATCGATAATGACACATTCACCTGTTTCATCATAAAGCAGATAGGTGTTCACCTGAAAAGGATTGAAGACGAATTTTTTGATCTTTATCATAAACTTTACATATAAAATGATGAAGCAAAGATAAAACTTAACCGCAAGGATCACCCAACAATCAATCCCTAAATTTGTATTACTTTAGCCCCGTATTTTGCTAGATTGTATATGCACACTGGATTCATTGAGAGAAACAAGCTGATTTGGAAGAAGTTTTGCATTATTGCAAGCTTTCTTCTGATTCTTTTTGCCGGCTTTTTTCCTTTAAAAAGCGCTGCGCAGTTCTATAACGGTTCGAACATGAATTTCGGAAAAAACAGGGTGCAATGGGGAACAACAATTTGGTTTTTCTATCGCTTTGATCAGTTTGACACCTATTTTTATCTCAACGGAAGCGAGCTTGCGCTCTACACAGCCCAATATGCCGAAGAGCAAATTCCAAATTTAGAACGACGACTTCAGACAGCTCTGACAGAAAAAATTCAGTTTATCGTTTTCAACAGCCTTGGCGACCTGAAACAAAGCAATATTGGGTTGACTTCGGAGCAACAATACAATACCGGTGGAATTACACACATCATAGGAAACAAAGTTTTTCTCTATTTTGACGGTAATTACCTGAATTTTGAAATGCAGATAAGGGCAGGAATCGCTGAGATGCTGGTTAGTCAGCTCATGTTTGGCGGGAGCGTTGGTTCTCAGATTCGCAACACAACACTTTTCAAACTTCCCGACTGGTATAAAAAGGGATTGCTTTCATACATTTCAGGAGAATGGAACACCTCACTTGACAGCCGCATGCGCGAAGGGGTAACAACAGGTCGGTTTCGTAAAATAAACCGTCTTGAAGGTGAAGAAGCCCTAATAGCAGGTCATTCATTCTGGCGTTTTATTGAAGTGAAATACGGGCCTGGAGCCATTCCCGATATTGTCCATATGACGCAGGTGGGTCGCAATGTGCAAAATGGTTTTCTTTATGTAACAGGCGTCAAGTTCAAGCAACTGATAAAAGACTGGTATCAATTTTATGAAGAAAGTTTTGCGGGTTCGGAGATCAGGATCCCTTCAGAACCACTTTCGCTAAAATACAGAACCTACCGAAGCTTTAACAGGCCTGATTTCAGTCCTGACGAACGCTACTTAAGTTATACCACAAGTGATGAGGGTTTGCTCAAACTATGGCTGCTGGATCTTCAAACGGGCAAAAAAACAAAGATGTTTAAAGCCGGCTACAGTACCGATGAAAAAATTGATGCATCGTTTCCGCTTACAGCATGGCATCCTTCAGGTGAAATTTTCGCCTTTATACTTGAACAAAAAGGTAAAATATTTCTACACTTCTACAACCTTAGCGACAAAAGTGTTGATGTGCGCAATATGTTCGATTTCCAGAAAATTACCCATATCAACTATTCCGGTGATGGACGTCAAATTGTTATGTCGGCCGTAAGGCAAGGTAAACCGGATATTTACGTTTTTGACCTGGCTTCGAATTCTCATATTCAGATTACAAACGACTACTATACTGATCTTTATCCAATGTTTGCAGACGGAAACAAAAGAATCATCTTTAGCTCAAACAGACCCTCGGATACTTTGAGAGCACAAGACAAACCCGAGGGACAACTTCCAACTTTTGATCTTTTCGCCTATGACTTTTCAAAAAGAAATCCTATTCTTCGCCGGCTGACGGACACCCCGCTAGCCAATGAAATGAAACCTGCACTGAAGGCAAAAGGTGAAATCAATTACCTGAGTGATAAAAACGGGTTCTATAATCTTTTCAGTGGTCGTTTTGACAGTGTCATCGCCTATGTGGATACAACAGTGCATTACCGATATTTCATGGAGTCATTTCAAAGAACGGATTTCACAACCAATATTCTTTATTATGCCAGTGCTCCGCTTTCCGAAAGTTTCTATGTTGTAGCACGCAGTGACAATAAACAGAAAATATTTTCATTAAAAGATCATGAATTTGCTTTGATTCCTGCCGAATCGGCTGATATGACACCGTTTATGCTGCAACAACAAGCTGACAGAAAACGCAGCACAGAGGAACAGGCAGCTGTTGAAAAACAAAGAAAAAGATTTAGATCACTTTTCCGGCCTGCTGAAATCTCCGATACTTTGCGACAGAGTCCGCTGCCATCGCGGCAAGGAGCTTTTGGTATAAGTGGAAGTCAGCGCTTGTCTTTGCTTAATCAAGGCAAAGAGGCGCAGATTGCTGAAGCGAGAAAAGATCCCAAACGCAGAAATTATCTGGTTGAATATTTTTACGATGAACTGGTCACACAGGTCGATTTCACCTATATCAACTATAGCTATCAGCCATTCAGCGGTGGTGGCTCGCCCATTTATCTCAATCCCGGCTTCAATGTTTATATGGGTGTCAATCTAACCGATCTGCTTGAAGACTATCGCATCAGCGGAGGCGTAAGACTTAATACGAGCTTAATAAACAACGAGTATGCGCTTTCATTTAGCAATCTGAAACAGCGTTTGGACAAGCACATCGTACTTCACAGGCAATCGGTTGAAGATTTTGGGCAAACAGCATTTACGCGTACCCATTCACATCAGGCATTTTATATGGTAAGCTGGCCTTTTAGTGAAATTCTCAGTGTCAAAGGCACAGCCATTTTCCGCAATGATATGAAAGTATTTCTGGCAACGGATCAAATAAATATGAAAAAGCCCAATTCCTATGAAAACTGGGGCGGGCTCAGAAGTGAACTTGTGTTTGATAATTCACGAACAATCGGGATGAATTTATACACAGGTATGCGCTGGAAAGTGTTTGGAGAGTATTATCAGCTCATTGATGCCAAAAGCAAAAACTTTGTTGTGCTTGGTCTTGATTTCAGGCATTATCAGCGTATTCATCGCAATTTTATCTGGGCCAACAGGTTTGCGGCAAGCACTTCGTTTGGCAACAACAAACTCATTTATTATATGGGCGGTGTTGACAACTGGCTTTTCCCAAAATTTGATCAGCAAACACCAATTGATTATGGTCAGAATTATGCTTATCAAACGCTGGCAACAAACATGCGCGGCTTCAATCAAAACATCCGCAACGGCAATAGTTTTGCCGTAGTGAATACTGAACTCCGCTTCCCGGTCTTTAGTTATTTGTTTCAAAACCCGATCAGTTCCAACTTTATCCGCAACTTCCAGTTAACAGCTTTTGGCGACCTTGGCACTGCCTGGACAGGCTGGAACCCATACAATCCCAGCAATTCACTCTATACTAGCTATATATACAGTGGCCCACTCACAGTTTCGGTGGAAGTGCAAAAAGATCCACTCGTAGGTGGAATGGGATTTGGGGCAAGAACAACTTTGCTGGGCTATTTTGTAAGAGCAGATGTTGCGTGGGGCATTGAAGATGCCAGAATAAACAAACCTGTTTTTTATCTTTCGTTTAGCTTAGATTTTTAGGAGGGCAAAAGATGACAACATCAACCATTATTCTTCTTATCCTAATCGGCTTGCTTGCCGGAGTATTCAGTGGTATTGTCGGATTGGGCGGTGGTTTGATCATCATCCCGGCACTGATATATCTGCTCCACATGGATCAATACGGAGCACAAGGTACAAGTCTGGCGATGATGCTTCCTCCTATCGGCCTTCTGGCGGCCTTCAACTATTACAGGGCAGGAGCACTGAATATAAAATATGCCATGATTCTGGCGGTAGCGTTTTTTATTGGCGGATATTTCGGTTCAAGATTCGCATTGAGTATTCCAGCGGATACTTTGCGTAAAATTTTCGCTTTTGCACTTATCCTCGTTGCAGCCAGAATGTTGTGGGGGAAATAATGTTGTGCAACTGTCTGTGCCAAACTTTCTATTTTTCGTGCCAAAAAAATTTAATATACCACCTAAATTCATTTAATCCCTTGAAAGGCGCATGATTGATAAGTTATCAACACACCATTGTTCAAAATTTGAATTCGAAAAAACTGAATAGTGTATTATCTTGCAGTCCTTTTTGATGGGTATCTGTCAAATACTAAAACACTAAAAAATAGCATTTTAAATTTTGAAGCATTAAAAAAGCAAACACTAAATCATGGAAAACAATCTATTTGCAAACCTCGAGACCTCCACAAAACAAGAGAAGGAAAGTTCATTTTATGACAAAATGAAGGAGATGCGAATCAGACCTGAAATCAAAGATCTTATTGAACAAGAAGCTGAAATTATCGCAATTAAAGAAGATGCCCAGTCAATTATTCCAGAAAAAAAACCATTGAAAACATACACGCACGAAGAAGTACTCAAGGCTGCAACAATATATTTTAAAGGCGATTCCCTTGCTGCAAATGTCTGGATGAATAAATATTCACTCAAAGACAGTGCAGGCAACCTTTTCGAATTGACGCCAGATGATATGCACCGCAGACTGGCATCAGAAATATCAAGGATTGAAAAAAAGTATCCTAATCCTGTCTCGGAAGAAGAAATCTATAATGCATTAAAAGATTTTCGGTATATTGTTCCGCAGGGTAGTCCAATGGCGGGAATTGGCAATAATTTTCAGGTGTCGTCACTTTCCAACTGCTTTGTGATTGGCAATAACGGTCCGTCCGATTCCTACGGTGGCATTATGAAAATTGACCAGGAACAGGTTCAGCTCATGAAACGCAGAGGTGGTGTCGGACACGACCTTTCACACATAAGGCCTACCGGAAGTCCAGTAAAAAATAGCGCATTGACCTCAACCGGTGTAGTTCCCTTTATGGAGCGTTATTCCAATTCTACACGTGAAGTGGCTCAGGACGGTCGTCGCGGAGCGCTCATGTTAAGCATCAGCATAAAACACCCTGATGCTGAAAACTTTATTGATGCCAAGATGGAACTCGGCAAAGTTACAGGTGCCAATGTTTCAGTGCGAATTTCTGATGAGTTTATGCAAGCAGTCATTCAGAATAAAAGTTTCAAGCAGCAATATCCGATCGAGTCCGAAAACCCCTGGTTTGTGCAAGAAGTTGACGCTCGGAAACTATGGGACAAAATAATTCATAATGCCTGGGCCTCAGCAGAGCCGGGTATTTTGTTCTGGGATACTATCATCCGTGAATCTATCCCGGATTCTTATGCAGACCTTGGTTTTAAAACCCTCTCGACAAATCCTTGTGGCGAAATCCCATTGTGCGCCTATGACAGTTGCCGTTTACTGGCTATCAACCTGTATAGCTATGTTGAAAATCCATTTACCTCAGAATCAACCTTCAACATAGAATTGTTTACAAAACACGCCAGACTTGCGCAACGCATTATGGATGATATCGTTGATCTGGAGATTGAAAAAGTTGACGCAATCATCGCCAAAATTGAAGCTGACCCTGAAGATGTCGAAGTAAAAGGAGTAGAATTACGTCTCTGGCAAAACATACGAAAAAAAGCCCTTCAAGGCCGTAGAACTGGCATTGGCATTACCGCCGAAGGTGATATGCTCGCAGCTCTTGGCACACGTTATGGCTCAGTGGATGCCATCAACTTCTCTACTGAAATTCACAAATTGCTGGCGCTTGAAGTTTACAGATCTTCAGTAGATATGGCTGAAGAAAGAGGTGCTTTTGAAGTTTTTGACATTCAGCGCGAATCAAAAAATCCTTTCATTGCCCGCATCCATGAACAGGCTCCAAGGCTGTATGAAAAAATGGAAAAAGTAGGTCGCCGGAATATTGCAATGCTAACAATAGCCCCAACAGGCAGCGTAAGTATCTGTACACAAACGACTTCCGGAATTGAACCCGTTTTCATGGTCAATTACAAACGCCGACGTAAGGTAAATCCAAATGACAGAAACGTTACAATAAATTTCGTAGATGAGGTGGGCGATTCCTGGGAAGAATACAATGTGTTTCATCCAAAATTTGAAGTGTGGCTTCAGGCTAACGGCTATGATGTGAAAGAAGTTAAATCTTATGCCGACGAACAATTGCAGGAAATAATAGCAAGATCTCCTTACTATAAAGCGACTTCAAATGATATTGACTGGGTGAGCAAAGTCAAAATGCAGGGCGATATTCAGAAATGGGTAGACCACTCCATCAGCGTGACTGTGAATGTGCCAAGCGAAGTAAACGAAGAAATGGTGAGCGACATTTATCGCACAGCCTGGGAAAGCGGTTGCAAGGGCATCACAATTTACAGAGACGGCTCACGATCAGGGGTACTAATCAGTGCTGATGAAAAGAAAAATAAAGATGCTGATAACGATGAATTCAAAGAAACAACAGCTCCTTCAAGGCCAAAATTACTTGAAGCAGATGTGGTAAGATTCCAAAACAATTATGAAAAATGGATTGCCGTTGTTGGAAGAATCAACGGAAAACCTTACGAAATATTTACCGGAAAAGCAGATGATTTCTACCTCCCACCCTGGGTTGAAAATGGTTGGGTTATCCGTGAAAAACGCAGAAATGAAAAAGCACGATACGACTTCCAGTTCCAGGACAAACAAGGCTACAAAGTTACTATAGAAGGTCTTAGCCGTTCATTTAATAAAGAATACTGGAACTATGCCAAATTAATTTCTGGTATCCTCCGTCATGGAATGCCTTTACCTTATGCTATTGAACTGGTCGAAAATCTTACACTTGATGAGGACAATATCAACACATGGAAAAATGGTGTTGTACGCGCCCTAAAGCGCTACATTCCAGATGGAACACAGGCACATGGCAAATTATGCCCTGAATGCGGCGATACAAAAAGCTTGATTTATCAGGATGGCTGCCTGAGTTGCAAGTCATGCGGCTATTCAAAATGCAGTTGAGTTCTTATGCTATTAATATAAAAACCAGCTTCTTGCGAGGCTGGTTTTTTTATGCTATTACATGAAATTAATGATTCAGAAAAGAAACAGGCTGTTGTTTGAGGTCTTTAAGTAAAAAAACAAAAAATCTTTTGGCAGGTTTACCTGCTCTATCAATTGTAACTGTGTCAGCTGCAATAATTTGCTCAAATAAACCGGCGTAAACTTCTTCCGGGTGTTTATAATCACGGCTGTTTGTCACATACCAGTAATCGTTGCCTTTTTGCAGTCCTCCCCTTTCTTCATTTATCCAAAGATATTTGTGCAGACGTTGTGGTTCACCAAGACCAAAAGCATCAATTTTTAAAGGACGGGCAACATAATAATCAAGATTGGCAAGCGGAAACCAGTTTTCACCAACTATTGCATCACTTGACTTCATGTTTCCCTCAAGAACATGTTTGTTTCTGATTTTTTCAAATTCAGGCTTGAACTTTCTCCAGCCATACATATCAAGTGTTACATCATTGCGGCCAAGACGGTGATAAGGATTATTATCAGTTACAGGAATCAAAGCATATTTTATCTGAAGAGCCCCAAGAGTTATTATGAAGAAAAGAAAAAACAAAGCTGCAATAATGCCCCCCGGAATCCTGATTTTACCATTGCGTAGAGGAAACTTTACTGCCAAACGTGCTGCTGCCAAAATCAAAAGTGTATTATAAGCAGGCCCAGTCCAGTGTGGAAGTGTAGCACGAAACATTGAAAACATAAGAAACAAGCCTATGACAGGTAAAGCAATAAGCAACAAAAGCCTCTGATAATCATGCAGAAGCCATTGCTTACCTTTGAAAACAAGGATAAGTGCGCTTATAATAAGAACAAAATTTACAGGATTGTTATACAGAATCTGTCCGGCCAATTCCGATAGAAACAAATCAGGCCGGAAGGAAGAAGCAAAGATGTTGACCCGTTCTCCCTGAAAGCTAAAACTAATGAAATCGTTCTGCATATTCCACAAAATAACAGGCAAAGTGCAGACTGCAGATATTAGCACTGAGACATATAACACAGGCAATTTCAGCCATTCACGCTTGTAGAAAAGGATAAACAAACCAAAGCCAAACCACAAAAACACGGAGGTGTATTTCGAGATTATTCCAAGTCCGATTGATAGCCCAAGCAGGATGAAATAAATGTTTTGCGCTTTCAATGGGTTTCCTTTCTTTATAATTTTTGCCATAAGAAACAGCGACAGGAGCCAGAAAAAGTTTTGAGGCGTATCAGGCAGAATCATGATGCCGGTAATTACAAATGCATAAACAGACGCTGTATAAAGCAAGGCAGCGTACATGCCTGTGACTTCACTTCGCACAGTTTTTCCGATGAGAAAAATTATTAAAGTATTGATAGTTGTGAGAACCACAGATGAAAGTCTCAGAAACAGTTCACTGTCAAAATACAGATTCAGACTAAACAATTGCATCATCCATCCTACCATAGGCGGATGATCAAAATGACTCCAGTCAGGAAAAAGGGCGTAGGTCCAATAATATACTTCATCGTTGCCAAGTTCCAGCCAAGCGGCCAGCATAATCCGGATTGATGTGCTCGCAAGCAACAAAACAATCATTTTATCTTTTACACTTTTGCTACAATCGTTCATTCGTGTTTTTAACTTTAAGTTTACGCATCTGCCATTTAAAAATAATCTGAAGCAAGATAACGATTAAAATGATGTAAACACCCCTCATAAGTGCCGTTTTTGTTACGTCCATGGAGGCTTTACTTTGCTTTTCGGTAGTCTCTGTTTGATGCCTTGTTAATGGATTCAGAAGAAATTTAGTGCCATCGGGGAAACCTGCTTCCACACGCATATAAGTGTCCTCTGCACCGAAAACACAGCTGGCATTTGAAGTGTTTTCATCCAAACGCAGAAGCTTGCCATTTTGTGATATGAATTTGAAAAATGATGCCATATGCGATGTACTGACATAAAAAGTATCTGCATTTAAAAAAGCGTTGACAAGAAATGGCCTCTCTGACATTAATTCTTCATGGTTTCTGTGAACCACCAAATCTTGTTGGTGTGTTACCACATAACTGCATCCTTGTTTTATGGCATCCTTCAGGACTTCATTCCTGTTAAAAGCTTGATTAACAACGATATAATTTGGATAAAAATTATTATGGTTTCCTTGTTCAAACTTTTTTTCGCTTGCAAACCCATAAACAAGATGCCCGTTGCTTAATGCTGAATCCCAGAGTGCCGTAGCGTGTTTAGTATTGTTTCCCAAATCAATTAGGTGATATCCGCTGAGGTATCTAATGTCTTCAGGGGTGAAGGAAGCCGGATTTAAAGCCACCATATTACAATCAATCAGGAGTTTGTCGATGAGTCCTTGCTTATAATGAATGTTTTTAAACAAAGGATAATCTATCCAAAGTTCTTTCCTTGCGCCGATGCATATCATTGATGGTTCTGCGAATCCAAGGCCATGCTGATAGCTAAAAAGTTTTTCGTTTTTGAATATTTCATTTCTGAACAGTTTTTGACGCATAACCATTTCCACATGATCAAATTCTGGAAAATTGATTTGCATGTTTTCTTTCATCAATTGGGCATCTCCGACAAAAATTGTTCCCAAAGAAGCTACAGGTGCTGCAAAAAGAACACTTCTAAAGTTATTGGTATCCAGTGTTTTATAAGGGTTATTTATGTGGTTGCCTTCAAAAGGCTTTGATTCAATAAAAAAATAAAGTGGAGCGGTAAGGTACAAAACCAAAAAAAACATTGCCAGAAAAAGCAAGGGTAAAGTGATTAATCGCTTCAGAAAAACATAAAGCTTTCGGGATGGCCTGGTTTTTTGCATTTTTCAAAGTATAAGATCAACAAAAGTAATGAATCCTGACAACCTTGCTATCGAAACTTAAATTCAGCTTAATGAATTATCTATAAAAATAGTATCCGATAAATTTTTGCAAAGACTGCTTTATACAGTCGGTCTTTAGTAAAAAGGATATAAATCTAAAAAAAACTTTCAACTATTTGCGATTTTGATACAAATGTCATTAAATTTGTCGTGATTCCAGAATTGGGAGCGCTCGTTAATTGTGCCCATTTTTGGAAAATCAGCAAGAATACCCTTGTTAAACAACCTCAATACGAACAAAATGGAATCTTTCAGGATTTTTATTGTTGAAGATGACCCGTTGTATGGAGAAATGCTTAAGCACCACTTGTCTCTTAATCCAGACAATGAAGTACATCTTTATAAAACTGGTTCAGATTGCATCAAGAATTTATATAAAACGCCATCATTGATCTCTTTGGACTATAGCTTGCCCGATATGTCGGGGCTTGAGGTGATGAGGCAGGTTAAAAAAGAGAATAGCGAGATTCCTGTTGTCATTGTGTCTGGTCAGGAAGATGTTTCAACCGCAGTTGCCTTATTGCGCGAGGGAGCATATGACTATTTCGTAAAGGACGATGATGTAAAAGACAGGTTGTGGAACATCATAAAAAAGATACGTGAGAATCTTCAGCTCAAGAGTGAAATCAGCTATCTGAAGGATGAAATTGGTCGAAAGTATGAATTCAGAAACGTCATAAAAGGCACAAGTCCAGCAATAAAGCAAATATTCAGTCTGATTGAAAAGGCCATCAAAACAAATATCACGGTATCAATTACAGGAGAAACCGGAACCGGTAAAGAACTTGTTGCTAAAGCTATTCACTACAATTCGAACCGTGCAAAAAAGCCATTTGTAGCAGTAAACGTATCAGCCATACCACGTGAACTTATTGAAAGTGAGATGTTTGGCCATGAAAAAGGAAGTTTTACAGGAGCCATAACCCGTAAACTAGGAAAGTTTGAACAGGCCCAAAACGGAACATTATTTCTTGATGAGATAGGTGAAATGGATGTTCATATGCAATCGAAACTGCTGCGTGTGATTCAGGAACGTGAGCTCACCCGCGTGGGGGGTAATGACACCATCAAGATTGATGTGCGTTTGATTGTTGCTACCAACCGCAATCTTGCAGAAGAAGTCCAGAAAGGTAATTTCAGGGAAGATTTGTACTATCGTCTGCTTGGTCTGCCAATCGAATTGCCACCATTACGCTTCCGAGGTAATGACATCATCATTCTTGCGAAATTTTTTGTTGATGATTTCTGTAACGAAAACAAGCTCCCTAAACTAAGTATTACTGAATCGGCACAGCAAAAGCTTATGCAATACCCTTTTCCGGGCAATGTGCGGGAGCTCAAAGCCGTTATGGAGCTGGCTGCAGTGCTCACTGATATTGATCAGATCGACGATCAGCATATTTCATTCAATTCGACCAATGCATCAAGTAATTTCCTGCTCGAAGAAAACACATTGGAAGAATACAATACCAAAATAATCCGGTATTATCTGGATAAGCACAATAAGAATGTGGTTTTAGTAGCTAAAAAACTTGATATTGGTAAATCGACGATTTATAGAATGATGAAAGAAAATAAGCTCTGATCGCAATGAATGACAATCCTAACAAGAGGTATCATCTTACGCGGCTGTATGAGTATGTAGGGAAAGAAGCCGGCCCTGTGAAAGAAATGGTTGGTATTTTTGTAAACTCTACGCCTGAAATCCTTAATGATATGGCAAATGCTATGGAGGCTCAAGATTTCGAAATCATCTATAAAACTGCCCATATCTTAAAGCCTTCATTGCATATTTTTGGTATTGATGACATGTACAATCCTGTAAGAGAAATAGAGCAACTTGCAAAAAAAAAGGAGGATATCAATACAATCCATCTGCTAACCGCTCAGCTTCAGCTAAGGATGGAAATTGTCATACAACAGCTGCGTGATGACTTTGAGATTCATTGAAAAATTAAGAATCCAATGTCTTCAAATAAAAACAAAGCCTGACAAGGGATTATAAACATTTTTTATCTTTAGCGTTTTTCATTGTAACCAATTGGTAGTCAACCCTTATCAAACTCTGTAAATCTAAGACAACCTAATGGATCTTAGCAATTAAAAAGATAACGCTAATCAAAAAAAATAAGCGAACACCTGAATATTCGCCTCCAATTGGTTTTTATAAAGAAATTTCTTCAGCCCCGTCAGGGAAAAATCAGTCGCGTCAGTTTTTAAACATCAAATAGTATTTTCTCTTTTTGCAAAAATTCCATTGCAAATCATACAGACAATAAAGCTGAATGCAGCCAAGCACATCAATATCATGGATGCAACGCACACACGAACGTCGAACAGAAACCATCCAACAATCATTACTAAAATGCTTAATAACAGAAAACCGAGACCGATTTTTGAGAGTGCATTTCCAAGTTTACACATAACATTTAATTTTCTTGCAAAGTTACTGCGTGAATGAAAAAACCCTTCGTTACAAAACGTGATTTAAGTCACATATTATTTGTGATGTATATCATGTTTTTATATCTTTACAGTCTTGGTTTATCATCTAATATGGAAAAAGATGCACTATGAATCAAAATGAAAATTACAGTTGCGAAACCTGCACCATCAAATCATGTGCAGTAGAAACGCTGGGATTCTCGGAATTACAAATTCTCGAAAGGAACTTTGGGGTCAGGCATTTTAAGAAGAATGAAACAATTTTCCAGCAAGGCTCACTCACTTCAAACATCGCATATATTAAGCATGGCTTGGTAAAAATACACAAAAAAGGCCCAGTGAAGGACCAAATTCTTAAACTGATTAAACCTTTATGCTTCATTGGAATTCCTACCATTCTGGGCGACCGGCTCTATCAATATTCAGCAACAGCTATCGAAAACACTTCGGTGTGTTTTATCGATACGGATGTTTTCCGAAAGCTGATTTTGGAAAATGGCAAATTTGGAAATGAAATTATCAAGGAACTGTGTCAGGACGAACTACTCTTTTTTGAAAGATCGATCAATCAAATGCAAAAGCAGATTCACGGCAGACTTGCTGATGCATTGCTGTTTTTAGCAAACGATATTTTTCAAAGTGAAGTGTTTATAATGCCTTTAAGCCGCAGCGAGCTAGGTGATTTCATTCATTCCACTCGCGAAAGTGTCACACGATGTTTGACGAGCTTCAAAAAAGACGGATTAATTGAAATAAACGGCAAACAATTTACGCTTCTCGATAAAGCTGCATTAATAAGGGTTAGTAAGACTGGTTAGTAATTGATTTTTAATCACTTAATGTAAAGAATATTTCCAAATCCTATTCAAGCCTGGGTTTATCCAGATCTTCGAATACAGAGTTGTTGCTAATGAATTCCGGCACAATCTCTTTCATCTTTTTTACAATGCTGAACATGTTTCCTTCCAAAAGCACTTCTCCAAGCTTAGCAATTAATGTTTTTACGTCATTGGCATCATATTCACGCACTTTTGAACGCATGATTTTTGGGTGATAGGTCTGTAGAGTATTTTCATCCCCTGACAACAATTCTTCAAAAAGTTTTTCACCTGGTCTTAGGCCTGTTTCAATAATTTTTATGTCCTTTTCAGGTTCAAGTCCTGATAAACGAATCATTTTGCGCGCCAGGTCAAATATCTTTATAGGTTTTCCCATATCAAAAATGAAAATTTCCTCTCCTTTACCCATTGAACCGGCTTCAAGAACAAGATTACACGCCTCAGGAATAGTCATAAAATATCGGATAATATCCTTGTGTGTTAAAGTCACAGGACCGCCTTTCTCAATCTGCTTTCTGAAAAGTGGAATCACAGATCCATTTGAGCCAAGAACATTTCCAAAACGAGTTGTGATAAACTGTGTAGCTCCATTAGAAAGGCTTTGAATGTAAATTTCGGCAATACGTTTAGTGGCACCCATCACATTTGTTGGATTGACTGCTTTGTCTGTACTGATCATCACAAACTTCTGAACCTTGAATTCTACTGCAAGATCGGCGACTGTTCTGGTTCCAAAAACATTCACCAGCACGGCTTCATATGGATTCTCTTCCATCAGAGGCACATGTTTGTAAGCTGCAGCATGATATACCAAATGTGGCTTAAATTCCTCAAAAATCTGTCCCATCCGGAAGCGGTCATTGATATTGGCAATCTGAACGATGGCTCTGTTTGCGAATGGACTCAGTTTATTGGAACTTTTGATTTCAAACATCAAATCATACAAGGCTGATTCTGCCTGATCGACTAAAATGATTTTTTCAGGATTGTATTGCAAAACCTGTCGTACGATCTCACTCCCAATGGATCCTGCAGCGCCGGTTACCATCACCACTTTATCGCGCAACTCAGTAGCTACATGTTCATTATCGAGTTTAATAGGCTCACGTTCAAGAAGTTCTTCAATGCGAATAACACGCAACTGTGTTGAACTCAGCTGACCCCTGATCCAGTTTTCAATTGGAGGAACAATTTTAACCTCAAGGCCGAGTTCAATCGCTTTTTCAACCACTTCAGCCCGTTTTGCAATACTTAATTTTTGAATTGCAATGATCAGTAGCCCAATATCATTTTTTGAAACAAATTTTTCATTCAATACCTGTTCAGGAAGTAAAACAGGAACACCTTCAATCATTTTACTGGCCTTATTGGTATTGTCGTCAGCGAAGGCAATGATATCAAAAAGAGTATTTGGATCACTTGCAAGGGCATTCCGGGTAATAATTCCTGCTGAACCTGCTCCATAGATTACTACATTTTGACGCTGATCACTTCTGGAGCGAATAAGCTTTGAAATGACTGTCTTTACAACAATTCTGAATCCCATCAACAAAAAATAGGACAATAAGAAATGAATAAGAATGACTGCAAAAGAATAAGTCCATGGCTGGTCAATTTTCATCAGTCTTACAAAAATCCCATAACCCAGAAGAAACAAAAATGCCGATGCAGTAGCCTGAAAAATGCGGTAGGCATCGTTAAGGCCTGTGTGGCGAATAATCCCCGAATAGGATTTAAATAAGAGAAAAGCAATGAAATAGGTAAATGTAACAAAAAATGCCTGAGGGATTTCAGGTTCAATTGGATACTCTTTAAATTCAAAATTTGCTCTGATTGTGAAGGCTATGAAAAAAGTAAAAAAGATAACTGAAAGATCAAAAACCAATACGATCCACCTAGGAGTAAATAGGTGTGAATAAGAATTATAGACACTTACAAGAAATAATTTAAATTTTTTATTCATAATACTTTACAAATTGAATGATAATGTTACTCAATATAATTTTTTGATTGTTTTGGATGATGTAAAATTACAAATTGTTTTATCTTTACCGCGAAATAACTGTTTTAATTACAATGATTGATTACTGAGTCAGAATTAATCTTAAGCTTAAAAGCTTAAAAAATTAATGAAGATATTAACAACTAAGCTTACCCAAAGCAGAATGAGTAGAAAAGAAAAACCGATCAGGCAAACGACAAAAGATCATGAAAAACCGAGAATAGAAAAGAGAAAAGGGCCTGAAAGAAATACAGATAGCATTCCTTTTGTACGGCTATCAGAATTGCCTTTCATTCTCATTATTCTGGCGTATATTTTTATAGTAACATTCACGCCTAACTGGATGGCCCTCGACACCAATGCACCAAAGTTTCTGACCCTTTCTCTGGTAAATATTGTTGCATTTATTGTAATATTTTTTGATAAAAGCGTTCGAAACAACCCTAGTTCGAGCATGCGATTCTTTACTACGGATATTGGTTTAGCATATTCCGGATTTTTAGTTTTATCGTTAATCTCTTTCTCGCAGGCGATCAATCTTCGGGAGTCAATTTTACAATTTGCTAAACTTTTTTCTGTTTTTTCAGCCACGTTTCTTGTTTCAGTTATTCTAACGCAAAATATGCGTTTAGTGAAACTGATAGTGATTGTGATGACCGGATTATTAATTTTTGATGCTGTTTCTGTTTTTTACAATATAAATTTATTCATAGAAGGAAGAATAGATGGTGGAATCGGAAACATCAAAACTATTTATTCCAATAAAAATATTTTGGCTTCGTCTATTTTTGTTAAGCTGCCATTTGCTTTGTGGTTACTAAACTTTGAAAAAGGATGGTTACGGCGGATTGGTTGGGTCGCTATTACAACAGGTATTTTGGCTACCTTCTTTATGGCAACCCGTGCCTTCTATTTGGGATTACTGGTTTTGTCACTCTCTTTTCTTGTCTACCTCATCATTAATTATTTCCGGAAAAGAGAGGGCCTAATGTTAAAATTAGGAGTATCATATATTGGAGCTATTGTTCTAGCCTATATAATTTTTACATTTGTTCAACAAAACCTATATCCTAAGACAACCGATCGGCTTACGCAGGGTATTGCAGCACAGGTAGCTTCTGTTAGTGAATTTGATACTTCTACAGGATTGAGAATCAGTGCATGGAAATGGTCTTTAGCTTTAATCAAAGATAACCCTCTATTAGGCGTCGGAAGTGGCAACTGGAAAATTTCTATCTTAAAACATGAAAATCAAGTAAATACCGGTTTTATTTATCTTTATAAGGCGCACAATGACTTTCTTGAGAATGCAGCAGAGACCGGAATTTTAGGTGGCATTCTATTTCTATCTATTTTTCTTTTTGCAGGCTGGAACTTCATAAGGCTATACAGGTTGAATCGCAAAGATTCAGACCGCTTAATTAACCTCGCATTTTTAGCCGCAACAGGCCTTGCATTTTATGCAGTAGATGCGTTTTTTAATTTTCCTGCTGACAGACCTGAAATTCTAATCCTTTTTATTTTCTTTGTAGCAATTGGTATTTCATCGGCCATTAATCAAAATGAGCAAACGAAAATAGCTGACACCCCAGAATTAATAGAAAAGAGCAAAAGGAGTCCATCTTCACTCAAAATTCATCCCCGGATTTTGCATGCAATTTATGCTACTTTTATTATAGTATTTGTAAGCATATCCGTCATCTTTAAAATGAATTTTGAGTCGAGTAAATTGCAGCGAATAGTATATCAGGAAATTATGGCAGGTACTTTGCGTGAGTCATCCTCACGATTTGTTGGTAAGTTCCCCACCATTCCCAATATAAGTATATGGGGAGAATCAATCGCTGCAATAAGTGCTCGTTATTTACTGGAGGAAAAAAAAGCAGATGAAACAATTGATTTGCTTATGAATGATCACAGTAATCCATTTGATGCCCGGAGGGAGTTTTTTATAGCATTGGCCTATAGTGTTAAAGGAGAGCCTGATAGTGTTTTATTATATTCCAGACAGGCTTATGAGCTCAAACCTAATTACTACCGCAATCTTCATATGTTATTATCAATTATGGATGAAAAAAAACAAGATAGTGTAATTCCTAAATTTATAGACCCGTTTCTTGAAAAACATAAGACTGAGGTTAACGCATGGCTCTTTGGCACCGGTTTTTATAGTCGGGTAAATGATTTAGATAAAGCATATACCTTGATTCAAGAGGCAAGAGAATACCTGCCATATGATAGTTTAATAAAACAACAGGAACGTTATTTATATCACAAAAAATTTATTGAGCCCCATGCTGATCACTTCAATAAAGCCATGGAAATCTTCAATAGCGGCAATCACAGGGCGGCAGTTGCTGCATTTAATGCGTACATTGAAAAAGTGCCTCTTGACCTTAATGCTTTCAGGATGCGTGCATTCTCATTGTATCAACTCAAAGAATTCGACTCATGTATCGAAGGTATTAATGAATATCTTAGCAAAGCAGAACCTGATGGCCAGCTATTGAACCTGCGTGGCATTTCATACTCAGGCCTTGGCGAGTATGAAAAGGCATGTGGTGATTATGAAGCATCCATGAAGTTAGGGGATCCAAATGGAAGAACTAATTTCAATCAGTTTTGCAGAAACAATTGATAAAAGGGGAATATAAAAAAGGAGTATTAACCGGTTTCAATAAAAAATCAGGAGGGTTGGACAATTCGGCTTCTTGCTATTACATAAAGTGAGATTAATACAGAATTAATAATTATAAATACCGGCAGGTTAAGTAATTCTGTAAAATAGAGGAAGATTGTTAGGAGATTTATGAACAACTGCAACAGCGCATAAAGTGCAGATACTTTTAGATGAGGCCATCTTTTCTCATTGGCGAGCAATTGATATAAGTGAAGACGGTGTGGCTTCAGAATATTTTCATTTCGCATGATGCGAATCAGAATAGTTATTGTTGCATCAATACCGTAGACTGCAAAAAACAGTATCCAGTATGCTTGTTTTGTAGCAATCATAAGACTGATCATCATCCAGGATTGCAAAAAAGCCATGCTGATGCTGCCAACGTCTCCAGCAAAAGTTACAGCGCGCTTTCTTACATTAAAAACAGCAAATATCATTACGCTGATAAACAGTATCCCCACCAGGCCTGAAGGGAGAAAAGATTCCCATTTTTCCGGAAAAGAATTTTTGAAAATCGGCGATAGCAATTCTTTTGCGTTGTTAAGCAAACTAAAACTACCCAGTAAAGTCAGACTGTAAAAGGCAGTGATGCCATTGATACCATCCATAAAGTTGAATGCATTGATCCAACCAACGGTGAGTATTAAAGCAGCTGCAATCCAATACCAATAAATTACGGGAAGAATCCCGTTAAACAGTAAAGCAATTGCAATAAAATGAAATATAATCCTGATGGTGTATGGTAAACTCTTAACATCATCAACGAAACTTATGATGCTGATGATTAATAGGCCGGTAACAGCCAACGGCTCTTTCCAACCACTTAAAATAAACCATAAAACTACTGCTATCGGAAAAATAATCCCCCCTCCGCGAATTGTGGGTTGGTTATGAGAACTACGGTTTACAGGGTAATCTACAACATCAAAGTGCTTTGCAACTTTAAAGTAGATCAACATTGAAACAAGCAAAACAAGCGAATAAATAATTAAGTTTACAACCATGCTAAAAACTCTTAAAAGTTTTAATGAGGCCATCATACGCATCAATTGGCAATGAATCAATAGCGAGTGCCTTTTTGATTTTCATATTTGAAACCACATATGTTTCGGTTAGTTTCTTCATACGCTCACTATTTATAGGTAAATGCAGCCAATCGCCCAAAGTAGAAACTGAGTGAACAATAGAAGAAGGGATCTTCCAAATTCGTGTTTTTTTACCCATCACTTCCGACATCAGCTTAATCAGTTCATTGGTTGAAATTGGCTGATCATCAGCAATTTGGTAAATGCCTGAAGGAATATCCTTGGATATCAACTCTTTTAATATAAAGATTACGTTATCAATAGAAGCGAAGGAACGCTTGTTGTCAAATGCTCCCAGAGGCCAGGGGATTCCCTGTTTTACAAAATGATATAATAAGTTCAGGTTTCCTTTATTACCAGGGCCATGAATCATACAAGGGCGCAAAATGTATACCTGTTTGCCTTTAGCCTCATACTCGTGCCGCTTACTCAAAATAAATTCTTCAGCTTTCATTTTGGAATGTCCGTATGGTCCAATAGGTTGCGGCACCACGTCTTCGGTAAGAAACTCACCCTTCACTGTATCGGCTGCGGCCTTAACTGAACTAAAAAAAAAGAACTTCCGTGCTTCTGACTGCAAAAAATGATCAAAAATTTTTTGGGTAAGCCCCAGATTGATTTCAAAATAGGATTGTGCCGAGGAGGTTTTGGGTCCCGAATCGTTCCTCTCGGGATTAATTCCACCAACGTCATACAGTTCGCTGCGCTTCTGCATGCCGGGTGTCATTGAATTTTTGGTATCATGGGCTTTGCCGGCAAGGTGGATGATGGCGTCCAATGGTTCCCCCGAAAGTTTGTCTAATTCTGCCCAGGTGTTAAATGCAGTGTAACAATGGGTAGGCGGCTTGCTGATGTCGAGTGCTGTTAAGCGGTGTTTTCCTGTGGCTGACAGTGCATTAGAAAGGTTGGTGCCAACGAAACCGAATGCTCCTGTGATAAGGATGTTCATAAATTGGTCTTTGGGGTTTGGTCTTTGGGGTTTGGTCTTTGGGATTTGTGCATGACTATTAGCCAAAGATCATTTATTCCAGAATTTTTTTACGGAGCTGATTGGTTTGTTTTTGGATGCTATTGAGTTCTTCGATTAGTTTTTGCAGGGTTTCGTTATTAAGGTAGTCGATATTATGTGCGATGGTTAGCTGGGTTTCGAGTTCGAAGGCGGAGCCCAATGCTATGTCCAGAAAGCGAGCAAAATCGATCGCAGTTCTGCGGGATGATCCTTCTGCGATATTAGATGGGATGGAGACTGCTGCGCGTTGCAACTGGCTGCATAGGCCGTACTTTTCTTTTATGGGGAAACTTTCTGTGATTTGGTATATTTCAGTAGCGAAAGCGATGGCTTGGTTGTAGACGTTGAGGGTACGGAAGTTGCGCATGATCTTTGGTCTTTGGGGGTTGGTCTTTTCACATCATAGGAAGGTACTTCGAGATTCCTTCAATAACCTTATCAAAATCAGGTTGGCCCTGGTAATATAGAGAAGATGTAGCATAATATCTTTCCCTAAAAATCGACCTTGTTTCGCCTGAAGAGAGCAAAAATGCCTCATTGTGTTGTATCTCTGTTGATTTATCGATTTTCGGAAGTCGCTTGTCTTTATGTGTCAGATATTCATCAGTTCCAAGAAATTCCTGAACTGCTTTTTCCTTTAACAGACAATACACATCATAGTATTGACGCATATAGTTTTTGCGTTCTTTGCCATCAGCCATTTCCTGCCTGAATTTGGTAACAATGGTTTGCAGTTTCTCCACAAAAGTATAGCGCATGTCGTAACAGGGAATTTCTTTGGCTGCATTGTCAATAAAAGGAATGCTGCTTGTTGCCTTTGCCTTGTCCAATGCCCATGAACTTATATCCGCTGGCTTGTTTGGTGTAACCTGATCAAAACCTGCTTCAAGCAGAATACCCGGCTTCAAATCTTCAACGATATCTGTGACCGGATTGTAATAGAGTCTTATTCCTCCGCTCATGCCATTTGGGCTATCAAATTCATGGTCTCTTTCAACCTTCACAATGCCATCTATCTCAAGATTGTTAGCAAGCCAGTCGTAAAAATTGAACCTTGACTTTACAGCATTAGCTTTTGTTCCTGTCTCATTTACCTTTAATTCAACCGGTGGATTTATGCGGATATCAATATCTTCAGAGAAGCGATTTATGATGCCAAATCCCTTTGAGAGAGAAGTGCCACCTTTAAGTTCAAAGGATAATCCTGCGTTTTTTAATCCAAACAGCACTTGCATGATCCAGTAATCTTTCTCTAGCAAACCAGGAACTATGCCTTTCTCTGCTTCAAGAATCAACAGCAGATCTTTGAAACTTTTATGGTTGTGCAGGAAATCAGCCATTTGAAGAAGGTTTGTTCAGCAGGGGGGCAAAGAATTTTCTTGCTTTTATGCTGCCGTATCTATCCACAACTTTGCCTAGTTTGCCAGTATTCATCTCTGCTGCTTTTCGCTTCACATTCTGCAGCAGGGCATTTTCATCTTCAGCCAGGGATTTCAGGTTTGAAACAAGGTCAACCAAAAGAAATTCCTTTGTAAGTATGGATGGGAAGACCTGCTTTCGGTGAAAGCGGAATTTCAAGCCTCCTAGCTCAAAAAGACCATGCCGCTTATGATTATAAACCACCCGATCATTGTATAGCTGAGTGGTTCCTATACCAAGCATGTTATACATATTAGGAGAAAGGATCAAAAAGCGGTTGTCCTTTAAAAAGGACTTAACCAGCGTTTTATCATCAGGGGGCGGTACGCCGAAATCTGTGGCTCGGGGTACATAATAAACCCCCTGTGACACTTTTGTAAGCGAACCATCGCTGATAAGCGCTGCCAAATGCCTGTCGGGCGCGGTGGTGTATTGCAACAGGTCGGCCCTGCGATATACCTTCCCGGCTTTTAAATGCTTTCTGAGTGTTTTCAAACTATCCATGCTTTTTTTTGCAAAGGTAGTATAAAATTTAATATTTGCATGAAATATTATTAATAATTCATGCATTTCTGTTTATTTACAATCTATATATTAGCACATTACAATGTTTGGATTAGTTAATCGATATAAATAAATAGAATTATGCCGAGGAGGTTTTCGGCCCCGAATCGTTCCTCTCGGGATTAATTCCACCAACGTCATACAGTTCGCTGCGCTTCTGCATGCAGGGTGTCATTGAATTTTTGGTATCGTGGGCTTTGCCGGCAAGGTGGATGATGGTGTTTACAGGAGGTATATCCTGCAAGGCATCCCAATTATAGGTTTTGACAATTCCGATGGTTTGTGGGAAAGCAATGTCCTCCCCAAATAAAGTATGATGGCTTTGCAGCGCCTTTCCCAAATTGCTGCCCACAAAGCCGTGGATGCCTGTGATAAGTATTTTCATGTCATTGCAAAAGACTATCTACTAAATCTATATAACGGTTTGTAATAACTTCTTTGGAATAATTTGATGACAAATATTCATATCCATTAAGGCCCATCTGCGTAAGTTCCTCTTTTGTAGTTCTTTTGATAATTCCAGCCATTTCTGCAGCCTTTTTCTCAAGGTTTTTTTCTGTAATTAAATAGGAGCAGTTTTTCCCTTTTAAGAAATTAACAATTGGGGTGTTCTCTCCTGAACAAACCATAATTGGTTTTGCACATGCCATAATTGTATAGGTTTTGGAAGGGAAGCCATGTCCTTCAGTTTCTGGGGCCATAAAAATGAATTGCAAATCCGAGAATGCTATTAGAGAAGGCATTAAGTCCCTTGGCTGGTATGGGATAAGATGCAATTTTGATAAGTTTTTCAATTTTTTTTCATATTCAAGGAACCCTCTCTTCGCCCCTTCTCCAACCACGAAAAATTCAACAGACTCTTCTTTAAGCTCATTAGCCAGCTCGATCAAGGTCATCCAATCCTGAGCATGACCTATGTTGCCAGCATACATCAATTTTAATGTATCCGTTTCCTGGAATAAAAAAGGGTCAATATTAAGCTTACTTTTGGTTAAAGGATGATAAATTTCTGTATCGACAAAGTTGGGAATTATATGCAGTTTATTCTTTTCCTTAAAACGAGATACGATTGTATCGTAGAAAACCTGATCAATTGTAGTTATTGCATCAGAATGATTATAAACAAAACGCTCCAACCATTTAAGCAGCGTAATGATAAACTTAGATCTCAACCCTCCTTCCTTGATCAGTAAATCAGGATAAATTTCCTGAACATTATAAATTACTTTTGCACTCTTAAATTTAGCGATGAGAATATTTAAGAACCCAATAGTAAGTGGAGGGGAAGGAGATAAAATTAACCTAATATTCTTTTCAGAAAGGGCAAGAATCAGAGAAATAATATGCCAATTAATAAATCCAAGTAATCTTAAGCCAGTACTTTTATATTTCTTTTGATAAACATGTTTTACTTTAATCCCTTTATAATAACTTTCATAATATAATCCAAATGCCCTCCTTTTAAGAGGCTGCTTTATAATTTCAGAATTTACGATATTATAATGAGGAGTAGTTGTAAGTACAGTAACATCGAATCCGCTTTCTTTAAGTTTTAATGCAATGTCATTGTACAAATAAGCCGTCGAAACTCCATCCGGGCTAAAAACAATACTATGTATCAAAATTTTCTTACTCACCCCAAACTACCCTTTTGATATAATCGGTATAACTTAATATAATCCTCACCACTTTTTCGGATACATTGGGCATGGAATAATCCCCAACTTGCCTGAAATTCCTCTTTTCGCCTGCTTTCTGGACTTGCAAGTGCAACAATCCCTGTAAAATTCGTTCAGGGTTCAGGCCTACCATCATTACGGATGCTTCTTCCATGGCTTCGGGACGTTCGTGCGCCTCCCGAATATTCAGGGCTCTGAAGTTCAGAATGGAAGATTCTTCGCTGATGGTGCCGCTATCTGACAGCACAGCATAAGCATTCATTTGCAAAGCGTTGTAGTCGGAGAAGCCGAGGGGTTTCATAAATTGGATGAGGGGGTGAATGTGAAAGGGTGAGAGGGTGAGAAGGTGAGAAGGTGAGTTTTTGTTTTGAAGCTCTTCGAGTTTTTTGCGGGTTCGGGGGTGGGTTGATACGATGATGGGATAGCTATACTTTTCAGCAATCTGGTTGAGCGATTCGAGCAAGCCAAAAAAGTTCTTCTCGCTGTTAATGTTCTCCTCTCGATGAGCCGATACGACAAAGAATTTTTCCTTTTCAAGTCCCAAACGCTCCAATACATCCGATTTTTCAATCTTTGGCAGATAGTGATGCAACACCTCGTACATGGGGCTTCCGGTTTTAATTACCCGGTCGGCAGGTAGGCCCTCGCGCAACAGGTACTCACGGGCAATGCTGCTGTATGTAAGGTTAATGTCGGAAATATGATCGACTATTTTCCGGTTGGTTTCTTCGGGTACCCGCTGGTCGAAACAACGGTTACCGGCTTCCATATGAAAGATAGGAATATGCCGCTTTTTGGCCGGGATGGCACACAAACAACTGTTGGTATCGCCCAGAACCAGAAATGCATCTGGTCTTACCTCTTCCAATACCGGGTCAATAGCCGCTATGATAAGACCAATGGTTTCGGCAGCATTCTTTCCGGCAGCGTTCAGAAAATGATCGGGTTTGCGGACGCCGAGGTCTTCGTAAAATATTTCGTTGAGTTCATAATCGTAATTCTGGCCTGTATGAACTGTTATGTGTTCGATAGCTTCGGAAGCATCGAGGGCGGCCATTACCCGTGACAGGCGTATTATTTCGGGGCGTGTACCCACTACGGTCATTACTTTTAATTTCTTCATTTTTCCATTTTTTAGAACACAGATTACACTGATAATACGGATTTGCTCTGATAAAATATTTCAACTGTGTTTATCTGTCCAATCCGTGTCATCCGTGTTCAATTGTTTTGTTTATACTTTTTCAAACCAGGTGTCCCCATCTTCAGGGTTGTAATGCTCATTGATCCAAAAGATGGTATATAATTCATCCTCACCGATATTGGTAATGTTATGGGTGTACCACACCGGCATATCTACAAATGAGGGTTGCGTACCATCCAGTTCAAACGACAATACTTTATCGGTTCCGATGCGGCGGAGTTCAATCCGGGCTTTTCCTTTAATCACTGCAAACCGTTCTGCCTTGCGGATATGAAAGTGATTGCCACGGGTGATGTCAGGTTTGGTTGTTGAAAAGCTTACCTGTCCACCGCTATTAAGCTTAACGGTTTCCACAAACGAGCCCCGGTTATCAGTGTTCAGCTTTAGATAGAACGGGAAAAACGTTGAATGATCAATATAACATAGGAAAGTATTGAACAGATTTCTTTCAAATGGAATATCCAGACAAGGAATAATCCCTTTTTCAAAATAGTTTGTTTTAAAATCCTGCAGTTTCTGGAACAAGGCCGAAACTTTTATGGTAGAGGTATGTGCAATAGGCACCATATCAGCAATTCCGGTTTTCTTTTCATTCTGCATTGCTTCAATATGCTCAATGATTTCATTGACAAGTTCGCCTACATAGATAAGTTTCAGATCGCCGTCCACTTCGATTTTCGGGGTTTCGTTGTGCGTTAGCTGGTGACAAAACGTGGCCACTACCGAATTGTAATAAGGATGCCCGAAGGGCCCAAACACATTGGGAATGACCAGCCCGGAAAACTGCTCATTGTTTTTTAACGCCCATTGCTCCAGCAATTCACGCCCTTCGCGTTTCGATTTTCCATACAGGTTATCGCGTTCTTCTTGCGTTGAAGAGCTGAATAAGATGTGTGGTGCCGATCCGGTGCTTTCGCAGGCTGTAATGAGTTGTTTAACCAACCTTAGATTTATTTCATAAATCATCTGCGGATCATTGTGGCGGTTCATGGCAGCGAGGTGGACAATGGTATCGCATTGCTGAACAAACTCCCCGAGTTTACCAGGAGTACTAAAAAAAGCATCCTCGAAAGGAATGCGTTCAAATTTATCGGGGTACAGGCCGAGGGTGTTGTATAGATGCGTACCCACAAAGCCGGATTGGCCGGTTATTCCTACTCTTATCATATCTTTCTTATTAGAACACTGATGACACAGATCAAATGGATTTTCACCGATTATTTTCTGTGATTATCTTTTAAATCAGTGTCATCTGCGTTCACTTTTCCTGTCGTTTGTAAATATTTTTCTTTTAAACTCAGGTTTTTTGCCAAAGTTCAGAAGTAATTCTACTTCAAGTTCTGTTGCTTTCAAATAGTTTATTAATTGATATTCATGTTCTTCGGCTAAAGACTCAGAAGCTTTATTTTCAATTATTACAGATTCTTCAACAATTATATCGGCAAAATATTCTCCGACTTGCTGATTGTCATAGAAAACATTTATTGGATACTGGCTTTTGCAATCCAATCCCATCTTCCTAAGTTCTATCAGCAATGAATTATGGTAAACTCTTTCAAGAAAACCATAACCCAAAGTATTGTAAACCTTATAATATGCCTGAATTATTTATTCTGTTATTTCATTGTGTAAAAATTCCTTCATATCTATTTTTTTTAAACACTGGTCGCTGGTGCGACACACTGATTAAACTGGTTTTCACTGATTTTTTCATCAGTGGTCATACATCTATTCAGCGTCATCAGCGTTCTGTTTAAAATCCTCTCTCAGCACATCTCTCCTGATCATCGGCAATTTCAGCAGCAACTCCTGCATGCCTTTTACATCCAGTTGGACGGTATTGTGCGAATGGTAATCCTCCAGCGTTGAGATTAGCTCCTCCCCTTCTACGAAGTATTTGTCGTAATTAAGATCGCGGGTATCGGCTGGAATGCGGTAATAGTTGCCCATATCTTCGTGTTTGGCCATCTCTTCGCGAGTAACCAGAGTTTCGTAGAGTTTTTCGCCATGCCGGGTACCAATTACTCTAACTTTCGTTTCGGTGTTATATAAACCAATCAGCGCTTTTGCCAGCACATCAAGGGTAGTTGCAGGGGCCTTCTGCACAAACAAATCGCCGTTTATCCCATTTTCAAAAGCGTACAAAACCAGATCCACCGCATCTTCGAGGGTCATCATAAAGCGGGTCATATTGGGGTCGGTAACGGTGATGTCTTTCCCTTCTTTCATCTGATTTATCCACAGCGGTATGACCGAACCACGACTTGCCATTACGTTGCCGTAACGGGTACAGCAAATGGTGGTGACAGCATCAGGTCCTAGAGCACGACCTTTGGCAATGGCTACTTTTTCCATCAAGGCTTTACTGATGCCCATAGCATTTATAGGGTACGCAGCTTTATCGGTGCTCAGGATCACCACGTTTTTTACCCCATGCTGAATGGCCGAATCCAATACGTTTTCAGTACCAAATACATTGGTACGCACTGCCTGGATAGGAAAAAACTCGCATGAGGGCACTTGTTTAAGGGCAGCAGCATGGAAAATATAGTCAACCCCGGCCATAGCGCCATCCACACTTCGCTTGTCGCGTACATCGCCGATGTAAAATTTTACTTTGGGGTTGTTAAGTATATGTCGCATATCGTCCTGCTTTTTTTCATCGCGACTGAAAATGCGGATTTCACCAAAGCGATCGTCGTTGATAAATCGTTGTAGGACAGCATTCCCAAAAGATCCAGTTCCACCGGTAATTAAAAGTGTTTTATTACTAAACATGGTTTGTTTTTATTTAATAAGTTGTAATAATTGATCTAATTCATTAAACACTAATATTTTTGAAATTGGCAAATCATTTTTTTCGTATTCAATGATTGAATTAACTATAGAATTAATATCATTGGATTTAAATGTGCATGAAGGGTAACAAACAGAATGTAGGTAGGGTAAATCAGGACCAATTACGTCGCATCCAAATTGTAGAGCCTCAATTATTCCCAAACCAAAGCTTTCGTTGATTGAAGGATAAATTGTCGCTTTGGATAGATTATAGAGTTGTTCGATTCTTTCTTTCTTCACAAAACCATGGTTAATTATGGGTACACCCTGTGATATTAATTTCTTCAGTAATATCTCTAATTCTCTTGGATGATTGGAAAGGGTTAAATGAAGTGTTAACAAATATCCACGATGAAATAACTGTTGCCAGGCGAGTAATAGTGTCTTATGATTTTTCTCCTTTGTGTAATTAGAAACATATATGTAGTCTTTTCTTTTATCATTATTAAAATCTGGATTATTCAAAATTTTAGGGAAAAAAGGGTGAACTAATACTTTCTCACATGGTTCAGACAGGGTTTTCATTAAAACTTTCTTAGTATTATTTGTCTGTACAATCCATTTATCTGTATTGTGTTTTTTTAAATAAATATAGCATTGCTTGACAGCGCTCCTTATCCAATTAGGTTGATAAATGTTGTTCGGAATTTCAAGCAAATTTATATTGTGAAAATATGTATAGATCTCTGCTTTAATTTTGATTGGTGGTGGAATATTGCCAAAACAAAGAACTTTTGTAAACTTAGTTTTGTTAGTTATATAAAATAGATTTCTTTCATAAATAGAGGGTTTTAATACTTTTTTTTTAATTGCTGGTATATTAATAAATTCATCTTGACATCTTTGATCAATTAAGAAAAATACATTGTCAATTTCTTTTTCAATTTCTGGTATCAAATATTTTAATAATATCAAGCCTCCACTATTATTAACATATAAAGAATCTATTAGTATCATCTGATGTATTTAGTTTGTAATATATATCTGGTAATTAAAATAGAACATTCATAATAAAAGTTTTCTGAGATGATAATTCAGGATTATCCAAATTGATTTCATTGAAAATCAAACAGCAGTATTTCGAAGAAAAATTATTTGAAAGATGACAATCTGTCTTTACAAGAAAAAACATGACAAATCTATTCCTCTAAAATTAAAATATCAGCAGCGTTTATGCACCACAATTGTTGATCTATAATGCATCAGCTAATATCATCTCTTACAATATTTTCAACCAATGATTGCCAACTATTTTCTTTTTTAAATTCTTTTACTTTATGAGCATGGGCATTCAAATCTAAACTACAGAGAATATCAAGACAATTTACTAAAGATTCTTTATTCAAAGGATCGTAATCAAAAAGTAAATGATCATACTTAGGATGAAGTATTTTTGTTTTGGTTGAGATAATTGGCTTTTCAAACTGCAAATAATAAAGCAGTTTTGAGGGGAAAGTAGTGTTTGCAAAATCATTTGTTGAACGAGGGCTAATAAATGCAAATGCTTTTTCACAGGCCGATGTTAAAACCTCATCAGTAACAAATCCAAATTGCTTAACTTTATTATTATTTGAACAAATTTTGTGTATATCAGGATCTGATGGGTAGCCATATATATTCAATTCAAAATCATTTTGGTTAGTTTTTAAAAAAAGATCGATAAAGTCTTTAATGCCTGTTAATTTTGACTGTGATCCGGCATAAACCAGAATTTTTTTCTGATAATCAGGTTTATTAAATGAAAAATTTGTTTCCGAGATACCGCCATCAATAAAAGATTTTGGCCCTTTGAATCGGTTATAATAGTCATGAGAGAGAAAAATAGTTTTATCTGAATTACCTTTAACATATCCGTCTGCCAAGATTGATAGCCATTTTATTTTTCTCTTTATGAGATTTTTTAAAATAAATGGTATTAGCCTATGGCGTAAAATCGGATTGTATGTAATAACACTATTCAGCTCTTTTAAAATACAATCCTTGCTTAAAAATAATTTAAAAATCAGTGATATCCCAATATAGAATTCCCGAAAAAACATTAGGTTTATGTAACCTGCAGAAAAAATTATTACTTTCTCATCAAGCTTACCCTTATATGAATCAACCCAGAAAGGTCCACGAGGCCACGCAGGAAATGGAATATAAGATGCAACAATTACCTGCAAATTATTCTTTAGTAATCCATTAATAAATCCAAGTTGCCATATGTTTGCAGCGGCGCTTTGGGCTTTAAAAAGATAAACATCATCTGGCCTCACAATGGGACCAATCCACAATACTTTTTTCATAAATAAAACATGTGAATTTGAGGATTATTTGTTAATAAAACTTTCAATTACTATAAGCAAATTTAATTTTCTTTCTTATTTTAATCTTATGAATACTTTATGCCAATCAGAATCTCATCAATATCTTCAGATTTTGCACTTTATCCAAAATTTTTCAAACTCATAATCACTGGAAAGGCATTATAAACCAAATAATTAGCAGAGTATGTAATTGCGTTTCAACTTGCGTTTTACCATTTGCTTCAGCAATGAAAGTCACAAAAAAACAGTCCTAATAAAAACGGGGTTAACTTATGAAGAATGAACTAAACCTACCTGGAAATGACCTTTGACGCAAAATTAACACTCAAAGATGAATAGAGCTCCAAATACTTACCAGCTACTACTTTACTGTCAAATTCATTCACTATTTTTTCCCTCGCATTATGACACAGTTCTTCATAGTTTTTAGCATTCAACACCCATTCAATTCCATATGCCAGGTCAATTGTGTCGATTGGTTTTGCTAAGTAGCCATTTTTACAATGCTCTATCATGTCACTATTTCCTCCTATACCAAACCCTACTACGGGGGTTCCACAAGCCAGGCTTTCCATTATGGCATTAGATAAGTTTTCCTGCAAACTCGGCACGACCATAACATCTGCTGCAGCATATAAGATTCGTAAACTGACATCATCATATAAACGACCTAAATAATGCGCTTTTTGTTTAAATCCTTGTGGGGTTTTAGGTTGATTACTGCCAAATACAACTAACTCTGTCTTTTCTGAATCGATATGTAATAATGCCTCTGTCAATTCTTTGAAGCCTTTATTGATATCACTGGTCGCACTTAGTGCTCCAAACAGAATCATTTTTTTATTCTGAGGCAAATTGAGCAAAGATCTTGCTTGATGCTTATCAAAAGGTGCAAATGACTCCGTATTCAATAAATTGGGTAAATTTAATATGGGATATTTTTTAAATAAGGCACTCTCTTTTGCGCAATCAGCTAACCATCGGCTTAAACCTATAACAGTGAGATTTTGAATTTTTGCAAAGGTTTTTTGTTTTCTTAAAAAAACCCTCCTACTTAAATCGTTTTCTTTTGAAGAACCCAAACGAGGACATGCTCCACAAGCTTGCTTATAACGTTTGCATTCCCATTTTATATGACATCCACCAGTAAACCCCCAGTCATCATGAAGACTCCAGACGATAGGCGCTTTGATTTTTGCAAGATCTTCGATACGCAACAAACCGTCAGCTATCCAATGCAGATGCACCACATCAGGATTAATGGTATTAATACGATCTGTGATAGTTGAAAAAGGTAGCCAGCCCGGACTAAAAAGCGTTTTTGTTCTGTCTTTATAAAACCTAACCGGAAAACTATCCAGCATAAAACGAAGTCTCGCAATTAGCTTTTGTGTTTTTGTTTCACTTCCTATAACAGTAAAATCATCACCACCTTTACCCTGAACCAACATTTGAGTATCGACACCACATTCCAAAAGCGACTTATGAAGTCTATAAGCAGCCCTTGCTGCACCACCCTGGGTGTCATATGTGCTAACTATTAGGATTTTCATCATTTTATTCTTAACTGTTACAGCCGTATGTCCATCATGTTGATAAATCTTCAATTAGAACTTTGGAAGTGTAAGAAGTAACTTTGTAAACAAGTTTCTGTCTTAATAATTCATCAAATAATTTTAGCTTAATCGAAAAATTCTTAATTAGTTTACCTAAATAGCAACTCCCATGAGTATTTTCAAGCTTCTCATTCTGAATTCTTCTAAAGTCCAAATTGAATTGAATGGTGTTTTTCGCATGCCTCGAAAATTATTTTTCTCTACCGCTTAATATTCAACTGACTTCATAATGGACTAAATTCATCGCAAAATCTTTTTTAACTTATTAAATGCTCTGCTTATCAATTTACCCTTCGTAAAAGTCCTTAGAGCGGTAATTTTATCAGCAGTTGAATTTTTTACTATAAAAATTGGATGACTTATTGGAAAACTCAAGTCTAAACCAGGTAATCGTGAGTGATACGACTCTATATCCTTTGTGTGCGTTGCGGTTGGTCCAAAGCCAATATTTGAGACTAAATTTTTATTGGGCAAAACACTTAACCCACTATTTACCCAAACGGTATATGTCCACTGATAATCCCATGTGTCAATTTTACCATTATTTACGAGGTCAAAAATGTTGGACCAATACTTCTTATCCTGATCAAGTTCAAACAAATCATTAAGGACATTATTTGCAATGAAAGAATCATAACTTTTTATTTCCACATCATAATTTGACCAACGATTTGCCCATGAAGCCCAGCCCCAAATGTGATTGAACTTTGAAAAGTAATAACTGCTTTCTCCGCGTTTGACGCCGTTTTGAAAGTTATTGCCTGAAATATGCCAAACTCTTAAATCATCTTTGTACCTTCCCAGTAATTCTTCACAAAACAAAAAGAAACTTTGACTAGGTAAGCAGTCATCTTCCAAAATAATGCCCTGTTCTTCTTGTTGAAAAAACCATGTTATTGCAACACTGACAGCGTATTTACAGCCAAGATTTTCATCACGAAAAAGCGTTTTAACCTCACAATCCCAATCAACATTTGTGGCGATGGACCGAACTTGCTGAACCAGCTGTGCTTCCCCATCTTTCGAAATACGTGGCCCATCTGCCGCAACATAAAGTCTTGGTGGTTTTGCTTTTCGGATGGCTTCAAAAACTTGTTTTGTAGCATCAGGGCGGTTAAATACCAGAAAAAGCACAGGTGTTTTGATCGAATCAGAACATAATGGATTTTCCATGATCACCGGTTGTTTGTAATTGATGTTGCGATTCGCTTAACCCTTGAAGGAATAGATTTAATCCTTTGATAATTTTCTCGAATAAAAATGATGCCTTGCAATACAAAAAGCGGGTGGTGTTCGAATTTTTCTTTCATGAATCTTTTTTTCTCTAGATTGATTCTCTTTTTGTTTTCAGGTTTGGAGCTGATTCCTTGCATGTCGTATACGCTAATTATTTTGTCAATACAAGTAAAACTCTTTTTAAACCTGAACAATGCCTGCATCAGAAACTGCCAATCAGCAGTAATATCTCCATTTTCATTATAAAACCCAATCTGCTCAAATAAAGATCGCTTAATGAACATGGCCTGATGGTGAGCCCCATATTTCCAAATATTTGCGATGTCAATATTATAATTGAGTTTAATTTCATAGTTATCGTTGGTTACTAAATTTCCCAAGATCAAATCGCTTTCCAAATTTAGCGCGAAAACTTCAGATACGATATTATTATTTACAAGACAGTCGCCACTATTTAGAAATAAAAGATATTCACTTTTTGCTTTAATAATCCCCTTATTCATGGCATTGTAAATGCCTTTGTCGGGTTCACTTACCCAATAAGTAATTCTGTCAGAAAACTCTTTAATCAACTCTACACCGCCATCTGTACTACCACCATCCATTATAATGTACTCATAATCAGTAAATTTTTGACTAAACACACTATCCATCGTTTTTTGAAGGCCTTCTTTATTGTTAAGGTTGATGGTTATGATGGAAAGCTTTTTCATTGGATAATTTTCTTATAAATATTCAGAGTTTCTTGTGCAGATTTTGACCATGAGAAGAAATCAAGTCTTTTATTTCCTTCCCTGATTAATTCATTCCTTAAATTCTGTTCATCCAAAACTTTAGTAATTGCCGAAATTAGTTGATTTTTACTTTTGGGTTCAAAATAAATTGCTCCTTGTTTTGCTATCTCCGGAAAACAACTAGAATTGCTTAAAATTACAGGGCATTCACTATCAAATGCTTCAATTATTGGTATGCCAAAACCTTCATAATAAGAAGGAAAGACCATAGCCCGGGCTTTGTGGAATACTTCATAAAATTGGTCTTCATTGATAAATAAATGAATAAAACGATCTGTCAACTTCAATCCTTTTAATAGTTTTTGTTCTTCTTTATTGAAGCTACTACCTGTGCAGATAACATTTAAGTCTTTGCGCTCATCCAAAAGAGTTTTTATTGCATAAGCAAAGAAGGTGAAATTCTTATAATTCAAACGCTCACCAACATATAAGAGATAGTTTGAAGGTAGATATAATGTATTAGAAATTCGTTTTTGAATCGAACTACCATGATAAACAACGGATATCTTTTCTTCCCTAATATTTAAAATGTCAATAATATCCATTTTTGTTCTTTCTGAGACGGCTATAATATGAGATGCTTTGGATGCTAAGTTTGCTTTCTTAAGTATTGTATCGGTATCCTTTAACATTTCGGGATATAATTCATGAATCATATCATGGATTGTCAAAACAAAAGGCTTTTTACCTATAAAATCCAAAAAATAATCATCGTAATAAGTTGGATGAAATATATCGAAATCCTGTTTCTTCAATAATTCGATGGATAGATTTTTATTAAAAACAGATGGATCAATAACTTTAAATGGATTCAATCTACTGACAAAATTGAAGACTAATAACTTTCCTAAAAACTCAACCCCCGGAAGAAATCTCTCTATCGGATACTTAAGTTCTTCAATTTTGGAACCTTTTATAAGGTTCTTAATGTATTCATTGTTGGAGTATTTTATTGAGATATCTGCCTCAATTTCTTTAGGCAAATTGGATATGATTTGAGAAAAGTATCTTGATATTCCACCATATTTCTGAGCTGTAAATATTTGATGATCGTAAAGTATTTTCATTTCTTATTGCATTCTTTTCTTATTTTTGAAATATATTTTACTATTTTTGACGGTTGCGAATTTATTTTGGTAAATAATTTTTAAGGGATAGTGAAATTGATGAGGACGTTTATTAAAAAGTATATTCCGAATAGTTTACTTAAGATTAGACAAAGGATGCTTACTAAACTACCAGAAAAGGAATTCAAGAGTCTATCGTTGAAAGATACATTTGAGAGTGTATACAATAATTCAATCTGGGGTACTTCAAGCAATCAAGACGATTCGTTTTGCTCCGGTGTTGGATCTCATGATCCAAATGTGACATCCGTTTATTTGAAATCAATTGAACATTTTCTAAATTCATTTGAGAAGAAGTTAAATGTTGTGGATTTAGGTTGTGGCGATTTTTCAATCGGGTCAAGAGTTAGGCAATATTGCAATGATTATTTAGCTTGTGATATAGTTGAATCGCTAATTCATAGAAATACAGAAAAATTTCAGAGTTTAAATTATTAGTGATGCGTTAACTTTTCAATATCCTTTGTAATCATTTGATAATAAATATAATATAAGCGTTCTTTGATTTTTTGATTTGAATTGAGATGTAGTTTTACGCCAATAAACGTAGAACTATGAATTCTGGTAAGTATGTCTTTGCTCAGCTGTTACAGGTTATCAACAGGTATGAGTTTGAAAAGTGTGTAGCTCGCTACAATGGAAACCATCGGGTTCGAGAGTTAAACTGTTGGAACCAATTTGTTCAACTCTTTTTCGGTCAACTTACTGCACGCAACTCGCTGCGCGATATTTGTGTCTGCCTGAAAGCACACCGGAAAAAGCTTTATCACCTGGGTATTAAGCAGAATGTCAATCAATCGACCCTTTCGAGGGCAAATGAGAAACGAGACTGGAGGATCTTCGCTGACTTTGGCGAGACCCTTATAAAATTGGTCAGACCTCTTTATTCTAAAATCTCAATACCTAATGTCGACATTGACAATGATGTTTTTGCTCTAGACTCAACGACCATATCCCTGAGTATTAGGCTATTCACTTGGGCGAAAGGTAAATACTCCAGAGGAGCAATAAAGGTTCACACCTTGCTTGACTTGAGAGGTAGTATTCCAACCTTTATTTTCATTACCGATGGTAAGTACCATGACAGCAATATACTTGATGAAATAGTACCCGTATCAGGAGCGATATACCTGATGGATAAGGCGTACATCGATTTTGTTGCTCTGTATCGAATGCACAAAGCCGATTCATTCTTTGTCACCCGGGCGAAAGTAACTTTGGATTATGTTGTAGTAGAGGAAAACTTCAACCTTGATGAAAACACCGGCCTCAGAAGCGACAAGACTATCAATCTTGCGGGACCAAAATCCAAACGAATATATCCGGAGTTGCTCAGGTTGGTGGAATACTACGATGATGAAAAAGAGGTCGAGCTTGTCTTTCTGACCAACAACTTCGAGGCATCGGCACTTGAGATTGCTCGATTGTACCGCAACCGCTGGCAAATCGAGTTATTTTTCAAGTGGATAAAACAAAACCTGACTATTAAAAAGCTCTGGGGGCACTCAGAAAATGCAGTAAACCTCCACGTATGGGTGGCCATATGCACCTATCTGACAGTTGCATACCTCAAGCACATGCTCCGAAGTCCTTTGTCAATTTATGAGATTATCCAGATATTGGGTATCTCAGCTTTTGATAAAACCCATATAAAAGAACTGCTTACAGAGACTCAATCAAACCAAAATGTCAAAGAACAATATCAATTTTTTGATTTCTAAATTTTAACGCATCAGCACTAAGTTTAAATGTTGATTTTTGATGTCTGGATATTACCGTCGACAATTTGCCATCAGGAGATGTTGTTTTTATAAGACAAGTTTTCCAACATTTATCAAACAAACAAATTATTAAGGTTCTAAAAAAAATAAGTGGAAAATATGAGTACTTGGTTTTAACCGAACATTTACCATCAAATAAAAATTTTGTCCCGAACTTAAATAAACCAGCAGGACCAAATATCAGAATTGGACTGGGCGAAAACGTTAGTGGGATCGTTTTGACTGAACGTCCTTTTAACTTTAAAATAAAGACCAAAAGGTTCTTTGTGAAGTGTATTCTGAAGATGGTACCATCCAGACTATTTTATACACTTTATTATAACTTAAAATTAGTTTTCAAACCACAAGTGTCTATTACTAAATGTTAAATTTCCCAAGCCTTAGCAAAGTATTGTTATTGGGTCTTTCGACTTCGAGTCATATTGCTGTATTTCAATATATTATAATCAACTTATCCATATACACTAATCAATGAGAAACAAAATTCTGTCTGTTTTGGAACTTTCACAACAAAACTATATTCAAAAGTGCGACAAGGTTTTTAGAATAAATGATTTTGATTTTGAGGCAGATATGATTTATTTTAACATTAATTAATAGACGCCAGTGTTTTCAAACTACTTTAAGAAACCATAAAGGAAGTTTAACAGATGGCAGATGACAAACCCTGAAGCGCGATGATGAGAAGTTTGCTCAAGTCGTTTTTGATTCAAAATTTTGAATTACATAAATATTCGAAAGTTAAATAATCGATAATCAATTAGGGTATTCATAGTCTTAAATAAATAAAACCGATTCTGTAAAGTCCAATAAGATTGATTTTTAAACTGATTTAGCTTTTATGTGATCTGTCCATGTCTTGCTAATCAATTTACGTTTCATTAATTTGTCTAAGATGAACAAAAACCTTTTAGAAATCAGCATTTGCCATATATATTTATTTAACTTCTTTGATGTAAATAAATGTAAATTAGTCCCATTTGAATATATGTTCAAGTCAAACTTATCAGCAATAAAATTTAGAGTCCTAAGATTATAAAATGAAATATGTTGTCCGTGATCCAGAGCATAATACCACCAATTTTCTGGAGATGGCATCGGTTCAGGATAAAGTTCAGTTGTAAAAAGAATATTTGAGGATATTTTTAACATCTTTTCAATTTCTATTATTGGATTTTCAAGATGCTCAAACGTTTCGAAACAAGTAAGTAATTCAATGGACTCATTTGAAAACTCGAATCCTTTTGATAACAAATTTGTGGTAAAAATATCATCCCAAAGGAAATTAAATCCAATATCACGCATTAATCTGACATATAAACCATAACCTCCACCATAATCCAAATATGTTCCTTCATGATCAAATAAGTAGAATAAGACACGGCTAGTAATCTTAGATAGATAAATATTTCTTTCAACGAGGCCCGTGTCTGATATATTTATTGGCTCTTTGTATGCTTCTTCAAGCCAGAATGGTTTTTCCGTGAACAAATATTTGCAATTTGTGCATTGAAAGTAAGATATCTCATATTTTTTCAAAATGGTTGAATTGAAAACATAATTTGCCTCTTGATCACAAATTTTGCAGGATAAAGTTCGATGGAAGCTTGTTTTTATCATAAGAAAGATCGGTTTATTAATTTTGAAACATTAGATACATATGGCAGTTTTAACATAAAATACTTAATTCTCATAAAAATAATTACGGTGAAATAAGGTTTTCCTATATATTTTTTGAAGAAAAATTGATCAGCTTTTCTGTTAATTTCAATAAAAGGTGGATGGGAAATTGGTAATATGTTGTCAGTCATTAGATTTGCAACAGAACTATTTTCTGTTGTATGAGTTGCTCCAGATCCAAATCCAATATTGCTGACCAAATTGACATTTGGAATTACCGAAACTCCATTTTGTTTCCAAATGGCAAAGTTTACTTGATAATCCCATGTATCAATCTTTGTCTGTTTCATTTTTAAAAAAAGATCTTTCCAATATTTTAGCTCTTCATTTTTACTGAAATGACGTTTAAGTGTCTGATCAAAATCAATTTCTGAGAAATCTTCAAGTGTAAAACTATAATTATTCCATACTCTTTTCCACGTGGCCCATCCCCACACGTGACTATATTTAGAGAAATAATATGAATAATTTCCTCTCTTTTTTCCTACTTGAAAATTATCGCCACCTATGAACATTACTTCGTTTGAATATCTGTAGTGCTCCAGCATAATAGTGCAGTATGAGAAAAATTCAGGGTGTGGCAAGCAATCATCTTCAAGAATGATACCCTCTTCAACGTTTTCAAAAAACCAAGCGATAGCTGAACTCACTGCCTTGCCGCAACCTAAATTTTTTTCTCTGAATAACGTTTTAACTTCGCAAGGCCAATCAATATTCTCAATAACGATTTTTCGGGTTTCTTCACATTTTTCAAATTCTCCGGTTTTGTTATCGCGTGGTCCATCGGCTGCAACATAAAGAAATTTGGGCTCTTGAGCTTTGATTGTTTGAAAAACCCGCGCTGTTGTGTCAGGTCTATTAAAAACCAAAAAGAGTATTGGAGTTTTAAACATATAGTATTTTATTAGTTTACATTCTCAAAGAAAACAGTATTATATGTTTTCCCAAAGAATCTATATCCACTATCTTGCATGAATTTGTAATTATCCGATTTTAGGAAATTTTCAATGTCAAATTTTTGAAATTCGAGCAGTATAACCTGAGGTCTATACTTCTCCCAATTGTTTGACTTTATTACTTCAAAGTCCAATCCTTCAACATCAATTGACAAAAAACTAATTTTTTGACTGAAAAGCATATATTCGTCAAGTACAGATTCAAGTGATCTAGTTCTAATCTCAAATTTTTCAATTAATTTGTGATTTGAGTTGATATACTCTTTTGCTAAATCTTTTGAAAATGTGTTCAGTGCAGGTTCATCAAAAATATGAAATGTAAGTGTTTTGTTACTATCAGAAATAGCAACTTCCAAATTTATATCTAATTTCCTTTCCTTAAAAAACAGTTTCATACTTCCAGGTGTTGCGTCAATGTTTATCCCTCTCCAACCCTGTTTGTAGAAATACATGGTATTTGAAAATCTTTTTGGATGATGGGCACCAACATCAATGTAAAAACCATTAGATTGATTTTCAAATATTCTTGCTAATATCATATCCTCACCCTCTTGAGAGTATGATAAGCTGGCAAATTGCAACAAGTCCTCTCTGACTATGCTGATTATTTGCTTCGGTATTATACTTAGAATTATTTTTATTATAATTCTTTTAAATTTAATTATTAACATTTGACCATTCTCCTCTAATTAATATTGCTCCTGAACCACTATGTGTAATATTCGTGTTAAAATAAAAATTTCCATTTTCAACATCAATATAACTAATTAAATCTTTTGGATAATCTATTTCAACCCCGCCTCTTATCACTCTTAAGCCAATAAAATATCTGCCTTGTAAAAATGGAAATGATTTTATTAGACATTTAATTGATCCCTTACAATCTCTAATTTCAAATAAATCGTTTGAATAGTCACTGTATAAAATTGATAATGTATCTCTACTATTATTATGAATTGAAAAACCAAGACTGATATTATCTATTGAAAAATCGACTTTTTTTTCATAGCTAAAAACAAACTGAATATCCTCTCCAGATAATATTCTACTAATAATTAATCCATTAGTATTCTCAACATGAAATCCAGTTATTATTAGATCACCATTTCCAGCTCTCGGAATATGTGTTAAATCTGCATCTACCATTTTTTGGTCTAAATCAAAAAGATAAGTTTCAATACATTTTTCGACTGATCCTTTGACTATAATCTCGCCATTCCCTAACACGAGACCGCTATTGCATAAAGATCTCACCGCCCCCATATTGTGACTCACAAAAAGCACAGTCCTCCCCTCTCCTTTGCTAACATCCTGCATTTTCCCGATAGCCTTTTTCTGGAATTCAGCATCACCAACAGCGAGCACTTCATCAACTACTAAAATTTCCGGTTCAAGATGGGCGGCAATGGCAAAGCCTAAACGTACCGTCATTCCACTTGAGTAACGTTTAACCGGTGTGTCAATATAGCGTTCAATACCCGCAAAGTCAACAATTTCATCTAGTTTGCGAGAAATTTCGCTTCGTGTCATCCCCATGATGGTGCCGTTCATATAAATATTTTCACGACCTGTCATTTCAGGATGAAAACCGGTTCCAACTTCTAAAAGTGAGGCTATGCGGCCTTTGTAAGTTATCTTTCCTGTTGTTGGCTTTGTAACCCGCGAAAGAATCTTTAATAAAGTCGATTTTCCAGCTCCATTCTTTCCAATAATACCGAGTACCTCTCCTTTTTTTACTTCAAGGTTGATATCACGCAACGCCCAAACATAATCTGAAGTGCCTTTTGTGTCACGCTGATTGGTTTCTCCAATTTTCAGAAAGGGGTCCTCTTTACCAAGGATTTTCATTCTCCACCAGCGATTTAGGTCGTGCGAAAGGGTGCCAGTACCTATAACGCCAAGTCGGTATTGTTTGCTGAGGTTTTCTATTTTGATGGCTATGTTACTCATTTTTTGTGTAATCGTGTAATCGTGTAATCGTGGAATCGTGTAATTGTGGAATTGTGGAATCGTGGAACTGTGGAACTGTGGAATCGTGGAATTGTGGAACTGTGGAATCGTGGAATCGTGGAATCGGTTCCACGATTCCACGATTAACTGTTCCTTTGTTTATTTCTTAATGCATTGATTTTGTTTGCTACTCTATCTATCTGCTCCCGGAAAACCAAGTATTCATCCGCGCTAATATATCCCAGCTCAAGAGCGATGATGATGAGGTTCAATACTTCCATTAAACTGGCATAAGCCATTGTTGAGAAGTTTGCCTGATCTTTCGAAGTACTTCTTGAACTGCCTTCGGAAATATTGGCTGAAACCGAAACTGCTGCCCGCTGTAGTTGCGAAGTAAGCCCGTACATCTCTTGCTTTGGAAACTTTTTACTTACCCTGTATGTCATTACGACCAAGTCCTTGGCGTCCTGCCAGACGGTTAGTTTTTCGAAATAATACTGATACATGAATGTTAGTTTGCTGTTTAATCGGTTAATTGTCTAACTGTCTAATCGTCTAATCGTGGAATCGTCTAATCGGTTCCACAGTTCCCCGATTCCACGATTGGACAATTCCGCGATTCCGCATTCTAAACTGTATCCATAAAGCTTTTTTCAACTTTATTAAAAACGATGGTTCCTATTAACAGCAAAACGACCATGAAGCCACTGCTGTAAGCTAGATGCGTCCATGAAAAAACTCCTTGTCCAATGAATCCATATTTGAAGGTTTCCACTACGGCTGTCATTGGATTGAGCACCAAAAGCCACTGTTTATCTGCTGGTATACTGTTGAGTGGGAAAATTACAGGAGTAGCATACATCCATAACTGAACAATAAATTGTAGTAAAAAAGTCAAATCTTTGTATTTGGTTGTTAGAGATGAAAAAATGATGCCAAAACCAAGGCTTAAACCTGCTGCCAAAAACACCAACCATGGAAAAAGTAGTATCGTAATATTTGGAGTGACAACAGCATTTGTATAGAAAATATAATAGAAGTAGATCAAGATAAAAATTGCAAACTGAATAAAAAACCTGACAAGATTTGAGATTGTAATTGAGAGCGGCACAACCATTCGTGGAAAATAAACCTTTCCGAACACCTGTTGATTTTCGGTAAATGTTTTACTGTTTCGTGTCAGACAATCAGCAAAATAGTTCCAAAGTATAATTCCTGAAAAATAAAATAAAGGCTGCGGCATGCCATCTGTTGACAATCCTGCAAGATTGCCAAAAACAAACATAAACATGATTGTGGTTAGTACAGGCTGGATCACAAACCACAACGGCCCAAGGATTGTTTGTTTATAAAACGTTACAACATCGCGTTTCACATACATCAGGAGCAAATCGCGGTAAGCAAAAAGCTCTGCAAGGTTCAGCTCAAGTAAATGCGTTTGTGGTTTTATTTCAGTTGATTTTTCACTTATCATAAAATACTTTGGCTTCTGGATAAATTAGGTGTTTTTGCAAATATTTGCACTAATTGTCAATGAAAGAAATTATTAAACGGCTAATAATCTAATATAATTTTCGAACTTTTGTCGTTATTGATTAATTACCTTTTTGGATATAGTTTTTATATACAGCGTTGATACCCGCTTCAAGTTTGAGATTTGGCTTCCATTTAAGTGAATTCAAAAGGCTCACGTCGAGTTGCTTTTTAGCAGTTCCATCAGGTTTTGTGCTATCCCAGGTAAGGTTTCCTCTAAAACCAACAATTTTTTTAACCAATTCGGCCAGCTCTTTTATTGTCATATCATTGCCGGTTCCAATATTGATGTGTGTTTGATTCAATGCCTTATAGAGTTTTTCGGCCTCCACATTCTCCATAATGTAAACACACGCATCAGCCATGTCGTCAACATGCAGAAATTCACGGAATACGTTTCCGGTACCCCAGAGGAGGATGGAAGGAGGTTCAGGTTGAGGTTGAGGGGCGCTTAACCTTAACCTAAGCCTCAAACTCTCATCTTTGATTCCATATTTTTCAAGTATCCCAAGCAATTCCTCTTCTGTTTTCTGACCGCTGATTCCTTCGATGGGAAGTTTGTTCAGATCATGTCGGATGGCTTGCCAATCATTCTGTTCTAAAGATTTGCCAAGGTGCATTTTACGAATGAGTGCAGGCAAAACATGTGACTTTTCAAGGTCGTAATTATCGTTTTGACCATAAAGATTCGTAGGCATCACCGAGATAAAGTTGCTGCCATATTGCCGAAAATAGTTTTCACACATTTTAATGCCTGCAATTTTGGCAATGGCATAGGGTTCGTTTGTTTCTTCGAGCAATCCTGTAAGGAGGTATTCTTCTTTCAGAGGCTGAGGCGCATTCTTAGGGTAAATGCATGAACTTCCCAGAAATAAGAGCTTCTTAACATTGTATTTATATGACGCATGAATAATGTTATTCTGAATCATCAGGTTTTCATAAATAAACTGAGCACGATAGGTATTGTTGGCAACAATGCCGCCTACTTTTGCAGCAGCAAGAAAGACATTATCTGGTCTTTCTTTTTCAAAAAATGCATCAACATCTTCCTGGCGTGTCAAATCAAGCTCGCCGAATGTTCTAAACACAAAATTTGAATAGCCTTTTTGGATCAGATTTCGATGAATTGCCGAACCTACCATTCCATTGTGGCCGGCAATATAAATTTTGCTTTCCTTTTCCATTATTCAAAATAATTCATTGTACTGAAGCCGTTTTCCTTTAAGAAAAGTTCTTTTTTCATCAATTTAAGATCACTTTGCATCATATCTTTAATAAGTGCTTCGAGGTCATATTCAGGTTCCCAACCAAGTTTTGTCTTTGCTTTTGTCGGATCGCCAATGAGCAGTTCAACCTCTGTTGGCCGGAAATAGCGTGGATCGATAGCCACCACTTCCTTGCCTATTGACACAAAACTGTTTTTATTTTGTATTTCAACAACGATCCCTTTTTCTTCAATTCCTTCACCCTTGAAATCAATAATAATTCCGACCTCTTTGAAGGCCATTCTGACAAATTCGCGTACTTCAGTCGTTATGCCTGTGGCAATAACATAATCATCGGGTTCGTCCTGCTGAAGGATCAAATACATGGCTTTGATATAATCTTTGGCATGACCCCAGTCGCGTTGGGCAGATAAATTGCCTAAAAACATTTTTTGCTGCATTCCCAAAGCAATGCGTGCAACCGCACGGGTAATTTTGCGTGTAACAAACGTTTCGCCACGGATTGGTGATTCATGATTGAATAAAATGCCATTACTGGCATGCATACCATAGGCTTCACGATAATTGACAGTAATCCAGTATGCATACAGCTTTGCAACAGCATACGGACTTCTTGGATAAAAAGGAGTTGTTTCCTTTTGAGGCACTTCCTGCACTAGGCCATATAATTCGGAAGTAGATGCCTGATAAATCCGGGCTGTTTTCGTTAAACCCAAAAGCCTCACCGCTTCCAATATTCTAAGCATCCCTATTCCATCAGCGTTGGCAGTATATTCAGGTGTGTCGAAACTCACTTTTACATGACTCATGGCTGCCAGATTGTAGATTTCGTCCGGCTGTACCTCCTGAATTATTTTCGTTAAATTCAAAGAGTCGGTCAGGTCACCATAGTGCAAAACAAACTTCCTGTTATCAACATGCGGATCTTGATATAAATGGTCAATCCGATCTGTGTTAAACATGGAAGCACGGCGTTTGATGCCATGTACTTCATATCCTTTACTCAATAAAAATTCAGCGAGATAAGCACCGTCCTGACCAGTAATTCCGGTTATTAGCGCTTTTTTGGATAGGTTTATTTCTTTCATGATAATATTTCTTTCTAATTGGTTAAATATACTGTGCTAAAAAATATAAAAGGTTGGTTTCGGGGTTTACATATATTTACGAAAAAGTTATTAAAGGTAAAATGTACTCCATGCTTTTCAAAACACATTCATCAATCCCCATACGATCCGTAAATAGCTCAATTTCAGGATTCAATGGCGCATGAAAAGGGCTGTCTATCCCGGTGAAATCCTTAATCTTCCCTTCTCTGGCCTTTTTGTAAAGTCCTTTGACATCGCGGGTTTCGCAGACCTTGAGCGGTGCATTAATGTAAACTTCGATTACATTGTGGCGACCAAATACAGCGCTTCTTTAAAGTCTGGTGTTTAACTAGTGCTTATCTTTTAAATCAGTCATTCAAATAAATCGAAAATCCTGAACGCTCTTGAGTAATATTGAATCCTTACAAACCTTGTCCACGAACGCTAAAGTACAAGCACAGCTAACAAAACACAGACATATAAAAAAGATCGGCCTATTGAGAAATGCTGGAAGCCATTTCTTTAAATTTTGTGTTTGTATTCAAAAGCTCATAATAGGTGCCTTTATCGGTAATTTTGCCATCTTCCATCAGACAGATTACATCACAGTTTTTCACAGTGGTAAGCCGATGGGCAATCATGATGATGGTTCTGTCATTGCGCAGTTTTTCGATGGCTTCGATGACATATTTTTCTGTTACATTGTCCAGTGCTGAGGTTCCTTCGTCCATAATAAGAAGGCGCGGGTTATGGTACAAGGCTCTTGCAATACCAATTCGTTGCCGCTGCCCACCAGACAAACGAACCCCCATCTCACCGATCATGGCATTTTCCTTTTCGGGCAGTTGCTCAATGAGATCTGTGAGAAGCGCAGCTTCAACAGCTTTCCAAAACTTTGCATTACTGATTTCATTGCCGCTGATTCCAAAAGCTACGTTATGCTTTAAAGTGTCATCAGCCATATAAATGTTTTGAGGAATATAGCCAATGTTTTGCTGCCATGCCTTCAAGGAGCTGTAAATATTCACGCCATCAACGCTGATGCTCCCTTTATCAACCCGAAGTAAGCCAAGCAATGCATCTACAAGACTTGTTTTTCCTGCGCCTGACTCTCCAACCAATGCTACTACTGATCCTTGAGGAATGTTCAGATTGATACTTTTTAGGACATCTTTGGTGGTATCCGGATATGCAAATGAAACATTCTCAATGCATATTTCCCGGTTAAAAGTTAAGGGTAGTTTTTGATTGTTATCGGTTTCGTTGAAATTATTTTGCAATTGCTGCAAATCATCAAAAACAGGATCAACGGAATAAATATGGTAACGCAAGCTGTTTATTTCTGTGACAAGCCCTTGAAAAATAGGCATCAATCGATAAGTAGCAGCTGCAAACAAAGCCAAAACAGCAATCGTACGTTCTATCGACTGCTCGTTGGCTGTGAGAACCAAGGCCAACCCTAATACACCAATTACAGTGATAGTTTCAAAAACGGGTCGATTAAAAGACTGCACCATCTCTATAAAGTAGCGTGCTCTTGCTCTGCGTGCAATACTGAAATTGAACTGAGAGATAAAGTGTTCTTCCCTTCCCAGAACCTGAATATCCTTGATCCCTGAGAGTGCTTCCAGTACTGTTTTATTGCTCACCTGTCTTTGCTGCATTTCCTCCTGTCCGAAAAATTGTGTTTTTCTTTCAACAAGCTTCATCATTGACCAACTTAATGCACCTAAAGTAATCATGGCCAGAAGAGAAAACACTGGTTGAACTGCTATCAGAAATGCGACAATGAAAACCATGGTAACAATATTGAGTATGATATTCAGTAAGGAAACAAAAACATTGTAAACCAGTAGGTGTGTCTCTGAAATGATGTTGCGCAGAAGCACAGAGCTGTTGCGGTTTAAGTGAAAAGTAAAAGGTGCCTGCATATACTTGCTAAACAAACGACCTGACAGTTCCGTATATTTATATTGAACGAACCTTATCTTAATGTAATTTATAAAAGCCAGTAATAAGCCTTTTGCTATAAAAAAGGAAATTAAACCTACTGATCCAACAATGAGTAAATCATGGCTGCTTTCAACATTAAACCATTGGGCAACAGCTCCACTTATTGGGTGAAGCAACACTTTTTCGGGAGAAGCCACAATAAGGATAAAAGCCGGAATAGCGCCGATTCCAACCAACTCCATCAATGCCCCTATCAACATTAAAAATAAAAGCCCAAGGGTCTTGATTTTTTCACGCCGACTGAAAAGTAGATAGAGTTTTTTTAGTGCGCCGATTTCTTTTGGTTTTATCATATTAACAAATGACTGTTAAAAATTGTACAGTTCATCTTTTCTAAAGTTATCTAAAAAGAGCTGTTGGAAAAATGGTTTTGCGCTTTGATCCATCGAAAAATTGAGATTTGTGTGCCCTGATTTTCACAGCTTCGCCTTCTAAGTCCCATACTTTCATTTGTAAAGAACTCTATATTAGTATAATAAATAAAAAACTGAACTTTAACTTGTTCAGTTCATATTTTTCCAGATCAGCAACAGTTTTTCCTCATCGAGGAGGTTCAGTTGTTGTTCAAATTCTTCTTTTGTATATACCACATAGCGTATTTTGCGTGTGATAATGGTTTGGGCTTTTTTACAAAGCTGAATCAAAAAATTCATGTCTATTTTATCGGCAATGATGATCAGGTTGATTTCATCGCTGTCCTGACCGCCGGCCAATTCTCCTGAAAGGTAAACCTCTTCAGGATTGCCAAGATGATTTACAATTTGCTCTATAACATCATCCATCCCTACATATTTCCTGACCAGGCTGTTAATGTCTTTGAATAGAGGGTGCTTCTTATTGGCTTTAAAAACTTTTCTGTTGCTGATGAAAAATGAATGTAGCAATCCGGCCGCTTCAAAACGGTTCAACTCCAGCCTGATGGCATTTGTGCTTTCGCCAAACTCTGACTCCAAGCCTCGCAGATAACCGGTAGTACTAGAATTCAAAAAGAATTTCACCATCAATTTGATGCGTGTTTTGGAGGTGATAAGTGTTTCCAGCATTGGGTTTCGTTTTTTATTAATGGCGATGGGTTGTATCCTGAAAAGCTAAGTGAATTTTATTAAAAGCCCCTTTAGCTTTGTCATCACATCATCCGTTTATTTCCACACCAGCGGAAACAAACTTACAAAGTTTTAACAAAGAAATACAACACAAAACCATAGATAATTCAATTTTTGAGTATCAAAAATACTCATTTTACTAAATTATCAAAAAAACATTGGCTTTTTTTCAATAAAATGAAGTATGAGGAGATGCATTAAATGAATTTATCCCCTTTTTCAACTTTGATATCGTTTACAAACTGTCTGATTTTTTGCTCATCCTGCTTGCGGCAGATAAGCAAAGAGTCATCGTCTTCAACGACGATATAATCGTTTAGTCCCTGCAGCACAACGAGCTTGTCTTTCGGCATATTTATGACGCAACCTGTGCTGTCATAAAGCATTACATTACTGCCTACGATAGCATTCTGGTTTTCGTCTTTTTGCCTGATTTCATAAAGGGAGCCCCATGTGCCGAGGTCGCTCCAGCCAAAATCGACAGACATAACATAAACATTTTCAGCTTTTTCCATTACGCCATAGTCAATTGAAATATTACGGCATATGGAGTAGGTCTGACGAATAAACTCAGCTTCGAGTGCAGTACTGTATTTCCCGGCACCTTCTTTGAAAAGGTCATTCACTTCGGGCAAAAATCGTTCAAAGGCTCTGCTGATACTCTTAAGTGACCAGATAAATATTCCGGCATTCCAGAGGAAATCACCACTTTCCAGAAATGATGTGGCAATTTCAAGGTTGGGTTTTTCTGTAAAAGTCTTAACTTTTTTGAGTCTTGATACATCACTCAATACCTCGCCTTCAAGAAATTGAATATAGCCATATCCCGTATCAGGTCTGCTTGGTTCAATCCCCAGGGTAATCAGCCAATCGTTTTCGCTTGCAACTTTTAAGGCATCAAGCACATTTTCAGTAAAAACCTGTTGGTTAAGAATGACGTGATCGCTTGGGGCAACAACAATAACCGCATCCGGATTTTGTTGCAAAATTACGTGGTTTGCATAGGCTATGCAAGGTGCTGTATTCCGTCGGGCAGGTTCGCAAAGCACCTGTGTAGCTTTTATCACAGGCAATTGTTCCATCACCTGATCTCTATAGATTTCGTTTGTAACGATATAAATATTCTCGGGTGGACAAACTTCAGCAAACCTTTCAAAGGTCATTTGAAGCAAGGTTTTTCCAACGCCCAGGATGTCGATAAACTGTTTTGGTCTTGAAGTAGTGCTCATGGGCCAGAAACGGGCTCCAACGCCACCAGCCATGATGACGCAATAATGGTTTTTTTTGTTTGTCATGATCGTTGTTAATTCGTTTATCCCATTTTTTTTAGCAAATGTAAGAATTGATTTGGTTCAAAACCATTAAGTGGTTCAACCAATGCAAGCGGACTGAAAAGATACAGCCTGTTATCATTCATACAGATGCATTTTATTCTCTTCCGACGAAGTTCAAGTTTTTGAAAAACCCGTCCGTCTCGAGTTTTAAAATAGCTTTTTTCATTAAGGTTTTCAACGACTGTTCCAACAGAAGTTTTCTTCTTGTCGTAGTTTTGAAGCACCCGCTTGAGATTGAGATCGCTTCCGTTGGCAGCATTGGAGTCGTAGAGGTGGAGTTTAATCTCATTTTCGACGTCAGCAGGAAAAATATCCGCTTTTAAATACGGCTGCATAAGCAGTTGAAAATATTGCTTCCACTCCTGTCCATGCGGTTGGTGCCTTCTTCCATATTGTTCGAATGCAAAAAGATGCGCCAGTTCGTGGACAAAAGTGATTAAAAACTCGTAAGGATTCAAATCGTGATTCAAAGAAATGCGGTGAGGTTTCCCGTTCATGGCAGGTCTGTAATCGCCAAGTTTTGAGCTTCTGCTGCGGCTGATGCGCAATTGCACGTTTTTTTCAACGATAGCGCCATACACTGCTTCTACAGCAGTTTCAGGCAGATATTTTCTCAATAAAGCTTTATCACTCTCCATCGTTAAAGCTAAGAAATTGTGTAGTATCGAAGTTGGAAGTCCATTTAGGACAATCGCAATTCTTGTTTCTTTTCTTTTGCCCGCCGGGATGTTGAATCTTCTGACTGCTTGTGCAGGAGCCAAAAAACAAAAAAATCAAAAAAAGAATTGCAAAAAATTTTTTCAACATAAAAATCATTTAAATCTTAATCTATTTGGGAAGAATTATTGTTTTTTCCAAAAGAAAGATGTGCAAAAGTAGCCAAATTCTTGCTGCTCCAATAGCTGAGATATTTTCTTCAGCAATGATACGAGGGAGGTTAAAGCACTCAAAACAGTTACTTTTTATTGAAAAGGGTTCTAACTTAGCACTTTTAAATAATTATTTATTCGCCTGAAAGTGTGGCTCTTACAGCAAATTTAAAATATTTCCGCATTCAAATTTCTTTCATATAAAATTCCTGAAGCCTTATAATGTTGTAATTTTATCCACAATTTTAACCCAATCGTTATGTTCAGGCTATTAGGAGAGTATTTGCTTTTAATGTTCGAAACCTTTAAAAGACCCGACAAAGGCCCTGTTTTCCGCCGGCAGCTGATGATCGAATTTGTAGGATTAGGCATTGACTCTATCGGAATAGTAGCGATTATTTCTGTTTTTACGGGTGCCATTGTAGCCATTCAAACAGCCTACAATATTGATTCCCCGCTGATTCCACTTACCATGGTGGGATTTACAACCCGTCAGATGATGATTCTTGAGTTTTCACCCACCATCATCAGTCTTATCCTTGCGGGAAAAGTTGGTTCACGGATTGCTTCCGAAATTGGCACAATGCGCGTCACTGAGCAAATAGATGCACTGCGCGTAATGGGTGTTAATCCAGCCAATTACCTCATACTTCCAAAAATAACAGCAAGTATGTTGTTCAATCCTGTTTTAATTATTTTTAGCATTGTTGTTGGAATCTGGGGTGGTTGGCTTGCCTGTATTGTTACAGGACTTGTGACTTCGGCAGATTATATTGAAGGTCTAAGGAGTTGGTTCGAGCCTTTCACCGTTACCTACGCAATGATAAAAACGGTTGTTTTTGCTTTTATAATTGCCTCCGTATCCGGATTTTTAGGATATAACCTTAAAGGAGGATCCGTTGAAGTTGGCAAAGCAAGCACAAAAGCTGTAGTTGTAAGCAGCATTCTGATTATTTTTTTCGACCTCATCCTTACACAATTATTGCTGGTATGATTGAAGTTCAAAATATCTCAAAAGCCTTTGGTGAACATACAGTACTTGCTGATATCTCCACTTTTTTTGAAAAAGGGAAAACTAACCTCATTATAGGTCAGAGCGGTTCTGGAAAAACAGTTTTGATGAAATGCTGTATTGGTTTGGTAGAACCAGATGTTGGCGTGATTCGTTTCGATAACAGGCCCTTTTCGACGATTGCAGAAAAAAAGAGAAAAGATATTCGACAGGAAATGGGGGTGCTTTTTCAGGGAGGAGCATTGTTCGACTCTTTTACGGTGGAACAAAATGTGATGTTTCCATTGAATATGTTCACAGAAATGCCTTTGGAGGAAAAACTTGAACGCGTAAACTTTTGTCTGAAACGGGTAAATCTGGAAAATGTGAACCAGCTTTTTCCTTCGGAAATCAGTGGTGGAATGATGAAACGTGTAGCTATTGCGAGAGCTATTTCAAACAATCCAAGCTATTTGTTTTGTGACGAACCCAATTCCGGCCTTGATCCAAAAACAGCAGAAGTGATTGATCAGCTGATTAGCGAAATCACTGAAGAGTATGATATCACCACCGTCATTAATACGCATGATATGAACTCCGTACTTCAAATCGGGCAGCGCATCAATTTTTTGTACAATGGGAAACTTTGGTGGACCGGTGATAAGCATACTATTCTGAAAACCGAAAACCCTGAACTGAGTGATTTCGTGTTTTCCACAGAATTAACCCGTAGATTAAGATAATTAAACTGCTTAAAATGAATATTTTAGACATAATCATTCTTATCTTACTTGTAATTTTTACAATTCAAGGATTTCGAAAAGGATTGGTAGCAGAACTAAGTTCACTGCTGGCATTGATTCTTGGCGTTTATGTTGCTTTTTTCTTTTCAAGTGTAACGGCTGATTTTTTGCATGAATTTTTCGGAATTGAGAGCAAATATCTAAAGTTGATAGCGTTTGTACTTACCCTTGTTCTGGTCATCGTTGCTGTTGCGGCAATTGGCAAAGTGGTCGAAAAAATTATCAATACACTCATGCTGGGGTTTTTCAATCGTTTGACCGGAGCCGTTTTTGGCGCCATTAAAGGGATGTTGATTCTGAGTTTAATCCTTATGCTTCTGAACTATCTTGAAATCGGAGAAAGCCTTATCAGTAAAGAAAGACAGCAAAATTCACGGTTGTATGACGAGGTGGAATCTTTTGCACCCTACATTTTTCGAAGGTTTAAAGTGGAAGAGAATTTTCAAGAGTACAACCCCTGGAAAGACGATGAAAAGACAGAAGAAAAATCCAATGTCGTGACCTGAAAGCCTTCTTTTGTGAAATAGCTTAAGCGTTTTAGAGATTTTACAAGTTTTCGTTTATCCTTTTTCAGTCAGATTTCACATAAAGCATCTTACAACTTTTTTACGTTTGAAACGTTTGGTTGTTGAGGTGTCATCAACGAATTGGAATCAAAACGAACTTTTTGGCATCATTAAAAGTCAACCTTTTCAGCCGTTTTCCTTTGAAACAGTAAACTTGAAGGACACTTAAAAGTATTGATTTCATGCATCATAAAACAATTTTTATGCGATACCTTTTTCTCTTTTTTATACTTCAATTCTCCTTGATTGCGATGGCTCAAAACCGTTATGAAGAAATTGATAAACGTGTAAAAACCATTCCATCCGAAGATTCTAAAAGCATCCAAAAACTATCCGATTGGTTTATCAGTAATTTCGAAAAAGAAGATGACCGCTTCAGAGCGATATTTTTCTGGGTTGCCGACAATCTGGTTTATGACATCAAAAGTTTGGAACGTCCTGCTGTTGAAGAACCAAAACCGGTAATAGTAAAAAAGGCATTTGAAAGGAAAATGGCTGTTTGTGAAGGCTATTCAGGCCTCATGGACACACTTTGTCAACTTTCGGGCATCAGAACAGAAGCTGTGAGTGGCTACACCCGCAACAACGGCCAACTTGATATAACACCGCATATGTGGATTGCGGCCAACATTAATGGAGAGTGGACATTGTCCGATCCAACATGGGCATCCGGAGCAATAATGAACAAAAAGTTTGTAAAACAATTTGAAGAAAAATATTTCAGGGTGCCTGCACAAAAAATGATTCAAAGCCATATTCCCTATGATCCAATGTGGCAGCTGCTTGAAAATCCTGTAACACACAAGGCATTTATTCAGCTCACCAATGTTGAAAAAAATGACCTTGTTTTCAATTTTAACGACTCCATTTATCACCATCTGAATGCCGGAAAAGCGGTGCAATATCAGAATGAATTGCGTCGGATTCGGATTCAGGGTTTTAATCATCAGGCGCTTGCGCAACGTATAAACTATCTTGAAGGTACGCTGAAAGTTATTCAACACAACAAAACCGTTGCAGAATTGCGTGTTGTAACAGATTTTTTTAATCAGGCTATAACGCTCTTCAATGATGGTGTAACCCTTCTGAACAACAGAAATGATTCTAAAAAAGTGAATATGAAACTTCAGGAGGCCAATGAGAAACTTTTTCAGGCTAAGGAGCGGCTCCTGGCAATTGAAGATTCACCGGCTGCACTCAATCAGAATATCGCATCAATGATGAATTCCATTCAGCAGCTTGATGAAAATATTCAAAAGCTACTGAGGCGCTGATGCTTTTTTTGGTTTGCCAAAAATGATGCCTTACTGACTGAATCTTCTCTTTGGTTTGATGCTAATGCTTCATATCTTTGCTCTTCCAAAACCAAATGTATGAAACGTTCATTCTTGCTGTTGATTTTTATCAGTCAATTGATTTTATCAGCTCAATCACAAAACAATTTTATCGCCTGCGGTGAGCAATCAGGCACATGGAATTATGATACTGTTTTTGTTCATTGCGATGTTGTTGTGCCACATCTGCAAATGCTTCAGATTCTTCCGGGAACAAAAATTGTCTTTAAGGGGCATTATTCCATTCATGTTCAGGGAAACATAAAAGCGCTGGGAACAATGGCCGACAGCATACAGTTTTCTATTGATGACACGCTTGGTTTCAGTGATATTCACAGCAATGCAGGTGGATGGAATGGCCTTCGATTTGAAGACACCTCCCAGGAAAATGATTCGTCACTTTTCAGTTATTGCAAGTTCAGTTATGGGAAAGCTGTAGGCGATTCAGCCAATTGTTTTGGTGGAGCCATCAGGGCAATTCGTTCAGATAAAATAGCGATCCGACATTCCACACTTGACAATAATTATGCATTTTATTGGGGTGGAGCACTTTATGCATTTAAATCAAATATATCTATGGACTTTGTGGAGGTATCCAGCAATTATGCTGGTAACGATGGAATGATATACGGTTATGGCGGTGGCTTGTGCTTTGTTTCTTGCGAACCTGACCTGCGTTTTATGCATTTTACTAAAAACAGATCAACAGGCATTGGCGGTGGCGCCTCCTTTGAATATTCGCGGCCATTGATCGTGAATGCTGTTTTCGACGACAACTTCAGCGGCCTTGGAGGTGCTTTGGGGTTTTTGCGCTCACAACCCGACCGACAGATTGCAAACCTGCTGATTATGAACAATGAGGCTTATTTTTTTGGCGGTGGAATTGCCAATGTAGCCGCTTCTCCGATAATGACAAACGTTACCATTGTCAACAACTATGCTGCTATGGGAGGAGGTTTTTATTGCAATGAATTTTCTCATGCAAAGCTCTACAACAGTATTCTTTGGGGAAACAATAGTTATGACAGTATTGGTTCGCAAGTCTGGATTTGGGATATTGTTTCTGAGCCTGGTTTTTACAACTGTGCCGTACAACACGGAACTTCGCTTTTTGGAGGCAGCACCTTTATTGGAGAATATCTCAACTGCACCGAAAACGATCCACTTTTTACTGATCCATCCAATGACAATTATCGCTTGTCACCTCAAGGTTCTTGCTTCAATGCCGGCATAACAGATATACCGGCTTTTAGTTTGCCGGCATTTGACTTGGATATGCAGCAACGGGTTCATTATGGCGCGATCGATATTGGCGCATTTGAATACAACGGGCCTGTTCAAGTTTACGAAAGACAAGCACAAAAGCTTGATATGAAGGTTTTTCCAATGCCTGTGCAAAAGATTTCTGTTTTAGAAATATTCACTGATTCTGAAGTTATATGCCAGCTATTTTTGGACGACATCACTGGAAAGAGGCATGAAATCAGAAAAGGAATTGTACTCAGCGAAGGCAAAAACACTTTCACACTCTCAGAGCTCTTTACTGAACCTGAACGATTACCATCAGGCGTTTACCTTGTAGGGATCAGGCTGGAAAATGGATTGCAAAAGGGAATAAGGATAGTTCTTTAGTCAAAAAGTTCGTTCAAGGCGCTGTAAAGTTTTTCTTTTTCAATAGGTTTAATCAGGCAATTTATACAGCCTGCATTCATCGCCTTTTGAATTTCGATTGGTTGAGAATAGGCTGTCTGGGCAATCACAGGAATTTTAGGAAAGTCTTTCAGAATGATTCGGGTAGCTTCAAAACCGTCCATTTCAGGCATTTTGATGTCCATCAAAATCAAATCGAAGGGATTTTCTTTGTTCATCCTTACAGCATCAAGACCTGTTTTTGCCTGTACAATTTCTTTTACTTTTCCATTCAAAAGCGTCAAAATATACTCAAAATTGTCGTTTTCATCTTCGGCAACCAACACCCTCAGTTTTTCCAGTGATGCAATCTTTTTTATTGGTTTAGCTTCTGTGTTACTACTATGAGATGATTCATAGGGTATAATTAAAGAAAACGTTGAGCCCTTGTTGCTTTCAGATTCCAACTCAATGGTTCCATCCATTAGTCCGGCCAAACCTTGTGCAATACTCAATCCCAAACCATTCCCCCTTATTGCACGAAGCTGTGATTCATTCCCTCTGAAAAATCTTTCAAAAACATGCGGCTGTTCATCAGGTGGAATGCCGATTCCGGTATCCAGAACATAAAACCGGATTGTTGCAACTTGAATGCTATAACCAATTTTAATATGACCTTCAAGCGTGTATTTTATGGCATTATTTATAAGTCCGGACAATATTTGCCGAATTTTTCCTTTATCGCCATGCATCTCATTCACATTTTTGGCCTGATCTGTATCTAGCAACAAAGCAATATTTTTTTCAGCGGCCTTTTGATAAAAAGTCTGAAAAAGGTCGTGAAAGAGCTGATTCAGACTAAAGTCTTTATTTTCAAGTGGTATCTTTTCCGAGTCGAGTCGTGACACTGCAAGCACATCATCAATGATTCTAAGCAGTTGCTCAGCATTGTTATTAATTATTTCAACAAAATTATGTTTTTCGGCTTCAGGGTAATCGTCGAAGAGCAGGTCAGAAAAACCCACTATAGCATTGAGCGGAGTTCTTATTTCATGATTAAGATTATTCAGGAATGAAGTTTTCAGTCTGTCGCTTTCCTGTGCTTTATTTCTGGCATGCGTGAGGTCAAGTTCCATCTTTTTTCGCGCAGAAATATCAACGATCATTCCTATCAAACCACCAATATTACCATTTGTATCGGGAAAAGGTGACTTTGTCAGAATGACACTTTTAGTTTCTCCTGATGGCAGTTTCAATTCTCTTTCGAGCGTTTGAATTTTATCTTTTCCATCAAAGATACGTTGGTCGGAAGCGATATTTCTCTGGGCAATCTCATAATCGTCTATATCATGAAGGCTTCTGCCAATAATATCTTCCTTTCTAAAGCCAAAAAGATCAGCAAAAGCCTTGTTAACACCCAAATAAGCACCTGTACGATCCATGTAAAACAGTGGGTTTGGAATGGATTCAAGAAGGGTTTCAATAAATTTTGATTGTTGCTGAATTTCAATTTCAGCCTCTTTCTTGTTCGTTATATCACGGACAATAACCAACACCTCTTCATCACCGCTTTTCACCATTCGAGCGTCATACCAACGCTGTTTCTCTTTATGATATAGACTATACTCGTATTGCAACAGCTCGCCTTTATCGAGTGTGATGGCAATCTTTTCTGAAGTATGTTTGGCCAGTGAAGGTGGCAAAACATCGAAACAGGTTTTGCCAAGTAGTTCTTCAGAAGAAACAAGCAGCAAGCTTTGATCCTGAGCAACGCAATCGATGAAACGTCCATCTTTGTCAATGCGGAAAAAGATATCCGGTATAGCTGAGATAATTGCCCGATTTCGCGACTCGCTTTTAATCAAGGTACGTTCGGCTAAAACCTGATCTGTAATGTTTTTCGAAATAGACAAAACACCTTGTCTGCCATCAGGCAATGTGACCAATGTTTCAATAAGTTCTGAAATCTTAATCTTATTGTTTTGTGCAAGACTCTCAACACGGCTGTAAAGTACCTTTTTTTGAACAATCGCTTCAATATTCTGCTTCACCTGCGGCCTGAACTTTTCAGGAACGATGATTTCAATGTTTTTTCCGATTAAGTCTTTTGCTTTGTAGCCAAAATCGTTGCACAAAGTTTGATTTACCTCAAGGATGGTTCCTTCCAAATCTTCAAGAATGATGCCCACCGGACTTGATTCAAAAAGGGAACGATAGCGTTCTTCACTGATACGAAGCGCGTTTTCTGCATTTTTTCGCTCAGTTATATCCTGTGCAATGGCAATAATTGCCTCCTGATCAAAATAAATTGTTTTAAACAGACTGACCTCTTTCGGAAAGATTTCACCATTGCTGCGAATCCCCCAAAATTCAAACTGAACAGCTTTGCCATTAAAAGCTGCAGCAATATTTTTCTTAAGTTCCTCCAGATCATTATAACCGGGTGCTGATAAAAATTCTGGGGTATTTCCTATAAATTTTTCTCTTGGATAGCCATAAAGAGCTAATGCACCATCATTTACATCGAGAAAACGACCTTGAGCATCCTGCACATAAGCAGCGCCTTTGATGCTGTTGAAAAGACTTCGGTAGCTTTTTGCACTTCTGACGGCTTGTTTTTGTCTTTCCAGTTCATTGGCTCTGTCCCGAAAAACCATTACAGCACCAATCATTTTGCTGTCATTGTCAAAAATTGGCGCTGCGCTGTCGGCAACAGGAATCTTATTGCCATGTGCATCAATCAACAGAAACGAATCAAAACTTACTTTTTCTTTTTGTTCAAGTACAAGTTGAAGCGGATTTTCAATCTCCAGCATACTTATTTCATCCACAAATCTGATAACCGATTTGATGTTTTTCCCAACTATTTCATTTTCAATGAATCCAGTAAGTTTCTCAGCCACAGGATTCAGCTGATTGATATTTCCATTGATATCAGTAGTAATGACACCATCCCCGATGCTGTAGAAAGTTGTCCGGTAAAGCTTCTCACTTTCCGAAAGCTGTTTAAAAAGGCTGCTGTTAAGCTCCTGATCGAGCAATACTTTACCGATGATAACAGTAACAAGCGGATAAATTCCAAGAACTGTGAAGCCAATCAGTTGAAATGTTTCGCGTCTGACAGCAGAAGGCAACGCAAGCATCAGTACAATCATTACTACATGCACGAGGATACCCATCAAAAGAAAACCCCAAACCTTTATTTGCACTATTTTTTTCCACCTTCGGTAAGAATGGGAAGCCCATCCAATAGCAAATGAAGACAAAATAACCAGCGATCCCATCAAAATACCTGATCCACCCAGGTATAACCTGTAACTAACTGCAATAATTGCACTTATGGCACCACTAACAGGGCCAAAAAACAGTGCTGCAAGACTGATTACGATTGAACGCCCATCGAATATGATGCCTTCAGTGACAACAAACGGATACATCATTCCAACCATGGTAGCTGAACCAAACAACAAACCCTGCAAGACTTTACCACTTAGAAGGTTCCTGTCAAAGCGTTGATTAATAAAGCCCGACAATGCGCTGATCGCAACCAGGACAGAAAGATTGTATATCAGGTCAATTAAAATCATAGGCAAATCTACAAAACAAAAATTCTAATCAGTAAAAATAATTAGTCTTGTTTTATCCAATTAAGTCGTCTGATTGTGGATGTTAAAGTTTTTTGCTTCAATCGAAGCTTCATAAAGTGCCATCAAATTAACATTATTTTCAATTCCCTTTTCCTGACAAAATGCAAGCAAATCCTGTGTACTCAGGTTGCCAACCATTTCTTTGGCTGCAGTTGGACAGCCGCCCAAACCATTTAAAACTGTTTCAAAACTGCGAACACCCGCTTCCCATGCAGCTTCAAGTTTAGCATGGCTTTGGGAAGGCTTTGTGTGAAGGTGTATGCCAAAATCTGCATCAGGAAAAGCAGCGATTAACTGGCTATAAACATCAAAAATAATTTCAGGAGTAGCGTTTCCAAGAATATCGGACAAAGGCATACGTCTGATGCCTAAATCATACAATTTTGATGCTCCCTCCACTACCATCGCCGGACTCCAATCATCGCCATAAGGATTTCCGAGCGCCATTGACAGGTAAATTACCCAGTCGAAGGTATGGTCTGAAGCCGTCTCCAGCATTTCTTCAATCACCTTCAGCGATCCGGCTTCATCGGTATTGAGGTTTCGTTTTAAGAAAGTTGGTGAGATAGAGAAAGGATATGAAAGGCAGTTGATGCGTTTTGTTTCGATGGCTTTTTTCACACCTTTACTATTTACTACCAAAGCCATTAGTTCCGGAACAGGCTCATTTAAAACCAATTGTGAGATAACTTCTGTCGAATCGGCCATCTGCGGTATTACCTTGCCAGAAACAAAGCTGCCACAATCCACAGTATCAAATCCAGCCCTTAAAAGGGCATTGATGTAGTTAACTTTGACAGATGTCGGTATGAATGTTTTGATGCCTTGCATGGCATCGCGGGCAGTTTCAGTGATTTTAATCATAGGATTTTAAAAAATTCAGTGCGTCTGTAAAGATACTTATTCTCAAAACATCCTTCTGATTAAGTATAAACATATATTTTATGTTCTTCCTGAAAGATTTTTTGGAATTCGACCCTGATGTATACTTTCTGAACGCAGTTTCCGGCCAACGATGCGTTCCACCATTTTGCCTGTTTCAAGCACCTTGTCAATGTCCAGATTGGTTTGAATTCCCATTTCGTCCATCATAACAACCATGTCTTCAGTTGAGACAAGGCCAACAGCAGTTGATTCTTTATAATAATATTCACCTGTGCCTGAGACAGGCACGCCATCCATGAAGTTGGCCGGTTGTCCGCCGATACCGCCCATCGTGGATTCATAATTGGTCATTCCAGCCTGCAATGCGGCAAGCACATTTGCCATACCCCAGCCACGTGTTGTGTGCAGATGAACAATATGCTTGTGCGGATTTTGAACCCTGTCGAGTAGCATGGAAAAATATTTATAAATCCTGTCGGGAGATGCAGAGCCATCGTGGTCAGCGTGCTCCACGTCGCTTGCTCCAATAGAAAGCCATCTTTCGGTGAAATCAATCGCTTTACTCATTTCTGTAGGTCCTTCGATCGGACAGCCCCAGATTGTGCTTACCGTTCCATTCACTTTCAAGCCTGCATCCAATGCTTTAGGAATATATTTTTCGGCCATACGGAAATATTCGTCAATCGTCAGGCCGGAATTTTTAAACTGATGCGATTCGCTCGTACTTACCATGAGAAGTATACGGTCAGGACCAACACCTTCTTTACGGGCTTCAATCGCCCTTTCAACGGCCTTTTCACGGATTGTTACGGCCGTGAGTGAAGCCTCAGGCAAGAGATGCGCTACCCTTTTGCTGTTTCTGATGAGCCTGAACAAATCGTATGCATCCTTAAACTGCGGCATGCCTTTGGGGTTGCCAAAATTTGTCAGCTCAACATGCTTGAAGCCACAAAGAAGTAGTTCCTCAGCCAGCCATAATTTGGCTTCTGTTGGAATAAATTTTTCTTCATGCTGAAATCCATCGCGGACTGTAATATCTCCGATGACAACTTTTTTGGGGTAATTCATGTGTTTGTTTTTAAAACTTTGCGCTAAAATATGTAAAAAACTGCATTTGTTTTGCCTGAAAACGCAAATTTATTTTTTTTAACTTATTGAAGTTTTGTCAAATCAGGCTCGGATTTGAAGGATTCAAACTTTGAGGTTTAAAAAAAAGTCTATTGCTAAAGCAACCTGAAAATATCAAGCTGGTCAAACCTTAAAAAATTCCGATAAAAAATCAGCAGAATTCTTTAATTCAATATAAATCCATTCAACTAAAAAGCAATCCAAAAAGCTGATTTACCGAGGACACCGGAACGACTTCGATTTTGAACTTTTGATGGTCAAGACCTTTGTCGTTAAATTTCGAGATAAAGATTTTCTCAAACCCAAGTTTGTCGGCCTCTGAGATTCGAGCTTCGATTCTGTTGACGGCTCTTATTTCGCCCGAAAGACCCACCTCTGCAGCAAAAGCAATCTTTGAACCGATTGGAATATCTTCATTTGACGACAAAATTGCTGCAATCACAGCAAGGTCGATGGCCGGATCGTCAACTCGGATTCCACCTGCGATATTCAAAAAAACATCTTTTGCACTCAATCTGAATCCAGAGCGTTTTTCAAGTACAGCGAGCAGCATATTGAGTCGCCGAAGGTCGAATCCTGTGCCGGAACGTTGCGGAGTTCCATAAGCCGCAGTGCTTACAAGCGCCTGAGTTTCAATGAGCATCGGACGCAAACCTTCAACGGTTGCCGAAATAGCTACGCCGCTTACGTCTTCTTCGCGCTGGGAAAGCAAAATTTCACTTGGATTGGTCACCTCTCTCAAACCATGGGCATGCATTTCAAAAATTCCCAGCTCTGAAGCTGAACCAAAACGGTTTTTAACTGCCCTCAGAATCCGGAATCCATAATGACGGTCGCCTTCAAACTGAATGACGGTATCCACCATATGCTCGAGCACTTTTGGTCCGGCAATGCTGCCATCTTTGGTAATATGTCCGATGAGAAAAACAGGAATATGGGTCGTTTTTGCAAGGCGATTCATTTCAGCAGCACTTTCTCGAATCTGCGAAATACTCCCTGCAGTGGCCTCAACAGTGTCGGTTTGTAATGTTTGAATGGAGTCGATAACCAAAAGATCAGGTTTGAGGTTGTCAACATGGTTGATGATTTCAGTGGTCGAAGTTTCTGTCAGGATGTAGCAGTTTTCGTTTTTTATGCCAATCCTGTCGGCACGCATTTTT
>JAUXMV010000101.1 GCA_030683155.1 Bacteroidales bacterium
GGAATGTGGCTTGGTGGTGGCTTTGCCACCACCAAGCCACATTCTTCTATCGCTAATGCATTGTCATTCTGAACGTAACATAGTGAAGTGAAGAATCTCATAACTTCATCCAAAAGTTTATCGGACATCAATGAATAAAAAAGAGGATTATTAAAAGCAAAAACCCCTGAATCGCATAAAATGTATTCAGGGGTTAAATTTATTTTGGTTAAAAGATCAGTCTTTCTGAGACGCGATTTTTGCAGTCAGAAACTCCCTGTTCATGCGTGCAATATGACTTACAGAAATTTCTTTCGGACATTCTGCCTCACAGGCATAAGTGTTGGTGCAATTACCAAATCCAAGTTCATCCATTTTGGCAACCATTTTCTGGACGCGTTCACTGGCTTCAAGTCGTCCTTGAGGCAGCAGTGCAAACTGAGATACTTTTGCCGCAACAAACAACATTGCACTGGCATTTTTGCAGGCTGCAACGCAAGCTCCGCAACCGATACAAGAAGCTGCATCCATCGCTTGTTCAGCATCGCGGCGGGGGATAGGAATTGCATTGGCATCAGGCATAATGCCGGTTCTTACTGAGACAAAACCACCGGTTTGAATGATTGTATCAAAAGCCGTTCGGTCAACCATTAGATCTTTAATCACAGGAAATGGCTTGGCTCTCCAGGGTTCAATCACGATGGTTTCTCCATCTTTGAAACGACGCATATGCATCTGACATGTGGTTATACCGCGATCAGGTCCGTGCGGACGTCCATTGATGAACAAGCTGCATGCACCACAGATACCTTCACGACAATCATGATCAAATGCTACAGGGTCTTCACCTTTTATAACCAGAATTTCGTTGAGGATATCGAGCATTTCAAGAAATGATGCATCCTCAGAAATATTGTCAACTTTATAAGAGACAAATTGTCCCTTTTCCTGAGCGGAGGCCTGCCTCCATATTTTTAATGTTAAATCCATCTTAATCAGTTTTTTGTAAGGATATCAGGAACTATTATTTGTAGTTACGCTGTTTGATTTCGGTGAACTCATACACCAGCGGCTCTTTGTGCATTTCGGTTTCATTGTTGCCGCCTTTGTATTCCCATGCCGCAACAAAATTGAAGGTTTCATCATCGCGCAAGGCTTCACCTTCAGGTGTCTGATACTCTTCGCGGAAATGTCCTCCACAAGATTCATCACGAATAAGTGCATCCTTAGCCATAAGTTCTCCAAGTTCGAGGTAATCAATTACTCTCAAAGCTTTTTCAAGCTCGGGATTAACCATTTCGTTACTGCCAGGCACTTTCACGTTCTTCCAGAAATCTTCTCTCAGCTCTCTGATTAGTTTTATTGCTTTTTCGAGACCTTCCTTATTTCTTGCCATACCGACATAATCCCACATAATCAGACCAAGCTTTCTGTGATAGCTATCGACAGTAATTTTACCATTAATGCTCAAAAGCTTTTTAATTGTGTCTCGTGTCTCTTTTTCAGCTTGTTCAAATTCAGGCAAATTTGTTTTGACGGCAGGTACTCTAATTTGATCTGCCAGATAATTTTGAATTGTATAAGGCAAAACGAAATATCCATCGGACAAGCCTTGCATCAACGCTGAAGCACCAAGCCTGTTGGCTCCGTGATCTGAGAAATTGGCTTCACCAGCTGCAAAAAGGCCAGGAACTGTAGTCTGTAATTCATAATCAACCCAAAGACCTCCCATTGTGTAATGCACAGCAGGATAAATCATCATCGGTGTTTCATATGGATTTTCATCTACTATCTTTTCGTACATCTGGAAAAGGTTTCCGTAGCGCGCTTCGATCACATTTTTACCAAGTCGCTTGATTGAATCGGCAAAATCAAGGTAAACAGCCAATCCGGTATTTCCGACACCAAGACCTGCATCGCAGCGTTCTTTGGCAGCCCTTGAAGCTACGTCGCGGGGAACAAGATTTCCAAAAGCAGGATAGCGTCTTTCAAGGTAATAATCGCGCCTTTCTTCCGGTAGTTCGGTGGGCTTCATTGTTCCCTTCCTGATTTTTTCGGCATCTTCAAGCTCTTTCGGAACCCAGATACGGCCGTCGTTGCGCAGACTTTCACTCATCAAAGTTAATTTCGACTGATAGTCGCCATGAACCGGAATGCAGGTTGGGTGAATTTGTGTGAAACTTGGATTGCCAAACATTGCCCCCTTTTTATAAGCTTTCCATATGGCACTTCCGTTGGAAGCCATGGCGTTTGTCGATAAGAAAAAGACGTTGCCGTATCCACCTGTGGCAAGCACAACAGCATGGGCTGAATAGCGTTCAATCTCGCCTGTTATGAGGTTTCTCATAATGACACCGCGAGCGCGGCCATCGATAATCACCACATCCATCATATCGCGACGGGTATACATTTTCACCGATCCTTTTCCAATTTCTTTACTTAGAGCACTATAGGCTCCCAGTAAAAGTTGCTGTCCGGTTTGTCCTCTTGCATAAAAAGTTCTTGATACCTGCGCTCCGCCAAAAGAACGATTATCGAGCAATCCACCATATTCGCGGGCAAAAGGAACACCTTGTGCCACGCATTGATCAATGATGGCGTTGCTTACCTCGGCAAGGCGATAAACATTGGCTTCGCGGGCGCGATAGTCTCCACCCTTGATTGTATCATAGTAAAGACGATAAATGCTATCACCATCATTGGTATAGTTTTTGGCAGCATTAATTCCACCCTGTGCCGCAATACTATGCGCGCGACGGGGACTGTCGTGAATGCCAAATGCCAGTACATTGAATCCAAGTTCACCAAAACTTGCAGCCGCTGCAGCACCAGCCAAACCTGTACCAATAACGATAATGTCAAGACGGCGCTTGTTTGAAGGATTCACCAGATTTTGATGCGCCTTGTAGTTGGTCCACTTTTCTGCAAGCGGTCCATGCGGTATTTTTGCGTTTAACTTTGTCATATCTCGTAATGCTTACTTGAAGAAATAAATAACAAGGGGAATTGCAATGTATCCAGCTGTGATAGCAATCGAAAACAGTGTGCCAATAAGTTTGATTGCCGGAGTATAGCGGGAATGATTCAGTCCAAGAGACTGAAAAGCAGATTGAAATCCATGATCAAGATGGAAACCCAACAACAGAATTGCAACTACATAAAAAATGACATAATAGCCATCTTTAAAAAGTTGCGTAACAAGCAACCCAAGGTCCTCGAAGCTGCCTGAATCATACTGAATGTGTCCGAGGGAACCAAATTTTGCTTTCACAAAAAAGTTGGCAAAGTGAATAACTAAAAAGATTAATACAATGGCTCCGGTATGAATCATGTATTTGGAGAAAAAAGACAACTCCGATGCATGCTTCTTGTTGTATTTTACGGGTCTTGCCATCCAGTTCTGGATTTGCAAAACGATGCCCAGAATGATGTGAACAATAAACCCCAGAAACAATACCCACTGGAATGCCTGGATGAGTGGATTGGTAGCCATAAAATGGGCTGCCTCATTGAAAAGCTGACGCGTATCATCGAAAAGAATCAATAAATTGATTGCAAGATGCACCACTAAAAAACTGGTCAGAAACAGTCCAACCAGCGACATGATGATCTTCTTGGTGATAGACGCGTAGGTAATCGTTGCGTTGCTCATAATGTTTGGATTTGTGAAATAAACAATTGAACCTTTAATTTTGATTGAAAGTATTAATAATATATTTTTGTCCTATTCAGATAAGCAACAAATGTAAGGATATATTTTGTTTTATACATACAAATAAAATTCCGAAAATTAAGATTTAAAAATAAAAATATGCGCCATTCCGCCATTTCAAAAGAACTTTTTTCTAAAAACAGGATGCGTTTCTGTGACGAGCTCGCATCAGGAGATATTTCATTGTTTGTGGCAGCCGAAAAAATGCCCCGAAACGGTGATCAGTATTATCCTTTCCGGCAGCAATCAGATTTTTTTTATCTCACCGGAGTTGAACAAGAAAGTTGCACCCTATTGCTTTTTCCCACATGCCCTAACCTTGCTTATCGCGAAATTCTTTTTATTGAGCCATGGGACCCCGTTAAAGCAACCTGGGAAGGACATATGCTTACCAAGCAAGAAGCATCGGAAATTTCAGGAATAAAAAATATTTACACAACAGATCAGTTTGAGGCTGTTCTTCACGAATGCATGACATATGCCAAAAATGTGTATCTAAATAATAATGAGTACGTTAAATTCAATCCTTCCAACGAAAGTGTTCAGCTTAGATTTGCCAAAAAGTTGAAAGAAAAATATCCACTGCATGAATATTGCCGGGCAGCACCCATTTTGGAATCATTGAGAACCCATAAGTTGATCGAAGAAATCGATCTCATAAAAAAAGCTTGTGAAATAACAGAAAAAGCCTTTGAAAGAGTCCTTAAAACTGTAAGGCCAAATATGTATGAGTTTGAAATTGAGGCTGAAATTTCACATGAATTTACCGTCAACAGAGCCAACGGTCATGGCTATCATCCAATCATTGGCAGTGGACAAAACGCATGTGTGTTGCATTACAATGACAACAACAGCATGATGGAAGACGGCGATCTGTTGTTAATGGATTTTGGCGCGGAATACGCCAACTATACGGCTGATCTTAGCCGGACTATTCCGGTAAACGGAAAATTTAATCCAAGGCAACGTGCTTGTTATGAAGCTGTTTTAAGCGTTTTCAAGGCGGCAAAACCTTTATATGTAGCAGGAAATACAATAGAGAAAATAAATGAAACTGTCTGGGCTTTGATGGAACAGGAGATGATTGGGCTGGGACTTTTCTCCGAGGAAGATTTAAAGAAACAAAGTCCGAATGCACCTCTTTTCCGAAAATACCTTATGCACGGAATTGCCCATCATATAGGACTTGATGTGCATGATGTAGGTTCAAAATACACCCCACTAAAACCCGGAATGATACTTACCTGCGAGCCGGGGCTCTACATCCGCGAGGAAAAAATTGGCATACGCATCGAAAACGATATTCTGATCACTGAGGAAGGTCCCGTGGATCTTATGGCCAATATACCAGTTGAAGCAGATGAAATTGAACAAAGAATGTTGAATTCCAAAGTTGTTGACCTTTCAAAAGAAATTTAGATTGTTGTATTTTTGAAAAATGAAAACGAGAAATATGCGTTAAGATGTTTCAATCTTCAGTTGCTGTTTTAGTATGGCTTATAATTTCAGAAAATAGAATTAGCAAAAAATAATCACATAAAACCCTAAAAAAATGTTTGAAAAAATCGTTTATGCAGACCGCAGAAGCCGACTCAAAAGAGAAATCAGTCAAGGCGTCGCGTTATTTCTATCCAATCCGGAAGCCTCCTTTAATTATCCTGCCAACACTTACCATTATCGACAAGACAGTCATTTTTCCTATTTCTTTGGTATTAACCATCCGGGTTTTGCCGGCTGGATAGATTTTGAATCCGGTGAAGAAATACTTTTTGGCAATGATGTGGATATTGATGACATCATCTGGATGGGGCCACAGCCCTCAGTAGCTGATCAGGCAGCTGAAGTCGGCATCACGAAAACTCTCACTTACAGTCAGTTAACAGATTTTGTAAAAAAAGCCCTCAGTCAGGGCAGAAAAATTCAATTCCTGCCGCCCTATCGTGGAAAAGTTATGATAGAGCTTGGACAACTGCTGAACCTTCCTGCCCATGAAGTGAGAGCAGCGGCCAGTGTTGAACTCATCAAAGCAGTTGTAAAACTGAAGGAAATCAAAGATGCTTTGGAGATATCAGAAATTGAAAAAGCAGTTGACATTGCATGGCTGATGCATACCACTGCCATGAAAATGGCTAAACCCGGAATGGTAGAACAGGAAATCGCCGGCACAATTGAAGGAATTTCACTCGCTTTGGGTGGCCCTGTTTCATTTCCAATAATCCTGAGTGTTGACGGGCAAACTTTGCACAACCACAATCACCATAACATCCTTAAAGAGGGTCGCATGCTTGTGGTTGATGCAGGTGCTGAGTTGCATTCGCTCTATTCAAGCGATATTACACGTACCGTTCCTGTGGGTGGAAAGTTTAACCAAAGGCAAAAGGAAATTTACGAAATTGTACTGAAAGCCAATGTTGACAGCATAGCCGCCATAAAACCCGGCCACGAATACCGCGAAATGCATCTGCTTGCTGCCCGTGTAATCACCGAAGGACTTAAATCTGTCGGTCTGATGAAAGGTGACGTTGATGAAGCCGTTGCTGCCGGCGCTCATACCCTGTTTTTCCCACATGGTCTTGGACATATGATGGGAATGGATGTGCATGATCTGGAAAGTCTGGGCGAAAATTATGTTGGCTACGACGAACACACGCAACGAGCAACTCAATTCGGAACTGCATATCTGCGCTTAGGAAAAAAACTCAAACCTGGTTTCGTACTCACCAATGAACCAGGTATTTACTTTATTCCTGCGCTTATCGACAAATTCAGGTCTGAAGGCAAATTCACCGAATTTGTAAACTATGATAAAGTTGAAACTTACAAAGACTTTGGTGGAATCCGCATCGAAGATGATATTCTTGTCACAGAATCAGGGCATCGCATCCTTGGAAAGGCAATTCCAAAAAGCGTTGCCGATGTGGAAACAACTGCTGCTGAAACCCGCGAATGGATAAAATATCCTGGAATTTTTTAGATTCAGATCTTTTGTTTCATAGAAAGTGTTCGCAAATATTGAACACTTTAGCTGTTTTAAAAACCGGTGAAAGATTTCTTTGCCGGTTTTTTTATTGAAAATATATGGCAATTTTTGCAAAATTCAAGACAATGTTTATATTTGTCCCTACCAAGACTATAGATTTGACTAATATTAACTACTTAACAACATTTGTTTTTCTTTTGGCTTTTTTAAGCCTTCACACAATCGGAGCAGGCTGGAAATCATTAAAGAATTCTGATAAAATCTTGATTATCAGTTTTTTATTTTTGACGATCTCTTTTTTGCTGCCTGATTTTATTTCTTTAAAACCCATTTTTCCTGGAATTTGACAGGCTTAAATTAGCCCGCATTTATCGCTTAACATGTATAAAAACATTACTATACTACTTGAATTTGAACTAGAATTGACTACTTTTTATTGTTAACCCTAAACATCTTTATCATGAAAAAAGCCGTTTTATTATTTTCTGTTTTAGTATTGATACTTTTCGGAGGTTACATTTATTTGAATTTAGCATTCCCAAAAGTTGGCCCGGCAACCGATATGGTTATCGAAATCACCTCTGAACGAGTTGAAAGGGGCGAATATCTTGCTTATCACGTAATGTTATGCATGGATTGCCATGCTGAGCGCGACTGGAATTACTTTAGTGGCCCGCCAACTCCAGGCAGTGAAGGTGCTGGTGGCGACCGTTTTGACCAAAGCATGGGTTTTCCGGGCGAATTTTTCTCGCGCAATATTACACCAGCTGGCATTGGAAACTGGACTGATGGCGAGCTTTATCGCGTGATCACAACAGGTGTCAAAAAAGATGGCGATCCCATTTTTCCTGTAATGCCTTATCTAAATTATGGCAAAATGGATCCAGAAGATATCAAATCTGTAATCGCATATTTGCGAACAATGGAACCCATTCAAGCCAGTCATCCGAAGTCAAAACCTGATTTTCCCTTCAATTTTATCCTTCGGACGCTTCCGCAAAAAGCTGAACCAATGCCAATTCCAGCAAAAGAAGATCAAGTGGCTTATGGTGAATATTTGCTCAATGCAGCTGCTTGCGCTGATTGCCACACAAACTTCGAGAAAGGAAAATTTGTAGGTGATTTTCTAGCTGGAGGCAGAACGTTTCAATTTCCAGATGGTAGTATTCTCCGTAGTTCCAATCTTACGCCGCATGAAACTGGCTTGAAAAATTGGACAAGCAATATGTTTGTTGAGAAATTTAAAATATTTGAAGACAGCACTTATGCTCCTCAAGCTGTTGAACCCGGCGAATTTCAAACGATCATGCCCTGGGCTATGTATGCAGGAATGAAAACAGAAGATCTTGAAGCAATTTTTGCTTACATTCAAACAATAGAGCCTTCTGACAATTTTGTTGAAAAGTTCGTCGCTGCCGGTAAAAAGTGATCGAAGACAATTTAGATTGGATGCATTTTTGAGATTTTTAATAAGTGATTTCAAATAATTTGATTTCATTGTTTGCTTTATTTGAAAATATTTTTCTATTAGAGGAGTTTAATATTTCAATGAAATGCATGCAGAATCATGCATGATTGTCAGTCTATACTGTTATGAAACAGCTATTTATCGTCGAATAATAAAAATCGGTGATATAGTCGTAACTTTGTACAGAATAAAGCTGGCAAAAAATGTTTGAAAATCTGAATCAACATTATCCATTTAACAACAATTTCAAGCACAATCTGCGAACAATTGTTTTGGTAAGCATGGGCTTTATGCTTCTTTTGTTGTATTTCCAACCATTTGGAATCAATTTTATGAGCACCTCAAAGGATGGATATTTTGTACTGGCTATCGGAATTGTGAGTGCTACAGTTCTATTTATCAGCACACTGATTGTTCCGGGCATGTTTCCTATTTTGTTTGATACTGCCCGTTGGACCATACGGAAAGAATTAATCTGGAACTTTTGCATGTTTGCTACACTGGTGCTTGGTTTTACCATGACTGCATTGATTTTCAACCATGAAAGTCTGGTTTCACTAACACTCTTTCGGTCAGGCGCTCTCGCACTTTTACCGCTTGTTCTTTTTAACTTGTTAAATTATAACCATTCGCTCAAAGCAAAAGTTGCCAAAGCCATAGAATCCGGAAGGCATTGGCTTAACGATGAACACAAAACTATTGAGAAAACAGTTTTTGAAAAAGTGCATATTGAATCTGAAAATGGCAAAGATGTATTCAATAAAGATTTGAAAGACATAGTACTTATACAATCTGCCAACAACTACATTGAAATATTCTATCGCGAAGGCGATAAGATGCGCAGGCAAATTTTAAGGCAAACCCTTCATACAGCAGAGAAACAACTGGGCAAATTTGAGATCATCAAAAAATGTCACAGATGCTGTCTTGTCAACACAGATCAAATTACCCGGCTTGCAGGTGCTGCTTCAAATTACACCCTTGAAGTGGAAGGACTTGGTTTTAACATCCCGCTTTCACGCCAAAAAGTTCTTGAATTCAAAAACTTGCTTAATCGCTGATATTTTCTTTATCCAAGCACTTGATTCTTTTCACTTCTGTTGATCTTAGCTCAAATATTCTCATAATCCAGCTTGCATTTCGCCCCTCAACAGGCTTCATTTCATCCCAAATTCCAGCAATTGTACCCTTTTACCGTAGCTAATCCCATATTTCTAAATAAGCTTTTTATCCAATGTACCTTTGCAATTATAAAAGCAGAAATAGCAAATTAACATCCCAAGATTTGCTTCTTTATTTCTGGTTTTTATGCAAAATTCTCAAAAATAAAAAAGATGAAAGCTTTAAGAATTGGAAATCTTGTTATACCAACACCGATAATACAAGGAGGGATGGGCGTTGGCATTTCCCTTTCCGGCCTTGCTGCAGCGGTTGCCAATGAAGGCGGTATTGGAGTCATATCAGCAGCAGGATTAGGAATGTTAAAACCAGGTGGTTCTAAAAATTTCCTTGAAAACAACCTTTTGGAACTACAAAATGAGATAAGAAAAGCAAGAAGCCTGTCTTCAGGCACTATTGGTGTAAATATTATGGTGGCACTTACAAATTATCCTGATTTGGTAAAAACTGCCATAGATGAAGGCATTGATTTAATTTTTTCAGGTGCAGGCCTGCCATTAGATCTTCCAAAATATCTTACTCCTGGCTCTAAAACCAAGTTGGTGCCGATTGTTTCTTCCGCGAGAGCGGCCAATCTTATTTGCAACAAATGGATGAATAATTATGGTTATTTGCCTGATGCCATTGTGGTTGAAGGACCCAAAGCAGGCGGACATCTTGGCTTTAAAGCCGAACAACTTTTTGACGAAAACTATGCCCTAGAAAAACTTATTCCTGAAGTTCTTGAAGTTGCAGCACAGTTTGAGTTCAAGCACAACAAATCAATACCCGTGATTGCAGCTGGCGGAATCTACAGTGGCGCGGATATCGCAGACTTTTTAAAATTAGGCGCTTCAGGGGTTCAGATGGGTACACGTTTTGTAACTACACACGAATGCGATGCCACAGATGCATTCAAACAAGCTTATATCAATGCGAAAAAAGACGATGTGAAAATCATCAAAAGCCCTGTTGGAATGCCTGGTAGAGCAATCAATTCAAGTTTTCTTGAAGATGTTGAAGCAGGAAAACGTCATCCTAAAACTTGTCCGGTGAACTGCATTCATACCTGTGATATAAAAACTGCGCCCTATTGCATTATGGCCTCTTTGACCTCTGCACATCGCGGGAATTTTAACCGGGGATATGCCTTTGCCGGCAGCAATGTCTGGCGTACTGATGAAATTATTTCGGTTAAAGAATTGATGAATACGCTAAAAACTGAATATGAATCATATAGCATAAAAGCTCAGTTGCAATCAGGTTCTTTTTATCAAAATTCGAATGAAATCCGAGAAAGAATATCTGCCTAAAAAAAACTGGCTTTTTCTGTAAAGTAGCTGAAAACCAACCTGATTTATATAATAATCGGAATTAAAACATTTGAGGGGTTGGCCAGATTTAATTAATGACAACCATCATTAAGCTATCTTTGCATAAAAAAAATGATAAAAACCACTCTTTTTCGCAAAAGTAAAATATCCTACAGCATTTCGGGCAATGGCCCTGCGTTGGTATTGGTTCATGGATTTCCGATGGACAGCAGGGTTTGGAATGATTTCATACCATATCTGGAACATGATTTCACAGTTTTAGCCATCGATCTCCCCGGATTTGGTCACTCACAAATGCTGGATATTCAGCATGATATGCATGTTATGGCAGATGCTGTAAAAGCAGTAATTGATGCAGAAAACTTTCAAAAAATTGTTTTGACAGGTCACTCCATGGGTGGTTATGTAGGTTTGGCTTTTGCCAAAAGTTATCCCGAAAGGCTCAACGGATTGGTTCTATTCCACTCACAGGCCGAAGCTGATGATGTTACTGCCAAAGAAAACCGTAACAAAGCAATTGAAACTGTAAAAACAAATCACAGTGGTTTTGCTTTTTCTTTTGTTGACAGTCTCTTCGATGCTGAATTTGAACTAAAATTTCCTGAAAAAGTAGCGCACTATCGCTCCATTAGCATGGATCAGACTATGGAAGCGATCGTCTCAGCCCTGGCAGGTTTGCGTGACCGCGAAAGCCATATCAATCTTTTGACAGAAATTGAGGTTCCTGTCTTGTTTATTCTTGGAAAAAGTGACAACAGAATGCCGTTTACAAAAATCATGGCTCAGGCAGCACTTCCACAACACGCAGAGATGCTGCTGTTGGCAGGTGTCGGCCATATGGGTTTTGCAGAAGCTAAAGAAATAACATGTAAAGCTGTGCGCAGTTTTTGTCAGAGATGTAATTAAAAGCTGTTTTCCATCGTCCAGCTTTAGCATGTCGATTTGTTTTCACCAATTGGAATTTGCTTTTCAATATTTCTTTAAAGTCCTTTTTCTTTCCTTTATTTCAATTTCTTCATGGATTGTTTATGACTTAAAAGCGATTTCATCTGCATGATAGCCATTTGATTAAGCTGAATTAGCCTTTCACTTTGTTCCATACCTTGATGAATCAACAAAGCATTGGTGCTTTCCATGTTGGATAAAACAACCAATTGCTCTATTGTGGCATAATCACGGATATTTCCCTTTTGGTCAGGGCTTTCATCACGCCATTGTTTGGCTGTTTTTCCAAACAGTGCCATATTCAAAACATCTGCTTCATTGGCATAGATATATGAGGCTTGTTGTTTACTGATTTCAGTCGGAATCAAGTTCTCTTTGATGGCATCGGTATGGATATGGTAATTGACTTTGGCAAGAGTACGCTGGAAATTCCATTCGAGTTTTAGATGATCACTTTCACTTTCTTTTAGTCGTTGGAATTCTTTGATTAAATAAAGTTTAAATTCTGCACTAATTGCCGACCCAAATTCAAATGCAATGTCTTTATGAGCATAGGTTCCACCATATCTGCCAGCTTTTGAAAAAATTCCAATTGCATTGGTTCTTTCTACCCATTGAGTTGGACTTAAAACAAAAGATGGTAAGCCTGCCTGTGATTTAAAGTGGTCAAATTCGACCACTTTAAAATTAGCGTTATAGATTTTTTCCCAGGTACCTAAAAATTCAAGTGTTGTGCGAGTTCTTATCCAGTTTTTGATAACATCAGCGGCACGGCTAGAATCTGATTTTGCTTGTGCCATATCAGTTATGCAAATAAAATCTTCGCCATTTATTGCAGTTACTGAAACTGCATTAGTTTGAACATTTATTATTTTGTTTTTAGCCATAATTTCAAAATATTAAAGGGGTTTTTACTTCTCTCAATCTTGCTCGAAATGTAAGTTTCGTTGTCGAGTTCAGAAAATCATAATGTAAGTAGATGACCCTCAGTTGTTCTCGTTTGTTTCATAAGTCTTCTCCAAAATAATTCATTTTGTTGTATTTGTTTGCGCCAAAACTGCTTGAATATCAGGTTGACTTTCAAAATTAAGGCTCGGCATCAGGCTTCACAGTTATCACAGAAATCCGTTTTTTTCCATCCATGCGAACAGTAAGGTATTCATTAAAACGCACATGTCTGAAAAATTTGGTTTGCTGAACGAGCCTTTGTTTGTCGAGTAAGTCATAATTGATGCTGCTGTTCGACAATTCTGGTTGCACAGTGAAATAACCCACATTCATTGAGGTCACATTATGGAAAAAGTGAGAGCCAGAAGATGCATCTAAAGGAAAATCATCAAGGCTTGTTTCAACAATTACTTTAGCCTGACTTATCTGCGGCCAGTTTACCGGAATCCCAATCCATCGGTCTCGTGTACCCCATCGGCCGGGGCCGATTAAAACATATGGTCGTTTCTGGTTCATCATCTCCTCGTTCAGGACACTTATTTCACGCGCCATTTCCTCGGTGTATCTTTTGTCAAACGCATTTTTTTCAACATAAATCACATCCTTCACATCCCTTATCACCCCATTTCCCATGCCTTTATCGGAGTATAACAGGATATCCTCATCCCGAATTTCGTTCATGTTGACAACATAATCTTCGGCACTTCCAAGCAATGGCTTGATCTGTAACAAGTAAAATGAACAATGACCATGTTCATCTCTGTCGAGGTCAAGCGCCCATTCTATCTCCACTGCCGAACCAAGCGCTTCTTTTACCACATCGAGCACAATTTCAAGTGTTTGTGCAAGAGGCGTATAATTATATTTCAAGATATTGGCAAAATTTACGATCCTCGTGCCTGATTTGCTCAATCCCGGATAAATAGTGTTGTTGTCGGGATTGTAGACTGAAGCAGTGTGCCTGAGAGAGCTGTGTTCTTCGGCCACACTCAGATCAAGCCGAACCAGTCCAGCCATATCACCTTCCAAAAGATTTGGTTCAGTGCAATCAAGATCAACAGCAAGAAAATAAGATTGCGAGTTTTTTACCTGATCTTTAGGTGAATTGATATCAAGATTGGGATATTTTGGCGAAAACCGATAAGCCTTTTCGCCCTCTACAACATATTTTCCAAGCCCAAGTGCGGCTATTGCAAAGCCTTCTTCAGGCGTCATATGTGCAAATGGATAATAATTGTAAGATTGAGCAACACCGCTGACATGCGGATAATAGTAACGGCCAAATTGCTTCCCAACTAGCTCCTGAATGACCACAGCCATCTTTTCCTGATCAATTTTGTAATTGATCGCATTCACGTAACCACGGGCAATATCTGAATATACCGAAGCAAAAACAAGCTTAATGGCATCAGAAATTTGTTGCAATCTCACTTCAATATCCGCATGGCTGTTGGGTAATATGTAGGTTTCAAAAATTCCGGCAAAAGGTTGCGCCATGCTGTCTTCAAACAGCCCTGAAGAGCGCACGGCAATCGGACGTGTGATTACTTTCAGCAATGTTTTCAAGCGTCGCATGAGTGTTGGCGAAAGTTTGCATTCTACAAAAGCTTTTTTGATAAGGTCGTAATTGGTTTCTGCCAAAACAAAATCATGGAGTTTATTGCGTTCCATGAAAATAGTAAACTCTTCAGTGCCAATCAATGAGGTCTTAGGCGCCCGAATTTTGATGTCAGACACATGTTGCAAAAAATCATAGTTGTAAATGAGTGAATTGATGAAAGCCAGACCGCGACCTTTGCCTCCAAGACTTCCCTCAACCAGACTAACGATATTCTTTTCGTTGCCAATAGACTCTTCATCAAAAGGGATAATTTTTCCGGTGTCCTGTTCATTTCTGAACTGTTGAATCATTCTTAAAAGCTCTTTTCGAAGCTCATCCGGATCCTTGAAATCTGCTACTTTTTTAGGATTAATAATCTTTGCAACCCTGATTTCACCGCGCGCCATCAGCCAAAGCGAAAAATGGTTCCTCTGCGCATGATAAAGCAACGACTCATCAGGAATAGTGCGCAGTTTGGCTTCAAATTCCTTAAGCGTGCGTGCCTGAGTTATAGGATTTCCAAATTGGTCGCGATAAACAAAGTTTCCAAAACCTAAAAAATGAGTGATAAAACTTTGAAAATCCTGTGAAAGCGTCTCACTGTTTTTATCGATGAAAGTCGATTTATAATGGTATGCAATCTTAACGTTTTCCTGCTCAGATGACTGAATGATGACCGGTAGATCGGGAATAAGCGATTTGGCATATTCAACGAGATCGATGCCTGCATGCTCATCTTTCACATCGTTGCGATCGAAACGAATGTCAGTAATCAGACAAAGCATATATTCCCGATATTTTAACATGATCTGACATGCTTCCTCATAAGAACTTGCAAGCAATATTTTCGGACGCGCCCTCATCCTAAGCACTTTATATAATTCATCTGTACTCACGTCATCGATTATGCGACGGGTTTGCTCCATCACGGTTTTATAAAGCATCGGCAGGTATCGCGAATAATACATGGGCGAATCCTCAACAAGAAGAATCACCCTTACAAGACCCACTCTGGTATCATTAACTACATTAATGCGATCTTCAACCATTTTGATCATGCTGAAAAACACGCTTGAGTCGCCATTCCATGTAAAAAGACGATCAATCGACAAGGTTTCGCGGCTTACCTTGCTGAAAAAAGCAATATCAGCATTGCTGTTTAAGAGGAAAAAAATTGGTAAGCTGGGAAAGTCTTTTTTGATCTTTCGACTCAGTTCGACAGGCGTCTTTTTGTCAACACTCACCATAAAAATGACAAGATCAAAATACTTCGAACGAAGCATTTCAAATGCTTCTGTTGAGGTTGTTACGCCGGTGATGCGTGGCACTGAAGTAAGATTCAGTTGATGATAATGACCCAACACATGTTCAGAAAAACGCCCCTCACGCTCTATTGAATAAGCATCATAAAGGTTTGAAATTAACAGGATTTCCTTCACCTTGAAGTTCATCAGATCGTGGTAAATATCACGATCGGCATTGTTTTTATTTAGAAATAGCTGAAGCAGTTTTCGACTGTGAACCTGTTCTTCATCTTTAGAAATGGTTGTCTTTCTTTCTTTGTCATCAGTGCTTTTTTCGATAATTGTTAAACCTTTATAGGTATTCAGATATCCACTGATCATATTGGTGAGGTTCAGCAGCAGATCGCGTTCTTCTTCAAGAAACGGCCCTTCGTCCATCACAGGATACTCTTTTGTGTAGCAAATTTCAACAAATCCTGTGTTGCCATCGAAAGTGGAAAAATCCTGCTTTTGATGCCAGGGCGTCAATTCAAAATTTGATGAAAGGTAATAAGTACCATCATACATAATGCGTGCTCCTGTAAAGGCAGGATATTGCCAACCCGCCGGAAGCACCATTGCAATATATTTGAGTGTCTCGTCAGGACTCCTGTTTTCACGAATAATATGACTGGTTCTGTTAAGTATCGCGAGCTCTTTGAGTCGTTCAAGATTTTGCGCTTTGAGTCGCTCAAACTGGCCACCAAGGTCATTTTCTGGTATCATATTTTGTCAATTAATGCTGTAAACAAAAGTAAAAATTAATTGGGCTTAAGCAAGATAAGGCTTTACATAATTTTCATCCATTTCAAAATGAAAGACTTGATGCCAAAAGATTTTCTGTCTTAAAAATGAATTATTTGTTAACAAATTCATTCTGCAAAAATCGGTTAAAGAATTAACTGATTTTGAAGTTTTGACTTTCAGGTTCGGCTTACAAATTGTAAATTCGCTGCCGAATGCAGCCTTTTTATGGACAAAATAAATGTCGCTTTTATTGATGAGCATCCCATTATGTGTGATGCCTTGATTGCACTTCTGTCAGATGTTGACGATGTTGCAATTGTTCACAGCTCAAGAGATACCAAAGAAGCCAGCCGAAAGCTTCTTCTTGAGCCGGCACACATCATTTTGATGGTACTCTACAAACCTGATCCTGAAGATGCTGAACTCGTGAAATACCTCAGCAATAAGTTTCCGCGCAGCAGCGTGCTGATTCTTTCGATGTATAAAATCGAAAATCTCATCTTCAAAATGATTAAAGCCGGCGCAAAAGGACATCTGACAAGCGAAACCAACCGCGAGGAGATTGTTGAAGCCATTTATACTTTGCGCAATGGATATGACTTTTATGCCAAAACCATTACCAATATGATTTTGCGCAATTATCTGAACAACGATCAGGAAGCCGAAGCCAGAAAAGAGCGTGAAAAGAGCCTCTCGACAAGAGAAATGGAGGTGTTAAAGCTTTTTGCACATAGTTTTACCAATAAGGAAATTGCCGACAGACTATTTATCAGCGTAAGAACAGTTGAATCGCACAAGAACAATATCATGCGCAAAATAAACCTGAAAACTACAGTTGATATGGTAAAATTTGCTATCCGGAATAATATAATCGACTTATATTAAACAAATTACAGAGCACCTTAAGAAAGAAACAGGAATCGATTGTCTTTTAAAAGCAAGGCTTTCAGAGCAGTTTAAGTAACAGATCTTCCTCAAAATGTTGACTTACTTTGGCAGGATTTTCTGCAAAAACCAACATATAACCTCCACCACCAGAACCACATAACTTCATTGTGAAATCACCAGATTCCAATCCAAGACGCCATTTACTTTCCAAATGTGCCGGAATCATTGGCTTAAGATGGTTTAACTGAAAATCTGATATTTGTTTTACGGCCAAAACAAGTTGATCTGTTTCATTTGTGAGTATACCTTCAATCGCTTGATTGACTGCTGGAATATAACTTTGATCCAGCTTTTTGAAAAACCTAAAGGTGTGCATTTCCTGATGAAAATATTCGACCAAAGGCCCTGTTTTGGCTGTTGTTTTGCTATCAACTAAAAAAACACTTAAGCCTGTTTGCGGAAGGTTGAAATCAACAAAATTCACTTGTTTATTTTCATCAATCAAAATGGGATTGGCAAGCAGACAGGCCAATGGATCGAGTCCCGAACTATTTCCGTGAAAGTAGGATTCAAGCAAAGCAAGTTTGCTTTGCAATAACGGTAGATCATCCGTTATTTTCTCTGCTGAAAATCGTTCATATGCAGCGGCAACAAGGGCTCCTGAACTTCCGGCACCATAGCCTTGTGGAATGCTGGAGTCAAAATATAGTCCCTCTTCCAAATCATTTCTGAAAAGTTCTGTATTGAGTAGCGCTGAAGTTGAAGGATTTGATGAAATATGATTGCACCATGACTTCAGATCCAATATTGATTGCCGGATAGACTCTGAAACATCATCTCCAACTGTTTTGTTCCAACCAGCACTGAAACGTTGAAACGGGATTACCAATGCTTTGGAACCTACGATCACACTGTATTCGCCAAAAAGCATGATCTTGCCAAAATATTTTTTTTCTGTTATTTTCAACTGTTCAAAGCAATTGGAGAAGGTCCGCTTCCAACACAATCGTCAATCCAACTCTGGTTTTGACAGTAATGCAAAAGTTCATTTCTGATAAAATCTGTTACCTCATTTGAATAATTCTCAGGGTACAAAACGTGCAAATTCGGACCTGCGTCTAAGGTAAAAGAAACAGGAATACCCGTTTCATTTCTAAACGACCTCAAAGCACTTATTGCTGCAAGGCTTTCGGGCTGCATCAGAATAAAAGAAGGTTTGGAGGTCATCATCAAGGCATGCAACTGAAGTGCTTCAGCCTCTGCAATATCAATAAAAGCTTCAAGATCACCCGTTTTTAAAGCGTTTAGAAGGTCGCCGGTATTTTTATTAGCTTGCTCATAACGCGCAGCTGCAAAGGGATTTCCTTCCATCAAGGCATGCCCTGCCCTGCTGGAAACAGGCTTGGTTCCAGAACTGATGATTAATATACTATCGCGGAAAGTTTTAAAAACCGGATGCAATATTTGCGCTAAAGGAATCGCAAATTCATCACTGCTTTCAGGGACTTCATCAGTTTTACCCCAAAGACCGGCATAAGGAAATACAGAACGGGCAGCACTTCCTGAGCCTAACCTCGAAAAATAAGATGCCTTACGCAAAAACATTGCAGTGTCTGTTGAGAAATTGCTGATTTGTTTTTCAATTTCCATCAAACACATCACCAAAGCACTCATGGAAGATGCAGAGGAGGCAATTCCTGATGAATGTGGAAATGTGTTTTTGCTTTCAATGCTAAGATGCAAATGGTTCAGGAAAGGAAAAACAGGAAGAATACTTTGCATGAAAGTCAATATTTTTTGACCGAAAGCCGCATTTGGCATTCCTTCAAAAAAGAAATCAAGAGAAACACCCCTTGTCGGTTTATAGTGATAACGTATTGAAGTCTCGCTTCTTGCATGGCTTAAAGTGAAACTTACTGAAGGGTTATTTGGCAGCTGATTTCCATGCTTTCCCCAATATTTTACAATGGCAATGTTGGAAGGACTTTGCCAGGCAACACTGCCTTCTAACGATTTTCCTGACTGAAGTTCCAGTGCATTTTTCTGATAAAACTGAAACAATGATTCTTCAACAGTCATTTTTTTATTTTATTAGCGCGTGATATTCGAAAAATGTATTCAAGCCCTGAGAGGAAAAATATTCCGCAACATACTCTTTTCCAGCATCCGACATTGCAAGCAAAAAGTCACCGCCCCAGGCACCCAACGATTTTAAATGACCATTGAAATCCGGAAAGTAATGCTTCAAAACAGGCTGAAGAAGGATTCCTGAAAGCAAGGCTTCGTGCCTGTTCATCAGATTGCAGAAGGTTTCGAAGCTTTGGGTTGTTGCAGCCTCGTTACTTATTGCACTTATTTCGTCGATTGCTTTAGAAAGATCCTGCCCTTCAGTCATTTCATTGAAAGACCTGATACCCTGACTGCTGTCTTTCTTTTGACCTCGATAGACAAAAAACAACTTATCATCAAAAACCGGATTAAAATTTGCTTTTTTAACTTCAGGTTTGAGCAGGTTGAGACGGTAAAAGAGCGGGCTTTGAGCATTGGCACATGCGATATCGTATCCCGAGCCACCAAGAGAAAAATTCAGTAAAGTGTATGGATCAATTTTTGCCCATTTTGCAAGATTGGCAATGAGTGTGGAGCTTGAACCAAGACCCCATTCAGGTTCAAAACCAAGTCTGGTAATGACTTTATAGCTGGTTTTTCCGTCAAAAAGTTCAGGCTTGAGCTGCTTTAAGGTAAGCAGAATCAATTGCAGTTTCGCACTTTTGGGTCTGTCGTCAGTAGCGATAATATCAATATCAGGTAATTCAAAAGTGGTTTTAAACCACCGTTTTTCAGGAGCAAAAGCAAACCATGTTATATGTGGATGGCCCGAACCTTCGAAGGATTCTATTTCAAGTGTCTGACCTAAATTTACAGGAAGTGCAAGTGCATTTGCACCGCGCAGCACAAGGTATTCTCCGGTAAGGAGTAACTTGCCATTGGAAGTGAAAAGCTGCATTTGTTGCGACATTATTTTCTCAAAGAAGCGATGTATTGACCGACGCTGGAAAAAGACACCTTTTGATCTTTAAAGTGCTCGACTGCGGCATTCTTTTCATTATCGCTTGCTTTGAAGTGATTGAGGATATTGAAAAGGTGCATTTTCATATGCCCGGCCTGTATCCCCTTTGTAGTCAATGACTTCACGGCGGAGAAATTGTTTGCAATACCCATCACGGAAGCAATCATCATGAGTTCACGTGCCGAAGGATTTCCTAAAAGCTCAAGCGATTGTTTTGCCAGAGGATGCAAACTGGTCAATCCACCTACAGTTCCAACGGCCATCGGTACTTCAAGAATAAAACGGAAAGTGTCGTTTTCGATCTCAACATAAGAAAGGCTTTTGTATTTTCCTGTGCGCGTGGCATAAGCATGTCCTGCAGCCTCAATGGCTCTGAAATCGTTTCCGGTAGCAATGGCAACGGAATCGATGCCGTTGTAAATTCCTTTATTATGTGTTGTTGCGCGATACACATCCACTTCAGCAATTTTGACTGCTTTCTCAAATTTTCGGGCAAACGCTTCACCATTGAGTTTTTCATCAATATTATCAAGTTGATCTAACTTGCATTCAACCCATGTTTTAACAACACATTCAGGTGTATAATTTGAGAGAATGGCCATGATGATTTCGCACTGCCGATGCTCATCAGACAAATGTATCTGTTCGGAAAGGAAAACCTTTAGTGTCTGACCAAATTCTTCGAGCACAGAGTTAATGAAGTTGGCCCCCATTGAATCTTTTGTCTCAAAAGTGACCAGAAACTGATAATAATCTGCAATCTGATCGGTCATATCAATGAGTTCAATATCCAGAATACCTCCACCCCGTTTTTCCATGTTTGCGGTGATGGCACTCACTGATTCTATCAATCTTCTTTTCAGTGATGGAAGCATTGTGAAAAGCACATGACTTTCGCCACTCCAGCTGAAATGAACCTGACCGACCTTTTTTGTATCAAGAATTTCTGAATGAAAACCTCCTCTTTCGCTCCAGAACTTTGCCGCAGCAGAGGCCGCTGCCACAACAGAACTTTCTTCTATCACCATAGGAACCAAATAATTACGTCCGTTTATGACAACATTTGGAGCGATCCCATAAGGAATGTAGAAGTTGGTAATAGTATTTTCGCTGAATTCATCAAAAAGCTTTTGCTGATCCACATCAGAATGCCAGAAACTTTTTAGTAAACTGACCACCTCACCAGGATTTTCGAAATACTCAGCTACCAGCTTAAGTTTTTCTTCCTTTAAAAGCTTGGAAAAGCCACTGATGATGATGTCTCTTTTTCTTCTCATGGTTGAATGTGTGTTGGTTACACAACAGTAATCCTTTTTGACAGAACAAAGTAACGCAATAAATGTTTAACGGTCAACAGATTTGTTCTGAAAATGACGAATGTTTGATTTGTTTATTTCCTGAAGCCGTTATTAAAAGTCAGCAAACAACAATTTCTTGCCACTTCTACTAAACCAAGTATATTTTCATACCGCAATGTTCTTAGTGTAAAAGCATCAATTTTGAAAAACGACTTAATGAAAAGGAGTAGCTCAGGCGTCTCTTTGCGAAGAATTATGCCAATCATCAGATTGTGAAATTTTTTCAATGGAATTGAGTAAATTTGGAGCCTGAATCAACTTGGAAGGAGCTCAAATATGAACAATAACGACATCTTACGGCGTATTCGCTTTATTTTCGATTTTAATGATACGAAAATGATGGAACTTTTTGCGCTTGGTGGAGAAGAAGCAAGCCGTGCTGAAATCAGTGATTGGCTGAAAAAAGATGAAGACCCTGATTTCAAAGGTATTTACGACAAACAACTTGCTGTATTTCTGAGTGGACTAATCATAAAAAAACGCGGCAAAAAGGATGGCGTTCAACCTCCTCCTGAAAAAAAGCTAAACAATAACATTGTTTTCAGAAAACTGAAAATTGCTTTAAACCTTAAAGACACTGACATTTTAGAGATACTGGAATTGGCAGGAATGCGTATCAGCACGCACGAGTTAAGTGCTTTTTTTCGCAATCCAAACCAGAGTCAGTACCGACCTTGCAAAGATCAGGTGTTGCGTAATTTCCTGCAGGGCTTGCAAATAAAACTCAAGCGAGTGCCAACTGATTCGGAGACGCCTTAAAAGCATCCGCTAAAGCGTATTGTTTTTACTAAATAACTTGATTTAAGCAAGTTAAGAGCGATTATCATTCTTATGGTTCTAGCTTTCAGCAAAAATAAGTTATTCTTTTTATTTTGCTAAGGAGATATATTAGCGGGTTAAAAAGAAAACAAAAACGGCTTCAATACAGATATTGAAGCCGTTTATCAAAAAACCAGAGAGGTTTAGGGATGCACTAACCAATTATTATTTGTCCCAGAACAATTTTGTACTTAATTTATCTCCGCCAATTTTTGCTGCAGCAGCATTATAATTGACAGCATTAAGTGTCTGTTCGTTGATAGGATATGTATGTCTTCTGGGTACAGCACCATCAGCAGATTCAGCAGGAGCCGGAGGGGGTGCCAACACAGGATATTTGAGCCTTCTATAGGATGTCCAGCCTTCAAAACCTCTTACATAGAATGACAGCCATGCCTGAGTGCCGATTTTTTGTTTCCAGTCGCCGGCAGCGGTTGCATAAGCAACATCAGCGCGTGCCATATAGGTGTTGGCATCAGCTTCAGAAACGCCCCAATATTCCATTGAGGATTTGATACCATTGGCATACCATTGCGCTGCTGTACCGCCAACACTGAATCCTCTTTCAGCTGCTTCAGCCAGATAAAATGCTAATTCTGTGTAGTTTAACATAACCGCAGCATAAGTAGCTTCTTCTATTCTTTCACTCACATGAGAATGTTGTGAATAAGCACTGCTCTCTCCGTAAACACCACCACGATAAGTGTCACCGTTAATTTCGAAATATTTTGGTCTGCGCGGGTCATTCATTGCATTCATCATATTGACTATGGAACTTGCTGGAACAAAATCATTGCGTCCGCTTTGAACGAGATCCTGAAAAAGTGGATTAGAATTCGCTCCGCCTGGGTATGCAAATTCACAAGCTTCACCATAACCAAAACCATTGGCATAAGCACCTTCAACATAAGTTTTTGCCAAAGCGGCATCAACAGTTGAAATCGTTATTCCCATTTTTACGATCTGTGTATTTGCGAACTTTTTCCACATTGCCACATCGCCACCAAGCATTAAATCATCTGCTCCAAAACATTCATTGGAGGCATCCAATCCGTCAGCAGCTGCTTTGGCTCTAACCAAAAGGTCTTTGTAAACAGTAAAAGCATCGTCATAAACAGGTGAGATGTTATCCACATCAAGTGCTTCAGTATAAGGAACGTCACCAAATACATCAATCATTTGCTGATAAGTGTAAACCTCAACAAGATCGATAACAAACATTTTATTTCTTTTCACAGCTATTGCTTCATCACCTTCAGCAACTTCAAGTTCTATCAGTCGTCGTGCTTCCTTGAGGTCATTCAAAATATCACGATAATAAATTCTGAAGAGGGTGCTTCCGATATTGCGGTTTACAACATCATAGTTTGCTTCATCCACATAGGTGGTTTCTGTCCAGTACTGTGCAAACAGTTTCCAGTTATTTACGTTAACATTGGTGTTTGAGTACATATCTGCTAAGGCTTTTTGGGCATTGGCAAAAAGGAACTGTCCGGGCACTTCCACGGCTCTTTTCTTGTCGGTATTGAAATCCTCGAAATTCTTCGTACAGGATATCGTCAATCCGATCAAAATCAATAATATAAGATGTATTTTTTTCATTTTTCTTCAGATTTTAGAATTGCAAATTAACACTGAAACCCACATTTCTTGTGGTTGGCATAACGCCGCTCTGCCATCCCTGAACATTACCAGAACTCTGGCTTGATTCAGGATCTGCATGAGGAAGGTTTTTATGCAGAATCCAAAGGTTTGAGCCAACCAAACTGAATGTTGCACCTTGAATCCATCCTGATTTTGCAATCAGGTTTCCAGGCAAACTATAAGACAGAACTACTTCACGCAATTTAATGTAGGAGGCATCATATACAAATGCCATATTTGGGTTTCTTGAATAACCGAATACACGGTAGTCACCACCTTCAACACGCTTATTGTTAGGAGTTCCGTCAGCAAAAACGCCTTCAAGAATAAGCCCTCCTCCATCGGAAACAGGATTACGTACAGGATTGCCAAGATCGTTGATGAATGAGGTTTCAGCATACAAACCCGTTGCCATACCATACCACATATCAAGTGAAAATACGCTTCCACCTTTTTGCCAGTCGATTAGGAAACTACCTGACCAGTTTTTGTAACTGAATTTGTTGTTTAAACCTAAATTCCAGTCTGGGTTTATATTTCCAAGAATTTTATCAGAGGTTGTGGTTCTGAGATAATAACCATTGGCTCCAACTGTTTTCTGACCATTTGTATAGACATAATCTGTACCTTGGATAGCTCCATAAGGTTCACCTACTCTTGCATTGATGGAAACACCACCTTGCAATGCAGCTAACTGAAGGTTATCAATTCCTTCTGCTAAAGACACAACTTCATTGTTGTTTTTTGCCCAGTTAAGAACAACATCCCAGCGAAAATCCTTGCTTAACATAGGTGTACCAAAAACCATTACTTCGACACCTTGATTCTGAACCTCTCCTGCATTGACAAACTTTGAGGAATATCCCGTTGCAGATGAGATCGCAACTGGCATAATCTGATTTACTGTATTATTTTTATAGACAGACAAATCAAATCCCAGTCTTTTATTCAATGTAATCAACTCAAGACCAGCTTCAAGACTTGTTGTGTTTTCAGGTTTGAGCGCGTCATTATTTTTAGTACTTGGAAGAGAAAATAATGCAGTTCCGCTAAAAGTTGTATTCTGCGCATAGGTGTCTTTGATACTTCCCCATGGAGCATCATTACCAACCTGAGCATATCCAACTCTGAGTTTACCCAACTGTAACCAATCAGCTTCCAGGTTGTTTGAAAACAACCAACTGGCTGAAATTGAAGGATAGAAATAAGCATTGTTATCTTTTGGCAAAGTAGATGATTGGTCTCTTCTGACTGTGGCATCTACAAAAAGATAATTTTTATATCCTAAGGATGCATTGGCAAAAACACCATTAACACCAACTTCAGTAAGCCTTTCTTCGGGATTACGCATAGGGTTGGCACTGTTTGCCAAAGAATATAATCCAGGAACAATAAGACCACCATCGGTTGAAGCAAATACCTGATCAACTTTTGTACGACGTATGTTAGTTCCAACTAAAGCGTTAAGGTTAAAGTTTTCATCTAACTGATTATAATAACGCAACATAAGATCCATATTGGACTCCATAAAAGTCCTGTTAAATCTGGAGTATCCTGAAGTAACATCCGGGCGTCCAACACCAAATTCGCCTGAGCCTGAGCCAACGGCTTTGCGCTCTTCCTGAATTTCATCATAAGTGTCGACTGCTGCGCGACCCATCAAACTAAGGTGGCTTGTAATTTTCCAATCAGCTTGCAGAAAACCGATGATGCGGTTTCTTTCATCTGTTTCATAATTTTCAAATCTCTGAAAATATGGATTATCCCAATATGCAGGAGCCAAATCGAAAGGTGAATTTGGATTCCAGGTAATATTACGACCTGTTTTTTCATAAAGCTCTTCCTGCATTTTGTAATCAACATTGGTTTGCATCCACTGTCTGAAAGAAGACATCGTGTTGTCACTGTAACCTGTATAGTTACGTCCTAAACCTTTTGTGTTTACATAATTTGCAGAAGCTGTTACTGTAAGGTCTTTTACAACATCATATGAACCGCTGAATAAAATATTGTTGCGTTTAAGTGAACTGTTTGGTAAAATACCTTTCTGATCAAAATTGGTATATGACAACCTGAAAGTGCCATTATCGCTTCCACCATTAACATCCACACTGTTTGAAAGAGTCATCGGAGTTTCAAAGAAGTAATCTGGTCCATTGGCAGCAGCTGTCCATGGAGTTTTTTTATGATAATTTGGGGAAGCAGGATCGTATGAATCCCATTGAAAAAGACTGAAACTTGGATCAAATTTTTGTCCCATTGAAGCATCTTCATAGGTTGGAACAGTATAATCTGTGACACCGTCGCCATCAACATCCCAAACATATTCAAAACCTGCATATGGATCATCTCCATAATAAGGTCCGTAACCAGCGCCATATTCAAGTTGGTATTTTGGGAAAGTACTTTTGTCAATAGAACCAGTTGTAATGCTAGAGTTAATATTTACTCCAAAAGCTTTCTTACCACCGACTTGTTTTTTGCCTTTTTTTGTGGTAATAATAATAACCCCGTTAGCTGCACGTGCTCCATACAGTGCAGTTGCAGCAGCACCTTTTAGGATGTTCATCGACTCAATATCGTTCGGGTTGATATCGGCTGCGGCATTACCGTAGTCAAAACCACTGCGTCCCGAAATTTGACCGGCATTGTTTGTATTATCATTGTTGATTGGAATACCATCCACAATAAACAAAGCCTGATTGTTTTGGGTCAATGAAGAGTTTCCCCTGATGACCACATTGCTCGAGCCACCCATATTGTTACTCGAACGCACCTGCACACCTGCGGCACGTCCTGAAAGCGAATTGATAAAGTTATCGCGTTTAACTGTGTTTAGCTCGTCTCCGCCAACTTCCTGGGTTGCATAACCCAGTGATTTTTTCTCGCGGGAGATACCTAATGCAGTTACAACAACTTCATCAATCTGAAAAACACCCGGCTCCATCACAATATTGATTGTGGTTTGGTTTCCGATGGCAACTTCCAGTGTTTTCATAGAAACATAGGAAAATACCAGTGTTCGGTGCTCCGGAAGCACATTAATAGTAAAATTACCATCAATGTCAGTAATGGCTCCAATGGTAGTCCCTTTGATCTGAATCGTTACGCCAGGGATTCCAAGGCCATCCTGTGAGCTGGTGACTTTACCCTTTATGGAGCGTGATTGCGCAAATGCGCTTCCTGCTGCCACCAAAAGTAATAACACCAACAAAAGTGTAATTTTTCTCATACTGTTGAATTTTGGTAAGTGATTTTGGTTAATACATAAAACATCTGCGCTTCTTTTTTCATTCAAGAATTTACGCAAAATGTGCCGAAAAGTAATGAGAAATGATTTGCTATCAACATATCTATATAATAAGATAAAAAAAATGTTAATTTTTTCTAAAATGTTAATTTTCCAGTAACAACTATGCTATTATTTTATTGATTGATTGCAACTTAATTTTTTTTAAAAAATCCCGCAACTTTTTAAAAAACCCAATAAGATCAAAGAAAATATTGATTTTTCTTAGGTTCTCTGGTCACTATTTTGATTTTTTAACAAGGTAATCAGAAGCAAATTGCCTAATAGCTATTGCATCCAGTAAAGAAAATTAGGTGCTTTTTTTGAAGGAAGGAAAAACAACAAAAATGGCATGTAGACTATGTTCAATATTTTTCGCTTGGAAAGGATTTTATTCTGGCTGAAAATCTTTGATCTTACTCTTATGATGCGCATTGGCATGCACTTTACCTTTTCGAAGAACCCGCTGAACTTCTTCTGGTAAAGCATTCACTTGCATACAATCTTCGGAACAGCAACGTTCGTATTTTGAAGCGCAGTTTTCGCATTGAATAAAAAGCATATGGCATGCATTATTGGCACAATTGACATGTGTATCCGCCGGCGCGCCGCATTGGTGACAGCGAGCTATAATGTGCTCCGTGACACGCTCACCCATTCGTTCATCAAAAACAAAATTTTTGCCTGTAAATTTGCTCTCGAGTCCTTTCTGTCTCACCTGATGCGCATAATTGATAACACCTCCCTTGAGCTGGAAAACATTCTCAAAGCCTTTGTGCCGGAGGTAAGCAGAAAACTTTTCGCAGCGAATACCACCTGTACAATACAACATAATATTATCAGGTTTTCTTTCTTCAAGCATCTCCACAATCACTGGAATCGAATCTTTGTAGGTGTCTACATCAGGTAAAATTGCAGCCTCAAAATGTCCTACCTCATGCTCATAATGATTGCGAAGATCTATTACAACTGTATTTGGTTCGTTGAGTTTTTCGTTATAGGTGCTGGCATCAAGGTGTTTTCCAACATTGTAAATATCAAACTCACTGTTGATGAGGCCGTCAGACAAAATTTTAAACTTCACCTGAATTTTCAGCATATAAAATGATTTTCCATCATCTTCAACAGCATGGTTAAGCAATACACCTTTTATATAGGGGTGATTCTGAATATACCCTTCGAAAACCTCAAGATGATGCTCCGGCACACTGATTTGTGCATTGATACCCTCGGCAGCAACATAAATTCTTCCAAAAACCTGCATCTCTGTAAATCTGATAAAAAGTTCATCCCTGAATTGCTGAGGGTCGGCAATTTCGATGAACTTGTAAAACGACAAGGTAACCCTTCTAAATGGCTCTTCGTGTAGACGCTTTTTCAGAATTTCTTTTTCAATTTTGTTATGCAGAATCATTCTAAATAATTTTTGGCAAAAGTAGAAAAAGTAAGTAAGTCAAAAGAATAGGAAAGCGATTTTGAATTTATAATATGATTTTATATGGCTAAATCTTACTTTGATAGTACATTTACACTCATAATAATTGTCTTTTTCTTAGTGCAACTTAGTGGCTTCTTGGTGGCTCTCTGTGCAACAGCTATATTGCAGGGCTGCCAAAAGAATCACAGTATTGTACAAAGAAATAATGGATTCAGAACCCAGAAATTAAACCTTTACGCATCAAAAGATTTAGGCCAGATATGCTTAGGAATATGTACTTTTGCGGCCGAAAAACCTTTGTTTTGACTAGTAATTCGATCCTAAGCCTATATCAGAAAAGTCCTTTGCTACGTAGCATTGCGGAAGCACTGAAAACGCACAATCATTTGCTTTTAACTGGTTTAACCGGTTCTTCCAAAGCAATCCATTCAGCTGCTCTTGCAGAATTGACTGGAGGTCAGCATTTGATTATTTGTCCTGACAAGGAGTCATCTGCCTACTTTTACAATGATCTCGAAAATCTATTTGGTGAGCGCGATCAGGATTACAATAAAAAACAGGTGCTTTTTTATCCCACTTCCTATAAAAAACCTTACGAGCCTGAAAAATCTGATAACACCTACATCTTGTCAAGGGCTGAAGTATTAGGTCGATTGTCGGTGAGCGAACGAAAAACCATCATTGTTTCCTATCCGGAAGCGCTGAGCGAAAAGGTTGTAACACGCAATTATCTTGCAAAAAACACTCTAAAGCTTAAAACTGGCGAGAAGGTGTCGTTGGATTTTGTTTCAGATGTTTTGTCAGAATATGATTTTGAGCGCGTGGATTTCGTGGTTGAGCCGGGTCAGTTTTCCATAAGAGGTGGCATTCTGGATGTCTTTTCTTTTTCGAATGAGCACCCCTATCGTATTGAGTTTTTCGGCGATGAAGTGGAATCAATACGCAGCTTCGACCCAACGACACAGCTGTCACTTCAGAAAATGAGCCGCATCAGTCTTTTGCCCAATGTTCAGGACAGGTTGATCGAAACAAAAAGAGAAAACTTCCTTGAATATCTGCCCTCCAACACACTTATTTGGATTGATGAGGCATCGGAATTTGAAGCGCGTGTAAATGCTGAATTCACCAAAGCGGTAAAAATATTTGAAAAAGACGAAGCCGCCAACACCTCCCTGAATCCGGAAATACTCTTTGCAAAAGGCTCAGATCTTTTAGATATTCTGCATAAATCGCGAACCATCGAAACTGGAGGCCGAAGCATTTTGGGAGCTACTTTTACAACAACTTTGCACACATCGCCGCAGCCATCATTCAATAAAAACTTCAACCTGCTGCTCGACGACCTGCAAAGCAAAAAGAAAGACAACTATCAGGTCTTCTTACTTTCAGACAACAGCAAACAGATAGATCGCATGTTTGCCATTTTCGACGACCTTCAGGCAGGAAAACCTGATAATGAAAAAGCTGTTTTTATCCCAGTTTATCATAGCCTTCAAGCTGGATTCACCGACCATGAGATGAAGTTGTGTTATTATACCGACCATCAGATTTTTGAGCGCTACCATAAATTTCACCTCCGCGAAGGCTTTGCAAGCAAGGAAGCCCTAACGCTGAAAGAACTCTATGATTTAAAAACAGGTGATTTCGTCAGCCACATTGATCATGGCATCGGGCGTTTCGACGGACTTGAAATCATTGACAATAACGGCAAAAAACAGGAGGCCATAAGGCTCATTTATAAAAACGACGACATTCTTTATGTCAGCATTCATTCGTTGCACCGCATTACAAAATATACCGGTAAAGACGGTGCTGAACCATCCTTAAGCAAGTTAGGTTCCAATGCCTGGAACAAACTCAAAAACAAAACCAAGAGCCGCGTAAAGGATATTGCGCGTGATCTCATTAAACTTTACGCCAAACGCAAGGCCAGCAAAGGTTTCCAGTTTATGCCCGACACCTATCTTCAAAATGAACTTGAGGCTTCATTCATTTATGAAGATACCCCTGATCAGATAAAATCAATGCGTGATGTGAAAGCTGATATGGAGTCGGAAGCGCCAATGGACCGACTTATTTGCGGTGATGTTGGTTTTGGGAAAACTGAAATTGCTATCAGAGCCGCCTTCAAAGCAGTCAATGACTCTAAACAGGTTGCTGTGCTTGTACCAACAACAATTCTCGCCCTTCAACATTTCAAAACTTTTTCTGACAGACTTGCTGAGCTTCCGGCCACAGTTGATTACCTTAACCGTTTCAAGTCAGCTGCCCAGCAAAAAGAAACACTTGAAAAAGTTAAACAGGGTAAGGTAGATATCCTGATTGGCACTCACCGCATCATCAGCAAAGATGTTGAATTTAAAGATCTTGGCTTAATAATCATTGATGAAGAGCAGAAATTTGGCGTTGCCGCAAAAGAAAAACTAAAAGGCATAAAAGCCAATGTTGACACACTAACTCTCACAGCAACACCCATTCCGCGCACTTTGCAGTTTTCTATGATGGGAGCACGCGACCTGAGTATTATCAACACTCCGCCACCCAACCGTTTTCCTGTTCAAACAGAATTGAGACCCTTCAATGAGGAAATTATCCGCGATGCAATCCTATTTGAAGTTGCCCGAGGTGGTCAGGTTTTTTTCGTGCATAACCGCGTTCAAAACATCATGGATGTGTATGACATGCTCATGCGTTTTGTTCCGGGAGTAAGGATTGGCGTAGGTCATGGACAAATGGAAGGTGAGAAACTCGAAAAAGTAATGCTTGGTTTTATCGAAGGTGATTTTGATGTACTTATCGCAACCACGATTATCGAATCGGGACTCGACATTTCTAATGCGAATACAATTATCATCAATGATGCGCACCATTTCGGACTGAGCGATTTGCATCAGCTGCGAGGAAGGGTTGGCCGATCCAATAAAAAAGCTTTCTGTTATCTGCTAGCCCCTCCAATGGCTGCATTGACAAGTGAGGCACGAAAACGCCTCAGAGCAATTGAAGATTTTTCTGAACTTGGAAGTGGGTTTAATATATCCCTACGCGACCTGGATATACGGGGTGCAGGCAATCTTCTTGGCGGCGAACAAAGCGGATTTATCAACGATATTGGCTTCGAAATGTATCATAAAATTCTTGACGAAGCAATACAGGAGCTGAAAGAAAGTGAGTTTTCTGACGTGTTTAAACTTGATCAGCCAAAGCATTATGTGCGAGAGTGTGTGATAGAATCGGACATGGAAATCTTGCTCCCACCAGAATATGTGGATGTTTCTTCTGAACGGATTAACCTTTATAACGAGCTTGACAACATTCAGGATGAAGAGCGTTTGCGCCAATTTACTGAACGACTCATCGACCGTTTTGGGCCTGTTCCACGTCAGGCTGCAGATCTTATCAATACCATACGCCTGCGCTGGATGGCACGCGAACTTGGTTTCGAAAAAGTTGTTTTGCGCAATAAAACCCTTATTGGATACTTCATCAGCGAGCAGCAGTCAGCCTACTTCCAAACTGCTCAATTTGGAAATATTCTGAAATACCTTCAAGCCAATCCAAAGTTGTGCAGCATCAAAGAAAGCAATGAAAAGCTGATGCTTTATCTCAATGGAGTTTCTTCTGTGAATGCAGCCTTAGAAGCTTTGAAAAGGGTTTTGGAGTTTGAAAAATAATTCCGGAAAGGAAATTTAGGAATCTTTTCCCAGGCTCGAAGTAGATTTTTAGCTGCTTCCTACCGGATTTATCACCGACGTTTGCCTCATCATAAATCTATATGTAAGCCCAATCGTAAATTGCGTTTGTGATGCAATCTGCGTTTTGTTTACATACTGATAAAGCGGGAAATCAGTCTGAGCAAATAAAGTAAATCCTTCAGCAGCACTGTAACTCAATTGCGGAGAAACAAAAAGTTTTTTACTGCCTGTAGCCTCAGGGTCGTAGTTGGGAAACGACATCATCATAACATCCGGATTGATTTGCATGGAGCCTATAAATTCGGCTTTCAACTGTATGGCAACATTTAGTTTTTCTTGAAAATTTCTGCCAAGAAAAAGCCCTGCACTGGCATAATTTCCGAGTTTCTCTCCCAATGGATTCCAACCTTTAAAGATATATATCAGATTGGCAGATAGTTTCATTTTGCTGCCCGGAAGTCCTCCTGAATAAAACAAACTCAGCAAAACATCCTGTGCACCTGATGTAGCTTGCACTGCAGGCGGTTTTGAGCTGTATAAAATTTCGCCAGAAAATGGCTCCAGACGACCAATAGAATCATTATAAGTTCCCATTGGCAACTTTACTCCCATGCCAAAAGTGAGTTCCGTAAATTTATTCTGCGCACTTGCCTTTAAGATATTATAGCGTGGAAACAGAATTAAATCACCAATGCCCTTTGAATTGTAGGTATCACCTTCACGAATGCCGATTTGCGTTTTATCAACCCAATAGCCCGCTTCTATTGACATGGTAAGTCTGTCGGATAAACCATAGGCAAAGCGCGAATAAACATACTTACTACTGAAACGTTCAAGAAAATTGGTGTCAGGTTTATTCTCAGTAAGAAAATTGGTTGAGTTGATGTATTGAAAATTTGAATTGATTTCAAATTGCCTTTCCCGCAAAACCCCCTGAGAAGCATCGCCCGCAAGCGGACTTCCACCTCCTACTGCACAGCACTGCGCATAAGACGCTCCGGAAAAAAATGATAAAAAGAAAACAATGTATAAATGTTTCATGATTATAAAAGCTAGGGAATCTCAAGGTTAATAGTCCTATTTTACAATGTTAAATTTCAACTGCTCAACACCTTTCGAATGCTTCAACTGCAAGTGATAAAGTCCATTTGCAAGGTTTTCGGTTGAGATTTCAAATTGATTCCGACCTTCGTTTGCAACACCTGAATAAAACACTTTGACCTCCTGTCCTACACCATTGAAGAGACTTATTTGAATTATATCAGGTTTTTGGAGTGAAAAATCAATATTTACAATATTTTGCGCTGGATTTGGGTAGACCTTAAATGAAGATGAGGTAGCCTTACTTTCATTGATTGCAGTTACAACTGAAATAGCATTATTAATCGCTTGTTGCAATGCTACATGATCAACGGCGTCGTTGGCATTGTAAAAAACCCTGCGCTCTGAACCTCCAATAACGACAACCTTGGGCATACCATTTGAGCCATAATCCATCATTTTAATGGCAGGGTTTGAAAACTTTAAAGTGTTTGACATACCATTACTGTTTGCCCAAAGTTCTATTGTGGCGCAAGGCGTATTTGCGTAATCATCCACCATCAACATTACAATGCGTCCGGGATGTGTGTTTTGATAGCTTTGAACAACGTTATAGGTAGTTTTTAATGGCAATACACAAGAACCACAAGGCATTGTCCAGCCAATAACAACAACTTTTCCGGCATCAAGCTCATTATACAAGTCGAAATTCACGCCCGAACATGAAGTAACATTAAAGTTTGTTGCATTCTGTGCAATAGAAGAAAATCCAAAAAAAAGTGAGAATATTAAGGAGTATATGGTGTTTTTCATGGTATTTTTTTAGAATGATTCTAAATAATTTTGTCAAAAATAATAAACTCAGGGAAAAATGCATGTTTATTTTTCAAAAAAAGAAATGACTAAAATATTTTGTTTAATATTTTTTACTTTTCATTAAACAATTTGAAAGGACTACTGTTTATAGCTTGTAACAAAAATGTAAATAGTGATGAAAATAAACGGAACTTCAGCTTTAAGCAACAACATAAGTCGCACAGAAAAAAACGGTCATATTAATGGTAACGGTCGCTCTTTTAAAATTTGGGAAGAAACAGACATCATTGGTGATGATCATATTGCAACAAACATAGAAACACCCATGCGTGCTGATGCATTTCTTTTGGATGATGAGCGTAAGGTTGAGATCATAGAGCAGCATTTTAATAAAATCATGAATGTGCTTGGGCTTGATCTCACTGACGACAGCCTGAAAGGCACGCCTCGCCGCGTTGCAAAAATGTTTGTGAAGGAAATATTTTATGGCTTGAATCCTGAAAACAAGCCCTCAATGTCAGTCTTTGATAACAAGTTCAAATATGGTCAGATGTTGGTTGAAAAAAACATCAATCTCAACTCGACCTGCGAACATCACTTTTTACCCATTTTTGGAAAAGCGCATGTTGCATACGTATCCTCAGGAACAGTCATAGGGTTGTCAAAAATCAACCGTATTGTTGACTACTTTTCGCGTCGTCCGCAAGTTCAGGAACGCCTGACAGTTCAAATTTCCGAGGAATTAAAAAAGGTTTTAAAAACCGAAGATGTTGCTATCATTATCGAAGCCAAGCATATGTGTGTCTCTTCACGTGGAATTCAGGATGAAAGCAGCTCTACCGTCACAGCAGAATACAGTGGCGTCTTTAAAAACGAGAAAACAAAAGATGAATTTCTGACTTATGTTGGAATGAAACTCTAAAAATACGACTCAAATTACTTTTCATAAACTCACCATACTTTATTAAAAAAGAAACCTGCAATCCGGCCTAAGAGCTGGTTGCAGGTTTTCTGCTTTTTATTATTATCTAAATGATTTTAAATGATTTATAGTTTTAAGGCAAGCTATAATCAACCAAATCACTTCACTTCTTTGGCAACAATAATGTAGGAAGGAAAGTGGTCGCTATAGCCTCCATGATGTTCGCCGCCAACATAGGTTCGCCACGGATAGCCTTTAAACCGACCGCTGCGCTGCGTCATTTCCACCTTATAATATACCCTTGCAGTCCTGAATTTATAGGTTGAATAGTCATCACCAACCAACCCCTGACTCACAATCAGTTGGTCGAAAAGACTCCATGTATCGCGCCATGCGTTTGAACCAATGCCTTTTTTGTACAATGAATACATCGGATTATACAAATCACCCGGCTTAAGATCCTTCAACGAACCTTTGGCCCTTAATCCTTCGGTAATACTTTTATTGGTTGGGTTGTCGTTGAGGTCACCCATCACAACAATTTTAGCGTCTGGATTGATATTGAGCAAAGAGTCAGTAATGTGGCGCGAAAGTTTTGCTGCAGCCACCCTGAGGTGCAAAGAGCGTTTTTCGCCACCGCGCCGAGAAGGCCAGTGACCCACGATAAAATGCATTTCTTCGCCGTCAAACTTACCTGAAACGAGCAGCTGGTCACGGGTGTAGAAGTTGGGCATTCCATCGACATAAAGTCTGTATGATTTCGAGCCTGTTGGTGTAAAATATTTTGGTTGATAAATTAATCCCACATCAACCCCTCTCCGGTCAGGCGAGTCATAATGAATGATCTGGTAGTTTCTGTCTTTCAAGCGTGGCATAGCAACAAGATCCTCCATTACCTGACGGTTTTCTATTTCAGAAAGCCCCAACACTGCGGCACCGTCAGGGGTGAAATCAGTTCCAATTCCAACGATGGCCTCAGACAGCCTGTCGAGCTTTTGCAAATACTTTTTTGTATTCCATCTGGTGGCACCTTGAGGCGTGTACTCTTCGTCGTTTATTGTTGGATCATTAATTGTATCAAACAAGTTCTCAACATTATAAAAAGCGATACATCCAACTTTATAAAGCCTTTCCTGGGCCTTAAGACCATAAACTGAAAAAATCAGAGAGAAATAGAGTAAGCCAACTAAAAAATTTCTTTTCATTCTTGCGGTTTTAAACTTTTATTGAAAAGCACTTACAAATACTGCTAAAAGATGTGTAATGAGCTCTATTACTATACTTTACAAAAATCTTCTGCAAAGACATTTTTCAAGCGCTGAATATTTAACGACAAAAGTAAGACAATTCCAACATCAAATTACCTTTAAAGTAGATGAAAGAATTAACTTTGTGGCGTTTAAGATATTTATCACAATCATTATGAACAGAATTCTTTACCTGATCATCGGATTATTTCTGATGCAGCACGTTATTGGGCAAACGGATACAAGCAATCTTGTGCCGCAAATTATTTTGCCTTCAGTAGTGCTGTCAGAGTCCGATTTCGAAGGCGGAAGCGCCTCAACTGACATCTCCGGCCTTTTACAATCATCGCGGGATATTTTTGTTTCCACAGCCGGCTTTAATTTTGGATCCCTGCGATACCGCATGCGTGGCTACGATTCAGAAAACACCATGGTTCTTTTCAACGGTGTCGCCATGAACGACCTTGAAACCGGCAGGGCCTCCTGGTCGAGCTGGGGAGGTTTAAACGATGCTGTCAGAAACACCGAAATCAGCAATGGCATCACTACCTCCGACTGGGGTTTTGGGGGTGTTGGTGGCGTTACAAATATTCTTGCCCGTGCAGGAAGTTACCGCAAAGCCACCAATATTAGTTATGCTGCTTCAAACAGAAGTTACAACAACCGTCTGATGTTCCTTTATGCAACGGGCATGCAGGAAAACGGATGGGCGTTTGCTCTTTCAGGCTCCCGGCGCTGGTCCCAGGAAGGCTATGTACCCGGAACATTTTATGATGCCTGGGCTTACTATTTATCTGCAGAAAAAAAGATCAACAATCAGCACAGCCTTGGAATCATCGCTTTTGCGGCACCCACGCAACGTGGCTATTCTGGCATATCCGTTCAGGAAGCCTACGACCTTTCAGGTTCAAATTATTACAATGCCAACTGGGGGTATCAAAATGGTGAAGTACGAAATGCTCGTGTAAGCAATTACCATCAACCAATGATTCAGCTTTCCCACTATTGGACTCCTGCCGAAAAAACAAAAATTCAGACCACAGTATATCATTGGTTTGGCAGAGGCGGCGCAACTGCCCTTGATTGGAACGAAGCCAACGATCCACGACCTGATTATTACAGAAACCTTCCAAGCTACTGGCTTCAAAGAGGTGATATGGATAATTATAATTATTACCTTGATCAATGGCAGAACAATGAGGAGTCCAGGCAGATGCAGTGGGATCATTTTTATTTTGCTAACAGTAAAAATCTTGCAACAGTAAACAATGCCAATGGTATTCAGGGCAATAAGGTTACCGGAAACAAGTCAAAATATATTGTCGAAGACAGAAGAATGGACAAAAATCAACTGGGTTTAAACATCAACGCCCAACATCAGCTGAATGCCAAAACAAGATTGACAGGTGGTGCCTTGCTTACTAGTGCAAAAACACGTCATCACAAAAGGCTGGCTGATTTATTGGGAGGCGATTTTTGGTTAGATATTGATAAGTATTCTGATCAGGAACCATTTCAAATTACAAATGCGTCCCAAAACGACCTCAGAAACCCAAACAGGATTGTGAAAGAAGGCGATATCTTCGGATATGATTATTACGCCAACACAAACAATGCACGCCTTTGGGGTCAGGCAGAAATGAAGATTTCGCGCTTTGAGTTATTTGCCTCTGCAGAAATAAGTTATACTGAATTCTGGCGCACAGGCAATATGCAAAACGGAAGATTTCCAGATAATTCTTACGGAGATTCTGAAAAAAACACCTTCCTCAATTACGGAATTAAAGCAGGTGCCACCTATGCAATTGACGGCCGCAATTATATTGTTGCCAATGCCGGATATCTCACCAGAGCGCCCTATTTCAGGGATTCTTATATTTCACCCCGAACACGCGATTTCGTTGTTGACGGTCTAAAAAGCGAAACCGTAATGGCAGGCGATATCAGCTATATTTTGCGTGCGCCAAACCTTAAAGCCAGAGTCACACTCTATCAGGCACAAATGCTCGACAACCTTTGGGTTAGAAGTTATTACCACGAAGATTTGCGAAATTTTGTAAATTATATTATGTCCGACCTCGATCAAATGAGCCAGGGAATTGAATTTGGTGCCGAAGCAAATCTTTCGCCAACACTTTCTGTTCAAGCCATTTTAGGCCATGGACGCAATGTAATTTCCAACAGACCAAATGTTACTATTGCCGAAGATAACAACGCCACACTTTTAGCTGAAAACCGTGTTGTTTATCTCAAAAACTATTATGTTGGAGGCTCACCTCAAACAATCGCATCTGCAGGCTTCAGATACAATTCACCAAAATTTTGGTTTGCCGGTGTTAATGGTAACTATTATGACAATGCTTATCTCGAAGCTAATCCGGATAATCACACAGCTGAAGCAATGCGTTTGTATGCCGAAGGAGATGTAAGAATTGAAAAGCTGCTGAAACAACGAAAAATCGATCCGGGGTTCACCCTCGACTTTTTTGGAGGAAAATCATGGCTTATCAAGGGAAAAACCATTTTGCTCAACGTGAGTGTTAACAATATTCTCAACCGCAAAGATCTTGTGATCTGGGGTTTTGAGCAACTAAGGACAGACCTTAACGACCCAGGCAGGTTTCCTGAAAAATATTCCTATATGTATGGAACCACTTATTTCATCAATCTGGGCTTTAGACTTTAACAAATTTGAACAAACGATATAATCTATTATAATGAAGACAAAAATTAAAAATTTCTCTTTCGCCCTGCTATTGCTCATCGCAACGGGCATTATCGGTTCTTGCGTCAAACAAGATTTCGACCGTCCTCCAATCAAAGATATTCCAGTCGGACAAGTGTATACCATTGGAGAACTTATAACACTTTTCAACACCTCCGGAGCAACACAATTCAATACGGATGCTTCTGTTTATGGCGTTGTAACCATGGATGAAACCACAGGTAACATTTACCGCACCACTTATATTCAGGATGCAACCGGCGCCATCAATGTCAGGTTAAAAGAAGCAGGCGGCTTGCGTGTTGGCGATTCAGTAAGGGTTTATTTGAAGAATGTAATCCTTTCAGCCTACAACAATATGAGGCAACTTGACAATGTGCATAACGACAGCAATATTATTATTCTGGCCAATCAAAAGTATCGCGAACCAGAAACAGTTACCATTACCCAGCTTCTTTCAGGTAATTATCAGGCTAAACTCGTTCGCCTTGAAAACGTTCAATTTGTTGCCGGAGACACAGCGCTGACATATTCTGCTACAGATGCAACCACCAATCGTACAATTGAAGATTGTGACGGGAAATCAATTATTGTCCGCACAAGTAACTTTGCCAATTTTGCAAAGAAAAACCTTCCAAATGGCAACGGAAGTCTGATAGCTGTAGCCGGACTTTTTAACACCACATGGCAGTTATACGTGCGCACAGCAACCGAAGTTGTAATGGAAGGCCAACGTTGCGGCGGCGGCGGTGGAGGCGGAACAGATCCGGTTAATACCGTTAATCAGGATTTCAATTCTGTTTCAGATAACGTTGACATTGCTTTCAATGGCTGGACAAATATAGCAGAAGCCGGTACACGCAAGTGGCAGGGAAAAGTTTTTGGTGGCAATGGATATGCACAGGCATCAGGATACAATTCCAACCTGAGCAGCATGATTACATGGCTCATCACACCTCCTGTAAAAATGGATCAGGCTAAGCTGCTCCGTTTTAAAACTGCAAAAGCTTTCTGGGAACATGGTACCGATGTTCCAATGACTGTTTTGGTTTCATCCAATTTTGATGGTATAAATGTTGCTGCTGCATCATGGACACCAATTGCAGCGCGCATTGCTACACAATCTGACGGCGATAATGCATGGATTGAATCCGGAGATATCGATCTCTCTGCCTTCATTCCTGAAGGGAAAATTTCAGTCGCCTTTAAATATGTAGGAAGTGGTACCAAATCTACTTCAATGCGTATTGATGACGTATACATCGGCACTGAAGGGGGTGGCGGTGGTGGCGGAGATGCCGGAACCATTGACAACCCTTATACAGTTGAACAAGCAATTGAAAACCAAAATGCAACACCCTATGTGGCTGGATGGGTTAGTGGCTATATCGTTGGCGCAGTAAAATCAGGTGTTTCAACTGTTACTTCTGCCGCAGACGTGAGCTTTAGTCCTCCTTTCGATTTGGCAACCAATGTAATGATTGCATCAAACATGAATGAAACTGATTACACCAAATGTGTGATCGTAAATCTTCCGGCCGGAACGCCATTGCGCACACAGGTGAACTTGATGGACAATCCGGGCAACCTCAAGAAGTTATTGAAAGTAACCGGCGTACTTCGCACCTACTTTGGATTAGCAGGTTTAAGAGACGCTCCTGGTCAGGCTGGTGATTTCGTCCTCGAAGGCGGCGGCGGTGGCGGAACTGGCTCCGGCACCATGGCAGATCCATATACAGTAGCATTGGCAATCGAAAAACAAAACGCAACACCCTATGTTGTCGGCTGGGTGAAAGGCTATATTGTGGGATCGGTTGTTGCCGGAACTTCAACAATTACAAGTCCAACCGATATTCATTGGACAGGTCCATTTACCTCGGCTACTAATGTTGTGATTGCAGATTCAAAAACCGAAACTGATTATACGAAGTGTGTAATTGTAAACTTACCTGCAGGATCGGCACTGCGAACAGCAGTCAATCTTCTGGACAATCCCGGAAATCATTTGAAATGGGTTAACGTTAAAGGAACCCTAAGAACATATTTTGGCATTGCAGGATTACGTGATGCTCCCGGAACAGCATCCGACTTCCAGCTTGAAACCAGTGGCGGGGGCGGAGGTGGAGGTACCATCTTCTCGGAAGTTTTTGCCACAAACCTTGGAACTTTTTCTGCCTTTAGCGTTGAAGGTGCTCAGGTATGGAACTGGGCAAATTTTGATGGCGGATGCGCTTTAATGTCAGGGTTTTTCAATACAGTCAGATACCCAAATGAAGATTGGCTCATCTCACCTGCAATCAATCTTTCAACCCATACAGGATCAAAATTGAATATTCGGCAGGCGGCAAATTATGTAGATGGACAGTGGGATTTATTGCAAGTGATGATATCCTCAAACTATGATGGAACAAGCAATCCAGGCACACAAGGCACATGGACTGAGCTTCAGATTCCAAATCGTCCTGCAGGAACAAACTGGACATTTGTTGATTCAGGTGACATCAATATTGGCGCGTATGACGGTCAGGGCGCAGTGTATATTGCATTCCGTTATCGCTCTACTGGCACTGTTGCTTCCTCATGGGAAATAAGCAAAGTTGAAGTAAAATAATTTCTTAAAAATCAATAAAAAGGATGGCAGCTTATTTAGTTGCCATCCTTTTTTATTTTCAGGTCTATACATTTTTTGCACCTTTGTATCGTTATTTCCACAAAACAATACGGGAGAGTAATTATGTCTGATACGCTTGTAATCATACCAACCTTTAATGAGAAGGAAAACATCGAAAACATCATACGTTATGTTTTTGATCTGGAAAAGAAATTTGATATCCTCATCGTTGAGGACAATAGTCCTGATGGCACAGCACAAATTGTAAAAAAACTGATAAAAGAATTTCCTGAACGACTTTTTATTGAGGAACGTAAAGGTAAACTAGGACTTGGTACCGCTTATATTCACGGATTCCGTTGGGGCCTGAAACAGGGTTACGATTATATCATTGAAATGGATGCAGACTTTTCGCACAACCCTTCCGACCTTCCACGCCTGTATCATGCCTGTGCTGTTGAAGGTGCCGATGTTGCTGTTGGTTCACGCTATATCACTGGCGTAAATGTAGTTAACTGGCCCATGGGAAGGGTTTTGATGTCCTATTATGCTTCAGCCTATGTGCGTTTTATTACCCGCATGAAAGTGCGTGATACTACCGCAGGATTTGTTTGCTATAAAAGGAATGTTTTAGAAACCATCAATCTTAATAAGGTAAAATTTGTGGGATATGCTTTTCAGATTGAAATGAAGTACACCTCCTGGCGCCTGGGATTTACCATCAAAGAAGTTCCTATAATTTTTACCGACCGCACTGAAGGCACCTCTAAAATGAATAAAGGCATTTTCAAAGAAGCAGTTTTTGGTGTCATTAGTCTTCGTTGGCGAGGTGTAACCGGCAGAATCCGTGCTGTTAAAAAGCAATAGAAATTTAATACATGCTAACTTATGGGCGTAAGATATTTCATTCGCAATGCAAAAATCATCAACGAGGGAAAATCTTTTCATGCTGATGTGGCTATTTCTGACGGATTGATTGAAGCTATTACCGTAAGTCAAGCTGAAATACCCGAAAAATTCAGCCGCTATGAACTGATAGATGCGCGTGATAAAATACTTATTCCCGGTATAATCGACGATCAGGTGCATTTTCGCGAGCCTGGACTTACCTACAAAGGCGATATTTATAGCGAAAGCAGGTCCGCTGTTGCGGGTGGTATTACAAGTTTTATGGAAATGCCCAACACCATCCCAAACACACTCACTCAAGATTTATTGGAGGAAAAATACGCTATTGCAGCCGAAAAGTCGCTGGCCAACTATTCGTTTTATATGGGTGCCTCCAACGATAACAGCAAAGAGGTTTTAAAGACTGATCCGAAAAACGTGTGTGGAATAAAAGTTTTTATGGGCTCAAGCACTGGCAATATGCTCGTTGACAATGAGCTCACACTTGAACGCATCTTTTCTGAAGCACCTTGTCTTGTTGCTGTTCACTGCGAGCATGAACCTACGATTCAAAAAAATGTCAATGAATTTCTTCGGCAATATGGCCTGGATGCTCCGGCAAATATTCATCCGCTGATTCGTAACGCTGAAGCCTGTTATCGTTCATCTGCCCAGGCAGTTGAACTGGCGGCGAAGTATAATACCCGACTGCATGTATTGCATCTTTCTTCGGCAAAAGAGATGTCACTTTTCAGAAACGATATTCCGCTTTCAGAAAAGAAAATCACTGCTGAGGTATGTTTGCACCATCTTTGGTTTACAGATAAAGATTATGAAAGCAGCGGAAATTTTATTAAGTGGAATCCGGCTGTGAAATCTGCAGAAGACAGGGATATGCTTTGGAATGCACTTTTAGATGGAAGGCTTGATGTAGTTGCAACAGACCATGCACCGCATAGTTTTGAGGAAAAATCTATGCCATATTTCAAGAGTCCTTCAGGCGGGCCAATGGTTCAGCATCTTTTGCCGGGAATGCTTGAATTTTACAAAAAGGGTAAAATTAGTCTGGAAATGATGGTCGGGAAAATGTGTCACAACCCGGCAATAGCTTTTAATGTCGAAAAAAGAGGCTTTATTCGTGAAGGTTATTTTGCTGATCTCGTGCTCGTTGATTTAAATAAAGCTTTTACGGTTGACAAAGGAAATATCCTTTACAAATGTGGCTGGTCACCTATGGAAAACATTGCTTTTCCGGCAAGCGTGACACATACGTTTGTGAATGGAAATCTTGTGTATGAAAATGGCCGGTTGCATGAAAGAATCAAAGGGATGCGTCTCAAATTTGACAGAAATTAAAATGCCGTTAAATTCAACAGAAAAAATACTTAAACCAATTAAGTATTTACGCTTTACCGTTATGCTAAGATTGATAACATTAGTTGCTTTGAGCGTGTTTTTTTTGATTTCATGCAACAATTCAACAGAAAAAATTCCTGTTGTTGACTCTGAAATTATCGAGCTCTGGGACAATGGACAAGCCCGTGTGGTATGGGTTTATGGTCTTTCAAACGGGGAAAAAGTTGCCATCAGGGAGATTCAGTATTTTGCCAGCGGAGCGAAAAGCATGGAGGGTGCATTGCTGAATGAGAAGCGCCATGGCGAATGGAAATCATGGTATGAGGACGGAAGTCTTTGGAGTGAAGGGTCGTTTCGTGAAGGGCGTCGGCATGGAAAAGGAGTCGTTTATCATTCAAATGGTAATAAATTTATTGAAGGTACCTATTTGAATGGTCAACGTGTTGGAACATGGCTTTGGTATGATAAAGAAGGAAATATCATCAGTGAAGCTGAAGGACTTAGTCTGGCTCCCGATATAAATCAATAGTAATTTGAAAGCCAATAAGGAGTCACTTTTGAAATTACTTCGCTTTGGAAAGTGTAAAGGCAAAAATTGTTCCTTTTTCAAGTTTGCTGCGCACACTGATGGTTTGATCGTGCGCTTCGATGATATGCTTCACGATGGCAAGCCCCAATCCTGTGCCACCCATATCGCGTGAACGGCCTTTATCTGTGCGATAAAAACGTTCAAAAATGCGGAAAAGGCTTTCTTCTGAGATTCCAGGGCCATTGTCCTTGATTTCTACCAGATAATTTTCCCCCATATCGAAGAAGCGAACCACAATCTTATTGTTGTTTTTGTCTCCATATTTAATTCCGTTTTCGATGAGGTTTATAAGCACCTGACGAATACGTTTCTTGTCGGCACGTACGATCACCTGCCGAAAGTTTTGGCTGTCAATTCTGATGTTTGCATTGTTCTTTCTTGCCTTCATTTCGAGGAAATCAACCACATCTTTTGCAAGTTCAATGAGATCGAAATTGTCCAGATTTAGCTTTACCTCACCTGATTCAAGTTTTGAAATTTCTTCAAGATCTTCAACAATGGCAATAAGCCGGTTTACACTTTTTTCTGTCCTGATCAGATAACTTCTGTAAATATCCGGATCTTCCAATCCACCATCAAGTAAAGTAAGCACATAGCCCTGAATATTGAAAATTGGCGTCTTGAGTTCGTGAGAAATATTTCCAAGAAACTCTCGTCTGTAGACGGCAAGTTTTTTTAACTCTTCTATTTCAACACGTTGCTTATTACCCCATTCCAAAACGGCTTCGTTCATTCCTTCGATAGATTCGCTCAGTGCCGCCTTCGCTTTTTCTTTTCTTGTAGGTCTGAAATTTGGTATCGTTTTATAAATCAATTTGATTTTTTCGAAAATAAACTTATCAACAGCATTTTGGTAAACAAAAAAACCTGTTATAAAAACAACGCCGTCAATCCACAGAATATGCCACCAATGCAGGTTTTCGGTGATGTAAACCAAAATCAGCAGCAGCACTGTGAGCACTGCAACAATGCCGAGGGAAGTAGTTAAAGCAACTTTATTGGTTTCGCGGTAGCGTGTAGCCATGGATCGGGTTAAACTTCAAATTTATATCCAACACCTTTAACAGTGCGTATGTTATCAAGGCCGATTTTCTCCCTTATTTTGCGGATATGAACATCGATTGTCCTGTCGCCGACAATGACATTATCGCCCCAAACCTTCGAAAATATTTCTTCTCTTGTAAACACTTTATTAGGCTTGGAAGCCAGCAGCCGCAACAATTCGAATTCTTTTTTCGGAAGTACTATTTCCTCGCCTTTTTTAAGTACAAGAAACCGCTCTGAATCTATCACAAAATCATCAACTTGCAATAAGTCTGAGGTTTTGGTCTCGTCATCCTGATATCTTCGCAAAAGTGCCTTTAATCTGCTGATTAGCAGTTTTGGTTTGATTGGCTTGGTCACGTAGTCATCAGCACCAGCGTCAAAACCCGAAAGCTGCGAATAATCCTCCCCACGGGCAGTAAGAAAAACGATTAAGCTGTTTTTCAAGGCAGGTATCTGCTTCAATTCGCTGCAGGTTTCGATGCCATCCATCTCGGGCATCATCACGTCAAGCACAATGAGTTGGGGCAATTGCGAGCTTGCTTTAATGATGGCATCACGTCCGTTGCTGGCTGTAATAACATTGAAGCCTTCTTTCTTTAAATTGTATCCCAGAAACTCCAACACATCGGCTTCATCATCAACCAATAGAATCCTGAATTTTGAATAATCCATCTTTTACCTGATTAGGTGTAAATTATGGCGTAAAAGTATTGCTTTACTTTGAATGTAAAGTTAAGTTTAAGTAAAGTTTGATGTTTGTTTCAGAATTGTAAATTTTTGATTAATTCCAGACTTTTTGACTAATTATTGTTAATTTTAGCAACCAATCAAACCAATATTGTTTGTAATTGTTATCTTTAAAATTAAAACAAAATGGCTAAAAATGTTTTCGGAGAACCATTGATAGAGTGCAGCGCCAAACCTTTAACTGGTTTCTATCGTGATGGTTGCTGCAATACCGGAGAAGAGGACGCAGGTCTTCATACTGTTTGTGCAGTAATGACAGAAGAATTTCTGACCTTTTCGAAAAGTCGTGGAAACGACCTTTCAACCCCCATGCCACTTTATCACTTTAGCGGTTTGAAACCTGGCGATAAGTGGTGTTTGTGTGCATTGCGATGGATTGAAGCATGGCAGGCCGGCAAAGCGCCAAAAGTAATACTTGAGGCAACACACGAAAAAACACTTGATTTTGTATCACTGCAGGAACTGGTGAAATTTGCCTGGAAACGAGAAACACAAAACAAGGAATAATGAAAAACATGCCTGATACTATGACGCCCAAGGCCATTGTTGTTGGCGCTGGCATTGCAGGTATTGCAACCGCAATACGCCTTCAACACAAAGGTTACAGCGTTATTGTTATGGAGGCAAACAGTTATCCAGGCGGCAAACTGACACAGTTTACACAGGGAAAATACCGCTTCGACGCAGGTCCTTCGCTGTTTACAATGCCGCAATATGTTGACGATCTTTTTAAACTTACAGGCCACGAACCAAAAACGTTTTTTCAATACAGCCGGAAAGATGAATCATGTCGCTATTTCTGGAACGACGGAACACGATTGGTGGCACACGCTGACCCAAAGAAATTTGCTGAGGAAACAGAAAAAACACTTGGAGTAAAAGCCGAAATCGTCCTGAAAAAACTCAAAAAAAGCCATTTGATGTACGAGCTTGCCGGACGGACTTTCCTCGAAAAACCCCTTAACCGCTGGTCGACCTGGCTGAACAAAGATGTTGGAAAAGCAATGCTGAAACTTCATAAATTGAGTCTTTTCAGCACCATGCATCAGGACAATAAAAACATTTTAAAGCATCCAAAACTGGTTCAGCTTTTCGATCGATACGCGACCTACAACGGATCAGACCCTTATCGGGCGCCGGGTGTACTGAATATCATCCCCCATCTTGAGCATGGAATCGGCACCTATCATCCTGTGAAAGGCATGCATCAGATTACCGAAAGCCTTGTCAAACTGGCCGAAGATATTGGGGTAAAATTTCACTTCAATGAAAAAGTGGATGAAATTCTTGTTAGTGATGGCATTGTAAATGGCGTAAAGTCAAATCTGGGAACTTATCAAGCTGCACTCGTTGTTTCGAATATGGATGTTACGCCCACATACCGTCATCTGCTCAAAACGCAAAAAGCTCCCGAGCGGACTTTAAAACAGGAAGGCTCCAGTTCAGCTTTGATTTTCTATTGGGGTATTAAAAAAAGTTTTCCTGAACTTGGGTTGCACAACATCTTTTTCAGCGAAGATTATCAAACAGAATTCAAGGAAATTTTTGAAGGAAAGACACCTGCCTCCGATCCTACTGTTTATGTAAATATAAGCTCTAAAGATGTGAAGTCAGATGCTCCTGAAGGTTGCGAAAACTGGTTTGTGATGGTAAATGTGCCACAGCACAACGGCCAAAACTGGGATGAACTTATTCCGCTTTACCGCAAAATTATCGTCAGCAAACTGAACCCTCTGCTCACTGTAAACATCGATGAAATCATTGAAAATGAATCCGTTCTGACCCCTATCGAAATTGAGCGAAAAACCTCCTCCAAGGGCGGTTCACTTTACGGCACGAGCTCTAACAGCCGTTATGCCGCTTTTCTGAGGCACACCAACGAAAGTAATCAAATCCGCGGATTATACTTCTGCGGTGGAAGCGTTCACCCTGGCGGAGGCATTCCACTTTGTTTGTTATCTGCTAAAATAGTTTCTGAAATATGCCCGAAACCCTGACAAAATTTTTAAAAAACAAGCTGCAACTGAGTTTGTTTTTACTCACTGTCATCTATATGGTAGGCATCGTCACAACCTTGCTTGGCCATTCAGATGCTTTAATGGAACTCACGCCATACAACCTTGTTTTTGCAACAGGGCTCATCCTTTATAATGCCGAAGGCATGAATCGTGTTTATCTGCGGTGGTTTTTCCTTATCGCTATTGCCGGATATCTGATTGAACTACTGGGTATTATAACCGGAATAATTTTTGGGATTTATGCTTACGGCGAGGGACTTGGAATAAAGCTTTTTGATGTTCCGCTTATTATCGGAATCAATTGGGCAGTGCTTGTTTTTGCCAGCGCAGCGATCCTAAACAAACTAAAGATCTCCATTTGGCTGAAAGCTGCAATGGCATCAACCTTAATGGTGGCATACGACATTCTGCTGGAGCCTGTAGCTATTCGTTTCGACTTTTGGAATTGGGAAGGCGGGTCTATTCCGCTTCAAAACTATATTGCATGGTGGTTAATTGCTTATGTGATGCTTCTCGGCGTTCTGCATTATGTTAAAAACCTGAACAATAAAATTGCAATCTATGTCGTGGCAGTGCAATCGATTTTCTTTGCAATACTTATCCTTACAGAAAAACTCAAGGTTTTTTGATGCCAAAACAACGGATTGAAAACAACCCGTTTATCAACAAATAACCTGCATGTAAAAAGCAAAAACTACTTAAATAATACCCTTTTCAACAATGAACAATCTTTACCTCTATCTCGATATCTTTACGCTTTCAGCCCCTTTTCTGTTGAGTTTTGACAAGAAAGTTGCATTTTATAAAAGCTGGAGATTCCTGTTTCCTGCAATTTTTATAATGGGTATATTTTTTATTGCTAAAGATGCTGTTTTTGCTGCATACGAAATCTGGGGCTTCAACGATAAATACCTGATTGGATTCAGAATGCTCGGGCTGCCAATTGAGGAATGGCTGTTTTTTCTTGTAGTGCCTTACGCTGTTGTTTTTATCTATGCTTGTCTTGTGGCCTACCTGAAAATCGATCCGCTGCTGAAAGTTCACAGGCCATTTCTTTATGTTTTAAGCGGAGTGCTTTTTGTAGTTGGATTAATCTATTATGATCGTCTTTACACTTCAGTCATCTTCATTTCAACCGCCCTGCTGCTTTTATACAATCTGCAAAAACGCCAGCCCTGGCTGAGCATGTTCCTTCTTGCCTACTTTGTTTCACTCATTCCATTTCTTTTGGTGAATGGCATTCTTACAGGCAGTTTTCTCGAAGAACCCATTGTTTGGTACGATAATACACAAAATCTGGGCATAAGAATTTTAACAATTCCGATTGAAGATACAATCTACAGTTTAATGATGATTCTGATGACAATTCAATTGATGGAAAGGTTTAAATCAAAAACAAAATCTTGATTCTGTTTAGTTTAAACAATTTCCTTTTTCACTTGTTTATTAGAAAAAGATATAAAAGTGAAAACATCATTCATCATTATTGGAATAATTTTCCTGGTTTTTCTGGCTTTTCAGGTATGGGCAAGCATGAGCACAAACAAAACAGAACAATATAAGTACACCGTCCTTAGAGCAAGTAAAACTTTCGAGGTAAGAAAGTACGAAAAAGCTGTTTTCGCACGCACGCAGATTGATTCTGAAACCTATCGTTCCGGATCTGGCAACGGTTTCCGCACGCTGGCTTCTTACATTTTTGGCGGGAACGACCGCAATGAAAGCATTGCAATGACTTCACCCGTAGCAATGAGCTGGGATGAGGGAATGACAATGGAGTTTATGATGCCCTCGAAATATACACTTGAAAGTTTGCCAAATCCCAACCGAAAAGACATCCAAATCTATGAAAAACCTGCTGTGGTAATGGCAGCTATCAGTTTTGGCGGCTTTGCTTCAGATGACAAAATCCAGGAAAAAATTAAAGAGCTCAAAAAACTTCTGGATGATGCCGGCATTGCGCATACCGGACAGTTTCAATATATGGGCTATAATCCTCCTTATCAAATGATCAACCGGCGCAACGATATTGTCGTTGAGCTGATTGATTGGAAAGAATAAAAAAAATGGGTTTCAGTTTTTAAAAACCGAAACCCATTTTTTGTTTTTATAAGTTACTCAAAAGCTATTTTATTTCAACTTCGATCCACTTGCTTCTATCAGGTGGAGTTGGAGTATTAACGCGTTTCACAGGATTTGCTTTAAGTTCTTCCAACAAAACTTCAACAGCTTTCTCTATTCCCGGATCTTCACCTTTGGCCAATTTTTCAGGTCGATCAACAACTTCAATGTCAGGATAAACGCCAATTCCTTCAATAATCCATTCTTCATTTTCATCGAAGATACCAAAACGGGGAACTGAAATATAACCGCCATCAACAAGGCGGGCATTGCCTGAAATTCCGATTAGGCCACCCCAGGTACGTGTTCCGATAAGTTTTCCCAGACCCATTTTCTTGAAAAAGTAAGGGAAAGCATCACCGCCGGAAGATGAATAACCGTTAATAAGCATCGCTTTTGGGCCATCGTGCGCAATACCGGGAGCTTTGCTTGGCATCATTCCGTTGCGATGCCAGTAGGTAAGCGTGCGACGGTCAAGCAGATCGGCCATTCTGTCCGGAATAAAGCCACCACCGTTATAACGGTCATCGATAATCAGCGCTTCTTTATTATGAAAAGCATACATGCCTCTGAACAATTCCCTGTTACCATCAGTGGAAGTGTTTGGCACATGGATGTATCCGATGCGGCCACCAGATAATTTATCCACCATAGAGCGACGTTCAATGACCCAGTTATGATATTTCAATTCAAGCTCACTGCTGATGGTTTTTATTGTTGAGGTGCGTGCGCCCGTAGCACTGCCACTGCTACTTACGGAAATCTCAACATCCTTGTCGGCAAGATTTTCAAGGAAATAATAAGGATTATCCTTTGTTGTTATATCATGTCCATTGATGCTGATGAGGTAATCACCTTCTTTCACATCTACACCTGCTTCGGTGAGTGGTGATCGACGGGTAGAATTCCAGTTTTCGCCTTCATAGATTTTCATAATCCGATAGCGGCCTGTTTTTGTATCAGCTTCTATTTCTGCGCCGAGCAATCCTGTATTCACACGCTTCACCCTTTTGATATCGCCCCAGTCAACATAAGCATGTCCGGCATTGGCTTCAGAAACGATTTCGTTGAGCACATAATCCAGATCAAAACGGCTTCCAACATAGGGCAATAGCTTTCCATAATTTTCTTTCAATCCTTTCCAGTCAATGCCATGAATATTGTCAACATAGAAATAGTCACGGAAAATACGCCATCCATCAGTATAAATCTGATTCCATTCCTCTCTGGGGTCGATCTTCATTTCCATCTGGTCAAGATTCAGCTTTCCTGATCCTGATTTTTGATTTGGAGCAACTTTAACAATCCCAAAGTCGCTTCCTGAGCGATAGATCATCGTTTTTCCATCTGCAGCCGGAATAGCAACAAATGCTCTGTCCAGAATTTCTTCAGTTTTCTGATCTGCTGCATTGTAACGCATGATTTTGCCATCGCTTGCATAGAGAAGACCTCCATCAGCCGGCCCAATGATGCGATAATTTCCAGAAGAAACAGGAAGCGCTTCCATGCGGCTGTTGATGCCTTCAAAGTCGATGGTCACTTTAGTTTTTTGATCATTCTTTGGAGTTTCTGCTTTGTCTTTTGATTTGCTGTCTTTCTTGTCATCAGCTTTTGGCTCCGCGGCAACAGATTCTACATCATTTTTGCGGCTTGTAAGCTTTGAACCATCGTTACGCAGTGCTACTGCATAAATTTTTGCAGCATTGTTGTACAGATAATCAAATTCAAAACTTGAAAATGCCAGGTTAAAGTCACGGTTTGAAACAAAGAAAAGGAATTTGCCGCATTTGCCAAATACAGGCGAACGGTCGGCAAAATTGTCATCTGTAAGTTGCGTTGCTTTGGCTGTTGGAATATGATACACCCAAACAGCAGACAATCCGTTACCAGATTCCTTATCATAAGCAATCCATTCTGAATCTGGAGAAAAACTATAGGATCTTATTTCACTCATGGTGGCGTGATCAACAGCTGTCTGTTTTCCGGTTTCAACATCAAGAAGCCACAACTTCATTGTGCGGTCGCTATAAACGAGATATCGGCTGTCAGGCGACCATTCGGCTTCATATTTCCAGGCTGCAGAATTTGATGTAAGTTGCTTTGGCTGAGCCCCTTTTTTGTTTTCAAGCAAATAAACTTCATACTCTCCGCTTGCGTCAGAATAGTAGGCGATGTATTTTCCATTGGGCGACCATGAAGGGTAAATCTCGCGTACCCCTTGCGTATTGGTAAGATTTTCTATCTGACCATTTTCAGCTGGTACAGAAAAAATGTCGCCACGGGCATCAAAGAGTGCACGTTTTCCACTTGGTGAAATATTGAAACTATGAACATCGTCTTTTACATTTTTGTAATAACTCAACAGATTTGGGTTGTCGAAATGAATATTCACTTTTACCGGCTGGGTATTTCCGGTTGCGGTGTTGAGAACCCAAAGCTGACCGCCCATTTCATAAACAATTTTTCCGTTTGTACCCGATGGCCACATTACATCGAAATCCTTGTGAAAAGTAAGCTGCTCTGTCTGCTTGTTAATTGTATTGTATTTATAGATATTGAGTTTCAGATCGCGGTCACTGGCAAAAAAGATGTTGTCACCATACCACACAGGCCATTGATCACTTCCTGTGAAAAAGGTCATTTGTTCAGAAGTATTGTTTTTGAGGTCATAAATCCAAAGTTCTGTGGCACGGCCACCTTTATAGCGTTTCCATGTACGAAACTCACGGTCAACGGGTGTGAAACAAACTTTGCTGTCATCAGGTGAAAGGGCAGCAAATCCACCATTGACAATGGCAAGCGGTGTTTCGAGACCACCTTCAAGATTAACCAGAAAATATCTTCCATTGCGGTCGCCAAGGAAAGTACGGTTAGCCCGGATAAGTACATTTTTACTGTCGGAGGTCCAGCCTAAAACCACATGGTCGAAACCGCCGCGTGGTGGCATTACGCCAACAGAATTGTAATACGTGAGTTGTCGGGCTGATCCACCTTCCGACGGCATCACCCAAATTTGTCTGCTCCCTGAGTATTCAGCAGTAAAAGCAATCCATTTTCCATCAGGTGAAATCTTTGGAAAAAGCTCTATGCCTTCATGGGAAGTGAGCCTTTTCGCATTGCCACCATCGGCATTCACCGTCCAAATGTCACCCGCATAAACAAAAGTTATCAGGTTGTTGTTGATGTCGGGATACCTCATCAAACGGGCATCATCCATGGCTTTTAGGCCAGCTGGCAAAAGCAGGAGCAGCATCCAGGCCGCAAGTATTCTGAAAATGTAACGCATAAATTGTGTTTTAAAATTTGAGGGCTAAAGATAAAAATAATACTCGAAAACGCGTGCGCCGAAAAGAATACGGTACCTCTGAGTAAGTTATGAATCAAGAATTAAAGTGGAGCAGCGTTAGTGCATGGTGCGCCATGCGCTCGCTGATCCTGCTTTTTGCGACCTGAGAAGGGGTTTTATTTGCTGGGTTTTTTGGTTTGATGGAACGGTCACATGTATAAAACGTTGGGGATTGCGGGCTTCGTCACTGTCTGCCGTTACAAAAGCTGATGCGGGGCAGAAAACTTGAAATAACCACTTAAACCCCAATGTTTTATACATGATGTTGTGCGTAGTAAATTATTATATATCAATATTTTATAGTTTTAAAATTTAGTAAATAATCAAGTAATTTTGAATGTATCAGACTTAAATCACATCCTTTGCTCTCAATTAATTGTCCATTTGTTTTAATCACGAAATTACTCGTTTCTCCGTCAATCGGACATCCTCTCTCAGACGGCAAAAAAATTGAATAATAATCAGCGAGTTTTTGCTTTAAAATCAATATTTCTGAATCATTTAGTTGTTCCTTTATTACTTTGTGCTTTCTCTTGAATCGTCTTGATTTCAGAGGTAAATAAGTAATCTTGTCGTAATAATTTCCTTGGCTATCAATCCGAATCAATCTATTATCAGACCAAGGTGTTAGATATTCAAGCTCAATGTACTCAAAATCAATAATCTTATTTGGGAATAATTTTATATCCTTATAATCAAGCTGAAAATTACTTGGAGAAATAAGAGTCAATGTACTGTCAGTCTGCTGTGAAATGTAATATTTAAATCGTCTGACTTTGTATCCTAATGGCATGTTTGGCTCGTATTCATTCTTCTTTATAATCAAATCATTTCCTATAATCTCATATTTTGCAGTATCACTTATTTGATATAGAGATGAATAAATCAATGAATCGTTAATCAGCTCGACAAAATTAAAATCAGAATCAACAAGGAATTTTCCTGTCAGTCCCTTATTATTGTCTTGTCCAAAAGCTAATTGGCAAGAAATCAAAATGTTCAATATGAGTATCTGTGTCTTCATTTTATTACGCACAACTCGCTGCTAAATGCCAATAAATTGTATTTTATTGTAAAACAATGATATAAGATAAAGCACAGCATTCAAATGGGCTAAGCGTTTATAAGTGTTTAAAAACGGATAGGCAAAAAGGGTAAAAGAGGAGCTTTGCTTTTCTTTGGCAGGAAATGATTTGCTGTTAATCAATACGTAAGAAGATGATAGGGTTATCATTCCAAGATGCAACAAAAGAGGTTTGGGAGGAGGCAATAAAAAATGCGTCAAGCTCAGGTCTTGACAGCATTGCCCAAGATTGGGGTGGTTCTTATTTCTTTTCATACGACTGACTTTTAAGTTAAACAGTTTAAAAATTATGTGCCCAAAATTTTTATGCAAGCAAGCCGCCGTGCTTGAGAATTAAGAAGGGTTAAAGATATTGGATATTTTGGTTGGTTTGACGAGGATGGAGAAACTTTTTAGTTTGTGAAGTTTGAAGGGTAGAAGTGTTGGATTTTCGGAGCGCGTACATGTCTACCGAGTAAAACGATGAAGTGAGAAGCAAATCCTTGCAAACCACTGAACACCAAATGCTTTAAATTGTGTATTAGCGATTCAGGCTTTCTTTTTTAAATCCTTTTTCAAATGCTGCCGGTGTTAATATTTTTGCTGATTTGAACGGATTATGCGCTAATAAATCTTTATCACCTGTTACCAAATAATCAGCTTTTGAATAATCAATCAAGTCTAACAGAAAATTGTCTTTTGGGTCTCTATTTATAAAATGTGTTGGTTTTATTTCAACCGTTATCGCTATAGTCTCTAATAATTCGACCAATTCTTTAACGCTTTCTTCGGGAAAGTATTTTTTCAATTTTTCACGATTTGTGACAATTTTGATTTCAGTCAGAAGTTGTTCTGTAGTGATGATTGTTATACTCCCATCCGAAATATATTTCCTAATCTTCGTCAAACGCTTGCCAATCAAGAAACTAATCCAAACATTTGTATCAAAGATTACTTTAACTTCTTTGTTTTTCATAAATTTCTTGTCTTACGCTTTCCACTTCTTCATTTATGGTTTTAAGGTCAAGGTCTTTTGTTTTGAAGGTCATTAATAACCGTGACAACTTTGAGTCAATAGCTTCTTTTTCCAATTCTCTTGTCAACATTACTTTTTGTTGTCTTGGAAGCTGCCTAACTATAGAAAGGATTTGCTCAAATGTAATATCTATTTGCAATGCTGTTTTCATATTTTCAAGCAATTTAATTGTTTAGCAAATTTACAAAATTATCATTTCAGAACCCAATTTTCTTTAAGTCCTGTTCCACTTAGCCTGACCGCTAATGCTTTCATATTAAACCTGTCAGTGCTTTCATTAATTTTTTCTTTAAAGAAGGGGAAATTTTTTTTCGGTTTGGGGTATACACACTCTTTGGCAAGCTTTGGTTTGAGCTTGGGCTTTTGTGGCTTGACAATGTGTGTGGCTGCTGCGATGGCTCATAAGAGAAATAGTCATTTTCTAAAAAAGCTCTCCCTGTTCAGCAACGCGGTTCACCAAGGATTTATCATCTCTGGCAACAGCATTTACAGCAGCAGAAACCGGATAACATTCCATTTCCGATGCAGGAAAAGGCTCAAGCAAGGATTGCAGTCGGGTCAAATCATTTTCCTGTAACCAGATTTCTTCTTTTTCCCGTGGTAAAATCAAGGGCATCCGTTCATGCACGCCGGCCATAATGCTGTTGGCAGCAGTTGTGATGATTGAGAAAGTCTGCAGTGTTGTCCCATCATTCTGACGCCAGTTTTCCCAAATGCCAGCCATGGCAAAAAGGGCTTCGTTGCGAAGAAAAAACCTGTAGGCCTGCTTGACAGGCCCTTTTTTCCATTCGTAAAAACCGTTGGCCGGCACAAGACATCGTCGTTGCGCGAATGCTTGCCGGAAAGCTGGCTTTTCATGGATGCTTTCGGCTCTGCTGTTGATCATTTTTGCAGCCGCCGAGCTGTCCTTTGCCCAAAAAGGAACCAAACCCCAACGCAGGTAACTTATTACCTCAGGCTTTTCGTTCAGAATCACCGGCAGCCATTGCATTGGAGCGCAATTGTAACCTTTCGGAACAGGATTTCCGGGTGCATAAGGGCGGTGAATTTCATCATGAACTTCTGTGTTGAAGCGTTCTGAAATTTCTTTTCCTTTTACTGAAAGTTGAAACCTTCCACACATTTTCAGATGTCATTAATTTTTGAAGCAAGGATGTCTTGCATGATTTTTCCGTGATCGAAAGCCATTTCGGGCAAATGATTTATGTTATACCAGCCAACTTCACTGGCATCATCATTTGCAGATGCATTTTGATTTTCGTCTGCCCGTGCTGTAAAAACAACAGTCACTGTTCTGTGACGTGGATCTCTGTCAGGATCGCCATACGTATGAAACTGACTGAAATTTAAATTTTTTAATCCGGTTTCTTCTTCTATTTCACGGGCAACTGCCGCTTCAAGTGTTTCATCCATATCAACGAAACCTCCCGGAAAAGCCCAGCAACCCTCGAAAGGCGCATGAAGCCTCCGGATGAGCAGCACTTGTTTTTCATTTCCGATCTTGCGGAAAATTACCCCATCTACAGTGACGGCCGGTCTTGGATATGCATAGGTGAACTCCATAATCTTTCTTGCAAAGTTAATCATGAAGTGTATTAATACTCTTTATTCAAAACTAAATCTTTTCGGATGCTTATGAAAAACTTAATGTCAAAACAGATAAAAACGGCAGGAATTTGAGCTAATTTTGTTGCTGAAACCTGAATGCAAATTAATTACCCGAAATTGATGAACATTACAATCCTCAATGGTGATCCGGAAATTGGCGACACCGATTTTTCACGCTGGATCGAAAAACTGGCAGAATCCTATGAAACTGATAACAATGTCAAGGTTTTTCGCTTGAGCGATATGCAGCTGCACTATTGCATTGGCTGCTGGACATGTTGGTGGGAAACACCGGGCATTTGTATTCACAAAGATGATGCACCTGAGATTTTCAGCGCTGTTATCAATGCTGACTTTTTCATTTTTGCTTCACCGCTGATTGCTGGCTTTACGAGTGCTTTGCTTAAAAAAATCACCGACAGACTGATCGTTCTTATTCATCCTTACATGATCGTTAAACAAGGCGAATCACACCATAGAAAGCGTTACGAAAATTATCCCGACTTTGGACTTATAATCCAAAAAGAAGCCGATACCGATGAGGAAGACCTTCAAATTGTCAAGGATATTTATGATCGGCTTTCTGTAAATTTCCATTCGAAACTGCGTTTCATGAAACTAACCGATCAACATCAACCGGAGGATATTGTATATGCGACTCACCATTTTTAACGGTTCACCCCGAAATAAAAAAAGCAACTCCAAAATCCTGACGGAAAAATTCATCGAGGGATTTAACGAGGCATCTGACGATCAGCCTGAGGTATTTTATCTGGCAAGCGCACGAAACAGGGAAATGCATTTAAAAGCCTTTTCTGAATCTGAAACCTGTCTGATAATTTTTCCGCTTTACACCGATTCTATGCCCGGCATAGTGAAAGAGTTTTTTGAAATGATTTACCTCAGCGATTTGCCGAGACCCGCCAGACTTGGTTTTATATTACAATCTGGGTTTGCAGAGTCCATTCATTCTGTGTATCTTGAACGCTATCTGAAAAAATTTACCCGCCGCCTGAAATGCGAATATATTGGCACAGTTATTAAAGGTGGCGTCGAGGGTATCCAAATTATGCCTCCTTCTATGACCCGAAAACTGTTTAAAAACTTCAAAGCAATGGGTAAATATTTTGCTGAAACAGGGCAGTTTTCTCCTGAAATTATGAGGGAATTTGCAAAGCCCTATAAAATGCCCATTCTGAAACAATGGCTCTATCCGCTACTGCCCTCTTCCCTGCATAACTTTTATTGGAATGCCAATCTGAAAAAAAACAATGCATGGGAAAAGCGTTTTGATGCGCCCTATAAACTGTAATTATTTTCATCCGGCTGATTTTTATGCAGATCGATCTGTCAAAGCACTTGCCGAAATATATTTCTTTAGTCCGGAATGATTGAATAAGGCCTGTCTGAATTTCAAAAAATCATGAATATTACAAAAAACCAAGCTCTAATTTTGCTTCATCTGTAAGCATTTCCTGATCCCAGGGAGGTTCAAATGTGAGTTCAACTTCGGATGAGCGGACATTTTTTACCATCGCAACAGTATTTTTAACCTCCTGAGGTAAGCTTTCAGCAACAGGACAGTTTGGAGAAGTGAGGGTCATCAAAACTTTGACATCAGCATCATCACTGATAGAAATTTCATAGATAAGTCCTAATTCATAGATGTTTACCGGGATTTCCGGATCGTATATTGTTCGTAAAACGGTGATTACGTTCTTCTCAATTTCAGTTCTTTTTTCTGCATTCATCATCTTATCTGCTTAAATTTTAATGTGACTTAAAACTAAAATTTTCTAATTATCCATCTTTAGCTTATAAACCTGCGCATACAGCTTTATCTGCTTTATCATTGAAACAAGTCCATTTGAACGCGTTGGCGAAAGATGTTCTTTCAGTCCAATATTGTCAATATAACTCAAATCTGCTTTAAGAATATCCTCTGGCGATTGTCCGGAAAGGACTCTGATCAAGATGTTTACAATTCCTTTTGTGATAACTGCATCGCTGTCGGCAGTGAAATAAATTTTGCCATCCTTGTACTTGGCATGTAGCCAAACCCTTGACTGACAGCCTGTAATAAGATGATTATTTGTTTTGTACTGGGCATCAATCAAAGGAGTGTCTTTACCCATTTCGATAAGCAGATTGTATTTATCCATCCAGTCGTCGAAAGCCGAAAACTCCTCTATAATCTGTTGTTGAATTGCTTCGATAGTCATTTTTTACAATTTGAAGTACGGTTTTTTTTGCTTCAGACAAAAATAATCAATTTCGTTTGCCTCAGCTGAGCATTGTGACAGCCCTTCTGACGGCTTCTGTAAGTTTATCGATTTCTTCAAAGGTATTGTATAAAGCAAATGAAGCTCTTACAGTACCGGGAATTTGAAAACGATCCATCAACGGCTGAGCACAATGATGCCCTGTTCGCACAGCAATGCCCATTTTATCGAGCAAAGTACCAAGGTCATATGGATGAATATTGCCAACAAGGAAAGAAATTACAGCTGCTTTTTTTGCCGCCTGCCCTATGAAACGCATACCTTCAATAGTTCCAAGCTGTTGGTGTCCGTAGGCAAGCAATTCGTTTTCATAGGCTGCGATGGCTTCAAAACCTGTTTTTTCAACAAAACGCAATGCAGTCTCCAAGCCCAAAACTGCTCCCACATTGGGTGTTCCGGCTTCAAATTTGAAGGGCAAACTGTTGTAGGTTGTTTTCTCAAAACTTACCTGATCAACCATTTCGCCTCCAAACTGATAAGGAGGCATCTTTTCGAGCCATGATTCCTTTCCATAAAGCACTCCAACGCCCATTGGCGCATATACTTTATGGCCTGAAAAAACGAAAAAATCACAATCCAAATCCTGCATATCGACTTGCATATGTGCAACAGACTGAGCGCCATCAACCAATACCGGGATATTAAAAGTATGAGCCAGATGAATCATTTCTTTCACCGGATTGATTGTTCCCAAAGCATTTGAGATATGGGTAATGGCAACGATTTTCGGCCCTTGCTCCAGCAAATACTTGTAATGATCAAGATCTGTTTCGCCCACATCATTGATTCTGGCAACCAAAAGCTGGGTTCCGTTTTCATGACAAATTTGTTGCCACGGAATCAGATTGCTATGGTGTTCCATCCCGGTAATCAGAACTCTATCACCTTGTTTCATTAGCAATTTACCTAAGGAAGAGGCTACAAGATTCACAGATTCCGTTGTTCCGCGTGTAAAAATAATCTCGTGTGAATGACTTGCATTGATGAGTCCGGCGATATATTTTCTTGAATTTTCAAAAGCTTCAGTCGCTTGTTGACTAAGATAATGCACTCCACGATGGATGTTGCAATTCTCATGCTCATAATATTGCTGCACTCTTTTGATGACTGAATATGGCTTTTGTGTTGTTGCAGCATTGTCAAGATAAACCAATGGTTTATTGTAAACAAACTGATTCAGAACCGGGAAAGCCTGCCTTAACGCTTCAACATTCAATGAGGTAGTCATTGCTGAAATTATAATTTGCTCATGTCAATTTCAAAATTGTATTCTTTTTCGGGGGAGCCGCAATGTAAAACACATTTTTCGCAGACAGAAAGTTCACCCCTCAAACGCTTTTTAACCATATCGTCAATGCGGATTCTCAGCGGCTCAATACTTATATTATCAATAATATCGGCAGCAAAGGCATACATAAGCAATAATCTGGCATTGGCAGCACTGATTCCACGTGAACGCAGATAAAACATTGCCTCCATATCCAGTTGTCCGATAGTTGCTCCATGCGAGCATTTTACATCGTCGGCATAGATTTCCAGAAAAGGCATCGTATCAATAGTAGCGGTGGGCTTGAGTAAGATATTGTTGTTGTTTTGATAGGCATTGGTTTTTTGCGCATCGCGGGCAACATAAATATATCCATTGAAAACAGCCGTTGCTTCATCGTCAAGAATTCCTTTGAAAAGCTCATTGCTGGTGCAGTGTGGCTGATTGTGCAGAATACGAATCTGATTATCCACATGCTGTTGCTTGTCCATCAGGTAAAGCCCGAGAACATCGGCATGGGCGCCTTTTCCATCAAGTGCAACTTCAATATTATTGCGGATCATGCCGCAATTGAACGTAAGCGTATTGGTTTTGATGTTGCTATTGGCTTCCTGCTTGATAAAAGTTGAGTTTACAAGGCCCGACTGATCATTCAGATTTTGCAGTTTGTAAAGTTCAAAGTTTGCATTTTCGGCCACAAAAATTTCAGTGACAGTATTAACAAGACTTGTGAAATGGTTGATGGAATCATCACAATGCATCAGGCTCAAATGGCTGTTGCGCCCCAGAATAATCAGGTTGCGGTTTTGAACGAAATTATTCTCATTGCGGTCGATCAGCTTGATAATTTGCAAAGTCTTTGAAGCCTTAACACCATCAGGAACGTAAATAAAAACGCCATCCTGAACCAAAGCAGTGTTAATGCTTACAAAACTGTTGTTTTCACTATGAGCTAGCTCTCCGTAGTATTTTTCGAAAAGTGCGGGATAGGCTTTCATTCCAGCTCTGAAACTGCCAACAATTATTCCATCAGTGGTTGTGTGCAGTCCGCTTTCACTGTCGTGGAACCATCCATTAAGCAAAGAAATTATTTCTGTATTGAAGTTGTGCACTTCACAACGGAATAATTCTTCAACATTTTTCTCTGTCTTTTGTGGCTCCAGCGCATGCACATATTGTTGTTCAAGCATGCCATCAATTTCCGAGAAACGCCACTTTTCATGGGAGCTGTCAGGAAATCCTGTTGTAAGAAAATCCTTAAAATGCTTTTCACGAAGGGCGGTTACCTTCGGAATATCGTAGGCAGTCACCAGGTGTTTTTTCTCTTCAAACTGATTTATGAGCAGTTCGTCGAGTGCCTGAAGCTGTTGTGTTTCGTAGTTGCTCATGGTTTCATCCTTTAATTGCTTTTGCATTGGAACCTCAGGCTAATTGATGGTCTTTGATCCACTCATAGCCACGCTCTTCAAGCTCAAGTGCCAAATTTTTTCCACCTGTTTTAACGATTTTTCCATCGTACAAAACATGAACAAAATCAGGTGTTATATGATCAAGCAGACGCTGATAGTGTGTTATAATTACAAAGGCATTGTCTTTTGAACGCAGTTGATTTACCCCTTTTGCAACCACTTTTAAGGCGTCAATATCGAGGCCTGAATCGGTTTCATCAAGAATTGCAAGGGTAGGTTCGAGCATGGCCATCTGAAAAATCTCGTTCTTCTTTTTTTCACCACCCGAAAAACCTTCGTTCACCGATCTGTTAGTAAGTTTGGCATGAATTTCAACCAGGTTTTTCTTCTCCTCCATCATCTTCAGAAATTCTCCAGCCGGCATTGGAGGTTGTTTGTGATACTCCCGTCGCGCATTGACTGCTGTCCGCATGAAGTTTGTCATGCTCACGCCGGGTATCTCTACCGGATATTGAAAACTCAGGAAAATACCCTCATTGGCGCGCTCTTCGGCTGAAAGTTCAACGATATTTTTGCCTTTGAACCATATCTCGCCTTCTGTTATTTCGTATCCATCACGGCCAGTGATTGCAGCTGCAAGCGTGCTTTTTCCAGTTCCGTTTGGACCCATGATAGCATGAACCTCTCCGCTGTTAACCCCCAGATTCAATCCCTTGATGATTTCCTTTCCATCAATGGAAACATGTAAATTTTTTATATTGAGTAACATGATTAGGATGTGTGTGTTAAAAATAATTTTGCTCTGATTTATATATTTTCGCTTAGCCTACGCTTCCTTCCAACGTTATTGAAAGCAGCTTTTGCGCCTCCACGGCAAACTCCATTGGCAGCTTGTTAAGCACCTCTTTGGCGTAGCCGTTAACAATAAGACCAATGGCTTTTTCGGTATCTATGCCACGTTGATTGCAGTAAAACAACTGATCCTCCGAAATTTTCGAAGTGGTTGCCTCGTGTTCAATAATGCTTGATTCGTTTTTTGCCTGAATATAAGGAAAAGTGTGTGCGCCGCATTTATCGCCTAAAAGCAAGGAGTCGCATTGTGAGAAATTCCGCGAATTTACAGCCCCGGGAAGTATTTTTACCAAACCACGGTAAGTGTTGTTGCTTCTGCCAGCCGAAATACCTTTTGAGATGATTGTGCTTCGTGTATTCTTACCAATATGAATCATCTTTGTTCCGGTATCGGCTTGTTGCATGTTATTGGTAACGGCAACAGAATAAAACTCACCGATAGAGTTATCTCCCATGAGCACACAACTTGGATATTTCCAGGTTATGGCTGAGCCTGTTTCGACTTGTGTCCATGCTATTTTAGAGCGCTTTCCCTTGCATAATCCTCGTTTTGTAACAAAGTTATATACGCCGCCCTTGCCTTGTTTATCGCCTGGATACCAGTTTTGAACGGTCGAATATTTAACCTCAGCATCATCCATCGCCACAATTTCGACAATAGCAGCATGGAGTTGGTTTTCATCACGCATCGGGGCTGTGCAGCCTTCCATATAGCTAACATAACTGCCTTCTTCGGCCACTATAAGTGTGCGCTCAAACTGCCCGGTATTGGCAGCATTGATGCGAAAATACGTTGAAAGTTCTAACGGACAACGCACGCCTTTCGGGATAAAACAAAATGATCCATCACTGAAAACAGCAGAGTTGAGTGCCGCAAAATAGTTGTCGGTATATGGCACAACGCTGCCCATGTATTTTTTTACCAATTCCGGATGCTCGCGCACGGCTTCACTGAAAGCACAGAAAATAATGCCGTGTTTTGCCAATGTATCCTGAAAAGTAGTTTTGACCGAAACACTGTCGATAACCGCATCGACGGCCACACCAGACAAGCGCTTTTGCTCATCAAGCGAAATGCCTAGTTTGTTGAATGTTTCGAGCAATTCAGGATCAACTTCATCCAGACTTTCGTACTCTTTTTTCTTTTTTGGGGCAGCATAATAATAAATACTCTGGTAGTCAATTTTTTGATAAGTGATATGTGCCCATTCAGGTTCTGTAAGAGATTGCCAGTGGCGGAAAGCTTTCAGACGAAACTCAAGCATCCATTCCGGCTCTTGTTTTTTCTCAGAAATGAACCGGACTGTGCTTTCATCCAGTCCTAAAGGCGCCATGACGTTCTCTATATCTGTATAAAATCCGTACTTGTATTCGCCCTGGGTTACTTCATCAAGTATATTATTGTTTGTATTTGTATCCATGGTTAAGCTTATTTAGAATTTTTATAAATAAGGCTGCAAAGATAGCAAATTTATGCATTTGCGCTTTTGCCTGTATGCTATAAACGACAAGGAAAATGATTTGTTCAGTTGCAAAATGGATTTATGATTTTCGCAAGGACTGACAGGAATCTTTGCTGATTCATCCTTCATAAAATTATTGTTTTGCTGCTTCAACAAGTTTATACACTTTATCACCCCGTCGTAAAATTTCCTTTGCCGGAATGGAACAATTCTCCCCTTTTATGGTCGTTTTCACCGATTGAAGGTCGACCCGGATTTCGCTAACGACATCTTCAAAAACGCCTGTTGTTGGTCCAATAACCAAAATGCTGTCTCCAACATTGAGCGACTGCGTTTCCATCTTGATTTCTGCTACATGCAGCTTGTTGAAATAATTATTTATTTTTCCGACATAAACCTTCTTTTGTGTGGCCTGCGAACCATAGTTTTCGGTCCATTCGCCTGTTTTTCTTCCAAGATAATAGCCATCCCAGAAACCTCTGTTATAAACCGACGAAAGTCTTTCGTTCCACTTTTCAACTTTTTCAGCATCGAAAGTTCCATTCTGAACCGCTTCAACAGCTTCGCGATAAACAGCCGTAACAACTTTCACATATTCCGGCGAGCGACCACGTCCTTCGATCTTAAGCACACTTACTCCGGCATCAAGAATCCTGTCAAGAAAATTAATGGTATTAAGGTCTTTTGGCGACATGATGTATTCGTTTTCGATATCCATCTCCACCTCCTGTTCCTTATCCTTAACATTATAAGCCCTTCGGCAGGGTTGCAGACAAGCGCCGCGATTGGCAGAAGAATTCATCAGGTCGAGACTCAGGTAGCATTTGCCTGAAACAGCCATGCAAAGTGCGCCATGAACAAAAATTTCGATCTTTATCAATTCACCATTCGGACCTTTTATCTCCTGTTCTTCGATGGCTTTTGTAATTTCCTTAACCTGAACGAGTGAGAGCTCTCTGGCAGTAACCATCACATCAGCAAAGTTTGCATAGTAGCGCACAGCTTCAATGTTGGTGATGTTGCACTGCGTTGACATATGCACCTCCACACCACATTTTCTGGCATATTGTATCACGGCATGGTCAGAAGCGATGACAGCCGTGATACCATTCTTTTTCACTGCATCTACAAGTGCTCGCATGGTGTCAAGTTCGTCATCGAAAACCACTGTGTTAATGGTTACGTAGCTTTTTATTTTGTTTTTCTGACAAATAGCAGCGATTTCAGCCAAATCATCAAGCGTGAAATTTTGAGAAGATTTGGAGCGCATATTGAGTTTTCCAACGCCAAAATACACCGATCCTGCCCCTGCCTGAATAGCAGCAGACAGTGCTTCGAGGGAGCCCACCGGCGCCATGATTTCAATTTGTTTCATGCTGCAAAATTAAAAAGGAATTCCTTTCCTTTTTCAAAAGGAGTTTTAAATAATGAAAACAGGTACTTAAATAACCAATTACAGTTTATTGATTTGTTGAAAGGCAAATGAGGTTTTTTTGAAGGCAGAATTTACAACGCAGTTGCTTGCGCTTCAGATTTACAAAACGTCAATACCCATTCCATTTTAAGATTTTTTCCATTGGCTTTCTAATTTTCCTGCGCTGAAGGTAATTTTCGGGCGCATAACCAAGGGTAATAAGCAGGCCAATGGTGCGGTTTTCCGGAATATTTAACAGTAGTTTTATTTCTTTTTCATCAAACCATCCAAGCATGCAGGTTCCTAAACCAAGCTCAGCAGCTTGCAGGCAAAAATGCTCTGCTGCAATACCTATATCAATTAGCGGGTATTCTTTGCTCTTTATCCTTCCACCCATTTCGGTGAGAATTTTCGGTTTTTCGATCAGCATAACCAAAATCACTGGTGCGGTAGGTACGAAGTTATTAAAACTGCGCAAAGGTCCCTGACAAGCTTTTCCAACTTTCTGCAGCAATTCATTTTCATTGACAACAATGAAGCTCCATGGCTGCGAGTTGCTTGCCGAGGGCGCCATACGGGCTGCTTCGAGACATTGAATTAATTTTTCCTGCTCAACAGGCTTAGAAGTATATTTCCTGACGCTTTGGCGTGTTTGAATCAGCTCTTGAAAATTCATAGGCTTATTTTCTTAAAACGAAACTCCTTTTGTTTGTTGCCCCGCATGTTTTCAATCCGGCTGGTAAAGGTACTGTCGGAGGTGAAAGTGTAAATAATCCTGTTGGGATAATCATGATGAGGATTTTCAAAAACCCATTTGTTGATTGCATTCTCGACCAATACAAATGCAATTTCCTTTCCTTGATTCTGTTCTGAAACATTGGCAAAATAAGTGAGAAGACCATTGTTTTGAGCAAGACGTATTTTTTCAAAAATGATTGTGTCATTTCCATTCACGCTAAACCCCCTGCCAAGAAGTGATGAATCCGGCTGAATTACCCACTCTTCGAATAAAAGGATATTTCCTTCAGACTTCCATAATCCTGCCAGGTCAAATAGTGTTTTTGAGTCTTGCTTCATTCCGGAATTACATGAACCAAAAACCAACAAAAGAAGCAATGCAGTGGGGTAAATCAGTTTTTTTTTCATGGCATCACACCCACTTTACTTCGTCACCCAGTTTGACATAACCTTCGCTCATGACGCTGCAAGTGACACCTCCGCGCCAATTGGGTTCGAGGGCATCTTTAAGTCCTTCAAACTGCTCGTCCATTCTGTAGCAAGGATCTGTTTCACCTGTAACTTCAAGCACAACGCTTCCAATTGCAAGATTTTTTCCTTTGCTGTTTTCAAGGTCAATGCCACTGATTAAGAGGTTTGCCCTTCTGATTGTCCAGGGAAGAGTCGTTCCCAATTCGTTGCATGCTTCATTGAATGCTTCCTCTGAAAGCACCGTCACCTGCCGTTTTCCGGGAAGCCCTCTTACATCGCGGGCAACACCGGTAAGCAATCCAACAAAAGCCTCTTCGCAGGTAACGACAGCTTCGTACTTTTTCAGCTTATATCCAATGCCTTTAAGTGCGCCCATAGAAGTTTAATTATTTATTTTTCCTCAGTCGCTCATTCAGTTCCTTGGTTTGCTCTTCAAAACCTTCTTTACCAAGCAGCGCAAACATATTCTTTTTATAGGCTTCAACACCCGGCTGATCAAATGGATTCACTCCAAGCATATAGCCGCTTAGTGCGCATCCCATTTCGAAAAAGTAAATCAGCTGACCAATTGTATCAGCATTAATTTCAGGAATCTGAATGCGAATATTGGGAACGCCACCATCAACATGTGCAAGGGTTGTTCCGAGTTCGGCCATCCGGTTCACTTCAGAAAGACGTTTTCCGGCAATGTAATTCAACTGGTCAAGATCGTTTTCCTGCTTTGGAATCCGCATTTCACGCATTGGGTTTTCCACTGATATCACAGTTTCGAACAAGATTCGCAGACCTTCCTGAATGTATTGACCCATTGAGTGGAGGTCGGTTGTGAAGTTAACTCCTGCCGGGAAAATACCTTTGTTTTCCTTTCCTTCACTTTCACCATAAAGCTGTTTGAACCATTCTGTCAGATAAAACAAACGTGGCTCGTAGTTTACCATCACTTCAACTGTTTTGCCTGAATTATAGAGTGCCTGACGTGCAGCGGCATACATTGCGATTGGATTTCCATGAATATTGCTTGCGGCACGGCTGAAAGTCTCCATCCTGCGTGCGCCTTCAATCATGGCCTGAATATCTATTCCAGCAACAGCAACAGGTAAAAGTCCGACGGGCGTGAGCACTGAATAGCGACCTCCGACATCATCCGGAACAACATATGATACATATCCTTCGCTGTCGGCAAGCTGCTTGAGAGCTCCCCTGCTCTTATCTGTGATGGCAACAATTCGTGTGCGCGCTTCTTCGACGCCATACTTTTTTTCAATATGGGCTTTCAAGACACGAAAAGCAATGGCCGGTTCAGTCGTTGTGCCACTTTTCGAAATCACAGCCATTGAATAGTCTTTATTATCAAGAATGTCCAATAGATCAGCAAGATAATCTTCGCTTATTTGTTGCCCTGCATAAACGATATGCGGGTTTTTACCGTCGTCTTTAAGATGAGATAAATGATGCGACATGGCTTCGATTACGGCGCGCGAACCGAGGTAAGAACCGCCAATTCCAATCACAACAAACACTTCCGACTTTGCCCGCAGCTCGGCAGCATGTTTTTGTATCTGCTCAACAAAACTGTTGTTTATGCCGGATGGGAGCTCCACCCAACCAAGAAATTCTTTTCCTGCTCCGGTTTTGTTGTAAATTTTTTTGTAGGCACTGTAAATTTGCTTTTCAAAGCTCAGCACCTGTTCCTTCGGAATAAATCCATAAAGCTGCCCGAGGTCTAATTTTACTTGTATCATACGCTGATTTTATTGGTCAAAAGATAATTGCAGAAATAGATTGTTGTATTTCAAAAAATTTAGGATGCAAACTTAATAAAAAAAGAGGCGGACACCACTGCCCGCCTCTTTGAACCAAAAACCAAAAAATTTATGAAAACCTTTCACGCACAATGTTTAGAACATAAATTAATGGTCTAAAAAAATTACATGGGTATGAAAAGAACTGATGCAAAATTACAGCAAATCAAAAGCTTAGCCTGTTAACGAAATATAACGCTTGTTAAGATTTGTTAAGCTGCTGTAAGCCACGTAAATCAATCGCTTACCTTTGCTCGGTGAATAAAAAATTAATCGTTGGAATCGTAATTGTTATGTCGGTTGCTTTAATCGGCATGATGGCTATACAGATTTACCTTATCGGCGATGCTGTGAAGGTGAAAGAGGCCACTTTTGTGCGTGACGTAAATCAGGCACTTAACCATGTTGTGATGGTGCTTGAGAAAGAAGAAATGCAACGGCAGTTTGAGCACCACATGAATGTAATGAATCGCAGAGCAAGCCTCATTTCAGTCTATGACTCAATCAACCTGACTTTTCAGAAAGAACTTCAGCAACCGATGAATGAGGAAGAGTATTCAGCCTTTTTACGCCGAAGCACCCTTGCACAAGAAATGTTGCAGGAAATGATTTTTGGATACAATGATGAAAAATCCACAGCAAAAGAAATGGAACCTGTTCGTATTGATTCAATGGTGAAAGCAGAATTTAAACGCTATGGCATAGACACACATTATGAATTGGGAATTTTCAGTCCGACACGCAATGCCATGCTTTTTCAAAAATCAGGAAAATATCCGCAGCAACTTTTGAACCAAAGCTTTGCTTTCGACATGTATCCAACCATCGCTCCTGCGCGTTTTGCTGATAAGCTGCTTGTTTATTTTCCATTCGAAAAACGTTTTTTGGTGCGACAGCTTTCTGAGTTATTGTTGATCTCCGGCATACTTATTCTGATAATCATACTCAGTTTTGTGGCTACTATTTATACCATTATCCGCCAGAAAAAGCTCTCCGAAATGAAAAGCGATTTTGTGAACAATATGACACACGAATTCAAAACACCGATTTCGACTATTGGTCTTGCTTGTGAGGCCTTGAAAGATAACGACATTCAAAAGTCAGAGGTGCTTTATTCAACCTATATCAACATGATTGACGAGGAGAATAAGCGCCTTGGTGTGATGGCAGAACAGATTCTGCAGTCGGCTGTGCTTGAAAAAGGAGAAATCGTGCTGAAAAAAGACAAGATCATCTTACATGATATTGTGCGGGAGGCTGTTGCAAGCAAACTGCTTCAGGCAAAATCAAAAAACGGACATATTTTCACTGAGCTCAAAGCAGACGATAATATGGTTTTAGGCGACAAGGTTCATTTAACCAATATGGTACTTAATCTTATTGACAATGCCCTGAAATATACCGAAGATGTGCCTCAGGTTGTTGTTAAAAGCCGCAATATTCCCAATGCCATTGAGCTGGTAGTTCAAGACAATGGCATCGGAATCAACAAATCAAACCAAAAACGTATCTTTGAAAAATTATACCGCGTTCCCACCGGCAACGTCCACAATGTGAAAGGCTTTGGCCTTGGATTGAGCTATGTAAAAGCTGTGGTAGAAAAGCACGGAGGCATGATTGGCGTTAATAGTGAACTGAAAAAAGGATCAACATTTTATATACGATTACCTTTAATTGAAGCTTAAAATCCTTAAAATATGGAAAATCAAATGAAAGTATTATTGGCCGAGGACGACAAAAACCTTGGCACCATCCTGAAAGCCTACCTTGAGGCCAAAGGTTTCCCAACAACTTTGTGCGGCGACGGACATGAAGCTCTTGAAAAATTTAAACGCGAGGATTATAATTTTTGCGTTTTGGATGTAATGATGCCCGTCATGGACGGCTTTACCCTTGCGGCAGAAATACGAAAACTGGACAAAAAAATTCCCATGCTTTTTCTAACAGCCAAGGCAATGCATGAGGATAAACTAAAGGGTTTTGAACTTGGTGCTGATGACTACCTCACAAAACCTTTCAGCATGGAAGAGCTTTTACTGCGTATGAAAGCCATAATCCGCCGCTCGGCTGAAGACACAGTCCGTCCTTCCATTTTCACAATCGGAAGCTTCACTTTCGACTACAACCGTCAGCTTCTTCAGCGCCAAGGCACCGAAGACAGCAAGCTAACCTCAAAGGAGTCGGAATTGTTGAGGTTGCTTTGTGAAAACATTAACCGTGTGCTTGACCGCTCTGTTGCACTCAACAAAATCTGGTACGACGACAGTTATTTTAATGCCCGTTCGATGGACGTTTATATCACTAAACTCAGAAAATATTTCAAAGACGATCCAAATATTGAGCTGATGAATGTGCATGGTGTCGGTTTCAAATTGCTTGTTAACGAATAATGGAGCACAACGCCCCTGCCTTTAAACTTCTTTTTAACACACCTCCCTGGCGTCCGGCAACAATTACTTTTGCTGAGGCGCCAGAGTTTTTCTCAGCAGGATCAGTTTACAAAAACGTATTCCAAGGTATCCGAAAAGGAAAATTTTACTGCTTTCGGGGAACATATGGTACAGCAATGGCTTTTTACAGCTGGCTTAAAAAACAAATATATTTAAAATACCCTGTCCATAACTATTCCAGCTCAAGGCAAAACAAGGAAATGCTTCAGAAATATGCCGGGCATTTAATCTTGCACATCCATAACCACAGCGCTGACCTTGCAGGTGCTCCGCAGAATTCATGGCTGAAAATTCTGTATCCTGATGAAAATGACTTTTATATTCGTTTCAGTGATTTTCTTGGCTTGAATGGCGCATGGCAATGGTTTCAGCAAGGAATACAATATCCGGGATTGAAAGATCCTGTGCATCCATTCTATGGCACATATTTCCCCACAAGAACCGAACACCTCAGCCTTTTTGATCAATGGCTTTCGAAGCAGAAAGGCTTTGAACACGCGCTCGATATGGGTACAGGCTGCGGAGTGCTTAGCCGCTATATGCTGCAACATCGTATTCATAACATTACAGCTACCGACATAAATATCAATAGTTTATATAGTTTACATCTTGATTTGGAACGATACGGGAATGCCAGTAAAATTCAATTCGTTCATACTTCCTTTTTCGAAGGACTTGATGTTTCTGCTTTTGACCTTATTGTTTTTAACCCTCCGTGGATACCAGAAAAAACATCCGGACTTCTTGATAAGGCAATGTATTACGACCCTTCCTTTTTTGACGCTTTTTTCGGAAAGGCCTATGAGGGAATGAAAAAAGAAGCAATCTTGCTGATTATATTTTCAACTTTTGCTGAGGCAGCAGAAATTCCCGGAAATCATCCAATTTCGAAGGAACTGAAGTCAGAGAGATTTGAACTAATCGAAAAAATTCAGACATCAGTTTTGCAAACGCCTTCAAAGCGAAAAGACTGGCTTTCGGAAATAAGGTCAAATGAAAAGATCGAGCTTTGGGTGTTGAAAAAACGATAACTATCAGTCTTTCCTGTACAATTCAATTCTTGGATTAACAGATGCTGCCGGAAATTTTATCCTTTCATCATTGATGATATTCCAAAAATGTTCTGATCCGGGTCCTTTTGCTTTATTGGTAAGTACAATCAAGGTCTTTTGATTTTTCAGGTCACGGATAAAAAAGCTGCGAAAACCCTTCCACCAGCCATAATGATAAACAGCGGAATCTGACTCTGTACGAATACGCCAGCCAAAGCCGTAATTATCAGGGCGGCGGCGATGTGAAGGACTTCCCGGTGCATAGGCCTCAGCGAGCATTTCGGGACTGACTAATATTCCTCTGTTTAACGCAATTTCAAAATTATACAAATCACCTACGGTTGAATACATTATCTTGTCACCAACTACACCATTAAGGTAATCATTGGCCACCCTCACCAAACGGCGGCCACGCGAATCATAGCCCGAAACACCGTCTTCAATGTAACCCTTGATAATGCTATCAGCAGGAATCCGGTAAATAAAAGAATTCTGCATGTTGGCCGGAATAAAAATTTTGTTTTTCATATAAACATCAAAATCCATTTTGCTCAAGCGCTCCACAACTGTAGCAAGCAACGCATAATTGGTATTGCAGTAATGAAACCCACCATTTGGCTTGAAATAGGGAGAAGGTTTATACTGCACAAAAAGCTGAATCATATGATCATTTGTGAGTGGCAATCTCTTGTCGGGCCAATGCTCATCAGCAAGAGATTCGTAACGTGCAATACCTGAGCGATGTGTAAGAAGTTGACGAACGGAAATTCCTTCGTAAGGCCATTCCGGTATATAGTCACGTATATCAGCATCATAATCCAAAAGATTGTCTTGCTTTAGCATCATGATGGCTGTTGCAGTAAACATCTTCGAAACCGATGCCAGTTCAAACCTGCTGTCAACTTCCAAAGGATCACGATTTTTTACCGGATCAGCATAGCCAAATGCTTTTTGATAAATCAAACGTCCTTTTTCGGCATAAAGCACAACACCATTAAATCCCGTAAGATGCTGCAGTTTGGTAAATACACTGTCTACCTGCTGTACTTTCCTTTGAACACGCTTATTATCAAGCTGTTTGTAGATTTTTGAAGCAGGCATAATGTTCATCTGCCTGACGTCTTCAAGAACTGATTCATCGTCTGAATCAAACTTACAACCCTCTACCCAGATTATTAAAGATATAAATATCAAGTATTTAAGCCAACTTCGCATCCTTTTACTTTCAGAGCGGCAAAAATACCTTTTTGTGTTAGTGAAAAAACATAATCTAAATAAAAAATTGTTAACGCAAACACTACAACGCCTCAATCACTATTCCGATGCGGGCGCTTATATCTGCTGCCAAGGCTGTAAGTTCATCGTTTCCAATCATCTCAATCATTCCCAGTGGTTCCATCGCTGCCACCTCAATCGTGCCGCCACCCTGATCAATCACCACCACATTACATGGCAGAATGACGCCTAACTTGTCTTCCATCCTTAATGCTTTGTTTGCAAAATGTGGGTTGCAAGCTCCAAGAATGGTGTAAGGCTTGAAATCTACATCAATTTTTTCTTTTAAGGTTGCTTTTACATCAATTATGGTGATAATGCCAAAGCCAATTTCTTTCAAAGCTGCTGTAACTTTCTCTATCACGGCATCAAATTCACCATATAAGGTTTTGCTTGTAAAATATTTCATTCTGGGTATTTTTTAATGTCACAAAAGTACAATTAATCATAAAAAATGTTCAGCGCCCCAATTTGGATATTATTCTATCCATAGAACAGAGTTGTCAGTGCCAAATTGATTTTCTTCATAATAGGGATTGTCGGGATCGATAATCCATTGTCCATCGATGATGAATTTGTAGCTGTATCTACCGGGCTTTAAGTATGTGGGAAGCAGCCAAATACCATTCTGACTGCTCATTCGCATGCCTTGCGTGTTCCAATTGTTAAAAGTTCCCGTCACGAGAACCTCTTTCGCGTTTTCGAAACCTTTGAGTGTAAACACATGATTAGGTTTTACAACCAAAATTGAATTTTCAAATTCACCCGAACCACTCGTATTTGGATTGTCGGGATCTGTCATCCATTTGCCATCAACGATAAATTTATACTCGTAGTTGCCTGCAGCCAAAACGTAGGGTAAAATCCAGCCATCTTCAGTTGGCAGCATTTTCAGTTCGCTTTTTTGCCAGGCATTGAAATTCCCTGCAACATTTACCTGTTTGGCATTTTTAAAGCCCTTTAAAATAAAATACATGGTATCGCCAAGAGCCATAAAAGAATTTTCATTCCCCCAGTCATCTTTTCTTAAAACAGGGTTTTTGGGATCTGTGATCCAATTGCCGTCAACAATAAATTTATAGGCATGTGTGCCTTCGCGCAGATAAAGATTCCTTTCCCAGCCCTTTCGGGTTTTATTCATTTTTATTTCTCGATTGTTCCATCCATTGAAACTGCCAGCCACAACAACACTTTTCGCATTTTGAAATCCCTCAAGGACAAAGATGTGGTTATAGCAGAATGCGACTGAATTCCATCCTCTGTGTCCATCCTTTTCTCTCGCTTTGTTTTCCGGATCATGCATCCAGCGTCCATCAACGATAAACTTATAGTAATATTTACCCGGAGAAAGTTTCATGCATGCAACCCATCCGGAATCAGTTAATTGCATAGCCTGACCCGATGTGCTCCAGTTATTGAATGAACCCGAAAGTACCACTTTGCCTGTCTTTGAGTTGCCTTTAAAAATAAAGCAGGCAAGTCCATCCCTGTAAACAAAACTTTGAAATTTATTAAAGGAATTTATTCCAAAAGTAGCATCAGAAGCAGGAATAACAGGTATTGGTGGCGGTGGAAGATAGGTGCCGGAAAGAATTTCTGTACGGCTCAGTTGGTCCGATTCATTCTCAGAAATAATTTTCCTGGTAATCTCAAATTTTCCGCTTCGAATTTCTTTTACCTCCCAACCCGCGCTATCATGAATGAATTTAAACTCGCGGTTAAATATTTTTTTCAGCAATGCAGTATCCACATCATAAAGTTGCGAGAAACTTGCACGCTGTTTTGCATTCCATACCGAATCAACGGTAAGCACAAGTCTGCCAGAGACAATTCGACCGGCCTGCTCAGGCTTTGTCTGCGCCCACAAACCATTTGCCGCAAACAGCAAAAGGCTCATTGCACATATGTGGAAATACCTTTTCATTCTTTTGCATTTTTATAAAACTGAATACCCATCTGTCTGTTTTTTATATCTAAAAAAACAATGCCCTGTTCAAAAAAATCACACCCAAGCATGCCGTCAATTTCGATGCCATAAGCATCTGACATCGCCTTAAGGCTTGTCACCATCGTCTGCATCCCGTTGATGCGGTGCTTTCCTAAAGTGAAATCATTCATGATACCATGATAAACCTCGACCTTCTTGCTTCCGGCACCTCTGAGTGATGACCGTCGTGTTACAGAAACTGTGTTCAGGGCTCTGTCGGGCAAACTGCTGCATAAAACATTTGACTCAGCTCCTGTATCGAGGCAAAAAGTGTAATTGCTTTTGCCTATTTTGGCTTGAATTAAAAGAATGCCATTGTTGTTGTAGACAGGCAAGCTCAAATCAAGTGATGGCCTGATGCTTTCGGTATTTAGCCTATCTCCGTTGCTATCGATTCGGTGCAACTCAAGCACATTGGCTTGCAGATCGATGACAATTTCAAAATCCTTCAACATTGAAAGACCGTAAAAACCAAGAATTTTTACATTTCTCGCACTTTCAAGATGACCAAGATCAACAATTTCTGCTTCAATATTTTCCCAAACAATTTCTGACATCCGCACTTGCCTGATCGTATTTTTTGAAACAGTCTGAACTTTTCCTGTGACACCACCAGAAACAGAACCTGCCTTTCTTCGCCCATCTCTGAAATAAATACTGTTAAGCACCAGTTTCATTGATCCTGTATCAAGAATAAGGTTACCCTTTATGCTGTCAACAGTAGCCTCAATCAAAATTAGTTTTCCGGCACGTTTTAAAGGTATCACAATTGAATTTGAATTTACAATTGCATTGTTTAAACTCAAAATTGAAATCGGTGGTTCCATCTTCAACTGCGCCAAAGCTTTTCCAGCCACAACTTCATCAACCTTGGCAAAAATTGATAAATGCAGCAATAAAACCAGCCCGGATAACCAGAATTTCGTCATGGCCATAATTGTGAAATTTCACGTCCAGCAAAAGTATTGCAAAAGTTACTCTTGCGTTTTTATTTTGTAAGATTATTTACAGACAAAGTTAAAAACGATAGGTTGCAAAAATCTCCTTCAGCTGCATGAATGCCACACTTTCGGCAAAAAACATACCTTTGCAGCACAAAAGAAAATTATGAGAAATACCCTTCTGGTTTTACTGATGCTTTCAATGACTTCGTGTGCAATTCAAAAAAAAACAATTGATACCGGACTTGCGGCTGAGGCTGCAACTGCTGCCGGCGACCCTGTCAAAGCATTGGAGTTGTGGGAGAAAAAAATTACTGAAGATGAACTTGCCGGCCGCGAAAACACTACTCAGGCATACGATAAAGCCGGGCATGCAGCCTTAGCTGTGGGCGATACAATCAAGGCCGAAAATCATTTTAAACTTGCTGTCTATCATAAAACTGCTTCTTTGAAAACATGGCTTTTTTTAAGTGATTTCTACCAGCGGGCAGATAACCTATCTCTTGAAGTGATGGCGCTTGAAGGTCTGGCAAAACATTTTCCTGATAAACCGGAAACCAAAAATGCCATGCCGATACTTTTTAAGCTTTACGCCCAAACACAACAGTGGGAAAAAGCTGTCGAAACCTGGCCACATGTCAGGCCTGAAAACCAAGATGAAGCGCTGTTAAATGATTGGTTTAAAGTTAATAAAGCCATAAAAAACGATGACGCCTGCAATGAAACTTCCTCCCTTTTGCTCGCCAAAAACCCCAACAATACAGATGCCCTTGACTGGAAGGCAATTCAGCTTTATGAGATTGGAGAACAACGATACCAGCAGGAAATGGCAGCCTATGAAAAGAATAAAACCCGAAAACAATATGCTGTATTGTTAAAGGGTTTAGAGAAATCGACCAATGATTTTAAAGAGTCGTTGAAACTTTTTGAAAGACTGTACAAAATCAAGCCTGATAAAGCTTATGCGCTCTATATGGGTAATATTTATGCGCGTTTCGGCGATGAAAAGAATGCCACGAAATACCATAAGCTAGCCAATTAAATACATTAAAATCATCAAAAGAATATGATAGAAAATACCAATACCGACAGAACGGAAATATCAGGATTAGGAGAGTTTGGTCTGATTGATCACCTTACAAGGGAAATAAAAATTGTGAACGCATCAACTGTAAAAGGTGTAGGCGACGATGCTGCCGTCATTGATAACACAGGCTTTCAAACCCTGGTTTCTGTAGACCTGCTCGTGGAAGGCGTTCATTTTGACCTCTCTTATACGCCACTCCGGCATTTGGGCTACAAAGCTGCCGCAGTCAACATTTCAGATATTGCGGCCATGAACGGCACCGCCCGACAGATGGTAGTCGGCATTGCCTTATCCAATCGTTTTTCGCTTGAGGCCGTTGAAGAAATTTATGAAGGAATCCGAATGGCTTGTAAACGCTACAACGTTGACCTTGTCGGAGGCGATACTACTTCGAGCAAATCAGGATTGTTTTTATCTGTAACTGTTATTGGACAAGCTAAAACTGAAGATATTTGTTACCGCAGTGGTGCAAAAGCCGGCGACCTGCTATGCGTGACCGGTGATCTTGGTTCAGCTTATATGGGGCTGCTTTTACTGGAAAGAGAAAAAGCTGTATTTAAGGCTAATCCGCAAGCACAACCCGACCTCGAAGGTCATGACTACGTGCTTGAAAGGCAGCTCAAACCAGAGCCCCGTGCAGATATGGTTCAAATACTGCGCGATGCCAATGTGAAACCAACTTCAATGATTGATATTTCAGACGGTTTAGCCTCAGAAATCCTGCATCTTTGCAAAGCATCAGAAACTGGATGTCAGATTTACGAAGACAAATTGCCCATTGATATAACGACACTTAATCTGGCAGAGGAATTCAAGATGATTCCTGCCATCGCGGCGCTCAACGGAGGCGAAGACTATGAACTGATTTTTACTGTAAGTCAGTCTGATTTTGAAAAAGTCAGAAAAATGGAAGGAATCTCCATCATCGGCCACATGACAGCCAATATTGGTCAGGCTCATATGGTTACCAACGATGGTCAGTTTATCGAACTCACTGCTCAGGGCTGGGACGCCTTAAAGAAAAACTAAAAATTCAAAAAGATGGAACCGGCACCCAATGCTGCAAAGCAACTGCAGGCCATCATCGCCTCGATACCACACAATCCCGGTGTTTATCAATACTTGGATGAGTTGGCCAAAGTGATTTATGTTGGCAAGGCCAAGGATCTTCGCAAACGTGTTTCGAGTTATTTCAGCAAAGAGCAGACGGGCAAACTTCGTGTGCTTGTTCGCCGTATTCACGACATACGCTTCATTGTTGTTGAAACTGAATCAGATGCACTTTTGCTCGAAAATAACCTTATCAAACAGTTTCAGCCACGATACAATGTTTTGCTGAAAGATGACAAAACCTATCCATGGATTTGTATTAAAAATGAAGCCTTCCCAAGAATCTTTTCCACACGCAATGTTGTGCACGACGGCTCAGAATATTTCGGCCCTTATGCATCTGGAAAAATGATGAAAGCACTGCTTGATCTCATTCGTCAGCTTTATCCAATCCGCTCATGCAGCCTCAATTTATCCGAAAAAGCAATAGCCAGCAAAAATTATAAAGTCTGTCTTGAATTCCATATCGGAAATTGCAAAGGCCCGTGTGAAGGCTTGCAAAGCAGTGAAGAATACACTTCCATGATGAAAGAAATTCGTCAGATTATTCGCGGTAACATTCAGGCTGTTGTGCGTGAAATGAAAACAGAGATGATGGATTTTGCCTCAAAAATGGAGTTCGAAAAGGCGCAGCTGCTCAAAGAAAAATTAGCACTGCTCGAAAACTATCGCAGCAAATCGGTTGTCGTCAACAGCACTATCGATAATGTGGATGTTTTTTCTATACTCAATGAGCCTGAAACGGCCTGGGTAAACTACCTCAAAGTGATTGAAGGCGCCATCGTGCAATCGCATTCGATCGAGATAAAAAAGAAACTCGACGAAAGCCCGCAAGAATTAATTTTGCTTGCAATAACCGAAATGCGACAGCGGTTTGTGAGTATTTCTCCTGAAATCATCCTGCCATTTGATCCGGGATTTAGCTTCTTTGACGTCAAAATCACTGTCCCGCAAAGGGGAGAGAAAAAGCAGCTTTTGGAGCTTTCCGAAAAGAATGCGAAACATTATAAGATGGAAATTGAAAAGCAACGTAGTCTGATCGATCCGGAGCGGCATCAAAAGCGTATTCAGTTGCAACTACAGCAAGATTTGCGCATGACAGTACTTCCCGATGTGATAGAATGTTTCGACAACTCCAATTTTCAGGGCGATTATGCTGTTGCTGCCATGGTACAGTTTAAAAATGCAAAGCCAAACAAAGCTGAATACAGACATTTTAACATCAAAACTGTTGAAGGCCCCAACGACTTCGCCTCAATGGAAGAAATTATCGAGCGACGCTATAGCCGCCTTCTGAAAGAAGAAAAACCATTGCCTCAACTTATCGTTATCGATGGTGGAAAAGGGCAGTTAAGTGCTGCAGTTAAAACACTTGAAAAACTTGGCCTCAGAGGCAAAATCACCATTATTGGCATTGCAAAAAGACTTGAAGAAATATATTTTCCGGGCGATCAGGTTCCCATTTATATCGATAAAAGATCCGAATCACTCAAAATAATTCAGTTTTTACGCGACGAAGCACATCGCTTTGGCATCACGCATCACAGGAAAAAATTTGAGAAGGGTTTTGTCAGTTCAGAACTCAATCAAATCAAAGGCATTGGTGAAAGTACAGCCCAAAAACTATTGCTTCACTTTAAATCATTCAAAAATATTTCGGCAGCAAGTCAGGAAGAACTCGAAAAAGTTGTCGGTAAAGCAAGAACAAAAGTGATTACAGATTATTTTCGGTCAAAAGAAAACAACACGCTTGAAAGCTGAAAAATGCTTTTAGCGAAGTTCATTGATCATAAAAAAATCAAAGTTTTTTAACAACAGCACGCAAACATGAACACAAAACAATTAGAACATAATCTTTTGAAATGGCTACCCTTTTTTGTTGTTGCATTGATTTTTGGTTACATCTCCTATTTTTCGCAAGACTCATACGGAGGCGCGGATGACCTTCATCACTACCGTATTTCACGCTATGCATTTCAAAATCCTTTACTATTTTTTGATCTTTGGGGCAAGCCTGTTTTTACTTTTCTGAGTGCGCCATTTTCGCAGTTTGGTTACAATGGCACCAGGTTTTATAATTTACTGGCTGCTTTGCTAACAGCTTTCTTTACTTGGAAACTTGTCTCACATAAGGAAATGAAAAATGCGTGGATGATCGTTCCATTCATCATTTTTGCGCCAGTTTATGCTTCAATGATTCCAAGTGCAATGACAGAAATCACAGGTTCAATGTTTCTGGCGCTGGCTTTGATGCTCTACTTCAGAAAACAGTTTTTACTTGCTGCCATCGTTATTTCATTTTTGCCCTTTGCGCGTATAGAAGGACTATTTATTCTGCCACTTTTTGGATTAATGTTCTTGATCAGAAAGCAATGGACAGCCATTCCGTTTCTTTTAACAGGTGTTTTGGTCTACACAGTGATTGGCGGCTTTTTTACGGGAGACTTTCTCTGGTTGGTTCATAATTTCCCCTATACTTCAAAATCTGCAGGCATCTATGGCAGCGGAAGTCTGCTTTACTATATCGACCGGTCAAAGCTTATCTGGGGTATTCCATTAACCTTGTTGTTTATTGTGGGATTGCTCAAACTTATTTTTGATCTGGCAAAAACAAAATTCTCAAAATCGAACCAGCACCTGGATGATTTTGTATTGGTTTTTCTTTCTGTTTTGATCATTTTATCGGTTCATTCGGTTACCTGGTTTCTTGGTTCAGGGGCTCTGGCACTTGACAGGTTTATGGCCTTGGTAGTGCCTTCATTTGTTGTTTTAAGTCTGAATGGCTATAATCTTATTGAGAAAAATATCACTTTCAACAAAAAATGGGCTGCGACTTCCTTAAAGATTCTCATCCTGATAATTGTTGTAAGAACAACCTTTTTGATGTACCAATTGCCTGTGCCAATTTCAGCAGCAAAAGACACCATCTCGCAAGCCTGTCAGCACATTATTGACAACAAGCTTGAAGGCAGAATGATTTACTATTACGATCCAAATGTGTTTTTTATACTTGACATTGATCCTACCGATGATTCAAAAATCAGGGAGGCAATTCCGGACAACCTCCATCCGGGAAACGAAATGATACCTGGAAGCATTCTTTTTTGGGATAGTCATTTCAGTCCGGGTCAGGGAAATTTACCCCTTGAAAGAATCCTTGAAAACGAAAATTTCAAGACTTTGGGTGTATTTAAACCCGGTCCTGACAGCAGGGAGAAAGAATCAGATTATGTGGTATATCTTTTCGAGTTTATCTGAATGGCCAAAACCAACTATTATCATTGCAGAATTCTAATACCGAAAGGAGAAATGTAATAGTCCAATTATCGCTCACTCAATTGGCCTAACATTTCTATCCATCGGCATTATACCAAGCAGCTTTTGGATTCATCTATAATTCACTTTGGTATAAAATGGTATCAGATGGCTTCTCTCAGACCAAAATGTAGATGACAATAAAAATGCAATCATGAAAAATGATTTGCAATACGCTAACTAAATTAAAAAGGGAAAGATTCATCAAAATCTCATCTGAAATCGCAAGAGGAGAATTTAATTTGCAGATTCAACACTATTTGAGTTTGCATCCATTTCAAATCCAAGCGGTTGTGTATCTTGATTACCTAACTGCATTGGTTTTGCAAAATCAATTATTGGTGCTGGAGGCGCAGGAGGAGTTTTAGTTATCAGGGGAATATTATCAACTGGACTGTTGTTGAACCATTTCTGAACTGCATTCATACTGTTGACTTCATCTGTCTTGTATTCAAAAGCAAGGAAAACCAAAGAAAGCACAACGATAGCGCCGATTTGACGAAAGATCAGTGATTTATTCTCAAAGTCTGTTTTGGCTAATTTCTTTACAATCATAACAACTGGATTTTTACGACTTAATAAATGCAAACGATTGCAAAATATAAATATTGCATTAAAAAAAACTAAATAAAAAATCAATGTTAAAAAAAAACACCTCGCAAAAGGTGTTTTATATTTGATTGCAAAACTTTCTTGTTTATTGTAAGGTAAAGCGAACGGGCAGGTTAAATGAAACCCTAACAGCTTTACCACGCTGACGGCCTGGAGTCCACTTTGGCATTGATTCAACAACTCGGATAGCTTCCTCATCGCATCCTCCTCCGATACCGCGGAGAACCTTTACATTGGAAACGGAACCATTAGGTTCGACAACGAAATTAACAAACACACGACCTTGAATACCACTTTCACGGGCCATAGGCGGATATTTGATATTCCGTGCAATAAATTCCATCATCTTGCCAGCACCACCCGGAAATTCAGGCATGGACTCAACAACGGTGAAGATTTCAGTTTCCACAACCTCCTCTTCCTGACGCACAGGTGGAACATACACTTCAATAGCAACTTTCTGGTCAACCTCAACGTTGATATCAACGTTTTCCACCTCAACATCATCATCAACAACCTGAAGAACTGTAACTTGTTGTGGTGGTGGAGGTGGTGGTGGTTTTACGTTCTGCTCTGTAATGGGGATAATTTCCTCAGGAATATCCTCCACCATTCTTTTTGTCAGATCAAGCGTACGTTTGTCATAATTTCTGTACTCGAAAGCCAGAAACACGACAGCCAATGCAATGATCAAACCTATTTGCCTGAACAAAAGCTTCTTGGGTTCAAGATCTGCTTTTGGTGATTTTTTTACTTCCATAATGCTTTCAAACTAAATTTATTATTTGAAAAATAACGGGGCTAAATTAATAATTAATCATAAAACCCGTTCACTCTTTTTTTTATTTTTTCTATTTAACAGCATAAATAGTGCCACTCCACTAATTGTACCTGCAACATTTGCATAAAAATCGAAAAAATTACCAAACCTTCCAATAAAAACGTAATACTGCAACAGCTCGGTCAATCCTCCGTAAGCAATGCCTGTAAGCAAGGCAACAACAATAACATAACGATGTCTTCCTCCGAAATATTGCGCTCTGCTTCCATGCATCACCAGAAAAGAAAACACACCAAAAATGAACAGGTGAACAACTTTATCAGGTGAAATCCAGTCCCAGAAACTTTTGACTTCAGGAAAATAGTTTCCTGGAAGACCCGTGATAAGGATGACAAACAAGGCCCACAAGATGGCCGGCCATTGATTTAAAAAGAACTTCTTCAAAAAGTTAGTTTAAATCAGCCTTCGATAAGTGCTTTGTAGGCACTTGCATCAAGCAAATCATCCAACTCTGCAACATTGGTCATGTCAACTTTAACAATCCAGCCTTCTCCGTAAGGATCTTTGTTAATCAATTCAGGAGTGTCCGAAAGTGACTCATTGTATTCAGTGATTGTTCCACTAACAGGCATGAAAAGATCAGATACTGTTTTTACAGCTTCAATAGTTCCAAAAGTATCGGAAGCATCAAGGGTTTCGTCAATAGTTTCTACTTCAACAAAAACGATGTCGCCCAATTCATTTTGCGCAAATTCTGTGATGCCAATAACGCATGTATTTCCTTCTACACGAACCCATTCGTGGTCTTTTGTGTACTTAAGTTCCGCAGGGATATTCATAATATTTTTTTTATGGTTTAGCTGTCAAAATTATGACTTTTATTCTTTGTGAATAGGAATAATCGCAAATTATGGCTAAATCTTATTTTGATGTGCTAGGCATAGAATTGACTAAGTCTAAAGAAGAAGAAATCCTTATCTCTGTTTCCATTATTTGAAGATATTAGTTTCTGTATTTTACTATTAACTGCTTCGGCAATAGCATTTGTTTC